>NZ_CP020373.1:2837500-3465000 GCF_003957745.1 Shewanella khirikhana | reverse complement strand
GCACTGAGGCGCCCTATGCGGAAGATGCCGCGCCCAATCCAGTCAATTTTTACGGTGAAACCAAGCTGATGGGTGAGCAGGCAGTCACGCGGCTGCTCCCTGAGTCAGCCATTTTACGGCTGCCCATTTTGTATGGTGAAGTTGAGCGCCTGAGTGAGTCGGCGGTGCTGGTGCTGATTGAGCAGCTTTTGGATTATCAAAAGCAAGGGGTGGATGACTGGGCCGTGCGCAGACCTACCTCCACCATGGATATTGCCGATGCCATCGATGGCATGATTGGCAAGCATCTCGCAGGCGAGGCCATCAACGGCATTTATCATTTCAGTGCCGCCGAAACCATGACCAAGCACGGCATGATAGTGGCACTGGCTGAGGTGTTGGGTAAAGACAGCGGCCATTTGATTGCCCAGTCGAGTCCAACAGATACCGCCAAACGGCCAAAGGATTGTACCTTGAGCTGCAAGCGGCTCGAGGCGCTGGGGCTGTTGAAGACCCGGCCTTTCAAAGTGGCGGCGGCCGAAGCGCTTGCAGCCTCGGCGGCGGCGCTTGCCAGGGCTGGCAACTAAGCTTGCGGTGAATAGACATATTACCGTCAATGAAAAGGGGCCATTAGGCCCCTTTTGCACATATCTCACATTCCAGCCACGGCTGAGAGTTATTCAAACCTGGTGGGCTTATTGCGGTTCACCCACAGGCTCAGCAGCATGGAGCCCACCAATATGGTTGCCACCACCCCAAGGGCGATGCCGATAGGTAGGTGGAACACATCAATCAGCATCAGCTTGAAGCCGATAAATACCAGAATGATAGCCAGACCATATTTGAGCAGGCTGAACTTTTCGGCCGCGCCCTGCAGCAGGAAGTACATGGCTCGCAGGCCCATGATGGCGAAGATATTGGAGGTGAGCACGATAAAGGGATCGGTCGTCACCGCGAAGATGGCCGGGATACTGTCCACCGCGAAGATAAGATCGCTTATCTCCACCAAAATCAGTACTAAAAACAGCGGTGTGGCGTACTTAACCCCTTCACGCAGCACAAAGAAGCGCTCACCTTCGAGATGCTCAGTGAGCTTCATTTTGCTGCGAAGCCAAATCAATCCACGATTGGTGGAAAGGTCGGTTTCCTTATCGGCGGTCAGCAGCATCTTGGCGCCGGTGAATACCAGGAAGGCACCGAATACATACAAAAGCCAGTGGAACTGATTAATCAGCCAGATACCGCCAAACACCATGCCGGCACGCATCACAATGGCGCCAAGCACCCCGTACAACAACACCCGTCGTTGCAGCTCGGGTGGAATGGCAAAGTAAGAGAAAATCATCAACCAAACGAAGACGTTATCCACCGCCAATGCTTTTTCAATCACATAGGCTGTCAGGAATTCCAGCGCCTTGTCGTTGGCAATTTCACGGCCAACCGAGTAATCGAACCAGGCCCAAACACCGGCGTTGAACGCCATGGCCACCACAAACCACACCAACGACCAGGTCAGCGCCTCTTTCATCGAGACTTTATGACTCTTGCCGCCCACAAATTTGATATCGACCCACAAGAGGGTCAGCACTATGGCCGCAAACGCGGCCCATAACCACCAGGTTTCCATGAGTAAAGCTCCAAAAACAAAAACAGCCTGTACCGGACGGCACAAGCTGCTCTGAATTGGAGATACACCTTGCCCGTCGGCAAGGTCTCACTTACAGCCCCCCATGGCTGCCTGGTTGCCGGGTGCAAAGCACCGTCATGACGACAAACCAGCGAGAAGTTACTCCCCTTGTTGGCGCCTACTGTAACAGTGCCGAACAGGCCGCGCCAGAGGCCAGATGAAAAATAGTCCGAAGGCTGCAATTTGCTACATAATGGTTAAAAAAGTAGCACCTTCAGGCGATTGTTGGGAGCAGCTATTGAGCTAGTCTGAACAGATGCAGGTTAGCCGTAGCACCTGTTTTCAATCATTTAAGGAGTGCATTATGGATATGCGGATCGGCATGGGCATGCTGCTGGCGTGTGTAACCGGGTTAACTGCGGCGGCCGAGGCACCAAAGCCTGCAACCCCATCGACCAAAGCCATCAATCAGGCGGTTAAGGATGCCCTGGCTTTTGAAGATAAGTCAGATTTTGATAATGCCCGTAAAGGCTTTATCGCCGCACCGGCCAAGGTGACCATTACCAGCGACAATGGTGCTCCAGTGTGGGATTTGGAGCAGTACAAAACCTACATTACCCAGGATGCCGCTGCGCCTGACACTGTTAACCCGTCGCTGTGGCGTAATGCCCAGCTGAACATGCTCCATGGCCTGTTTGAAGTCACCAAGGGCATCTATCAGGTGCGCGGCTACGACTTATCCAACATCACCTTTGTGAAGGGGGATTCCGGCTGGATTGTGTTCGACCCGCTGATCTCCGCCGAAACCGCCAAGGCGGCGTACGAACTGATAAGTGAGAACGTCGGCAAGTTTCCGGTGAAAGCCGTGGTTTACAGCCACAGCCATGTGGATCACTTTGGCGGGGTGCGCGGCCTGGTGAGTGAAGCCGACGTAGCCGCAGGCAAGGTAGCCATTATCGCCCCTGAGCACTTTACCGAGCACGCAGTCAGCGAAAACGTGATTGCCGGTAATGCCATGTCCCGCCGCGCCATTTACATGTATGGCGCCCTGTTGCCCCGAAATCCGCAGGGCGGTGTCAATGGCGGCCTTGGGCAAACCACCTCCACAGGTGCGGCTGGGTTGTTGCTGCCGACCATCGAAATCAAAAAGACCGGCGAAGAGCTGAATATCGATGGCGTGAAAATGGTATTCCAGATGACTCCGGGCACTGAGGCTCCGGCGGAAATGAATACCCTGTTCCCGGATTTCAAGGCGCTGTGGATGGCCGAGAACACCACCAACACCATGCACAATATCCTCACTCTGCGTGGCGCCCAGGTGCGGGATGCGCTCAAATGGTCTGGCTTTTTGAACGAAACCATCGACAGCTTTATGCCCGGCGTGGAAGTGAAGTTCCAAAGCCACCACTGGCCGCTGTGGGGTAACGACAAAATTGTCGAATACATGGAAAAACAGCGTGATATCTACAAATTCACCCACGACCAGACTGTGCGCCTGATGAACCAGGGTTATGTTGGCAGCGAGATTTCCGAAATGATTAAGCTGCCGCCGGAACTTGAGCGCAACTGGGCGACCCGCGGTTATTACGGTACCTTGAGACACAACTCCCGCGCCGTGTATCAGCGTTACATGGGCTGGTACGACGGCAACCCTGCCAATCTCAATAATCTGCCGCCGGAAGACGCCGCTAAAAAGTACGTCGACTACATGGGCGGCAGTGCGGCCATGCTGAAAAAGGCCAAAGCCGACTTCGACAAGGGCGAGTACCGCTGGGTGGCCGAGGTGATGAAGCAACTGGTGTTTGCCGAGCCCGGTAATACCCAGGCCAAAAATCTGCTGGCCGACAGTTTTGAGCAGCTGGGTTATCAGGCAGAGTCTGGCCCCTGGCGCTCAGTCTATTTGCAGGGGGCGTTTGAGCTCAGAAACGGGGTGCCAACCTCGGGCGGAGTAAATACCGCCAGCCCTGACATTATCCGCGCCATGACCCCAGAGATGGTGTTTGACTACTTTGCGGTGCGCCTCAACAGCGATAAAGCCGCCGGTAAGAACCTGACGCTCGAGATCCGCTTTAAGGATCTTAAACGTGATTTCTGCCTGAATGTGAAAAATGCCGTACTCAACTATGCCGAGCGTCAGTGTAAAACCAGCGATGTGTCGGTGACGCTCGATAAGGTGGTGCTGGATGATATTCAGCTCGGCAAGGGCAGCATTGATGACATGGTGAAGGCTGGCAAGGTGAGCCTGACCGGCAGTGAAGCGAGCCTCAAGGAGTTTACCGGCATGCTGGATAACTTCAATTTCTGGTTCAACATAGTGACGCCATAACCAAAGTCTGAGCGCTGCATCAGCCAAGAAAACGCCTGGCCTGTGCCGGGCTTTTTTATGGTGCAAGCCAACTGACGTCTGACTGGCATCAGGGCAAGGCGAGTTCGGTGTAAACCGTGGTGGCAGAGAGGGTTTGCGATTGAATGGCACTGCTGTCGCCGCCCCGGGTGGCATCGCCCCAACTGAGCAGGCTGCCGTCTTCTTTGAGGGCGACAAAGCTTCGGCTGTTGGCATAGAGCTTTTCGACTGCCACCAATTGGCCCGCAACCGCACTGCTGTCACCGCCATCGACCGCGTTACCCCAGGTGACCACTGAGCCATCGGCCTTGAGGGCGGCAAAGGCGCCTTCGTTGCCGGTAATGCTGACCACATTGGTGAGCTCAGTCTGCACGGCCGAGCTGTCGCCTCCGGCAGCGGCCGAACCCCAGGTGACCACTGAGCCATCGTCTTTGATGGCGGCAAAGGCGCCCTGGGTGCTGGCGATGGACTCCACATTGATAAGCTGAGCCTGTACGGCGGCGCTGTTGCCACCAATGCTGGCGGCGCCCCAGGTGACCACGGTAGCGTCGGCTTTCAGCGCGGCGTAGGCGTGGGTGGTATGCGCGATGCTGACCACATTGGTCAGCTGGGCCGAGACACTGCTGCTGTCGCCGCCATAGAGCGAATTGCCCCAGGTGACTACGCTGCCGTCGGCTTTAACGGCAGCAAAGGCGCGCCAGTTGGGATAGATAGCAGCCACATTGGTCAGCTGCGCCTGCACGACACTGGCATCGCCGCCATTGGTGGTATCGCCCCAGGCCACCACAGTGCCATCGTATTTAAGCGCGGCAAAGGCAAACAGGGTGGCTTGGGTTTGTTTGACTGACACCAGATCGGCGCTCACCGCACTGCTGTCACCGCCATAGAGGGCATTGCCCCAGCTGATAACGCTGGCATCGCCTTTGAGGGCAGCAAAGGCGCGGGCGCTGGCGCTGATGTGTTCAACATCGGTAAGGCTGGACTGCACTGATGCGCTGTTACCACCGTCGCCGACATTGCCCCAGGTCACCACTGTGCCGTCGTTTTTCACCGCTGCGAAGGCCACTTCATTGCCATAAATTTTGGCCACATCTACCCTGAGCGCTTTAGCCCCGGCCGAGTTGTCGCCGCCATAGAGGGTATTACCCCACACTTCCACAGTGCCGTCGGTTTTCAGCGCCGCAAAGGCCCAGTCGGTATGGGCGATGGCGGTGATATCCACTAAGTCACTTTGCACCGCGCTGCAATCGCCACCATTACCGCTGTTGCCCCAGCACAGCACTGAGCCGTCGCTTCTTAGCGCCGCATGGGCCCGCAGCGATGAGCTGATGGTCTTCGGATACCTGGTCTCTATGATGGTTTGGCCACGGGCAAATCGGCAGGCATTGCCACCGTTGACGCCGGTGTTGTCGGTATTGCAGTAGCGGTTTCTCACGGTGGCGACCACGCCTGTGCGTTTGTCTTTGTCATCGCCCTGGGGGCTGTAGCTGTTGTTGCTGCCGCTGACCGGCAGACCGTCAACCTCAAACTGGAAGCTGCTGTTGCCGGGATGGTCGCAGTCACTGCAACTGAGGCTGGCGCTGATGCTGCCCGCGTAGTTCAGGGTCAGAGCCGTGATCACCGGCGTTGTTGGTGCCGTCAGGCTGATGCTGACATTGGCCTCGGCAAAATGGCCCTCATCATCGGTTATCCGGTAAGTCAGGGTTTCATCGCCATAGCTGATATCGCTCGGGGTGTAGTAGAACGTCAGCGGCGATGCCGACAGGGCCGTGGTGCCAAAGCCGGCGCCACTGACCGAAACCAGACGCATGCTGCGACCACTGCTGTTGGACACATAGGCTGACACATCAATGCTCTGCTGGCCGGCGTCCATGGCAATGGCAGCAAGGTTGATGTCATTGGCACTGAGACTGGCAGTGGAGGCGGACACCAGGGTGAGAAGGTTGGTAGCCGACTTCTGGCCATCGCTGACTTCATAGCGCAGTGACTGGGTGCCTACGTAGCCATTGGGGGTAAAGGTGAGCATTAGTCCCGAGGCGCTTAAGGTGGAGGGCGTTGTTGGCGAGTCCAGATGCGACAGCGTTAATGTATCGCCATCGGAGTCAGAGGTGTAGAGGCTCAAATCGATGCCGATACTGCCACCGGCGTAGGGATCGACGCTGGCGCTTATCGCCTGTGCAGTCGGTGCTGTATTGGCAATGGCAATGTATATCGTGCCCTGCGCCAGGCCGCCGCGGCCATCACTGATGACATACACCAGGCTGTCATTGGCGGTATCGGCCGAGGCGTGATAATCGATGGTCAGCGCCGAGCTTATCAGTGCCGTATTCAGGCTGCCGTAAAGGCTGGAGAGGGTCAGCTCGTCACCGTCGGCGTCGCTGACAATGGCGCTGATATCTATGGTCTGGCTTGCGGATGCCAGCACCTGTGCCAGCGAGATACTCAGGCTCAGATCGCCAGCCAGCGGCTGCGTGTTGGCCGGAGTATTGTCCGACACCAGCAGCCGAATGGTCGCAATGGCGCTGCCGCCCTGGTTGTCGCTGACCACATACACCAGCTCTTCGGTGCCCACAAAGCCTGCGGGGGTGTAGCGAATACTGAGACCATCAACAGCGGCGCGGGCGTTGCCGCCATAAAGGCTTAAGCTGAGGCTGTCGCCGTCTACGTCGGCAATCAAGCCAAGCGCTTCGAGGTCGATGGTCAGAACCTCGGCGCTGTCCATCGCAACCTGATAGTCTTTGGCCGTTGGCGCTGTGTTGCTGATTCGCACAGTGGCATCGCTGCTGGATACCACCACCTGCGCCACCGCCAGGGCGCCCCTGGCATCTTCCACCACATAACTGGCCGCGTCTGTGCCGACAAATCCCGCCGGGGTAAAGGTGAGCACAAAGCCATCGAGGCTGAAGCGCTCAGCTGTTTGCAGCAGCGACTGAATACTGAGGCTATCGCTCTCGGGATCGCTTATCAGGCTGGCCAAATCGACACTGACCGGGGTGTTGCTGTCGGTGGTCAGCGCCTTGTTGGCAGCCACCGGTGCCTGATTATCCGGGGCGCTGATGGCCACATACAGCATGGCGCTGGTGGCCATGCCTGCGGCGCTTACCTGAAATTCCACCTGAGACAGCCCGGCAGCAGTTGCCTTTACGCTGAAGCTTTTTTCCTGCGTGGTCAGTACCTGGCTGAGGTTATCTTTGGCGGCGGCCCGGACAAGCTGCCAGTCAGCATTGCTTTGTACGGCGGCCGATACATCGACAGTCAGGGTTTGGCCAACCTGGGTGTCGGCAACCAGCGGCGTGAGGCTCAGGGTGACAGGTGCGGCCTGGGGGGCGGCGGGGGGCGCTTCGTTGACGAGCAGCGGCGTGGCGGTCTCGCCACCGGTGCAGGCGCCGAGAAACAGCAATAAAAACAGCAAAATAATAGGTGGTACGCCGTGATGCATGCAGTATTCCGCTTGTCATGCATCCTTGCTGGTTCTGATGCTTTAAACGTAGAACACCTGTCAAAATACGCCAAATCTGTACCCAGGAAACAAAAAAGCCACCCGAAGGTGGCTTTCATTAGGTCAGCAGGAAATTAGTCTTCCTTTGGACGACGTGGTTTGCGATCCGGCTTCTTGTCGAAGTTTTTACGTTCGCCAAACTTTCGGTCGCCACGATCTCCACGGTCGCCACCGCGGTCGTTGAACTTGCGATCGCCGCGCTCACCGGCAGGCTTGCGTGGACGCTTGGGGACAGGACCGTTGCTTTGCGGGATCTCGTCGTTGCCGTCGGCGCTCACTTCACGGATGTTCAGTGGCTTGCCACATACACGCACTTTTCTCAGGTGCTGCAGTACTTCTTTTGGCATGCCGTCTGGCAGGTCAACGGTAGTCACCGCATCGTACAGCTGGATCTGGCCGATGTAGCGGCTGTCGATGTTGGCTTCGTTGGCGATGGCGCCCACGATGTTGCCCACACCCACGTTGTGGTCACGACCCACATCGATGAGGTAGCGCTTCATGCTGATGTCCGGATTGTCTTTCAGCGGATCGGCGCTGCCGAGGTTGCCAGGCAGAGGACGGTTGTCGCGGCGACGTTCGCCACGGCCTTCGCGATCGCCACGCTCACCGCGCTCACCACGACCGGTGCGCTCGTCGAAGTTGTCACGCTGACGCTCGTGCATGGCAGGCAGTTGCAGCGGACGCTCCAGCTGCACCTGATGCAGCAGGGCGGCTGCCAGCTGCTCGGTATCCACTTCCAGCTGCTGACACAGCTGTGCTACGGCGCCTTTCATGAAGTCCAGGTGCTCGTTGGCGAGGATGCCGGCAACCTGCTCACCCAGGCGAGACAGACGACGCTCGGCCACGGACTCAGGGCTTGGCACCTTCATCGGGGAGATACGGCTGTTGGTGGCGCGCTCGATGGTGCGCAGCATGCGCATTTCACGGCTGGTCACGAACAGAATTGCCATACCGGTACGACCGGCGCGGCCAGTACGACCAATACGGTGTACGTAAGCTTCGGTATCGTAAGGAATATCGTAGTTAACTACGTGGCCGATACGCTCAACGTCCAGACCACGGGCGGCCACGTCGGTGGCAATCAGAATATCCAGCTTGCCGGATTTCAGCTGATCAACGGCGCGCTCACGGGCCTGCTGGTTCATATCACCGTGCAGAGGCGATGCGGCATAGCCACGGGCTTCCAGCTTCTCAGCCAGCTCCACGCAGGAGTTACGGGTACGCACGAAGATGATGATACCTTCGGTGTTTTCCACTTCCAGTACCCGTACCAGGGCTTCGAGTTTGTTGTGCTGGGATACCTGCACAAAGCGCTGCTCGATAGAGTCCACTGTGGTGTGGCTGGCGGCGATGCTGATGTTCACCGGGTTGCGCAGGTGCTTGTTGGCAACGCGCTTGATCTGCTCAGGCATGGTGGCCGAGAACAGCGCCAGCTGGCGGCTCTCTGGGGTGTGCTCGAGGATCCATTCGATATCGTCGATAAAGCCCATTTTCAGCATTTCATCGGCTTCATCCAGCACCAGGGCTTTCAGAGAGTCGAGCTTCAGGGTGCCACGACGCATATGGTCCATAACACGGCCTGGGGTACCCACAACCACCTGTGGACCACGGCGCAGGGCCTGGAGCTGCTGATACATGCTCTGGCCGCCGTAGATTGGCAGTACGTGGAAACCCTTCATGTGCTTGGCATAGCTGGTAAAGGCTTCAGCAACCTGCACCGCCAGTTCGCGGGTAGGGGCCAAAACCAGAATTTGCGGGGCATTCAGCTCGGCGTCGACACTGCACAGCAGTGGTAGGGCGAAGGCGCCGGTTTTACCGGTACCAGTTTGTGCCTGACCCAGGATGTCCTGGCCAGACATCAGTGGCTGAATACTGGCGGCCTGGATCGGCGTAGGGGTTTCATAACCCAGCTCGTCAAGGGCACGCAGAACGGACTCGGTCAGACCGAGTTCACGGAAAGTTTTTTCATTGGATGACATGGATAACGCCTTTGGGTGCGCATGGAAGCGCTTGTTGATTCACTAGACAGACCAGAAAACCAACCCCGTGTCGATTTCCCGTTCCGAATCCGAAAACGCCAGAGTATAGCAGCCTTTCAGCACTCTGGCCACGAAATTATCATTTTTGACCCTTTTAGCTGTGTTTTGTATCCAAAAGGGCAAAATGACAAATGTTTAACAATTGGCCTTATTCAGGGCTGAGAGTCAGGGCTTGCCACAGCAAGGGATACACGGCTTCGGCCGTTGCGGCCAGAAAGCCAAAGTCGAGCCGATCGGGGGTATCGTCCACCGAGTGGTACTGGGGATGGGGCGGTACGCCAAAGTAGAGCCAGGGCACGCCAGCCTTGTGAAATGGGTAGTGATCCGAGGCCTTAAGATAGTTGATGCGACCGGCGCTGCCGTCCCGCTCCAGCCGCGAATGGCTTAAACGGGCACAAAGACCATTTCGCTCGATAACTGCTTTGATTTCATCGGGATTGGCAAAATTGCGGCCACCTTCCATGTAGATGGCGTAGGGGCGACCCGGATGGCCGACCATGTCAAGATTAAGCGCCAGTTCGGGGCTAAGCCCCAGGGCCGTCATTTTCTCGGCCAGCGCCCTGGCGCCAAACAGCCCCAGCTCTTCGGCATCTGTGGCTACAAACAGCAGATTCAGATCGGCGGGGCGACTGGGATCTTTCGTCGCCTCGGCGGCCAGTGCCAGCAAGGCCGCGACCCCGGAAGCATTGTCATCGGCGCCAGCAAAGTGCTTTGAGCCCTGCTTCCCTAGATGATCGTAGTGGGCCAGTATCACCCGCCAGCGCTGGCTGGGTGCGGCTGCGGGTAAGATGCCGATGACATTCACCCCTTCAACGCTGGAAAACAGCTGCTGAAAGCTGAAAGGGTGAAAAAAGGGTGATTGGTTTTGGTTTACTGCGCCGGTGCTGGGCAGAGGGTATGGGGTTAAATCGGCGGCCAGCGGCTGCAGGCCTATGTCGGCAAAACGGCCTGCCAGATAGCGGCGCGCCAGCAGCGAGCCTTCAGAGCCCGCCTTGCGGCCTTCCAGCTCCTTTGATGCCAGATAGCTGACGTCGGCCTGAACCTGCTCCAGATTGATCCAGTTGGGGCTCAGATCCCGCCGGCACTGGGGCGTGCTGTTGCAGCCTGCCAGCAGCAGGCCACCAATCAGCGCCAAACTCCATTTCATGTATGACATGCCACCTCCCTGTGCCATCGTCTGTTACCTCTTGAGCAGCGGTTTTAAGAAGCGCGCCGTGTGTGACACGGGATGCTCTGCCACCTGCTCCGGAGTGCCAGCCACCAGAATGGTGCCGCCGCCGGAGCCGCCTTCCGGCCCAAGGTCCACAATCCAGTCGGCGGTTTTAATCACATCCAGGTTGTGCTCAATCACCACTATGGTGTTGCCGTGGGACTTGAGGCGATGTAGTACGTCCAGCAGCAGCTGAATGTCGGCAAAGTGCAGGCCGGTGGTAGGTTCATCGAGAATGTACAGGGTCTTGCCGGTATCGCGCTTCGACAGTTCTTTGGCGAGCTTGACCCGCTGGGCTTCACCGCCCGACAGGGTAGTGGCACTCTGACCGAGGCGAATGTAGGACAGACCCACATCCATCAGGGTTTGCAGCTTGCGGGCGATGGCGGGCACAGCATCGAAAAATTCGCGGGCATCTTCCACCGTCATTTGCAGCACTTCATGGATGTTTTTGCCCTTGTATTTCACTTCCAGGGTTTCGCGGTTGTAACGCTTGCCCTTACAGGAATCGCAGGGCACATACACGTCCGGCAGGAAGTGCATTTCCACCTTGATAAGGCCATCACCCTGACAGGCCTCGCAGCGGCCACCCTTCACGTTGAAGGAGAAGCGGCCCACCTGATAACCCCGTGAGCGTGACTCCTGGGTGCCGGCAAACAGTTCACGGATAGGCGTAAAGATGCCGGTGTAGGTGGCGGGGTTGGAGCGCGGGGTGCGCCCAATGGGGCTCTGGTCGATATCCACCACTTTGTCACACTGATCCAGGCCTTTGATTTCATCGTAAGGCGCCGGCTCATCCACGGTGGCGCCGTTGAGCTCACGGTGGGCAATCTTAAAGAAGGTGTCGTTAATCAGGGTGGATTTACCCGAGCCGGACACCCCGGTCACACAGGTAAAGAGGCCAACCGGCACGGTCAAATCAACATTTTTGAGGTTGTTGCCTCGGGCACCCTTAAGCTCGATGACCTTGCTTGGGTCCATCTCGGAGCGGCCGCCTTGCACCTGAATGCTGCGTTTGCCGGACAGATACTGACCCGTGACCGAGTGCTCGCAGCCGGTGATGGCGGCAAGGTCGCCGTCGCAAATCACTTCACCGCCGTGAACACCGGCGCCCGGGCCGATATCGATGATGTGGTCAGCCATGCGAATAGCGTCTTCGTCGTGCTCCACCACTATCACTGTGTTGCCCAGATCCCGCAGGTGGGTCAGGGTATTGAGTAGCCGCTCGTTGTCCCGCTGATGCAGGCCGATGGAGGGCTCATCCAGCACGTACATCACGCCCACCAGACCGGCGCCAATCTGGCTGGCCAGACGGATACGCTGGGCCTCGCCGCCGGAGAGGGTTTCGGCGGAGCGCGCCAGGCTCAGATAGTTCAGGCCGACGTTGACCAAGAAGCCCAAACGATCGCGAACCTCTTTTAAGATCTTCTCGGCGATCTGCGCCTTTTGGCCATCAAACTCCAACTGGTTGAAGTAATCCATGGCCTCGCCGATGGACCAGTGAGTCAGGGTCGGCAGGTTCAGATCTTCAATAAACACATGGCGGGCTTCTTCACGCAGGCGCGAGCCGCCACAGCTGCTACAGGCCTGATTGCTGATGTACTTGGCCAGCTCTTCGCGCACCGTGTTGGACTCGGTCTCGCGGTAGCGGCGGTCCATGTTGTTGAGAATGCCTTCGAAGGGGTGCTTGCGCACCACCACATCGCCGCGATCGTTTACGTAGCGGAAGGCCACGTCCTCACGGCCTGAGCCGTAGAGCACGATTTTCTTCACCTTGGCAGGCAGCTCGCTGAAGGGGGCTTCCACATCGAAGTTGTATTGCTCGGCCAGCGAAGTAAGCATTTGGAAGTAATAGAAATTCCGTCTGTCCCAACCGCGGATGGCACCGCCCGCCAGTGACAGCTCATCGGAGACTATCACCCGCTCGGGGTCGAAAAACTGCTGCACGCCAAGACCATCACAGGTTTGGCAGGCACCGGCCGGGTTGTTGAAGGAGAAAATCCGCGGCTCCAGCTCGGCCATCGAATAACCACAGTGTGGGCAGGCGAAGTTGGCGGAGAAAATCAGTTCCTCGGTTGAGCCTTCTTCCATGCTGGCCACCACGGCGAGGCCGCCGGACAGCTCAAGGGTGGTCTCGAACGACTCTGCCAGACGCTGCTGCATATCCGCTTTGACTTTAAAGCGGTCCACCACCACTTCGATGGTGTGCTTCACATGCAGATCCAGGGTTGGCGGATCGGACAGATCGCACACCTCGCCATCGATACGGGCGCGGATATAGCCCTGGGCCGAGAGGCTGTCGAGCAGTTTAACGTGCTCGCCCTTACGGGCCTTGACCACAGGCGCCAGCAGCATCAGCTTTTCGCCTTCGGGGCGCTCCAGTACCTTGTCGACCATCTGGCTCACCGTCTGGGCCGCCAGCGGCTGGCCGTGGGTCGGGCAGCGCGGTTCACCAACACGGGCAAACAGCAGACGCAAATAATCGTACACCTCTGTGATGGTGCCCACAGTGGAACGTGGGTTGTGGGAGGTGGACTTCTGCTCGATGGAAATCGCCGGGCTCAGGCCCTCGATATGGTCCACATCGGGCTTTTCCATCAGGCTCAAAAACTGGCGGGCGTAGGCAGACAGGGATTCCACATAGCGGCGCTGGCCCTCGGCATAGAGGGTATCGAACGCCAGTGACGACTTGCCCGAACCCGAGAGCCCGGTGATGACAATCAGCTTGTCACGGGGGATAGTCAGGTTGATATTTTTGAGGTTGTGGGTGCGGGCCCCGCGGATTTCAATCTTGTCCATCTGCCACTTCTAAACGCCGGAAAAAAGACCATCAGTATCGCATAATTTGCGCCTGAAACTACAGCTCAGCCTTTGTCTGCTGACAAGGGATTTACCGATATCAGCAATACTCCTTTGCCAGCGGCGGGGATCAAATTTACAATCGTGACAATTTTCACCTCCGGCGTCCCATTCGCCGGAACGCCGACTTGGGGGAGTATGGCCGCTGTGCTACCATGCGCGCCCCCGGTGCATTCTTGAATCAAGGTTTTCAGTCATGGCTACAAGCGGTCTTTCCGCCACCGAGAAAAAAGTCGCCTTTTCGCTGGCCAGCGTGTTCGGCCTGCGAATGATGGGTCTATTTATGATCATGCCGGTGTTTGCTCTGTACGGGCAGCACCTCGAAGGCTTCTCGCCCCTGTGGGTGGGTATTGCCATTGGCGCCTATGGTTTAACCCAGGCGCTGCTGCAGATCCCCATGGGTATTCTGTCGGACAAATTTGGCCGTAAGCCGATTATTCTTATCGGTTTATTGGTGTTTGCCCTCGGTAGCCTGGTGGCTGCGTCGGCCGACAGCATTTATGGCGTGGTCTGTGGCCGGGCGTTGCAGGGCATGGGGGCGATTGCCGCCGCCGTGCTGGCGCTGGCGGCGGATTTGACCCGCGATGAACAGCGCACCAAGGTGATGGCCATTATCGGCATGTGCATTGGGTTTTCTTTTGCGTTGTCGCTGCTGGTTGGCCCTGTGGTGGCCGAGCATATGGGGTTGTCGGGTTTGTTCTTTATGACCTCGGGACTGGCACTGCTTGGCATGGCGATAGTACAGCTTTTGGTGCCAAACCCTGTGCATCAGGCGCCCAAGGGTGACACCCTGGCGGCACCTGCCAAGCTGATGCGTATGCTGAAAGATCCGCAGCTGTTTCGCCTCGATGCCGGCATCTTTATTCTGCACCTGGTACTGACAGCGGTGTTTGTGGCGTTGCCACTGGATTTGGTAGATGCAGGTCTTGCCAAAGAAAAGCATTGGATGCTCTATTTCCCGGCCTTTATCGGTGCCTTCTTTTTGATGGTGCCGCTGATCATCATCGGCGTGAAGCGCAAGAACACCAAAGGCATGTTCCAGGTGGCGCTGGTGATCATGATGCTGTCGCTTACGGTGATGGCGCTGTTTGCCGATAATCTGTGGCTACTGGCCTTCGCGGTGCTGCTGTTTTTCACCGGTTTTAACTACCTCGAAGCCTCGCTGCCCAGCCTGATTGCCAAGTTTTGCCCGGTGGGCGAAAAGGGCTCGGCCATGGGGGTTTACTCCACCAGTCAGTTCCTCGGCGCTTTCTGCGGCGGTATTCTGGGTGGCGGTGCTTTCCAGCTGCTGGGCGCTGTGGGCGTGTTTGTGGCGGCGCTGGTGCTGATGGCGCTGTGGCTGGCTCTCACCCTGGGGATGAAGAACCCGGTGCTGCTTAAGAGCTACACCCTCGAGGCCCAGGTGGAAGGCCGTGAACAGGCCCGCGAGATGGCCAGCAAGCTATCGGAATTGGCTGGTGTGGCCGAAGCCATTGTGGTGCTTGAAGAAAAAGTCGCTTACCTCAAAGTGGACGAGCATTTCGATTTAAGAGAAGCCAGAGCTGTGTTAGGCTCAGCAAATTAACTCGGTTTTATACGTAGAATTTCAGGAGAGATTGAATGGCCAGTCGTGGTGTGAATAAGGTGATTCTGGTGGGTAACCTGGGGCAAGACCCCGAGGTGCGCTACATGCCAAACGGCAATGCGGTAGCCAATATCACGGTCGCCACCAGTGAGTCCTGGAAAGACAACCAAGGTCAGCAGCAGGAACGTACCGAATGGCACCGCGTAGTGATGTTCGGCAAACTGGCTGAAATCGCCGGTGAATACCTGCGCAAGGGTTCTCAGGTTTACCTGGAAGGTAAGCTGCAAACCCGTAAGTGGAAAGATCAGAGCGGTCAGGACAGATACACCACCGAAGTGGTTGTGGATCAGGGCGGCAGCATGCAAATGCTTGGCGGTCGCAACCAGGGTCAGGGCCAGGGCGCACCGATGGGCGGACAGTCTCAGGGTGGCCAGTCTCAGGGCGGTTACAGCGCTCCTGCTCAAAACCAATACGCACCTGCGCCGCAAGCCGCAGGGCAAAGCTACAGCGCTCCAGCGCAGCAGCCACAGCAGGCCGGTTATCAGCAGCCACAACAGGCTCAGCCAGCGCAGCAGGGTGGTTATGGCCAACAGGCGCCACAGCAGCAGGGCGGTTACCAGAGTAAGCCTCAGCAGTCTGCTCCAGCTTACCAGCCACAGCAGGCACCACAGCAGCGTCCGGCGCCACAGCCACAGCAGCAGAACTATACGCCTGATTTGGATGACGGCTGGGACGACGATATCCCGTTCTAATTCAGTCCATTAACTCTTGGTCTGAATCAAAAGGTCAGAATTAAAAAAGCTCCCATCAGGGAGCTTTTGTTTTTGGGCAATCCAGTGCCAATGCCCAAGCCTCTTGCTGAACTGGCCCCGGGTTACTGGGCCGTCCAGCCCCCGTCCATGGCGAGTGAGGCCCCGGTGATGCCGCGGGCAGCATCACTGCAGAGGAACAGCGCAAATTCCCCTATTTGCCTAGGGTCGAGCATTTCCGGCAGCGGTTGTTTGGCGGTGACCAATTGGTATCTGGCTTCGTGATAGTCCAGCCCTTTGCTGTTGGCGACGGCCTCTATCTGTTTGTTGATAAGGGGGGTATCGACCCAGCCGGGGCAGATGGCATTAACGGTAATGCCCTGCTCGGCGCATTCGATAGCAACCACCTTGGTCAGGCCCACAATGCCGTGCTTGGCAGCACAATAGGCAGCCTTATTTACCGACGCCACCAAGCCGTGTACCGAGGCGATATTAATGATCCGGCCCCAGCGTTTTTGCGCCATGACGGGCACGGCCTGCTGTATGGTGTGAAAGGCAGAAGACAGATTTATCGCAATGATATCGTTCCACTTTTCAAGCGGGAAATCGGCCACTGAGTCGGTGTGCTGAATTCCGGCATTGTTGATAAGAATATCTATGCTGCCGAGGGCTTCTGTGCCTTGGGCCATAAAGCGGTGGATGCTCTCTGGCTGGCGCAAGTCAGCATTGCTGAAAAAGGTGCGAATGCCGTATTGGGCCGCAAAATCGGCCGCCAGGGATTGGCCTTCATCCTCTGGTAACAGCCCATGCAATATCAGGTTGCAACCCTGCTCGGCCAGTACCTGAGCCGTGGCCAGGCCAATCCCACTGGTGGAGCCTGTGATAAGCCCAACCTTGCCTTCTAAACTCCGTTGTCCACCCGACATCACTGGTGTCTCCCGTTACTCTGTGCATGTGATGCAAAGCCGCCAGACCGACATTTTTCGCGCGCGAGGCGCGTGCATCCTGGCCGACAAGCTCGCGATTGATGCCCCCAGAATAGAGCAACGGGCCCGGCTTTTATTTGGGACCTTAGTACCATAGGCCGACTCCGAAAATTGGGTGATAGTAGGCGCCACACATCACCCAGGGTAAGAGAGCAGATTGTGGCGGGATTGAATAAAGTCGTTACCAGTTACGCACAGGCGTTGGCTGGACTCGAAGACGGGATGACAGTGATAGCCGGAGGTTTTGGCCTGTGCGGCATCCCTGAAAATCTCATCAAGGAAATCAAACGCAAGGGCACGCGAAACCTCACCGTGGTGTCCAACAACTGCGGCACAACCGAATACGGTTTGGGCATTCTGCTGCTGGATAAACAAATCCGGAAGATGGTGGCCTCCTACGTGGGGGAAAACGCCAACTTTGAAGCACAAATGATGTCGGGCGAGCTGGAAGTGGAGTTGACCCCCCAGGGTACGCTGGCGGAAAAAATGCGTGCAGCCGGCGCCGGTATCCCGGCCTTTTACACGGCAACGGGCTTTGGTACCGAGGTGGCCGTGGGCAAGGAAGTGAAAGAGTTCAACGGCCGCCAATACATTCTCGAAGAATCCATCAAGGGCGACTTTGCCCTGGTCAAAGCCTGGAAAGCCGATACCTATGGCAACCTGGTCTTTCGTAAAACGGCACGTAATTTCAATCCCCTGGCGGCTATGGCGGGCAAGGTAACCGTGGTTGAGGTGGAGCAAATTGTCGCGCCAGGCGAGCTGGACCCCGATGAAATCCACACTCCCGGCATTTACGTCGACAGATTGATCCAGGGCAGTTTCGAGAAACGCATCGAGCAGCTCACCATACGTCCCTCTTCACAAGGCCAATAGGAGTTCACCATGGCACTTTCCAGAGAACAACTCGCCCAGCGTGTCGCACAGGAACTCAAAGACGGCTACTACGTAAACCTCGGCATAGGTATTCCTACTCTGGTGGCAAACTACATTCCCGAGGGGATGGAAGTTATGCTGCAGTCGGAAAACGGCTTGCTGGGCATGGGGCCTTTTCCCACTGAGGATGAAGTTGACCCCGACCTTATCAATGCAGGCAAACAAACCGTGACCATGGCGACCGGCGCGGCCTTGTTCGACTCCGCCGAGTCGTTCGCCATGATACGTGGTGGCCACGTGGATTTAACCGTACTCGGTGCCTTCGAAGTGGATACCCAGGGCAATATCGCCTCTTACATGATCCCGGGGAAACTCATCAAGGGTATGGGCGGCGCCATGGATTTGGTGGCGGGGGCCGACAACATCATAGTGACCATGACCCACGCTTCGAAACAGGGCGAATCCAAGCTGCTCACCCAATGCAGCCTGCCGCTGACAGGTAAGGGCTGTATCAAAAAGGTGCTCACCGATCTCGCCTTTATCGAAATTAAAGATGGGAAGTTCCATCTGCTGGAGCGCGCCCCCGGTGTGAGTGTGGAAGAGATTATCAAACTCACGGCTGGTGAGTTGGTGGTGCCTGAGCATGTGCCCGAAATGAGCTTTCAGCGGGGGTAAGTCCGGAAGCTAATGCTTGTGTCTGTGGCGTGGGTCAGGACTGTTCTGGATCTAAAGTGCCATTGTCAGCCGGGAGCAAATTACGCAAGTTTGCAGTGTCTGTATTTCTGTGTTGGAGCCTGTTTTATGCTCAAAATCTCTTCGTTGGCGCTTAAGGCCGTGGCTGTCTTAAGCTGCAGTCTCTCTCTGAGTGTTGCGGCCCATGCTTCCGCCCTGGTCTTTGAGCCGGTTAACGACTTTGGTGCTAATCCCGGGGCGTTGACGGCTTCAATCTATACGCCTGCAACTAACCCCGGCAGTGCCCTGTTGGTATTGCTGCACGGCTGCGTACAGGACGGTATCGAGCTTGCTGACAACAGCGGGTTAACTGGCCTTGCCCAAGAGAAGCAATTTGCCGTGCTGGTACCACAACAGAGTTTTGATAATAACGTAAAACGCTGTTTCAACTGGTTTTCCCCGCAGGATACCCAGGCTGACAGCGGCGAAATGCTATCGCTGAAAAACATGATTACCCGGGCGCAGGCCAGTACCGGCACCAAACGTGTGTATCTGGTGGGTCTCTCTGCCGGTGGTGCCATGGCCAGCGCGGCACTGGTAAATTATCCGGACCTTTTCAGCGCCGGGGCCGTGATAGCCGGCCTGCCATATCCCTGTGCCGATAACCTTACCAAAGCCATTTCCTGCATGAAAAAAGGGCCGGCAGAATCCAATGAGGAACTTGTTAGCTTTGTGCGCAAGTTACATCCCGAGCAAGCCCACTGGCCGACCCTCAGCATCTGGACGGGCACAACAGATGCGGTGGTACATCCACAAAATGCCCGGAGTCTGGCGGCACAGTGGGTGCAGTTATCCGGTGTGGAGACAGCGCCAAGGGTAGAACAATTTACCGATTATCGGATAAGCCGCTGGACCGATACTAACGGCCAGGAGCTTGTCTCCTTAATAGAAATTCACAACATGGGCCATGGTATTGCGGTGGACCCCACAATAGCGCATGGCGGTAAAGAAGGGGACTTTTTATTAAAGGCACCCATCAGTACTGTTGGTGAAATTATTCGGTCGTGGGGGTTGTAGGGCTGATTAAAATAAATGGATGGTAATGAATCTTAATTATCAGATTTATACGGAAGTTATTACTGTTTGGCGGTTCTACATTGATATGATGCTGAATTTTATCAGTGGTTAAATGACTGCGTTATTTTACTGAATTATTTTAAAAACAACTGGTTGAAAACACATACTACTATAGTACCGATTTAATTTTTTAGGAACTGCTATAGAGTCGATGTGAACTTAAATAGCAGTAAGTACCAACCTTTAAAAATAAATACTACAACGGGAACTCTGTATGAAACAGAACACTATTAAAATGAGTTGCATTGCTTTAGCTATCTCATCTGCACTGACAGCACAATACGCTGTTGCGGAAGATGAAAATAGCACAGGGGAGAAGCAAGCCACCTTGGAACGCATTGAGGTTTCGGCGCGCAAAACGGTGGAAAGTCTGCAGAATGTGCCCGTTGCCGTGACCTCGGTCAGCGCCACGGATCTGGCTGAAAATGGCATCAATGTCATGACCGAAATTCAGCAGTTTTCCCCCAACACCACCCTGCAGGCGAGTCGGGGTACCAACTCCACGCTCACCGCCTTTATCCGTGGTGTAGGCCAGGAGGATCCCCTCTGGGGTTATGAGCCCGGGGTCGGTATCTATATTGATGATGTCTATGTTGCCCGTCCACAGGGCGCAGTGCTGGACATTCTCGATGTACAGCGCATCGAAGTGCTGCGCGGCCCGCAGGGCACCCTTTATGGTAAAAACACCATAGGTGGCGCGGTTAAGTACGTGACCAGGAAGATGAGCGGCGATGCCGAGCTGAGCCTGAACGCCACTGTGGGCAGCTATGCACAGCGTGATTTCAAGGTAGCAGGCCAGTACCCCCTGGTTGACGATAAACTCTATTTCGGTTTTGCGGTGGCCAGTTTAAGTCGTGACGGTTACGGTGACTTTGTTACTTCGGCGCTAAACGATCAAGACACTGAAAACTATAATAAAGACCTGATGGCAGGCCGTATCAGTCTGGAATATACCCCGACAGATGCGCTCTTTATGCGTCTGACCTATGACAAAACAGAGGACGATTCCAACGCCAAAGGTGGTTATCGTATTCTGCCAAGCCTGCTCACCAATGCCCCCGTGCCTGACAGCAAGTACGACTCCTATACCAGCATGCCCACCTGGAACAAGGTGGAAACCGAAGGTTGGGGGCTGACGCTGGAATATGGCCTGAATGATGACTGGACCCTTAAGTCAGTCACCTCATCCCGTGAGAGCTATTCGCCCACCAACATCGACTTTGACAACACCAGCCTGCGTATCTTCGATGTGCCTGCCATCTACGATGATGAGCAGTTCAGTCAGGAGTTTCAGGCAAACTATGATGGTGAAAATCTCAAGCTGGTGTCTGGCCTCTATTACTTTAAAGGTGACTCCTGCGGCCTGTTCGATGCCATTCTGGAAGAGGCTTTCAAGGCTTACGGCGGTCTGACCCGTGAAGTGAGTGGCTGCAACAACAGTGAAAGTTATGCTGCTTATGTTCAGGGTTCCTACGACATTTCTGACAAGCTGTCGCTGACCCTGGGTGCCCGTTACACCCGCGAGACCAAGGATGCCACCGTTTACAACGGGGTGATTTTCGACAGCATCTATCCTGAAACCGGCTGGTATCCGGGTTATGTGCGGGATGAGGCCCAGATTGAAGCCAGTATCCCCAAGGTGCTCGACGATGAAGAGACCTGGTCCAGATTCACCCCCAGAGTCGGAGTTGAGTATCAGCTGAACGACGACATGATGCTCTATGCCAGTTACTCCCAGGGCTTCAAGTCCGGTACCTTTAACCCAAGGGCAACCGGACCTGAGCCGGCAGTAGACCCAGAAGTGGTTGATTCATTTGAGGTTGGTGTAAAGAGCGAGTGGAACGATAACCTGCGTATCAATGCCACGGCTTTCTACCTGAACCATAAAGATCGCCAGTTCGTAACCGTCCTGCCTGGTGAAGATGCTGCTGACCTCAATCAGCGTCTCGGGAACATTGGTACCTCCACCGCATCGGGTCTGGAGCTTGAGCTGGAATATGCTGCCACTGAATCATTGAATCTGTTCGCCAGCCTGGGTCTTATCGATGCCAGCTTCGATGAGGTGATTTCTTACGATGCGGATGGGAATCAAATCGATATCAGTGATACCTACACCATCACCAACACCCCGGATACCACGGCCAACGTGGGCTTCAGCTACAACATAGACACGGATTTCGGCAGCTTTGTGGCAAACGGAAACTACTACTACCGCAGCGACTATGACCTGGCTGTAGTGGATAACCTCCTGAGCCAGGACGGTTATGGTCTGCTGAACCTGGGGCTGAACTGGTACAGCAACGATGGCCACTGGACTGCCGGATTGCACTGGAAAAACATCACCGATGAAGAATACCTGGTGGGTAACTATGCCTTTGTGACGCCTGATGGTAACGGTGGCTATATTCCAGGATTGGGTGGTGACAATACATTAATTGGCTATTACGGCGATCCGGAAACCATTTCTCTTACCGTGGGCTACAGTTTCTAGAGTTTGATGCCAGTGATACTGATAAATAACCGACTCCCCTGAGTCGGTTATTTATTCCAGAGTAACATGTTTAGCTGGCATTAATACTTTATGGGATTAAACTGGGTTAAAAATAAAGGGAACAGATTATGTCTCAGATAAAAGTGGCTATTGCAGATGACCACCCACTATTTCGGACAGCATTAACTCAGGCTGTTCTCAAAAATGTAAATACAGCAGAGGTTCTGGAGGCCGAAAACTTTCAGGATCTCATCTCGGTTATTGAAAGTCATCCCGATATTGAGCTGGTATTTCTTGACCTGCATATGCCGGGCAATGAAGGGTTTACCGGATTAACTCTGCTACAGAACCATTTCCCCGATATCGTGGTGATAATGGTGTCGTCGGACGATCAGCCTGACATCATTCGTAAGGCCATTAACTTGGGAGCCAGCGCCTTTATTCCCAAGTCGGCCAACCTCAATCAAATAGCCGATGCCATAGGCACAGTGCTCGATGGCGAAGTGTGGCTGCCGGAGAACACCGACATCAATGTCGACCAACAGACGGCGGCAGAGCATCAGCGGCTGGCAAAGCAGCTCGCTCAGCTTACGCCGCAGCAATACACAGTGCTTGCCAGCATTGCCAATGGCCGCCTTAACAAACAAATTGCCTACGATCTCAATATCAAGGAAACCACGGTTAAAAAGCATGTGTCGGCCATACTGCTGAAACTGGAAGTCTACAATCGCACCCAGGCAGGGCTGGTGTTCCAGCAATTGATGATCACCAGCAGCGACAAGCAGGCGGCGACTGCCTGAGCAAACCGCTTAAGAACATAAAAAGCCCAGATAAAAAGAGCAGATAAAAAACAGTGGCATATGGCCACTGTTTTTGTTTGCGCCCGGGGTGTGCCCTCGGGCAGCGTTGCGTTAATCAATCCTGTATTAAGCCGATGCAATGACTCATGACAGTTGCTTAATCAGGCGCTTAAGTGCAGTGGCTTTCACCGGTTTACGCACAAAGCTGAAATTGGCGCTGCTGGTGTGCTGCCGGACGGCCTCTGAGGGGTCTGCCGAGCAGATAACGCAGGTGGGGCGCGCTTGCAAAAGCCTTGGATGCTCAAGCAGGCTTTGCACCAGCGAAACCCCATTTTCGTCATCATCCAGATGGTAATCCGCAAGAATCAGTCTGGGCGTGTCCGCCCCCTCAAGCTGTGCCAGGGCACTCGCTTTATCTCTGGCCGTCAGTACCTTACAACCCCAGCCTAGAAGCAGCGAAGAGATGGCTTTTAACATCAGCTCGTCGTTGTCGATAACCAGTACCTGAATATCGAAGCTGTCGCCCATGGTCTCGTCGTCGCGCCGCAGTTTGACCACATTACCGGGCAGCTTTTGCTGCCTTATCCTTGGTACTTCCACGCTGAAGCAAGTGCCTTTGCCAAGCTCAGAATGCAGATAAATTCGGATGCCAAGCAGCTTGGCTATGCGGTCACAAATCGCCAGGCCGAGGCCGAGTCCGGGAATTTCCCGGGTCTGTTCCAGACGTTCAAATTCACCAAAAATTGCCTGCTGTTTTTCCGCCGGGATCCCCGGGCCATTGTCCCATACCTGTATAAGCAGGCTGTCCTGACGCCTGCGAACCCCAAGCAGTACTCTTGGGACAAATTCGCCGCCGCTTGCCATCGACTCTCCACCCTCCAGCTGTACTCGCGATGCTGCCTGAACCTGATCCAAGGCGCCGGCAGGGGAGTAATGAAAGGCGTTGGAGAGGAAATTTTGAATGATGCGCCGCAGCAGGCGTTGGTCGCTTTGCACAAAGCAGGATGAAAACTGATAGCCAAACTCAATCCCCTGCTCTTTGGATAACACCTTGAATTCGTTTACCAGCGTCGAGAGCAAGTCATCGAGGGCAAATTGGCTCTGTTCGGTTTTCAGACTGCTGCTGTCGAGGCGGGAGATTTCCACCAGGTCAGACAGCAGACTTTCCACCACATTGAGGGAGTCTTCGATATGGGTCGCCAAATCCTGAAGTTCGGTGGAGGTCACCCTTTGTTTCAGCATCTCAGTGAACAGGGTGAGCGCGTTAAAGGGTTGCATCAGGTCGTGGCTGGCGGCGGCCAAAAAGCGGGTTTTGCTGCTGTTGGCGGCTTCGGCTTCGGTCTTGGCCTTGGCGAGCTCCTGGGTGCGGCTTTCGACCCGTTTCTCCAGCGTCTCGTTGGCTTGCTGCAGTGCCTTTTCGGCCTGAATGTGGGCTGTAATGTCGCTGAAGGTACTGACAAAGCCGCCCCCCGGCATGGCCTGGCCGCGGATTTCCAGCACCCTGCCATCATGCATTGTGCGCTGGAAATGATGGGGGCTGCCGCTGCGCATATGGGCGAGGCGCTTCTCCACCAGTTCGTGGGCCTCGTCACCGACTATGATGCCGCGTTCTATGTTGTAGCGCAGCAGCTTCTCGATTGGGATGCCCGCTTTTACATAATCTTTAGGATAATCAAGGAGTTCAATATAACGCTTGTTCCAGGCCACCAGGCGCATGTCGGCATCGACCACGCTTATCCCCTGCTCGATATTTTCCACCCCCGATTGCAGCAGTTCGCGGTTGAATTCAAATATCTGGTTGGCTTCATCGACAATGCTGACCACATCCTCCAGCGGCACTTGCTGGGCGCGGGAGGCGGCGTTCATCACCATGCGGGTGGAGGCGGATCCCAATACGCCTGAGAGTTTCAGCCGGGTGTAATCCACCAGTTCCTCCCGGCGGGACGACAGCTCAGAGCCCAGCAGTTTGGCTTTTGCCACCAGGGCATCGGCTTCTTCTTTGTTGATAAACCTGTGCAGCAGGCTGGCCAAATCGCTCACCGACAGATGTCGCTCAAGCTGCAACTGCTTGCGGTTTACAAACACATCGGCCTGCAAAAGCTCGCCCACACTCTGCTCCCGTAAGAGGGAAATAAGCACGAAGCTACCGATATTCACCAGCAGGCTGAAGAAGAGGCCGTGGCTGATGTTATCCAATCCATTCAGGCCAAAGAGGGAATTGGGGGTGAGCCAGCCGATGTGCCATGGGCCATTGAGAACCCAGTTGGCATCGGGGAAGGTGGCGGGCAGCAGCAGGGTGTAGAGCCAGACCAGGCTGCCCAGAAACATGCCCCAGAAAGCACCCTGGGTGTTGGCCCTGCGCCAGTACAGCGCTCCCACGGCGGCGGGGGCAAATTGCGACAGTAACACAAAAGATAAAAGGCCTATGCTGGCGAGGTGATTTTGCTGGTCGATATAGCGCTCAAAGGCAAAGGCCGATAACAGGATGGCGGCAATGGCGACGCGGCGCAGGTTCAGCAGAATTCCCGCAAGCTGCGGTGTTTGCTGAGAGCTGAACCTGGGCAGACGGAGCAGCAGCGGAGTCAGGATCTCGGTGGATATCATGGTGCTCAGTACAATGGCCGCCACAATCACCATGGCGGTTGCCGCGGCAAGACCACCGAGATACACCAGTACCCCCAGCCAGGCCTGTTGGTAAAACAGTGGCAAGGTAAGCACATAGGTATCGGCATCCACACTGCCGCCTGGGAAACTCAGCTGGCCTGCAAGGGCTATCGGCAGGATAAAGGCATTCATCAGCAGCAGGTACAGGGGGACCATCCAACGGGCAGATTTGAGCTCTTTGGCATGATGATTCTCAATCATCATCATGTGGAACTCCTGGGGCAGGGCATAGATGGTGATGGCCCCCAGCAGAATTTGCGACAGCACAAAATAGAGGGAGTTGGCTTCTGTGCTGGTGGGGAGCGCTTGGCTCCGGGTGAGGAGATCGCTGAAGCCGTCGAAAATATAAAAGGTGGCAAAGATGCCTACAGTCGTCAGTGCCAGCAGTTTCACCACTGAGCTGAAGGCAATGGCCAGCACCAGTCCCTGATTTTGCTTACTTGCCGACAACTGGCGGGTGCCGAACAGAATGCTGAATATAATCAGCACAATAGTCACAATAAATGCCGTGCTTATTCCCGACTGGAAGGTGCCTGTCAGGAGATCAAAACTGGTGCTGATAGCCCGAAGTTGCAGGGCGATGTAAGGAATGGTGCCAAGCAGCGATACCATGGCCACACTGGCGGCAATTTTGGGCGAGCGGTCGAAGCGGCAGGCAATGAAGTCGGCGATGGAGGTGAGGTTCTGGCTTTTGACTATGTGCAGGGTGCGCATCAACATGGGCCAGGCCAGCACCAGACAGATAATGGAGCCGATGTAAATGGGGGCCAGCCAGGCACCTGTGGTGGCGGCCTGGCCGACAGTGCCGTAAAAGGCCCAGGAGGTACAACATACCCCCAAAGACAGGCTGTACACCCAGGGTCTTTTTCGCCACTGGCCGAAGGGCTGGTTTTGCCCCCATTGAGCAACAATAAAGAGCACGGCCAAATAGGCGATTGAAATAACGCTGATCCACCAGGTATCAACAGACAGCCAAGCCAGCAAAATAAACCCCAGAATGATGTTCCAATACCCAGCCAAGCTACACCAGGCAGGCCGATTGTTAAAGGCTTGATCCCACTGCGGTGCACTAAGGTAGTACTTCTTTATCCCACTTCATCAGATAACCTAGCCCCCAATATTCATCTCAGGTTTTGAGCCACTACGCCTATGAAAATAACCCATAAATATCTGGTGGAAGGTCTGGTTTTTACCAGCTACGTATTATTTGCCATGGCATGGGTTGGCGGTACCGCGAGTATGAACCAGATAATGGCCTCGATGCACATCGAGAGCTTCGCCTCGGCGAGTTTACTGAGCGGCGCCGTGACCCTGGCGAAGATTGTCGGCACCTTTGCCGCGGCCTTCCTCACATTGAAATTCGGGGTGAAATACGCCTTTTTGGTGGCGGCCTTGTTGATAGTGACCGGCATAGTCACGCCCTACGCCCCCAACTACGATGTGCTTCTGGTCAGCCGCTTTCTGATGGGGCTTGGCGGCGCCTTTATGATTGTGTATTTCAACCCCATAGTGATGCACTGGTTTGCCCCCGAAGAGCGCCCGGTGATCAACGGCTTGAACGCAGTGGCCTTTAACGTGGGTACCGCAATCGTGCTCTGGGGCATGCCTGCCATCAATGCCATTACCGGCGGTTGGCAGCAAAGTTTGCTGGTGTTTTCATTGGCGAGTCTGGTGCTGGCATTGCTGTGGCTGATGGTGAAGTTCGACCGCGAGCAGCCAGGTGCTGGTGTGCCAGCCCAAGAGTCCAGCCATTACAGTTATCTCGATGGTTTGAAGGACAGCTTTAACTGGGCGTACGCCTTAACTTATTCCGGTCTGCTGTCTTTTTATATTTGCCTGTTTACCTTTTATCCCCAGGCGGGCATCAGCCAAAGTAAGTGGGTGATTGGCTTTGGTATTCTCGGCACTATCGCCGGTATCCTCTACAGCCGCAAACAGCCGCTGCGACTGCCCATCATCCGGATAAGCGGGCTGGTGATTTTTATCACTGTGCTGGGCTTATCCTTTGGCACCGAACCCTGGCTGCAAACCCTGTGCGCCATCGTTCTGGGTTTTTGTATCTTCCTGCCGGTGACGGCCCTTGTCAGCATTCCCCACGAGTTGCCAAAGATGACTGGGCAAAAAATCACTGTGATTTTCAGCCTCTTCTGGTCCATCAGTTATCTCATTTCCACCATAGTGCTGTGGCTCTTTGGCAAGTTGGTGGACATGAATCAGGGCAGCTATTTCGCCTCTTTTGTCCTTATTACCCTGCTGAGCGCCACCGTATTTGTTGGCAGCTATTTTCTCCCTGAAACCGGAAAACCCAAGGAATAAGCATGCAAGACTCTCCACGTGGTTCGGCGTCAGCAAAGCTGGCGGAGTTTCTGGCCCAGGCCAACCAAAACATTGCCCTTGCGAGGGAGCAAAACATTCAGTTCACACCGGCGCTGCTGAGGGAAAATCTGAATAAGCTCGCCGCCTTCATGACCTGTAAACCCGAGGTGAGCTACATCGCCGATAGAGCCTGGCATCTCGGTGACCGAGCCATTCCCGCCCGGGTTTACAGCCCCGACCCATTAAGCGCCTTGCCTGTGGTGGTGCACTTCCATGGTGGCGGCCACATGTGCGGCAGTGTGGAGCTATATGACCCCATCTGCCGCCAGTTGGCGAGCACAGCTCACTGCGTGGTGATTAGCGTGGAGTACCGTTTGGCGCCTGAGCATCCTTATCCTGCGGGTCTTGAGGATTGCGAGCATGCCCTGCGCCACTACGCCGAAGTGCTGGAGGATGTCGCTTTTATCACCGGCCCCTGCATCATGGGCGATAGTGCCGGCGGCGCCATTTGCACCAGTTTGAGTGAGCGCAGTCTGGCTGACCCGAGCCTGGATATTTGCAAGCAAATTCTGATTTATCCCAGCGTGGATTACACCATGGCGAGCGCCTCTTACGAGAGCAACGGCGCGGGTTTCTTGCTGGAAACCCCAAGGGTGAAGTGGTATTTCGAGCAATACTTTCAGGATGCGGCCCTGGATGCTGAAAAGGTGAGGGCGGCATCGCCACTGCACGGTCGTATTGAGGCTGGATTGCCGGAAACGCTGATTTTTACCGCCGGCTGCGATCCGCTTCGCGATGAAGGTCGGGCCTATGCCGAGGCGTTACAGCGGGTGGGGGTAAAGGTAGAGCATCACGGGCTGGAGGACATGATCCACGCCTATATGCTGCTTCACGACCTGGTGGCCGAAGAGTGTTTAAGCACTTATCAAAGAATTGCCCACTTTATCAGGACGTCCTGAGCCGAGGCCTGATTTCACTGAAAGCTCGCAACCGGGGGCAAAGCCCTTATTAACTGGCAGATTTTGCGAATGCGCTGTGGATGGACGGCGCCCTGTGGTTGGGAGGCAGCAAATAAGCCCCGAGCTTGCTCTGCACGACTTAATAGCTATTCATCTCGAAAGGCCAGCCTTCCCGATTCGGAATACAAATAAAACGACATCAATGTTGTCAGGCCTATATTGAAGCGCTTTTGGGTGGAACATGGCCAACGAGAATGCCACACGTCCAGCGATCAATAAGTGATGGTATTTTATGGCGGTTTGTCGTTTGAGCTGATGAAATCGAAGGTTGTGGATTACGTGAGTCAGCATCCCCTACTGGAAAACTGTAGGATTTGCCAAGCTGCATAAATTCAAACTCAACAAATCAATGAACCAAAACACAAAGCCGCTTGCGTTTGCTTATGGAGGCGAGAGTTTCCTTCGTATTTCCATTTGTCGCGTACATGTTGATTATTTAGATGCAGCTCAAAAGTTATCCAAATCAGAATGGCGGACTACAGAGCTTATCGTGTTGGGGCTTAGTTGACCAGAAATGCACTTTCAGTACGCACTTTAGGTTTTGATTGAAATTTGTACGATAAATCCTGAGCATTATGCTAATTTGTAAATGACGGAGGCACATGATGTGAAAGGGAGCAGAGAGCCTACGTTCTGTTGTCACTATTCTGGCGTTATGTGTAGATTATTAAACAATAAGGATATTGTATGAAATCGTTTATGGTGATTGTTGGTATCGGTATGCTTGTGTTCTTGGTTACAGGCTGCGCAACTTCAACTACGATTAACCGCGTTGATGAAACGGCATCATTAACGGGGGGGCAAAGTTACAATTGGTGCCAAGAGAGGTATTACTCTGCTTCGGTAAGCCATCGACAAAAGCAGGATAATTCAAAATACTGCGATGATGCTGCCCTTACACTCGAACACAGTGAAAAGAAAAGGCAGAGGCCTTCAGAAGGCCAGTGAGTTTTTTCACTTCCAAACTGGATGACAAATTCAGGCACACAACCAACAAACCCCGCACTTGGCGGGGTTTGTTGGTTGTGTGCCTGCTTAATTAAGCCGTGGCGGCTTTGTCGGTTTTGGCTGGCGGGGCGTCGGCTTCAATTCCCAGCGAACCGGCCAGGCTTGAGAGGGCATCTACCCGGCTGTGGAAGGTGGGCAGGTCGCTGTGGCGCTCAACGAAGTTGGCTTCCCACTTGTATCGTTGCGGCACCACCAGATAGACGTTACAGCCGCAGTCTTTGGCATCCAGCAACACGTTTTCGATGGCGAGGCCGGTGGTGGAGTCCATAAAGGGCACCCGGCACAGATCCAGCACCAGAGTATCGGCATTTTTCACTGCAATGGATTCCCGCTGCAGTGTTTTGGCAACCCCGAAAATCATCGGGCCACTGAGGCTCAGCAGCAGGGTGTTGGACTTCTCGTTGATGGCGTCCAGTAGGCGCTTTTCATTGGGGCGCATATCGGAGGCATCACCTGAGTCGTTGATGGCGTTGATATTGTGCTCTTGCAGCCTGGACAGGCGGTCGATGGTGATAAGGTTGGCGATAAACATACCCACGCCCACGGCCACAATCAGATCCACAAATACTGTCAGCACCAGCACTGTGTACATGGTGAAGGCGGCAGAGCGCGACAACTGGTGGGCACGTTTTACGAACGCCCAGTCAAGAATGTTCAACCCCACCTTAAAGGCAATTGCAGCCAGCACCGCCATGGGGATGTATTCAACGATGTCGGCGGCGGCAAAGAAGGCAACCAAGAGGGCGAGCACCCGCACCACGCCCGAGAGCGCGCTGGTGGCGCCTGACTGGATATTCACCACTGTGCCCATGGTGGAGCCTGCGCCCGGCAGGCCGCCGCAAAGGCCCGAGGCGATATTGCCAATACCCTGACCTATGAGTTCCTTGTCTGAGTCGTGCTCTTCACGGGTCAGGCGGTCGGTGATCACCGCGGTGATAAGCGAATCGATACAGCCCAGAGCCCCCAGCATCACGCCGCTGATCAGCATGTGAGTCAGCTCGCCGTAGGTGAAGGTTGGCATGACCAGCGATGGCAGGCCAATGCTGAGTTCGCCGATGCGGCGGATAGCATCGATATCGAAAAACAGTACCGAGGCCAAAGTACAGAACACCAGTGCCAGCAGTTGTGGCGGCAGGCGCATGGGCAGCAACTTGGGCACAAAGTGCATCAATGCCAGCGCGCTGAGGGCCAGAGTCAGCTCGGGCCATTTTATGTTGGCGCTGATTTCGGGCAGGGATTCAATTACCCCCACGGCGCCGCCAGTAATACCGGAAACACCTACCAGATTAGGCAGTTGCAGAATAATCAGCAGTACACCAATGCCCGACATAAAGCCGGAAATGACGCTGTAGGGCATCAGGGTGATGTAGCGGCCAAACTTAAGTGCCCCCAGCAAAATCTGCATCAAGCCGGCAATCATCACTACGGTGAAGGCCATGGCGAGGCCTTTGTCCGGGTGCGCGGCGGTGAAACTGGCAATAACGGCGGTCATCACCACAGTCATGGGGCCTGTGGGTTCGGAAATCAGGGTGCGGGTGCCACCAAAGATGGCAGCAAACAGGCCGACCAACAGGGCGCCGTAGATGCCCGCCTGGGCGCCGGCGCCTGAGGCTACGCCGAAGGCCAGCGCCAGTGGCAGAGACACAATTGCAGCGGTTACACCACCCATCACGTCGTTGGCTCGGGACTTGGAGTCAAAGGCATTGAAAATCGGCACGGCGTAAATTCCTGTGGTTGGCAGTCGTGTGATGTTGGTCACGGAGTTTATAGAGATACGCCGTCCGAGCCAACCTGCAATCTTGCTGGTCGTACAAGGTAGCTAGAACATTGATATCGCTGGGGCGAACGTATGGCGGCCTGCAATAAAAAACTGCCCCGCAAGCGGGGCAGTTGATGGTTAGCGGGCGCCCGGCTCGGCGAAGCGGGTCATCCAATCCTTAACCTGGTTATACCAATAGATGGAATTGTTGGGTTTGAGGATCCAATGGTTCTCGTCGGGGAAGTAAATCATCCGCGATTCCACCCCACGGGTTTGCAGGGTGCGGAACAGCTCGAAGCCCTGGCCCACGGGTACCCGGTAGTCCAGCTGACCGTGGATCACCAGGGTCGGAGTGTTGAACTTGTCGGCGTGGTAATGGGGCGAGATGCTCTTGTAGATCTCGGGGTTATCCCAGTAGCCGCCAAAACGGGTGCCATGCACGGCAAAGTCGGCCGACATTTGCGAGTACATGTTGTACACGGCAGCATGGATCAGCAGCGCCTTGAACGGGTGCTCAGTGCCCAGCAGCACTGAGGTCAGGTAGCCGCCGTAACTGGCGCCACCGGCCACCATGCGCTCGGTGTCAATCCAGGGCTGCGACTCAAAGTACCTGGTTGCTGCCTGAATATCGGCCAGTGGCTTGGTGCGCCAATCGGGGTTGATGGCATCGGCAAAGTCCTGACCAAAACCGCTGGATCCGTGGAAGTTCGGCCAGGCGGTGACATAGCCCCAGGAGGCGAAGGTCTGGGCGTTCCAGCGGAAGCTGAAAGAATCGCCAATGGCATTGTGGGGGCCGCCATGGATAAGCAGGAACAGTGGGTACTTCTTGCTCTTGTCGAATCCGGCTGGGTAGTGCACCCACATCTGGATGTCGTTGCCGTCGGCGCCCTTGTAGGTTACTGACTCGTAGCTGCCCAGATCGGTACTCGCCAGCAGCTGGTCGTTAAAACTGTCCAGACGGGTGGTATCGCCACTCTTGGTGTCGATGGCAACCAGACGGGTTGGGAACATAAAGCTGTCGTTACCGGCTATCAGGGTGTGCTTACCGGCCAAGGCGGGCTTGCCGAAGCTGGTGGCCTTGGTGATGGCCCTGTGCTTACCGCTTTTGGCGTCGATATGGTAGATGCGGCGGGTTGCGGCATCATCCACGCTGGCATAAAAGCCCTTGCCATCGGCAGCCCATACAAAGCTGTTGATAGAGCGATCCCAGTTGCCGGTCAGATCGCGGGTGCGTTTACTGCCAAGGTCATAGACCATCAGCCGGGCGGTGTCGGCATAAAAACCGGCTATTTTCTGGCGGCTGAACGCCAGGGATTTACCATCGGGGCTGAAGCTTGGGCTGCTGTCCGGTGCGTTATTGTCCGGGGTCAGGTTATCGGCGTTGTTACCACCGATGCGGCCAAGAAAGATATCGATTTTGGGGTCGACCTGATTATCCCAACCGTTTGAATTGAAAGCGATGTATTGACCCTTAGAGTCGATATCGTAGCTGGATGCGCTTTGGCTGGAGCGAGGCAGCTCGCGGCCCAGTGGCTGGGTGATGGCCTCAATCTCGCCGCCCTTGGCGGGAATACGAAACACATGGGCCTGACGGTGTTCTTCAATCCAGTGATCGAACTGTGAATAGGGCAGGGCGTTCCACTGACGGGCTGACAGCTTCTTGTCTTTATCGGCCTTAAGTTGGGCGGCCATTTCTTCCCAGTTCTTTTGCGGCCACACACGGCTGATAAAATACAGGTGCTCGCCATGCCACTTGATGCCATACACACCGGTGGGTACCTTGGTCAGGCGGCTGGCCTCACCCGGGCCTGTCATTGGCAGCAGGTAGATTTGACCGGCATCGTCTTTGTCGCGCTTGCTGACAAAGGCCAGTTGCTTGCTGTCCGGGGAGAATACCGGCTCGCTGGCGCCCAGGCCTTCGGCGGTAATAGGGGTTTGACGCTCGCCGCTTGCGTCGAATAGCCACAGGCGGGTGTAACCCTTGTCTTCTTTAACATCAAAGCGGGTAACAGGGGCAACAATCAGTTTGCCGTCGGGCGAGACCACGGGCGAACCGATTCGCTCCATTTGCCACAGACGTTCGACACTGAGGCTGTTGTCTTCGCTTGCCATGGCAAACAAAGGCAGCAGACAGAGTGCCACCAATAAAGTGAATTTTTTCATGCAATAGGCTCCGGAATGCGGTGTCCAAAGGAAACAAAAGTCCCACGGGCAAACGGGATGGCCAATCAAAACGCAGGCCATCCGGCAGCCGGGAAAATCTGCTTTGGCATGGTCGACTTCCCCCGTCGCCGTCCGCGCCCTGACCTTGCCGAATTTTCGCTTCGGCAAAGAAAGCGCCGTTACCTTACGATAACTGCCGTGACCTGTCATCTACAGGATTGACTGCCGCACTGGCCGGGGTTGTGGCGTAAAGGGCAAAAAAAAGAGCTCGCCGGGAGCTCTTGTTGCTGTTAGGCAGGTTGCAGTGTGCACATCAGCGGTGGCGTTTTTACCCGTTTCACCAGCCAATAGGCGCAAAGCAGGGTGATAAGGCCACCCAAAATCACTACACCGGTAGGGCCCAAAAACTCCATTACCCACACAAAGGCGGCCTTGAGGCCCTGGCGGCGGCCGCTGAGCTCAACATCGGGATTGGCAGCAACCGCCTGGGCGGCGCCAAACAGTATGTAGGTGATAAAAGCGCTGATGGCCACGAAAATCGAAGGCTTGATTGCGGCGCGGGTGGGGCCATATTGCACCCTTTTCTCATTGAAGCTGAGTTTTTCTTTCAGTGCCGACAGTAACTGCTCTGTGGTTTTTTGATCCTGACAGCTGATTGACTGCTCGCGGGTTTCTTTGGGGGTTTTATGTTTTACATACACCAGCTCTGAGTGAATATTGCAGGAGACCTTTTTAATGTCCTCCAGAGCGATGGCTTTGCCATCAACCAGAGCCTCAATATCGTTATCGCTGCTGGCTGATTGTAAACCTTCGAGCGCCTTATCAAGCTTTTCATCGGTTTTAGTGCCAACAAATAAGTAATTGTCGGTGAGAACAATCAGCGTATCGAATACGGATTCACGATTATCGATTATCAGCATGTCATATCCTTATTGAATTAATCACACATATCCATGTTTACTTCTGAGCCAGTAATACAAACAATTTTTAGCTCAGCCAATATATTTGCCCTCATTTGAGGATTTGTCCAGTTTAGGGTGCCACTCAATAAAATAATGTGTCTTGGGTCAAAGTTATATTTCGAGGCCAGATGGCCTGTAATACCGTTTAATAACCCGATATAGCCGCATATGGGCAGTGTCTTGTTTATCAATAAATAGTCATTGCGGGCGTAGTGAGGGTTGATAGCAGGCTGCGCTATCGATTCCGGTAAACTAACCGCCAGTATTTGCTTCTGCGAGTATGGGTAAGGTTTTTACGAGCAAGGTCAGGGTTTGCTAAATGATACTTGAAGACAATAAACAGAACGTCATTATGTATTATTTGGTTGAGTGTGGTTAACCAAACCTATTGTATTTCATTGATTTTTAATTATTTAAGACTGTGTTTCTCGCCTTAAATTGTATTCGCTTATCCATGCCTGTGGTTGGCATGGGTTATCTATGCCAGGGTATTTTTTCTGTGGTGACTGCTCGTTGGTTTTTGGCTAAGATGGCGGCGATTTTAACTGTCTTACACTGATTTGGCATTGAGGTCATAACGCAGTGTTGCCACAAATATAGCTCCAAGGAATGTAAAGCGTGAAGGAAATAACTGGCTGGTCCTTTTAAAGGGATGTCTTGCGCAATTAGTGGTAGCGGAAATTGTTATCGCCAGTTTTGCTATATCGCGCCACTTTGAAGTAATCTCGCTGTAAAACCTACCAAAGAGTTTCCTGCTATGAATCACGCTGTCGTTAAGTCGCTCATCTTGTTGCTCTGCTTATTACCTTCAGTGGTGTTTGCGGCCGATATCTGGTTGTTTCGCCATGGAGAGAAGACACAGGGCAGCGATCCTGAGCTGACCCAGGCGGGGCATGAGAGGGCGCAGCGAATCGCGGCAATCATACAGGCCGCCAGCGCTGCAGATGCTCCGCTTTGGCTGTATTCCACAGATTTTAAGCGCACCAGGCAAACCATTGCGCCCTTGGCTGAAGCGAGCGGCATGGAGGTGAAGCTGTACAACCCGCGGCAATTGGCACAGTTTGCCAATGAAATCGGGCAATTGCAGGGCACTGTGGTGGTGGCCGGACACAGCAATACCACCCCTGCGCTGCTGAAACTGTTAAGCGGCATTGAGCGGCAGATTTCGGAAGACAAGTTTGATGCCCTCTACCACCTGCAAACCGGTGCTGACGGGGTGAAATTTGAGGAGCTGTCCTCCAACCTTCGCTGAGGCTTATTTGGCGAGTTGATCTTCCAACTGTTTGCGGCGCCTGGCGAGCTTGATGATCTTGACGCTCTCCCACAGGGCGATGAGTCCGCCCACAGTCAACAGGCCGTAGCAGTTTATCGGGTCAGCCAAAAAGCTGTGTAATTCGCGGCCATTTCCCCAGAGGCCGTAAATACCAAAGCCTATCATCACAGTGCCCGGCAGACCGGCAACCTGTGTCATCACCATACTCCGTTTTACGGCGGCAAGTTCCGCCTGCTCATGCGCGCTCATGGGCTTGCTCCAAAGCAATATTTTTTACCAAGCTAACAGCAGGATTGGGGCCTGTCATCCCTGGGCTGCCTGTCGATTGATTTGCGTTGGTTATACATGGTCAACGAAGGTATGCCATAAGCCAATAACAAATGCGACCCAGGTTGGATTTTAGCCATTGTAAGTCAATAGTTTACAAGGAAGGTAATCCAGAATTTGCGATTGCTTTGCTAGGATTTGATGGATAATTCAACGGCCATATTCGCCGGACCAACGCCATCCAAGGAGGAAGGGCAATGATCAAATCGTCACTGAGCCTGTCGCTGTCTGCGGCACTGCTTTCACTGGGCTTTGCCGCCAACGCAGAAACCAATTCCATGCAGGACTTGTCCAAACTGGTTCTGGCCGAATCACCGGTGGTTGTTTATACCGCCAAAGAATTTATCACCATGAACCCCAAGGCGCCCCGCGCCGAGGCCATTGCCGTACAGGACGGCCGTATTCTGGCCATTGGCAGCAAGGCCGATGTGGGCAAGGTGGCTGGCAGCAATGCAAGGCTTGATAAGTCCTTCAACGGCATGGTGGTGATGCCGGGCTTTGTAGAAGAGCACGTGCATCCTGTGCTGGCGGCGCTGACCATGAACAGTAAGGTTATATCCATTGAAGACTGGGATGCCATTGACGGCTTTTCACCCGCGGTGCGTGAACCCAAGGAATATGCCAAGCGCCTGAGCCAGGCGATTGAAGAATATCGCCAGACCAATAACGGCAAGCGCAAGGCATTTGTAACCTGGGGCTACCACCATTACATGCATGGAAAGGATCTGTCGCGCAGCTATCTTGACAAGCTGGCGCCCGACTTCCCGGTGGTGGTCTGGCACCGTTCCTGCCATGAGGTATTCCTGAACTCTGCCGCCCTGAAACTGGCAGGTATCGACGCCGCCTTCGTGGATAGCCAAAGCGCCGGTGCCAAGAAGGCCATCGATCTTGACCGTGGGCACATGTATGAGCAGGGCTTTTTCAGTGCGCTTGATAAGTTAGCGCCGCTGATGGCCACCCCGGAGATCTTCAAAGAAGGGCTGGAGTTCAGCGTTAACTACTACCACCAAAACGGCATTACCACCGCCTCCGAGCCAGGGGGCGTGGTCAGCAAACCATTGCAACAGTTGGTGAATTCGGTTTACAGCGGCGAGTCAACGCCTTTTAACCATTACTTTGTAGTTGATGGTAAAGCCATGGCCAACAGCTTTGGCGATGACCCAGCCAAAATGCTGGCCGAAACTGAACGTGTGATGTCCTGGGGCGAAGGCCGTACCCGCTACCTGCCCAAGCAGGTCAAACTGTTCAGCGATGGCGCCATTTTCAGCCAGCTGATGCAGATGAAAGACGGTTACTCCGATGGCCATCATGGCGAGTGGATCATGGATCCCGCCCGCTTTGCCAAGGCATTCGATGCCTATTGGGACGCAGGTTATCAGCTTACCATTCACAATAACGGCGATGCCGGATTTGATATGGTGCTGGCGTCGCTGGAACAGGCAATGAAGCGCAATCCACGCAAAGATCACCGCGCCATGTTGTCGCACTTCGGCTTTGCCCGCCCCGAGCAGGTAAAACGCTGGATTGAGCTTGGCGGCATAGTGTCGTCCAACCCTTACTATGTTACTGCGCTGGCTGGCCGCTACGGCACCATGGGCATGCGTGAGTCTGAAATGCCCAACATGGTTCCCCATGGCGATGTACTTAAATGGGGCGGCTCGCTGTCGTTCCACTCAGATATGCCAATGGCACCGGCCAAGCCAATGCAGCTGGTGTGGGCGGCGGTTAACCGTGTGACCTACGAGGGCGATGTTGTTGGGCCAGAGCACAAGGTGCCACTGGAGACAGCCCTGAAGGCCATCACCCTGGATGCGGCCTATGCCATTCAGCAGGAGCACAGAGTCGGTTCGCTGGAAGTGGGTAAAGATGCCAACCTGACGATTATGGAAAAGAGCCCGTTCGACGTGGCGCCCGCCGAGCTGAAAGATATCCGTATCTGGGGCACCATGCTGGAAGGGCGGTTGCAGCCCGTAGGTAAGCAGCCAAAGGCAGCCAAAGCAGATGCAGGCGCAGGCACTGGCACTGGCACTGCGGGCGAAAAGCTGGCGCTGCAGGAAGATATCAGCGACAAACTGGTGAGCGTGCTCAACCACGTGCATTAATGTCGGCTACAGTGGCTGGCGCAGTCTGATCAGTGCCAGTCACAGGCTGAATCTGTTTTTACAGTTCACAGACACACCTTAAAAAAGGGGCATTCGCCCCTTTTTTTATTGGCGCGCTTCTGCGTGTACACAATTCATAATCAAATCTAATAATCCCTATAAGCTTAGCCTTATCGTTCATCGCCGCAGCCTTGCCTACAATGGCCTCACTTTCGAAAACAAAGTATTTCAACACCAAGGAGTGAACGATGAAAAAGTCAATGATTGCACTGGCCCTGATTGCTGCTACCTCTTATGCCAACGCCGCAGCACCTGAGAGCGGTTTCTACTTCGGCGCCGGCGCCGGCCAGACTGACTTCAACAATGTCAGCACCGACAGCCACCTGAAAGACGGTGACGACACCGCCTGGAATGCTGTTGCAGGTTATCAACTGAACAAATATTTTGCCGTCGAAGCTGGCTGGCAAGACCTGGGCACCCTGGATGCCACCGATATGCGCGGTGCAGCAGCTCAGGGGCAGAACATCGACGTGAGCGGTGCCACCCTCGGCATTGTGGGTACCCTGCCACTGTCTGAAAAATGGTTTTTGACCGGTGAGGCGGGTGCCTATCAGTACCACCTCGAGCACCAGATGGGCGTGGGCAAGTACGTGAGTGCCACTGACACCTCTCCCTATGTGGGCGCCGGTATCGGCTATCGCATCACCGACAATATGGACGTGACTGCCAAGTACCGCCGTTTCACCGACATCGATGAAACCGCATGGGAAACCGCCCATATGGACGCCGAAACCGTTGGCGTGCAGCTGACCTACCGCTTTGGCGCCAAGCCAACCCCGGTTGCCGTGGTGGCTCCTGTGGTGGAACCAGCGCCTCAGCCAGAGCCGGTTGAACCCAAGTACGAAACCAAAGTTGAAAGCGCCAGTGTGGCGGTACTGTTTGGCTTCGATTCAGCCGCCCTGACCGGTGAAGGTCAGGCCAAGCTGGACCAAATCGTGGACCTGTCGAAGCAAAACGACAAAGACGCCATTGTGCTTATCGGTCAGGCCGACAACCAGGGCGATGCCAGCTACAACCAGATGCTGTCTGAGAAGCGTGTTGCCACAGTGACCGATTATCTGGCCAGCCACGGTGTTGACGTGCAGTCCATGGATCAGCGCGCCGAAGGTGAAACTCAGGCCCATGGCGACAGCATCAATGAACGTCAGCTGGAGCGCCGTGTGATTGTGACCCTGACTGCCGAAAAGCAAATCCAGGTAGCGCCTTAATCACCTCAGTTTAGGGTGAGCTGACAAGTCACCGGATGCAGTGCCAGGCCCTTCGGGGCCAATTGACCGGCGTGGGAAGGCGTCCAGTTCATAGCGACTCAACAACTATGTTCACTCCCCCGGTCGCCTTTCTCCGACAGAACGTCGATCAAGGCTTGCCTCTGGCGATTGTCAGTCAAACCCGGGGCCCGCAAGGGCTCTTTTTATTCCAGGGGGAAACCCAAAGAAAAGCCCGCTCAGTGAGCGGGCTTTTTTGTATTTGAACTCAGATTCAGTCGGCAAGTTTCAGTATCACAGGCTCGCCGAGCTCGGGATACTTGTACATACAAGCGGTAAACGCGCTATGCGTCAGCCAGTTATCGAGCCAGTGTCTCAGCGCCGCATAGGGAGCACTGGCAAACCAGGCCGGATCCACAGCCGCAAACTGGCGGACAAACGGAAAGATGGCAATGTCTGCCAGACTGGGGTTATCGCCAAGCAGCCAGGGCGTTTGAGCAAGGCGCTGCTCCAGCAGAGCCAAAAATTCGCAGCCTCTGTCACGGTAGTCCTGCTGAGTAGCGTCGGGATAACGGTCGAAATACTTGTACTTATCCAGCCAGGGCTTGAAGTCGATATCGTTGGCTGTGATAAGCGTAAGTGCTTGTTCCTGCTGATAGGTGAGCTGTGCTCTTATTGCACTATTCTGGCTCATCTCAATGGCCCATAGCATGATGTCCAGACTTTCGCTTATCACCTCGCCATCAGGCTTCACCAGCACAGGTACAGTGCCTTTGGGATTGGCCGCAAGCAATCCATCGGGTTTGGCCTTGAGGCTGATTTCCTGCACTCGCACCTGGATTTGGCACAAAATCAGCGCCATACGGGCACGCATGGCATAGGGGCAGCGACGAAAACTGTACAGCAGTGGCAGCTTGTGGTGCATCTGAGGCGCCTGTTATTTGGAATGAGGGGCACTTTAACATATGTACGCCGGTGGCCGTACTTTAGTGGCTGTACTTAAGTGGCTGTACCTAAGTGGCTGTAGCTTGGACGCTGTAGCTTGGAGGCTTGGCTTGGATAATACCTTTGTTTAAGCAGAAGGGTTGTTTGAGCAGACTGGCTAATTGGGAAGACTGGTTGTTTGGAAAGAACCTTGGTTCAGGTAACGCGATGATTTGGGTACAATAGCCGCGAGTCAGCAATGAACAAGGACGGCCATGGCCTGCGATAACTGCGCATCATCCATTTTCCGGCAAAAAATCGGCCGCTGCCGCCGTTGCATGCTGATGCTCGCAGCCTTGTGTCTGCTTGGCTGGCCCGCGTGGTATTGGCTGTTTAGTGATACTCCAGCCTGTGTCGGTTCTATTGCGCTGCTGTTTTTCTGTCTGGCCTGGAGTTTGTTGCTGGCGCTGCATCTGTTGGTGTGGGGCTGGCGGCATGCCCTGGGGCGGCAATAAAGCCATACCCAAAGCCGTTGCCGGGTGATATAACTTTCTGTTGAATTAAGATGCTGTTGAACATCACAAGAGTTGCGAAAAGGAGTTCAGGGTGCGTGTGCCGATAATGGGCATTTTGCTGCTGTTGCTGGGGGGAAGCCTTGGGCCGTCACAGGCCATGGCGCAGGTATATCGCTGTGTTGGCACTGATGGCAAAATCCGTTTTCAGGATGATATTTGTCAGCCGGGGGAAGCCGAGCAGAAACTGGAACCGGGCAACAGACGTAAGTCACTGAAAATGAAACAAGCGCTTGCCAGTCAGTCGTTGCCGCCGGGGGCCGCGGGGCGAGTGAGCCGTGATGGTCTTCTGGGTGTTTGGTGTGCCTATGGCCTCAGTAACGATGGTGAGCATATCTATCATGATGAAGACCCCGGTGTCTGGAACTTTCGTGATTACAAGCAGATGTCCTACACCGTGAGTTCAGCGTTCCGCCAGGGACAGGAAATGTTCAGTGAATATCATCTCGACGGAGTGAGTATTCAGTCGAAAAATAAGCTGGTGGGTGACTGGGAAGTAGTGTCGTTCAACGGCAGCACCATGACATTGGCTAATGGTGTGGGCTATCAGTATCTTCGAAAAGGTATGTGTTTCTAGTCAGCATGACAGCAACGAAAAAGGCGCTCATCGGAGGCGCCTTTTTTGTTGTTAGGATTTAAAGCAGCTTGGGTTCCGTTTTAGAAGCGACCACACCACTGACTCTCGCAGGGGATGCCATCTCTGTCGCCGTCCATCTTGGTGTTCGGGCAGTTGTTGATATAGAAAGTGGCTTCCTCACAGGAGCGCATTTCACTGCAATAGGTTTTGCCTTCACAGCGAAAACTCGGGGCCTCGGCTACCGGCCGCAGCGGCGCCAAATCTGTGTCCGGCAGCGCATACTGGCTGTCTGGTTGCAGCTTGTTTGTTGGCGCCATCAGCGCATGGACCATAGGGGCAATCTTGGGAATGGCAAAGGCAATCAGCCCCAGCAACACAGCCCCTTTAAGCAGCTTGCCAACCGACAGGCCTGAGGTCGATGAAGGGTTTTGCTTGGTGGAGGGCGCTTTGATGGGAACGCCTTCGATGCGGGCGATACCGGCCCGGGGTTTGCCATCTGCTGGAATTTCTATTTGAAACAGAATGATATCGCCAACCTGTGGCGTCCGTATCATATGTTTCAAAGAGGAGATATGAATAAAAATGTCGTCAGCATCGGCTCGTTCCGGTTTGATAAAACCAAAACCCCGATCGGCGTTCCATCTGATCAGTGTGCCGCGTTGCATCCTGTATTCCCTGTAATGTGCCCCGAGGGGCAGGGATGAGCCAGATTACTGGTTGGCGCTTCATCCCTGAATTGCGTATGGCCGATGCCTTATAGTTATTATTCGATGCCAATGGCTCCGAATATTTGCGTGCTACTTTAACGGCTTAGGTCTTAGGAAACAAGTTTTGTATACAATTTGGTGACATTCTCCGCTACAAGTGCAACTTTTGTTTGCAAAGTAAGGATCTGCGATTGTCTCACGGTTATTTATTGCACATGAGCTGGTATCTTCGGATTTATCTGCGGGAGGGATTCCCGGGCAATCCAAGGAGCCACAATGAAACACTCACTTATTGCACTCAGCATGGCCGCTGCGGCCTTTGGGGCACAGGCCACCAGTCCGACCAAGCCCATGGCGGACTTGATTTATTTCGGTGGTGACATAGTTACCGTGAATGATGCCCTGCCGGAAGTTGAAGCCCTGGCGGTGAAAAACGGCAAAATCCTCGCCCTCGGCAGCAAAGCGGACGTGATGCGGCTGCAATCTCCCGATACTGAAGTGGTCGACCTTGGCGGCAAAACCCTGATCCCGGGCTTTATGGATGGCCACGGCCATGTATTCAATACCGGCATTCAGGCGCTGGCGGCTAACCTGCTGGCGCCACCGGATGGCGAAGTGACCGACATCGCCTCGCTGCAACAAACCCTCAAAGATTGGTACGCCAAAGCAGAAAACCAGCAGCATGGTGTGGTGCTCGGTTTTGGTTATGATGACTCGCAACTGAAGGAAAAGCGTCACCCAACCCGTCAGGAGCTGGATGCGGTGGCTAAAGATATGCCTGTGCTCATCATCCACCAGTCGGGACACCTGGCCACATTCAACACCAAGGCGCTGGAGTTGGCGGGTTTCTCCCCCGACAGCAAAGATCCCGAGGGCGGTAAAATTCGCCGCGAAGCCGATGGCAAGACCCCCAACGGCGTGCTGGAAGAGATTGCCTTCTTCGGCGCCCTGATGCCGATGTTTGCCAAGCTCAAGCCCGAAGAAAACGAAGTGATTTTCAAGGCGGGTATGGATTTGTACGCCAGCTACGGTTACACCACGGCTCAGGAAGGCCGCGCATCGACCTCCGCGGTTGAAACCATGTACAAGGTGGCCAAAGACGGCAAGCTCAAACTGGATGTGGCCGTGTACCCGGACATTCAGGTGGCGCAAAGCGTGATTAAGCCGCCGTATCTTTCTGATGTGTATATGAATGGTTTCCGTGTGGCGGGTGCCAAGCTGAATCTGGACGGCTCGCCCCAGGGTAAAACCGCCTGGTTGACCGAGCCCTATCTGGTACCACCCGAGGGCCAGCAGCCCGGCTACAAGGGCTATGCCAGCATGAGTGATGATGATGCTGCCAAATATGTGGAGCTGGCCCAGGCCAACGGCTGGCAGCTGCTGACCCACGTGAATGGGGATGCGGCCATCGATCAGCTGATTAAGGCGGTGGCTGCCAGTGAGAAAAAGCACGGTAAAGCAGACCGGGGCTTTGTGGCTATCCACGCCCAAACCGCCCGTAAGGATCAGGTCGAGTCCTTCAATCGCCTCGGTATTTTCCCATCGTTTTTCCCCATGCATACCTTCTACTGGGGGGACTGGCACAGTGACTCAGTGCTGGGGAAAGAGCGAGCCTCGCACATCTCGCCCACCGGCTGGGCGCGTCAGTTGGGGATGATCTTTACCTCGCACCACGATGCTCCGGTAGCCCTGCCTGACTCCATGCGGGTGTACTACGCCACCGTTAACCGCATCAGCCGCACTGGCCGTGAAATCGGGCCGGATCAGCGGGTTACACCGCTTGAAGGTCTGAAGGCGCAAACCCTGTGGGCGGCTACCCAGTACCGGGAAGAGAAGTCCAAAGGCTCTCTGGAAGTAGGCAAAAATGCCGACATGGTGGTGCTGTCAGCCAATCCGCTGAAAGTGAAGCCTGAAACCATTGCCGACATCAAGGTGGAACAAACCATCAAAGACGGCGTGACTGTCTACAGCCGTGCGACTGCCACCCACACTGCCGCAAGCGGCTGTGCAGGTTCTGATAAATGCGCCAAGGTGGCCGCGGTTGCCATGGCAGGTGCCGGCATGCTGCATCATATGCACTGATAATCGCTGAACCTGTTCAGTCTCCCGAAAGCCCCGCCCGGCGGGGCTTTTTAATTGTGTGGTTCTGCCAACTGCTGCTTATCAGAGGGCGATAAGGGCTTCGACTAAAGAGGCAATCAGAGAACTTGAGTGGTCAGATGAGTTTGGCCATAATCAGAACACCATGCTTCAGGGAACGATTATGTACCGCCTTCACCGCTTACAGGGCCATATCCAAACTATTTATCTTGCCGAGCATCCCCAGGGACTGGTGCTGCTGGATGGCTGTTGCCGCGCCGATGTGGCCGAAGTCTGCCGCTTTATCCGCGAAGAACTCAAGCGGGCACTGACCGATCTTAAGCTGGTGGTAGTAACCCATATGCACCCCGATCATGCCGGTGGTGCCGCGCGGCTCAAGGGTAAAACCGGCGCCCGAATAGTGGCTGCCGATGTGCCCGGACACTGGTATCGCGGTCTCGATGGTATCGCCATGCACCTGACCGATATGGCGCTGGCCGCCTGGGTCGCCAAACGCATGGGGCGGCCGCTCAAGTGGTTTTGGTATAGCCACAAGCTGAGGGCAGATGTGCTGCTTGGCGACGATAGCCGATTGCCCGGGTTCCCCGAATGGCGGGTGTTTCATTGTCCCGGGCATACCGACCGGGATCTGGCGCTGCTGCACGAAGATGAGGGCTGCATTTACGTGGCCGATCTGCTGGTGAAGGTGAAGGGCCGCTACATTCCGCCGTTTCCACTGTTTTATCCCAACCGTTACAAAAGCTCGTTGATGAAGCTCAAGTGTCTGGCGCCCGCCCGGGTGTTACTGGCCCACGGCGGCGAAGCAAGCCTGGAAGAGATTGACCTTGATCGGGTATTGGAACAGGCGCCCAGCGTGCCTATGACCCACTGGCGCTCGGTGAAAGCCAAGTTAAAGCAGATCCTGGGGCGCAGCTGACACTTGTGTGAGGGCCTGTCGCCCGGCATCATGGTTTTTTGCATTTGTTGCAGGAACAACAGTGACCCAGTCTTCCAACGCAGCGCAGCCTTTGGCCCGGCGGCAGGCAGCGACCAAACCGGCTGCTGGGCCAGCCGCATCTCCCTTTTCCCAGCAAGAATGGCGAGCCATTAATATTGCCGCCCAGGGATTGCTGTCGCCGCCTGCGGATGTGACCGCCTGTGTCAGCCAACTTGGTTATGTGCAGATTGACTCGATACAGGTGGCGGCCCGCGCCCATCAACATGTACTGCACAGTCGCATGCCCCATTTTGCGCCGGATGCTCTGGAGCAGGCGCTGGCAGACAAACAGATTTTTGAATATTGGTCCCACGCTGCGGCGTTTTTGCCGATGGCTGACTATCGCTTCAGCCTGCCGAGGAAGCTGGCACTGAAAAATGGTGGCCGCCACTGGTTCGATAAAGACAGTGATGAGATGCGTATGGTGCGCGAGCGTATCGGCGCAGAAGGGCCATTAAAAGCCTCTGATTTTGAACATAAAGGCCATACATCCGGCCCCTGGTGGGACTGGAAGCCCGCCAAAAAGGCGCTGGAGCAGCTCTTTATGGAAGGCGAGCTTATGGTGGTGCGCCGCGATGGTTTTCAAAAGGTGTATGACCTCAGTGAGCGGGTGCTGCCTGCCGGTGTCGATCAACGGCCGCCAACCGAGGATGAATATGCCCGTTACCTGATTGGCCGCTACCTTGATGCCCAGGGTCATGGCAGCCTGAAGGAGATGACCTACCTCAGAAGCGGCCTTAAGGCGAGCGTGACCACGGCGCTGGATGCCATGGTGGAGGCTAGAGAGCTGTCGTGCTTCAAACAGGGGGCCGAGCGCAGGTATTTTCGGCCCAATCTGCAACTGCCTGAATTGCCGGACAAAGTGTGGCTGCTCAATCCGTTCGATAATCTGCTGATCCAGCGGGCGCGGCTGAAGCAATGGTTCGATTTTGATTACCAGATTGAAGTGTATCTGCCCGAGCCCAAACGCCGCTTTGGTTACTATTGTCTGGGCATTTTGTGGCAGGACACCTTTATCGGCCGGGTGGATGTGAAAGCAGACCGTGAAAAGGGACTGCTGCGGCTTAAATACCTGACTCTGGAACCGGCGGCTGTTGGTGTTGATGGCAACTTCAAGGCATTTTTAGAGCCACTGGCCGAGGCCTTCGGCGAGTTTTGCCGCTTCAATGGTCTGAAACGCTGGAAGCTTGAGGGCGCAAGTGATGCAAGACTCAAGCGCCATTTCTCACGCCAGGTGTGGATTTAGCCCCTTCAAAACACAGGGCTTTGCAGGTCGGGGCAAGCGCTGGCATCATGTAGGCCGATTTGGTTTTTCCTCTGCACGGAGCACCCCTTGAACTGGATGCAATTTACCCTGTCACTGCTGGATATTCTGATTTGGCCCGCCGTCATCGTTGGCCTGAGTCTGCTGCTTCGGCGCCCCCTGGCACAGCTGCTGCCGCAGGCCAAAAAACTCAAATACAAAGACTTTGAGATGGAGTTTGGCGAAGAGCTGAAAGCCGCCAGCCGTGAGGCGCGTCAGGCGTTCCCTGAACTGGTGTCTGATAAAAAAGCCCAGCTGATTGCCTCGGTTGAGAATCTGCCCAATTCTGCCATTTTGGGTGCCTGGGGCGAGGTGGAGGATGAAGCCGAGGCGCTGCTTCGCAAGCAAAATCCTACCCTTGAGCTTAACAGTGAGACGCCCTACAAACACATGGGGGAGCTGCTGGTGATGGGCGGTCATCTGGATACCGCCAAAGGCAAGCTGTTTACTGAGCTGCGTCGGTTACGCAATAAGGTCGCCCATGCCAAAGATTTTCAGGTTGGCCGCGCCGAAGCCATTCAATATGTTGAGCTGTGTTTCCAGTTGAAGGGACATTTGGGACAGGGCAGGTCTGTGGCGTAAAATGCCCGGCGTTTTACGTCCGAAGCAGTTCAGGAAAGACAGATGAGCGTTCAGATAGAATTTACCGCCGATGGCTCCCACACCCTGGTCAACAGCGAGCTGGATGAGAGTTACCATGTGTTCAAAGGGGCGCTGACGGAATCTGTCTATGTGTACATTGATGCCGGTTTGCTGTCGCTTCATTCAAGACTGCCCGAGAGCAGCCAAATCCGGATCCTCGAAGTGGGCTTTGGCACAGGTCTGAATGTGCTGCTCACCGCGCAAAAGGCCAAAGCCGCCGGGCTTAACGTCAGCCTCACTACCCTGGAGCCTTTTCCCATTGGCAGCGAGATTGTGGCGCAGCTGAATTACGCCGAGTGCCTGGCAAAGCGTGGTGATTATGGCAGTCGTGATGAACTGACGGCTTGTTTGGCGGCGCTGCACCAGGCACCCTGGGATGCCACCACAGAGGTGGCCGGGCTGGAGCTCACCAAAATCCGTGGCAAGCTTGAGCAGCAAAGCTTTGCCGAGGGCAGTTTCAATCTGGTGTACTTCGATGCCTTCGCCCCCAGGAAACAACCTGAGCTGTGGGCGGGAGAGCATTTCCAGCGCCTGTATCGCTATCTGGCTGAGCAGGGATTACTGGTGTCTTACTGCTCTAACGGTCAGTTCAAGCGCGATTTGAAAGCCGCCGGTTTCGGGGTAGAAGCCTACCCTGGCCCCATGGGGCGTCGCCATATGACCCGCGCCTGGAAAGGCTTTAACTTTAAGTAACGGCTTGAAGTTAAAAGCGGGTTTGCGTGAGCATAAATGCCCGGAGCACTAATTCCAGGCGCTTTAACTGCCAATATCACGGTCGTTTTGTGTCAGCAGCATGGCTTCAAAATGCTCGCTGGCCACCGCCTTGCCGTACAGAAACCCCTGAGCATAATCACAGCCTTCGTCGCGAATAAAGGCTTCCTGAAAGGCGTTTTCCACCCCTTCTGCTATCACCGCCAAATTCAGTTTGTGCGCCATGGCGATAATGGCGCGGGTCAGTTCGCGGTTTTGCTCGTTGAACTCCAGATGGCTGACAAAGCTGCGATCGATTTTCAGGGTATCGAAGGCGTATTTCTGCAGATAACTGAGGGAGGAGTAGCCGGTGCCAAAGTCATCCAGCGAGATGCTGACCCCAAGCTGGCGCAGTCTGGCGAGGCTGGTTTTGGCGTGATGTTCATCCTGCAGCAGTATGCCTTCGGTAATTTCCAGCTCCAGGCTCTGGGGCGGCAGTTGATACAGCTTGAGCAGGTCGTCGATGTGCTCCACAAAATGGCGCTCGCGAAACTGCAATGGTGAAATGTTTATCGCGACCTTGAATGGCTGCTCGGTCAGCAGATGCCAGCGTGCCGCCTGCTTAAGCGCCTGATGCAGCACATAATTGCCAATCTCAATGATCTGGCCGTTGCTTTCGGCCAGTGGAATAAAGCGGTCAGGTCCGACATTGCCAAGCTCGGGGCTGTGCCAGCGAAGCAGGGCCTCGGCGCCGATGATTTTGCCGCCCTGACGCAGGCACATCAGCGGCTGAAAATAGACGTGCAGCTCATCAAGGCGCAGCGCATCGAGCAGGTGGGACTCCAGCAGCAGCCGCTCATTGGCGGCCTTTTGGGTCTCTTTACCAAAGTAAGAGACCCCGGCGCCTTCCTTTTTGCTGATACTCATGGCGGCGCTGGCCCGTTGCAGCAAACTCACCGAATCCGTGGCATCCATCGGCGCCAGTGCTACACCAAGGTTGGTTTTCACTGTGATGCTGTTGTCGTTGACGCTGAACGGGATTGAACAGTCGTGCAGAATGCGTTCAATCACCTGCTCGGCAAGGTCCGGGTTTCTGTCGTGCCTGGCCGCCAGCACAAATTCGGCGCCGGCAATGCGCGATAAAATCCAGTCATCGGGTAACTTCATACTCAGCCGCTGGGCGAGGCTGACCAGAATTTGATCCCCCGCCAGATAGCCGTAGCTGTCGTTCACCGATTTGAAGTTTTTCAGGCCGAAATAAATCAGGGTGAGCTGTTCGTCGTCCTTAATCACCGGCAGCATTTCCTGCAGCCGCTGGGTTAAGGTGGCACGGTTAGGCAGGTGCGTCAGTGCATCGTAGCTGCGGTGAAACTCCAGATGACCTTCGGCGGCGGTGCGCTGTTCAATTTCTTTTAGCAGCCGGGCACTGAGTTCGGCCAGGCTTTGGGTGCGCTCCCGCACCTTGGCTTCCAGTTCCTGATTCAGCGCCTGTACTTCGGCCTTGTGATACAGCACCTGCAAGTGACCTTCGATGGCCGATTGAAAGCGCCCGAGCAGCGAGTATGTGCGGTCGCTGAAGTGGCGCTCTTTGCTGTCGAGAATACAGATGGTGCCGAAGGGGGTGTCGTCCGGCCAAAAGATGGGCAGACCGCAATAGCAAATCATCCCCAGCTTGATATCGGGGTTGTGGTCCCATTCGGGATCGTTAAGAGCATTGGGGACCACCAGTGGTCGCCGCTCTTTGATCACAGTCTCACAATAGAGGCCGTGCCCCAGATCATCACGGGCATGGGGTGCATAGGGATTGCCGCTGCTGCGACTGGTTGAAAAGACTTCCATTTCTTTCGCGTGGATACGCATGATGAGTGCGGCCGGACACTCGGTGATGTCGGCCACCAGATCCACGATTTCCTGCCAGCCTTCCAGCATGCTGGCGGGTACTGAAATTGTTCGGGTGTCTATTTGAGCCATGTCCCTTATTCCGCAGGTTGCGGCCTCTTGGGGCCGCTTCCGAAAACTATGGACCATTGAACCAACATCACAACCACAGGACTTTGTGCGAGGACAAGGTTTCCTTTTTAGTCTAGTTCATCGTGGGGAAACACTGATTGCTTATTAAAACAATAAGCCAATCAATTGGCTAGCAGAAGAAATCCACCAATGGCGGTAAACATGGCGAGCAGGGTCGCCAGTGCGTACTGACGTTCGGCCCTGAGGGTGACATATTGGATAAAGCCAAGCTGCAGGCAAAACAGTCCCAATTGCAGCCAGCAGTGTTCGCCATGATATTGCCAGAACTGGAACATCAATAGCCCCAGAGCCAGTGGCTGTCCGAGCAGTAACATCTTGGTTTGAAACTGTTTTGGCAGCGATGCCAAGAATACGGCTTTGTCACTTAAAAAGCGATTCAACGGAAACTGCCAGGAGGCTGCGATAGCTCCGAGCAAAGAGACAGTCACGGTTTGCACCGCCCCGGCAAACTCCGCCACCTGGGATTGCACCAAATGCCCGGCGGCAATGGTCAGCAGCGCCAGAGTAAGCCTCAGCACCAAGCCGTGCAGCGCCTCGGTGATCATCGCCTGAGCCAGATAGGCAAAGACAGGCACAGGCAGGCGGGTAAACAGGCGCCGCAGCGCCAGCGTCAGCGAGCGGGTTGGCAAGCGCTGACACACCCGCAACAACAGCAACAGGCTGACCATCCCGGGTAACGACAGCAGCCAATCGGCCTGCTGTGGCGTAAGATCCAGCAGGCTCAGGCCGAAAATCAATTGCAGATACAGCAGGGCGCCGGCAGGTGCAAACAGGCAGCACCATTGCAGCGCGAGCAATAGCAGCGGCAGCAACCACTGGGGGGCCAGTGCAGGCCAGGCGCTGGGGGCGCTGCCAAGCAAAATGACCAGCGGCGGCCACAGCAAGGGGTTCACCATGGAGGCCAGCAACATGCTGACCCGCTGGTGGGCGTGATGTCCGGGCACTGAGCGCAGCAGCAACTTGGCCTTCATCCCCAAAATGGCGTCCCGCATCAGCCCCATCCACAGAATTTGCAGCAGAATAAGGTGCAGTAATATTGGCAGGCGTTCGCTGGCATCTACATTGTGGTCAAGCAAGATACCGAAATTCAGCAGGATAAGAAAAAACACCGCCGGCAGGGCCGTGCCCATGATGGTCAGCACGAACAGGCCACTTTGATTCAGTGCCGCCAACGCGGCGGAGATGGGATGGCGCAGCAGCGCCATGCGCAGTTGCCAGTAGGTCATTGGCCAGCCTTGACCTTATCCAGTGCCAGCGGCTCGTAGCCCCGCGCGACAAAGCCGTCCCCTTCGTGGCTGGTGGCGATAATCAGGCCTGAATAGCTATCCGCCAGACGCCAGAAGGCGTCGCGGGCGCGGCTGTCCATGGCGGAGTGGGCTTCATCGAGCAGTAAGATGTCGCTCGGCCGTGACAGTGCCATGATGAGTTTGAGTTTTTGCAGGTTGCCGCTGGAGAGGTGGCCTACCCGGCAACCCAGTTGCGGCAGGAAGTCCAGCATCAGGGTCAGTTCGCGGATCCGCTGGGCCATGTCGGCTTGCTGCGGCTGCCATTGCTGTTCCCAGAATTTAAGCAGTTTACCGGCGCTGATAAAGTCGGGCAGCACCATGAGCGCGCTGCACAAAGACACCCGGCGGGTAGGGTCGGTCATGGGGGTGTTGTGCCACAAAATCTGGCCGCTGAGAGGCCGGTACAAACCGGCAATGATAGCCATCAGGCTGGTTTTACCGCTGCCGTTGGGACCAAGCAGCAGGTGGCGCGAACCGGGAAAGGCAATGGAGAGGTCCCGAAAAAGCAAAGAGGCGCCGAAATCAAAATTTACCCGTTCCAGGGTCAACATGGGAGAGGCCAAGGCTGTTTTATGTGTATTTATAGAGCCATGTTAATGAAAAATAGTTCGCCCGAGTAGGGCTTTGCCGACGCTTGCTGCTTTTTGAGTCAATCTCCGCTGCAGTAACGATTGCGGCCGCCGTGCTTGGCGCGGTAGAGGCGGGCATCCGCCAGATTGAGCAGCGCCTCGAGGTGGCTGTCGGCCTCATCAAGACTCGCCACACCTATGCTGGTGGTGAAGCCAAGGTTACCCTGGGCCGTTTCCAGTTGCTGCTGCGCTACCCCGGAAAGAATATTCGATGCAATCGCCTCGGCCCCGGCCTTATCGGTACCCGGCAGCAGCAAGGTGAACTCTTCACCGCCAAAGCGGCCAATCAAGGCATCCTGACCCACGACTGCCTCCAGGGTGCGACAGAAGCACTTGAGCACTTCATCGCCGGTGGCGTGACCGTAGGTATCATTAATAGACTTAAAGTGGTCCAAATCCATGGCGAGCAGACTGAGTGGCTGACCGCTTTGCCGGCAACCATCGAAGGCGGCTTGTCCCCTTGTGATAAAAAAGCGTCGGTTGGCGACCCCGGTCAGGGGGTCGGTTTGGGCCAGCCGTCGGAGTTCTTTCTCCATCTGCTTGCGGGCCGAAATGTCGGTAAAGGCCTGGGTGAGCACCAGGCGGCCGCCGTGGTTGAAGGTGCTGAAGGCCAGCTCTGCCTCAAAGGGCGAATGCCGGGGTGAGCACATACTCACATCGAAGCGGCTGTCGCAGGCGCTGTCATCGCAGCTGAAGCACTGACCTATGGCGCTGAGATATTGCTCGCGAAAGGTGGGTTCAATAAAGGTGTCGCAGCGCTGCCCCAGCAGCTCGCTGCTGGCCATGCCCAGGTGGGCCGAGGCGTAGCTGTTGACCATGATGACGTTAAAGGTGTTGTCTATCAGCATGATGCCAATCGGTGCGCCGTTTATCAGCTCCTGCAATTGTTTGCCTGAACGCTGGGATTCCTCCAGCGCCGAGTTCTTCAGGCGTTCAACCACTTTGCGCACTGTGATATCGCGAAACACCACCAACACCTGCTTGTTCTTCAGCGGGGAAAAACGGGTCTCGATAAAGATTTGCTCATCGCCGAGGGTCAACTGGCACTCGTGTAGCTCTGGCCGGTTATTCTTGCGGCAACTCAGCAAATGGCTTCTGAATCTGTGCTGGCCTTTCAAAAGGGCGATGTCGTCGAGGGATTTGAACTTGTCGGTGGCGCTGAAGAGGCCATCGAGCTGCTGCCCCAGGCGGATATCGCGGATCACCTCAAATTCATCGACCCAGATACAGGTGTCCGGCAGCGCATCGAGCAGGCTGTTGAGGGTATCGTTGCGCTCGTTCAGCTCCTGGGAACTGATATCCAGCGAGTGCCCGAGAATCGCTTCATCGCGACTGAAGTTCTTGTAGGAGTCATTGACCGATTTGACAAAAGCCGTCAGCGCCTCTGACTCGGGTAAGCCATCGGGGAAATAGCGTCTGAGCTGGCGTTTAAGCAGTCGGTGCATCGCCTTTTCGCTCCGACAGGCTGGTGACCGTCATGGTTTGATTGTGCAGCTCCGCGCAGTCACCCATTTCAAAGGGGGCGATTTCGCCGTATGAGTAGTAGCCGCAGACCATAACATCGTCGCCAAGGACGGCAGTGACTTCATCGATTTCTTCATCGGCGAGCTGACGCAGCAGCAGGCGCCGGCCGACGCAGCTGACCAAAATGGCGACTTCGCTGCCGTGCTTGCAGCCCTGTTGGCAGGCGGTGGCCGCCTGGTTGGCACCATCAATCAGTGATTCGGCATTGGCACGCATCAGCCGTGCGCTGGCGCCCTTGGGAATGTCTCCGGCAAACACCACACTGCCGTCCTGCTCGTTGATGGACAGCAAGGTTCGAACCACTGTGGTGTTTTTGCCTTCTTCCATGATTTCGAGTGGATAGCGCAGCCCCGCTGCAGGCAGTTCGTCTGCCTGTTCGCCCAGATAGCGGCGATACACGGTCAGAGCGCTTTCGTGATCCAGCTCTTTAAGCACATTGGCTTCGGCGTCGGTGATCTTGCGGATGGGGCCAAAGGGGATCCAGCCGCCACGGGAGCCGTAGCTCACCGACAAGGCATCGCCATAAAAGCCAATGGCCACCACCTGATGGGTGGCCAGTTTATCGTTGGCCAGGGTGAAGGTTTCGTTGAAGCGGGCGCCGTCACCGGCAAGGCCGCCGGTCACAGGCACGCCGGGGTGCACTGCTACCAGTTCACGGGCAAGTTCACTGCCATTGACTGTCATGCCATCGCTGATGATCATGATGTATTGCAGCTCGTCATCGCTGAGGGCATCGGCAAGACGCCTGCCCGCCGCCCGCGAATCTTCCCGGCGGGCAACCTGAGTAGATGCCAGCTTTATCTGCGAATGTTCAAAGGCGATGATGGTTGCAACCAGCACATCATCGGTGGCGCCATGGCTGCTGATTTCGCCTGCGGTGGTACAACCGGCAAACTGCGCTTGTGGCAATTGCTCCCTGAGCGCCTGCACCGGCGCTATGGCATTCGGCAAGTCGCCAAAAATCAGCACCAGGGTGGTGTCCAGGTTGAAGCCGGTCAGGTCACATGGGCTCCATGCCTCACCATCCCAATGAGTCTGAACGGATTTCATCAATTGCCCCCGCGTCTTGTGCACTTCCTTTTAGTCTAGAACAGCATTGCCGCTTGGCGAGAAAAGCTGTGCACAAGTGAGGTTGCGGGGGCCAAAATCTCAGCGCAGTGGCTGACCCTTCATGGCGGAAATTTCCTGCCTGAGCTCGGCCAGCCGGACTTCCATGCTGCGGGCCTCCTGCTCCAGACGGCTGGCGCGTTTTGCCATTGGCTGGCGCTCTTCTTTTATCCAGCGCAGCAGGGTTTTACCGGCGATGCCGAGTTCCCTGGCGACTTCCGAGGGCATCCTGCCCCCTTCCAGCACGGCATTGATGGCTTCCTGACGTGCCTGTTGTGGCATGGCCTGCATCATCATAGCCCTGTCCTCCGGTCGCGGGTCTCCCGGCCCAGTTCCCATTGGCTGACGCCCACAGCGCTGATGTCGTGCCACTCACCTTTGAGGTGATTAACGAGCTTGGTCAAATACTTCATGTTGAGCTCCTTATCTGCATACCCAGTTGTGAGTATGCAAATAAGGTGTCAACTTGTAATGTTGTTTAAATACAGGCATTTATTTCGTTTCTGGTTGGCGGTTATGGGCTATTTTGCTCCGCTGCTGGGCAAGGTGCACCAATTGGGGGCGCGCAAACTTTAGGCGGTTGATAAGCCTGTACGCACATCCCTTGAGCAAACGGCAGTCGTTCAGTTGTTTGTCATCTTGGCATCTATATACTGGCCGCAACATAACGATGAGGTAGATAGATGAACAAGTTCAATGTGATTGGCCTGAGTGCCGTAATCGCGATGGCGACCCTGACCAGCGGTTGTGCCACCGTGAACCCTTACACCAACGAACAGCAAACTGCCAACGCCACTACAGGTGCCATTATCGGTGCTGTCGCCGGTGCGGCCGTGGGTGTCGCCTCGTCCAGCAAGAGCGATCGCGGTAAGGGCGCCCTGATTGGTGCCGCCTCAGGCGCTGCCGTGGGTGGCGGTATCGGCTACTACATGGATGTGCAGGAAGCCAAGCTGCGTCAGCAGCTGCAATCAACCGGCGTTAGCGTAACCCGCAGCGGTGACACCATCATCCTGAACATGCCCAACGAAGTGACCTTCGCGGTGGACAAGACCGACCTGAGCCCACGTGCTATGCAGGTGCTGGATTCAGTGGCGCTGGTGGCCAAGGAATACGATAAAACCCGTCTGAATGTGTTGGGTTACACCGATTCCAGCGGCGCCGAGAGCTACAACCTGCGTCTGTCTCAGGTGCGAGCCTCCGAAGTGGGTAACTACCTGCTGGCCAAAGGCCTGAAAGCCAATCGCGTATCGACCCAGGGCATGGGCGAAGCAAGCCCAATCGCATCCAACGCCACTGCCGAAGGCCGCGCGCAGAACCGCCGTGTTGAGATTGTACTGACTCCGCTGGGCTGATAACGCCCGCCGCTCATGAATAAAAAAGGAGGCCAAGGCCTCCTTTTTTTGTGCCTGGACCTTGGCGCTTCATGCCTTTGACCTATAAATGCGTATCTGTGATCCCCACACTTGAGTTGGTTTCCGCTTTGGGTTTTTCTGTGGCCTTAAAATAAGTTACATGGATGAATTCAATGAAAAAATCACTGATTGCACTGGCGCTGTTACTGGTCGCTCAGGTACAGGCCGAAGCCCTGCCACAGGCAATTGCAGCTCAAATGCCCGATGAGTCTCAGTTGCAACTCAGAGCTGCCGGTAGCCTGAAGACAGCGATGAACGAGGTGGTAGCCGCCTTCAGGCAGCAGGGCGGCGCAGAGGTTGCCGCCAAGTACGGTCCATCGGGGCTGCTGCGCCAGCAGATTGAGCAGGGCGAGTCGGTGGCCTTGTTTGCCTCGGCCAATATGAAGCACCCGCAAACCCTCAAGGCGGCAGGTTTTGGACTGGAAGTGACCCCCTTTGCCCGCAATCAGCTCTGCGCCCTGGCACAGCCCGGGCTTAAGGTAAGCACAGAAACCCTGCTCGACACCCTGCTGTCTGCCGATGTGGTGGTGGGCACCTCTACGCCCAAGGCCGATCCATCCGGAGACTATGCTTTTGCCGCCTTCGATTTGGCCGAGGCACAAGTGGCAGGCGCGGCCGAGAAGCTCAAAGCCAAGGCTCGTCAGTTGACCGGCGGCCCGGACAGCCCCAAACCGCCAAAGGGTGTTAACAACTACGCCCATGTGATGCGTGAGAAACAGGCGGACGTGTTTTTGACCTATTGCACCAATGGACGCCTGGCCCAGAAGGAATTTGAAGAATTACAGGTACTGGCACTGCCGGAGGCGCTGGCGGTTGGCGCCGACTACGGCCTGTTGGTTATCGATAGCAAGGCCCAGGGCCTGGCCGACTTTATTGTAAGCCCCAAGGGACAGGCGATTCTGGCCAGTTATGGCTTTGCGCCGCCAAGAGCGCTGTGACGGCGGGCTTGCAAGATGAGAGATAAGTCTTTTTAATGAGAAGTATCTTTTCGTCAGGAGTCTGGCAAGCATGAGTCATCCCCGTGGTGTCGCCTTGGCTGTAGATCGTCTGGGAGAAGAGGTGCACCTCTCCTCTTTGGATTACGGTATGGGAATGCTGAAACTGTCGCTGGTTATCGAGGGCAAACGCTGTGTGGTGAGCTTCGATAAGGTGATGGGTATACGGCTGTTGGACGAAGGCGATTTGCTGGAGTTCTGGGCCGAATTCAGTCTATCCAATGGCTGGCTGTTTCAGTTGTCCGAGGGCGGCTGGCTGGCACAGGAGAGCAAACGCAGCGGCTTTATGGCCAGCAGTCATTTGTCGCCACGGGAGTTTTTGGTGGTTACCAAAAAAGAGTGTGTGTCGGTGTTGTCCGGCGAAAACCAGCCGGACATTGAGTGGCTGCCCGCTCCCTGAATCAAGGTGCTTTCAGCGCATCAAAAAGGCCGTTGCCAAGCCTAAAAAGGCAAACAGGCCAATCACATCCGTTACCGTGGTCAACACCATGCCACCGGCGAGCGCCGGGTCAATCTTAAGCTTTTTCAGCAGCAGTGGAATACTGGCACCGGCCAGGCCCGCAATGGTCATATTGATCAGCATGGCGCCACCAATCAGGGCGCCTAGGCGGATATCATCCTTCCACAGCCACACCGCCAGACTCACCAGCACTGCCCACAGCAGGCCATTTAAAAAGCCGATGGCAAGCTCCTTGCCAATCAGCCAGCGCGAGTTGCTCTGGCCAATGTGGCCAAGGGCTATGCCGCGGATCACCAGCGCCAGGGTTTGATTGCCCGCCACACCGCCCATGCTGGGCACTATGGTCATCAGAATCGCGATGGTGGCAAACTGCTCCAGCGTTGACTCAAACATATTGCTTACTGAGGCGGCCAGCAGGGCGGCGAACAGATTCACCGTAAGCCATAGCGAGCGGCGGGCACTGCTTTTGAGCACAGGGCCGAAAGTGTCTTCGTCATCATCCATCCCCGCCATACCCATCATAGAGTGTTCGGCGTCTTCTCGAATCACATCGACCACGTCATCGATGGTGATCCGCCCCAGCAGCTTGCCATCGGAATCGACCACAGGGGCCGATACCCAGTCGTGACGCTCAAACAGCGCAGCCGCCTCGGTATCCGACATGCTGACCGGGATCCCATCGATGCTCTCATCTATCAGCTCGCGGATAGGGGTAGCCGGGTCGCAGGTGAGAAGCGAAGCCAGGGTTACCCCGCCCATCAGCACGTCCTGCTTGTCGACCACGTACAGCATGTCGGTGGCCTCGGGCAGAGAGCCGCGCAGGCGCAGATAACGCAGTATCACATCCACATTCACGTCGGGGCGAATGGTGACAGTATCTGTGTTCATGATGCCGCCGGCGCTCTCTTCGGGGTAAGACAGCGCCTGCTCGGCACGCAGCCGGTCCTGGCTGGACATGGACTGCAACACTTGCCGATAGAGACTGTCCGGCAGCGATCGCAGTATGTAGGCCAGATCGTCGGTGTCCAAACCGGCGGCGGCCCGGGCCAGACGCTCAGGACTCATCTGGCGGATAAACTTGTCTTTCATCTCTTCGCCAAGCTCTTCAAGCACTTCACCGGCGAGTTCTGGGTCAATCAGTTGCCACAGTACCTGACGGGTGCGCGGCGGCGAGGATTCCAGCACCAGGGCGATGTCGGAGGCGGCCATATTGAGCAGCATTTGCCGCACATGCACAAACATGCCGCTGCCGAGGGCTTCGTTGAGCTGGCTCAGTCTGAGTTCGGTCTGTTCGTTATCCAGAAGTTCCAATGGCATCGCCTTTCCCCAAAGAGATGAATTGGCAATATGGTAGCAAATATAGGGGGATAGACGAAGATTACCGCTAATGTGCAGTGCAATATGCTGCGATGGTTTTAGTTGGGGAGAGGAGTTGCGCTATCGTCTGCCGTCGTATGAGGGCGTTTAGCACTCTTCGTCGAAGCAGGCGTTGATAAGGTTGCAGATGGCGTCCATGGCCTGCTCGGCCTCATCGCCTTCGGCAATGATATGGATGGTTTTGCCCATGCCGGATTCCAGCATCAGCAGCCCCAGTACACTGGCGGCAGAAGCCTGTTTTTCGCCCTGTACCAGGGTCACGCTGGCCTTGAACTCAGACGCCAGTACCGCCAGCTTGGTGGCGGCGCGGGCATGTAATCCGAGCTTATTGACTATGGTGATATCGCGCTCAAGCCTTGGCATTGAGTTCCCTGTGGCGTGCCTCGACCTTATGGTGCGAGTTGGCAAAACGTTTGGCCAGCTGGTCGGCAATGTACACCGAGCGGTGCTGACCGCCGGTACAACCTATGGCGATGGTCAGGTAACTGCGGTTGTTGCGCTCCAGATGCGGCAGCCAGGTTTCCAGCAGGTTTTCGATTTGCCAGATGTACTTGTTGACCAGCACCTGACGCTCCAAAAACTGCTTCACCGGCTCATCCAGTCCGGTCATCGGCCGAAGGGCTGGCTCCCAGTGCGGATTTGGCAAGAAACGGGCGTCGAACATAAAGTCGGCCTCGGTGGGCATGCCATGCTTGAAGCCAAAGGATTCAAAGATGATTACCAGCTCTTTGTCGGTGCGCCCCAGCAGAATTTGCCTGACAGCATCGGCCAGCTCATAGACGTTCAGATTGGAGGTGTCTATGTAGTGGTCCACCAATTGCGACACAGGCTCAAGCAGTTTGCCTTCGAGTTTGATGGCTTCCTGGAGTGAGACTTTGCTGCGTGACAATGGATGCAGACGACGGGTTTCGCTGTAGCGTTTCAGCAGCACTTTATCGCTGGAGTTGAGGAAGAAACTGGTGAGCTCAACCCCGGGTGGCAGTTTGGCAAGCTCCTGTTCCAGCGCTTTTTCCTGCTCAGGCATATTGCGAATGTCGATACTGATGGCGACCTTGTCGCTGCTGCCTTTGAGCTGCTCCAGTAAGGGGCCCATCAGGGTCAGCGGCAAGTTATCGACGCAGTAATAGCCCAAGTCTTCCAATACCCGCAGGGCAACGGATTTCCCTGAGCCGGAGCGGCCGGAAACAATGACGAGTTTCATCCTGTGATTACCTGGTAGAGTTCCTTTTCATCATGGCTTTTACGCAATTGCTTCAACACCTGACGGTCGTTGAGCTTTTCGGCCATGGCTGCCAGGGTACTCAGATGCTGTTGGCATTGGTCTGATGGCACCAACAGGGCGAACAGAATGTCCACCGGCTGCTTGTCGATGGCATCGTAGCCAATGGCTTCTTCGCATTTGATGAGTACGGCGAGAGGTTTATCGATACTACCCAGGCGACCATGGGGAATGGCAATGCCATTACCAATGCCGGTGCTACCCATCTTTTCGCGGGCCAGCAGGCTTTCAAAGATCTCTTGGGAAGAGAGGGAAGGGTACTGGGCTGCGGCGAGATCGCTAATCAGTTCCAGTACCTTTTTCTTGCTGCCCGGAGTGGCACAGCTAGTGCACTCCGGCGCCAGGATGGTACTTAGTTCCATCGTTAATGTTTGGTCAGTTTCTCTTTGTGTTTAATTACCTGACGGTCCAGTTTATCAATCAGGGCGTCAATGGCGGCGTACATGTCTTCATGTTCTGAGGTGGCGAATACTTCGCCTCCGTTGAGGTGAAGCTTAGCTTCTGCGATTTGCTGCAATTTCTGAACATTGAGAACAACGTGCACATTATTGATCTGTTCGAAATGGCGTTCAAGCTTGGAGAATTTACTCTCGACGTAGTCACGCAGTGAGTCAGTAATTTCGATGTGATGCCCAGTCAGGTTGATTTGCATAGACACTTTCCTCCAATGACCTCGGTTGGGTTACAAACTCTTACGCTGATTCGACGGTGGTATCAGCATCGCCTCTCGGTATTTGGCGATGGTGCGTCGGGCAACGTTGATTCCTTGTTCCGCCAGAAGTTCTGCCATCTTGCTGTCGCTTAACGGCTTCTTCTGGTTTTCCGCTGCAACCAGTTTCTTGATAAAGGCGCGGATTGCAGTAGAAGAGCACTCTCCGCCATCTTCGGTTCCGACATGGCTGGAGAAAAAGTATTTCAGTTCAAAGATACCCCGCGGGGTATGCATGTACTTTTGAGTGGTGACCCTGGAGATGGTGGATTCATGCATTTCCACCGCCTCGGCGATATCGTTGAGCACCATGGGTTTCATGGCTTCTTCACCGTACTCAAAAAAGCCCTGCTGGAATTGCACTATGCAGTTGGCCACCTTGAGCAGGGTGTCGTTGCGGCTCTCCAGACTCTTGATAAACCACTTGGCCTCTTGCAGATGGCCGCGGATAAACTGGCTATCTGACTGATTGCGACTGGTGCGTGCCAGTGCAGCATACTGCTGATTCACACTCAGTTTAGGCATGCAATCCGGGTTCAGCTCCACCACCCAGCGACCATTCTTTTTGCTCACCGACACGTCAGGGATCACGTACTCTTCCTTGGTGCTGGTGACGTTTTCGCCCGGACGGGGATTCAGACTCTGGATCAGCACTATGGCGTCTCTGAGCTCTTCTTCCTTGAGGCGGGTTTTACGCATCAGGGTGCGGAAGTCGCGGTTGGCAATCAGGTCCAGATGCTCACGGATAAGCAGCTTAGCGTTATCCAGATGCGGCGTATCGGCGGCAAATTGCCCCAGCTGGATCAGCAGGCACTCGGCCAAATCCCTCGCTGCAACACCAATGGGATCGAAGTGTTGAATGCGCTTGAGCACAGCCTCGACTTCGTCCAGCTCAACCTCTTCATCGCCCACCGCCTCAAGGATTTCATCCAGGCTTTGGGTCAGATAGCCCTTTTCGTCAATGGCATCAATGATAGCGGTGGCAATGGCCAAATCGGTATCCGAAAAAGGGGTGAGATTTTTCTGCCATTCGAGGTGTTCGTACAGGCCTTCGCTGGTTTCGCCCTGAAACGGCATGTCGTCGTCGCGACTGATGCCGGGGCCGGCAACCGGAGCGGCGGTGAAGACTTCATCCCAGGTAGTGTCCATGGGCAGTTCATCCGGCATGGATTCCTGAGTCACGGCTTCGGAGGTTTCTACCGAAGCGGAATCTCCTGCGCTGGCTGATACTGAGCCTTCATCGAATTTGTCGTCGAAGTCTTTGTCGCCGCCATCGGCATCGTACTGATCGCCATCGAGGCGATCGTCGTCCATTTCCAGCAGCGGATTGGCGTCGAGGGCTTGTTGAATTTCCTGTTGCAGTTCAAGCGAGGAGAGTTGAAGCAGACGAATGGCCTGCTGCAACTGTGGCGTCATGGTGAGTTGTTGTCCCAGTTTGAGCTGGAGCGACGCTTTCATCGTACTGCGGATCCTTCACTAAATAATTCAGGTAGAAAGCTTTTATCTATCAGGTTCTTCGGCCAATAGCCACCCTGATTTACCGGATATGAGACGGTAGGCTTTGTTGTTTAACTATAGCCTGAATTGCTCACCCAAGTACACTGCACGCACTTGCTGATTGTCCAGGATCTCGGCAGGTGTGCCTTCGGCAATCAGGCTGCCGTGGCTGACGATGTAGGCTTTTTCACACACATCCAGGGTTTCACGCACGTTGTGGTCGGTAATCAGTACCCCAAGGCCGCGGTTTTTCAGCTGTTCGATAATCTTTTTGATATCGATAACCGAGATGGGGTCTACCCCGGCAAAGGGTTCATCCAACAGGATAAAGCGTGGATTGGCGGCCAGTGCGCGGGCAATTTCCACCCGGCGACGCTCACCGCCTGAGAGTGACATACCGGCGTTGTCGCGGATGTGGGTGATGTGGAACTCTTCCAGCAGCTGCTCGAGCAGCTCTTCACGCTCATCGCTGCTGAGTTCTTTACGCATCTGCAGCACGGCCATGATGTTGTCGCGCACCGATAGCTTACGGAAGATGCTGGCTTCCTGGGGCAGGTAGCCAATGCCTTTGCGGGCTCGCAGGTGCATGGGGTCGAGGGTCAGGTCATCGTCATTGATGTGAATACTGCCCTTGTCGCTCTGTACCAGACCCACCACCATGTAGAAGGTGGTGGTTTTACCGGCACCGTTGGGGCCGAGCAGGCCAACCACCTGACCGGTATTCACCGTGAGGCTGACATCTTTTACCACCTGACGGTTCTTGTAACTCTTGGCGAGGTTGCTGGCCTTCAGGGTCAGTGCCGTCATTGCTGCTTCTCTTTCTGGGGTTGAGGCTGGTCTTGCTTGCCTTTGTCCTGCAGTTCCTGCTGGTAGTTCTCAGGTTTGATGATGGTGATCACCTGATCGTCTTTTTTACCGCTGCTTTGCGAGCTGAGCTGCTGCTTTTCGATGTCGTAGACGATGGAGTCGGCGCTGACCTTACTGCCATCCTGCTCGACTTCGGCGCTGCCCTTGAGGCCCATGATGCGGCTGTCGATGTTGTAGCTGATTTCGTTGGCGCTGGCCTGCACTGTGCGGCCATCTTCCACCTGCTGGCTGTAGGTGGCTGGCTTGCCCTTGGCGAGCAGGATCCGCTTGCCGGTCTTCTCATCTGTGTAGGAGCTGAGTTCGTCGGCTTTGAGCACCAAACTGCCCTGGGTCAGGGTTACCGGGCCTTCGTAGACGATGCGTTTGTTTTTCAAATCGGCGTAGCTGTTGGCTGCCGCGATTTTCACTTCCTGAGTTAAATCGAATTTGGTGTTGGCCTGCGCCAGGGCGCTGCAGGTACACAGCAGCACCAAAAGAAGCGACTTATTGAGGTTCATAGGTTCCCTTAATCTTGCTTAAAAGCTTCACTTCCTGCGCATTGAGGTCGGCATGCAGGCCGACGCCACTCATATGGAAGTTATTGCCGCTGATTAAAATCTCTTGTTCGGAAGTCAGGATCATGGTCTTGAGATCCAGTTCCAGATAACTGGTATTGAGCTGCTGCAGTGGCTCGTTGAAACTGATAGCTTCAATCAGCACGTCCTGCTCCAGCATGACTCTGTCGCTTGCTTTGTCCAGTCTGCCGATTTTGGCACTGAGACGCCACTCGCCTTTACCATCTTGTGGAAACAAGGTGTACACCGGTTGGGTGAACAGGGTCTGGGCATTGCCTTCGAAGTGCTCCATGTAGGAAGCGCTCACCCGGCTTTCGAGTTTGCCTTCGCTGTCGTAGCTGATACTGCGAAGGTCGGTGGCCACATAATCGGGCTTTTGCACCGTAGCTGTAGGCTGGGGCTGGCTTGCCTTTTTGCTTTGCACCTGCCAATACAGCGCCAGCGCCGTACCAAACAGCAGGATAATGGCCAGGGTCACCCGGTTCATACGCTCATCCCGTGGGCTGAGTCGAACTTGTCCTGGCTCATCAGCAGCAGGTCGGCAAGCTCGCGCAGGGCGCCGCGGCCGCCCGGCAGATAAGTCAGCATGTCGGCATTGCTGGCCACAAATGGATGGCCATCGGCCACACAAACCCCAAGGCCTACGGCTTTCATCACCGGCAGATCGACCATGTCATCGCCGATATAAGCCACTTCGGCCGGGCTGACGTTATACAGGCTCAGCAGCTCTTTGTAGGGCACAAATTTATCGTCGATACCCTGATAGATGTGTTTTACACCCAGCGCTGTCATGCGGTTTTGCACTATGGTGGAGTTGCGGCCGGTGATCACCGCCACCGCAATGCCGGCGCCCTGCAGCGCCTTAACGCCATAGCCGTCGCGGGTGTGGAAGGCTTTCAGCTCTTCGCCCTGATTGCCCAGGTAAATGCGGCCGTCGGAAAAGACGCCGTCCACGTCGCAAATCAGCAGTTTGATTTGGCTTGCCTTGTGCCAGATATCCTCGGCAATGGGGCCGTAGAGTCCTTCACGCATCAGATAACCCCCGCCTTGACCATATCGAGCATATTGAGCGCACCGACCGGGCGGCGTTGGCTGTCAATCACGATAAGGCCGTTGATGTTTTTCTCGTCCATCAATTGCAGCGCCTCGGCAGCCAGAATGCTGTCGGGGATGGTGATGCAGTTGCGGGTCATCACATCGGCAATGCTGGTTTGGCGCAGATTGATTTGCGCATCAATCACCCGGCGCAGATCGCCGTCGGTGAAAATGCCCACCAAGGCGCCATCGGCATCGACAATGGCGGTCATGCCGAGACCTTTTTTGGAGATCTCATACAGGGCGTCAGTGATGCAGATATTGTCGCGTACCAAAGGCAGCTCGTCGCCGCGATGCATCACATCGCTGACATGCAGCAGCAGCTTGCGGCCCAGGGCGCCACCTGGGTGCGACATGGCAAAATCATCCTTGGTAAAGCCTTTGGCTTGCAGCAGCGCAACGGCCAGGGCATCGCCCATCACCAGGGTGGCGGTGGTGCTGGATGTGGGCGCGAGCCCGAGCGGACAGGCCTCTTCCGGCACCTGGATACACAGATGCAGCTTGGCGTGTTTGGCCATGGTAGAGCCGGGTTTGCCGGTCATGGCGATAACCGGAATGCTGCGACGCTTCATAACGGGCATCAGGGTAAGGATTTCATCTGACTCACCTGAGTTGGAAATGGCCAGCACTATGTCGTTTTCGCTGAGCACGCCAAGGTCGCCATGGCTGGCTTCACCCGGGTGAACAAAAAAGGCCGGGGTGCCGGTACTGGCCAGGGTGGCGGAAATCTTATTGCCAATGTGGCCCGACTTGCCCATGCCCATCACAATCACCTTGCCGGTGCAGTTGAGGATAAGCTCGCAGGCATCGGCAAAGGCGTCGCTGTCGACAAACTGGTACAGGTTGTCCAGGGCCGCCTTTTCTACATCGATAACCTTACTGCCCCATTGGCGCAGTTGCGTTCTGTCTACCATATCTGTCTCTCTGTCTGTGCCGGCCGCAAGCCGACAGGCCAGGGATCAGTGTGCCTGGAACAGCACGTACTGATAACCAATAAAAATTGCCAGGAAGATGGCGCCGTGCCAGCGCTTGAGTTCCCGGTCTTTGCCGCTCATCAGCACAAATAAGGCCAGCGCGACACTGGTGGCCATCACCATGTAAAAGTCGCGGGTCACGGCCTGGGCGTCGACTACGCCGGGGGCGATGAGTCCGGGCAGTGCCAGCACCGCCAGAATATTGAACATGTTGGAGCCGACGATATTACCTATGGCCAAGTCGTCTTCCTTCTTGAGCGCGCTGGCCACACAGGCCGCAAGCTCAGGCAGGCTGGTGCCGACGGCGATGATGGTCAAGCCTATCACCAGATCCGACAGCCCATAATACTTGGCAATGCCCACGGCGCCGTCCACCATCCAATCGGCGGATAATGGCAGCAATATTATGCCCACTACCAGCCAAATCAAGGCCTTGGAGGTAGGAACATCACGGGGAATTTCTTCATCGGCTTCCTCGGCAAGGGGATCCGGGTCCTTGTTGGTCAGCGCGTGCCAGATGAGATAGGCCATCAGTGCAAAAAAGGCCACGGCAAGAATAATGCCTTCGTTACGGTCAAGCACGCCGTCATGGAGGAAATAACCGGCCAGTGCGGTGGCAGCCAGCATCATCGGGATTTCCCGCTTCAGCGTCTGCGAGCTGACGGCAATGGCGCCTATCATGGCGGTCACACCCAAAATCAGAGTGATGTTGGCGACGTTGGAGCCAAGCACGTTGCCCACGGCGGTGTCGCGCATGCCGTCCATAGAGGCGGTGGCTGCAACAAACATTTCGGGGGCGGAACTTCCCATGGCCACGATAGTCAGGCCAATCAGCATAGGGGGCAGACCCAGATTACGGGCGAAGGCGGCAGCGCCGTAAACAAACTTGTCAGCACTCCAAACCAGTACCGCCAAGCCTGCAACAAGCATAAACACGTTGAGTAACATTTATTGACAAAATCCATGAATACCAAGGCGCATTTTCGCTGGAAATCAGGCAAATTGAAAGTATTCGGGGCGGGAAGTGTGTAAGCGGTTGTCGCAATCAGGGCAATTCCGTACAATTTGCCCCTCTTCCGTTGCGCGCCAGGATGGCCGAATATCACTTCATAGACATCAGGGAACCATCATGAATCACGAGGTCGACACCTTGGTGGAAATCCGCAATCTGGGTTTCAGCCGCGGTGAGCGCATCATTTATGACGATATCAGTCTGAGCATTCCCCGTGGCAAGGTGACCGCCATCATGGGGCCGAGCGGTATTGGTAAAACCACATTGCTTAAGCTGATGGCCGGGCAGTTATTGCCTGACCGCGGCGAAGTGCTGTTTGATGGTATCAATATCCATCAAATCAGCCGCAGTGAACTGTTTGCCCTGCGTAAACGTATGAGCATGTTGTTCCAGAGCGGTGCCTTGTTTACCGACATGAACGTATTCGACAACGTGGCTTTTGCCCTGCGTGAACACTCTGGGTTGGATGAAGCCATTATTCGCCGCATTGTGCTGATGAAGCTTGAAGCCGTGGGCCTGCGCGGCGCAGCGCAGATGATGCCGAGCGAGCTTTCCGGCGGTATGCAGCGCCGGGCTGCACTGGCGCGGGCGATTGCGCTTGAGCCTGAAATGGTGATGTACGATGAGCCCTTTGCCGGTCAGGACCCGATTTCTATGGGGGTGCTGGTAAAGCTTATCCGCGAATTGTCCGATGCGCTCAGTCTCACCTCTGTGGTGGTTTCCCACGATGTGGGCGAGGTGCTTGGTATCGCCGACTATGTGTATGTGATTGCGGATAAACGTATTATTGCCCAGGGCTCACCGGCTGAACTCAAGGCATCGGATAATCCGCAGCTGAGGCAGTTTATTGGTGGTGAACCCGATGGACCTGTGCCGTTTCATTATCCGGCAGCAGATTATATGAAGGAGCTTTGTGGTGGCGTTGATTGATGCAGTTGCGCGCCTGGGGCGCGGCGCCATAAATCAGGTGTCCGGCATGGGCCGGGCAGGATTGATGCTCTGGGGCGCGGTAGTGGCGATGCCCCGGCCGGCCAAAGGTCTGCCGCTGCTGGTAAAGCAGCTCTATGTGGTTGGGGTGCAGTCGCTGCTGATCATTTTGGTTTCAGGCCTCTTTATCGGCATGGTATTGGCGCTGCAGGGTTACACCATTTTGGTGGACTTCGGCACCGAAGAAAGCCTGGGTCCCATGGTGGCCTTGAGTTTGCTGCGGGAACTTGGCCCCGTGGTCACTGCGCTGCTGTTTGCCGGCCGCGCAGGTTCAGCGCTGACCGCCGAAATCGGTTTGATGAAAAGTACCGAGCAGCTTTCGAGCCTCGAGATGATGGCGGTGGATCCGCTGCGACAGATTATTGCGCCGCGGTTCTGGGCTGGTGTGATCAGCATGCCGCTGCTGGCACTGATGTTTACTGCCGTTGGGATCTGGGGCGGTCATATTGTGGGGGTTGAGTGGAAAGGCATCGACAATGGCGCCTTCTGGTCGATTCTGCAGGCGTCCGTTGAGTGGCGTCAGGACATAGTAAACTGTTTGATTAAGAGCCTGGTGTTTGCCCTGGTGGTGACCTGGATTGCCCTGTACCGCGGTTATGAAGTTGTGCCCAATCCTGAAGGGATCAGCAAGGCCACAACCTCAACCGTTGTGCAGTCGAGTCTTGCCGTACTGGCATTGGATTTTCTGCTGACCGCCCTCATGTTCGGGTAACACCCGGCGTTCAGCTAATTGCAAGGAGTGAAACTTTAGCATGTTGTCACGGAAAGTTGAGATTTGGGTGGGGCTCTTCCTGCTTGCCGGGATAGCCGCCTTTCTGGTGTTGGTTTTCAAAGTAGCCAACGTCGATGTGCAGGCGGGTAAAAGCAATTACACCCTGTACGCACGCTTCTCCAACGTGGGTGGACTCAAGGTTCGCTCGCCGGTGAAAGTGGGCGGCGTGGTAGTCGGCCGGGTCAGCCATATCGAGCTGGATCCCGAGCGTCTGGTAGCCGTGGTAACCCTGTCGATGGATGGCCGTTACCGCAATTTTCCGGACACCAGCAGCCTGTCGATTTTGACCTCGGGCCTGCTTGGAGAGCAGTTTCTCGGCTTAACCCCGGGGTTTGTTGATGATGATATTGCCATGCTGAAAGATGGGGACAGGATCGCCGACACCAAATCGGCTCTGGTACTGGAAGACCTGATCGGGCAGTTCCTCTACAGCATGGGTTCCAAGGAGTAACAGGAGAATCATGATGTTCAGAACAGTCATTGCACTGATATTAAGCGTATTTTGTTTTGCCGCAGTGGCCGCCAAGGCCGAACCTGTGGATGGCACCAATCCGTACGAGATGATCCAGGTTGTGGCCGACAAAACCTTCAAGCGTTTTCACGCTGATAAGGCGCTTATCGATGCCGATGCCAACCACCTCAAGGTGATTGTGCGCGAAGAGTTGATGCCCTATATCGACTACCGTTACGCCTCTTACAAGGTGCTGGGCCAGTATCTGCGTGATACCTCGGAAGATGAACGCAACCGCTTTGTGGATGCCTTCGAGGCGTATCTGGTGACTACCTACGCCCAGGCCTTTACCGAGTACACCAATCAAACGGTGGAGTACGCACCGGGCGCCAAGTTTACCGACGAAAAGATCGTCGATGTGAACGTTCGCATCATTGAAAACGGCCGTCCACCCATTAAGCTGCTGTTCAAGGCCCGTCGCCTTAAAGACGACACCTGGAAGGCCTTTGATTTGGTGGCCGAGGGCGTGAGTTTGCTGCAATCCAAGCAGTCAGAAATCACAGGTCTTATCCGCCAGAAAGGCATTGAGCATGTGATTACCATGCTCAACGATAAGGCCAACACGCCGGTGAGCCGCGCTACCAAGGCGGCCGCAAATTGATCAGTCTGACCCTGAATGCTGACCGCTGTGAGGTGTCAGGGCGATTGGACCATGGGGTCGTGCGCGACCTCTGGCCCAGGCTCAACGAGCTGATCCCCGCCGGGGCAACCCGGTTGGATTTGCGGCAACTGTCCTATAGTGACAGCGCCGGTATCGCATTTTTGCTGGAATTGTGGCAACGTGCCCAAAACCGGGGCCAGAAGCTGCAGTTGGTGTCACCTTCCGCTCAGCTTGCTAAACTGATCGCCCTGTACGATTTGGAAGCCTTCTTCGTGGAAGAAGCCTAGCGCAACTAAGGTTCAGTTCATTCATGGATTGCAAACAGATTGAAGAAATTTTGACCCAGGCTTTGGGTCTCGACGAAGTACATGTCACCACAGATGGCAGCCATTATCAGGTTATCGCCGTTGGCGAATGCTTCGATGGCATGAGCCGTATCAAGCAACAACAGGCCATTTATGCCCCTCTGATGGAGCAGATCACCAGCGGTGCCCTGCACGCCCTGTCTATCAAGACTTTTACCCCCACTCAGTGGAAGCGGGAAAAAGTCTTCAATATGTCACTCTAAAGAGAAACGCCGTGGATAAACTCGCTATTCAGTCCGGCGGATCCCTTGCCGGACGTGTTGTTATTTCCGGAGCCAAAAACGCCGCCCTGCCTATTTTGATGGCGGGGGTGTTGGCCGAATCCGAATTTGTACTGACCAACGTACCCAGCCTGCGCGACGTGGATACCAGCTGTAAGCTGCTGCGCTGTCTTGGCGCTGAAGTGACTCAGGATGGCGATCGCATTGCCATCAACACCGCCAATATCGATCACTTCGTTGCCCCTTACGATCTGGTGAAAACCATGCGGGCCTCGATTTTGATCCTCGGGCCGCTGCTTGCCCGTTTTGGTAAAGCCGATGTGTCCCTGCCCGGTGGCTGTGCCATCGGTGCCCGTCCTGTGAACCTGCACCTGCATGGTCTGGAGCAGATGGGCGCCAAAATCGAAGTGAAAGAAGGTTATATCAAGGCTCGGGTGGATGGCCGCTTGAAAGGCGCACATATCTTTATGGATATGGTCAGCGTGGGCGCGACTGAAAACCTGCTGATGGCAGCGGCGCTTGCCGACGGCGTGACCGTGATTGAAAACGCCGCCCGCGAACCTGAGGTGATTGACCTGGCCAACTGTCTGGTTGCCATGGGTGCTCAAATCAGCGGTATTGGCACTGCCACTTTGAAAATCACCGGCGTTGAGCGTCTGCGCGGCTGTGATTACCGGGTAATGCCCGACCGTATCGAAACCGGCACCTTCCTGGTGGCTGCTGCTGTTACCCGTGGCAGCATCCGCTGTGACAATGCCGATCCTTCGTCTCTGGAAGCCGTTTTGGCCAAGCTGGAAGACGCCGGCGCCGATATCCGCACCGGTGACGATTGGATTGAGCTTGATATGAAGGGCCAGCGCCCGAAAGCGGTCAATATCAAGACCGCGCCCTATCCAGCGTTCCCGACCGACATGCAGGCGCAGTTTTGTGTGCTTAACTGTTTGGCTGAAGGCACAGGCACCATCACTGAAACCATCTTCGAGAACCGTTTTATGCACGTGCCTGAGCTGATGCGTATGGGCGCGAACATGGAGCTTGAAGGTCACACCTGCATTGTGCACGGGGTGGAGCGTTTGAGTGGTGCTCAGGTGATGGCAACGGATCTGCGCGCTTCGGCCAGTCTGGTGATCGCCGGTCTGATGGCCGACGGCACCACTGTGGTTGACCGTATTTACCACCTCGACCGTGGCTATGAACATATAGAAAATAAGTTTAAGGGCCTCGGCGGTCAGGTCATCCGAATGAAGTAAACTTCATGTTTTCGCAATGAAAACCGCCTTGACCGGCGGTTTTTTTTGTTATAGGATGGTTGTGGGAAGGTTGATTGATTTAGTTTGATAGTCGGAGTCAGGGATATGATGAAAATCGCAAGGTGGGCGGTGCCGGCGCTGTTGTTAATGGCCGCATTGGCCAGTTATCTCGCCGGAGCCAAAATGCCATCCATGGTGCTGCTGGCGCTGGGTGTGTGTTTGGAAATGGCGTTTTGGGTGCGTCTGGTCGATGTGGCTAGCCCCACGGATAAAAGCTGAGCCCCAGCACTGTAAATCCATGTTGTACCAATATCGTCAGTGTGAATTCACCCTTTATGAGCACTGAACAAACAAATGCCCGGACTTGCCGGGCATTTTTGTTTTGCTTACAGCGCGTCTGCTGCGGCAGTTTATCAGTTGTACTGCGACACCTTCTCGCCAATCACTACCATAACCTTTTGCGGCTTGCCCTGGCGGATAATGGTCATTTCCACTTCTGAGCCGGGTTTGGTTTCGGCAATCCGGTCCATCAGCATCTCGGCGCTTATCACATTCTCGCCGGCGTAGGCGATGATCACATCCCTTGGCAACAGCTTGGCAGCTGCCGCAGGACCGTTGCGGTCTATCCCGGTCACCAGCACGCCAGTCACATCCTGCAGATTCAGCAGCTGCGCCAGGAAGGGCGTCAATGCTTCACCCGAAATCCCCAGTGCACCACGAATAACCCTGCCATTATCAATCAGTTTGCCCATGATGGAGTAGGCAAGGCGAATGGGAATGGCGAAGTTGATGCCATGACCACCACCTTCGCCGCCAATCTGGAACGCGGCTGTGTTGATCCCAATCAGATCGCCATTGGTGTCGATAAGGGCGCCACCTGAGTTCCCGGCGTTAATGGCGGCATCGGTTTGCAAAAAGTCCTGATAGCCAGAGCTTAAACCATTGCGGCCGGTGGCACTGATGATGCCCTGAGTGATGGTTTGCCCGAGGTTATAGGGGTTACCAATAGCGAGCACCACATCGCCCACCTGTGGCAGTGAGCTTAAGTTCAGCGGCGCTACAGGCAGCTTGTCGCCTTCAATTTTCAGCACGCTCAAATCGGTTTCAGGATCTGAGCCCACCACTTCGGCCTGAAAGCGACGACCATCCTGCAGGGTGATCACAATTTGATCGGCCTTTTTAATAACGTGGTAGTTGGTCAGTATGTAGCCTTCTTCGTCCATGATGACCCCGGAACCCAGACCTTGCAGGGCCTGGCTGGTCAGCGGCTGACGTTGATCGATACTGATGTTGTAGATATTGGCGACCGCGGGTGCGGCGCGGCGAACGGCATGGGCAAAGGAGAGTTCGCTGCCGCTGTTGCCGTGGCTGCTGAACAGCTTGCCATGGTCGTTGCCCAAATAGTTTTGGGCCAGCAGGAAGACGGCGGCCATCACCAGACCGAACATCACGGCTTTACCGACATAAAGAAGGGCGTTTTTCATGGATGGAGGCGTGGCTGTTTGTAAAAAGTGTAACTAGATTAACACGTTTAAAAACAATAAGCCCAGCACTGGGCTGGGCTTATTGAGGGGCCTGAATTAACGCAATACCAGGTAGCGCATGCTCTTGCCGCGCATGACTTTCAGGGCGGCGGCACCGTCCTGCTCCTTGAGCTGCTCTTTCAGTGCTTTGAGATCTTTCACCGGAGTGCGGTTCACGCCCACGATGATGTCGCCTTTACGCAGGCCGCTCAGTGCGGCTGGAGAGCCCTCAGCGATGTCAGTGATTTCCACGCCGCTGGAGCTGGACTCGAGCTTGGCTCCTGCCAGCTGAGGATGCAGCTCATCGGCGGCAGCGGTTTGCTCTGAGGCTTCGCCCAGGGTCACCTTAACGGTTTTCTCTTTACCGTCGCGGATAAGGCCCAGCTCAACCTTGGCACCGGCACCCAGGGTACCGATTTTGGCACGCAGTTCCTGGAAGCTTTTGATTTTGCGATCGTTCACGCTGACGATGATGTCACCGGCCTTGATGCCTGCATCGTCGGCGGCACTGTCTGGCATGACTTCGTTCACGAAGGCGCCGTGCTGTGAATCCAGACCAAAGCCTTCGGCAAGCTTGCTGTCGAGCTCTCGGCCGGAAATACCCAGCACGCCGCGGCGCACTTCGCCATGTTCAATAATTTGGTCAACCAGCGAATGCATCATGTTGGCCGGGATGGCGAAGCCAATCCCCACGTTGCCACCGCCCGGTGCGACAATAGCGGTGTTGATACCGATAAGTTCACCGCGCAGGTTCACCAGCGCACCACCTGAGTTACCGCTGTTAATGGCGGCGTCGGTTTGAATAAAGTTTTCCAGCATCTCGATACCCAGGCCGCTGCGGCCCAGTGCCGACACTATGCCCGAGGTAACGGTTTGGCCCAGACCGAAAGGGTTACCAATGGCCACTGCGAAGTCACCCACGTGGATGGCATCTGAGTCGGCCGACTTAATCTCAGTCAGCTTGTCGGCCTTGATTTGCAGCAGCGCAATATCAGACTCGCTGTCGCTGCCAATCAGTTTGGCTTCAAATTCACGGCCATCGAGCAGACCAATCTGAATGGTATCGGCGCCATCAATCACGTGGTTGTTGGTGACGATATAGCCCTTGTCGGCATCGATAATCACCCCTGAACCCAAGCCGCGGAAAGGACGTTCACGCACTTGCTCCTGGGGGGCGTTGGGGCCAAAGAAATAGCGGAACACGTCAGGAACCCGCTGCTTGGATACATGGGTGCCGGACACTGCAACCGAGACCACCGCAGGGGTGGTTTTTTCCAGCATGGGCGCCAGGCTCGGCAACTGCTGGCCATCAACCGCCATTGGCAGCGAGGCATAAGCAGGCAGGGTGCCCAAGGTCAGGGTGGCACCTAAAATAGCGGCGGATACGAGAGAGAGTTTTGCTTTCATCTTAGTCATTGCTCCAATTCGGGGATCGGTTTCAAAGTGACAGTTGGCACTTGTATAACCCTTCCGACCCGGGTGTAACAACAAAGTTCGTCACTATTAACAAAGGTTAATACGCCTTTCATCTGCTCTCTCGATAGAGCCGTCAGGCGACCATTGTCGGGGGTGGCGGCTATTACCTTGCTGTGCCCGACATGTTAACATTCATTCAATTTCATATATGGTCCCCAGAGAAGAAATCAAGTGTCCCATCTGACCCCCTGGCAGCATTATCAACAGGATCTGTTAAAAGAAGGCTTTTCCCACGACGTGGCGCAGGAAGCCGCGGTTAAAGCACTGCAAGGGGTGTACGACGCCCTGATTGCCAGTGAAACCAGCAGCAGCTTGCTGGGCCGGTTGGGCAGTCGCTTTGGTATGGCAACCAAAAAGCCTTACGTGAAAGGCTTGTATCTGTGGGGCGGGGTAGGGCGTGGTAAAACCTATCTGATGGATACCTTCTACGAGGCGCTGCCCTTTGAGCGCAAGATGCGGGCTCACTTCCACCGCTTTATGCATCAGGTGCATCTGGATCTCGATCGCTTGAAGGGAACCCGCGATCCTTTGCTGGTGATTGCCAAAGAGATGGCCGCCAAGGTGCGGGTGATTTGCTTCGATGAGTTCTTTGTCTCCGACATTACCGACGCCATGCTGCTCGGCACCCTGTTTGAGGCGCTGTTTGATGAGGGCGTGGTACTGGTTGCCACCTCAAACATCATTCCCGATGATTTGTATCGCAACGGGCTGCAGCGGGCGCGTTTCCTGCCGGCTATTGCGCTGCTCAATCAGCATTGCGATGTGCTCAATGTGGACTCAGGTATCGACTATCGACTGCGCACGCTGGAGCAGGCGGAGATTTACCACTTCCCGTTGGATGAGGCTGCCGATACTAACCTGCTTAAGTACTTCGACCAGTTGACGCCCGAGTCCGAGGTGCAGTCAGAGCCTATCGAAGTGGAAGGTCGTCACCTCAGCATTCGCAAACAGGCGCAGGGTGTGCTGCTGGCCGATTTCAGGGCGCTGTGTGATGGCCCCCGCAGTCAGCGTGACTATATGGAGCTGGCGCAGCTGTATCATACGGTGCTGCTATCCGGTGTTGAGCAGATGGGCGCTCAGCAAACCGGCGATGACATTGCCCGCCGTTTCCTGGCGTTGGTGGATGAGTTTTATGAGCGCCATGTGAAGCTGATTATCTCCGCCGAGGTCGCCCTGGAAGACATTTATACCGAAGGGCTGCTCAGTTTTGAGTTCCGCCGCTGCCGCTCACGCTTGATTGAAATGCAGTCGCGGGATTACCTGGCGCTGGAGCACTTGCCCTGATTGGGGTTGCTGCCAAGCTTTTGAGTCAGGCGCATTTGAGTTTGGTCATAAGCGAACTGCGCAGAAACTGACCGGTCAGCCTCGCCCGGTGCGATCCTTTACAGTGTGAACCCTGCCGAGCAGATCCTCGCGATCTTTTTTAATTTTGGGTTGAAAAAGCAGGTGATTTTTAACCCAGTCTTGGATATAATTCGCGACCTGCCCACGTTACCTCCGCCGAAGAGGCGGAAATCAGAGCCGATTTCCCTACTCGAAGGGGTACTGGAAAAGGCAAATGTGTTATCCGGGGTCGGATAACATGTGTGACAGAATTTAACTTTGGGTTTTTGTAATAATGAAGACTTTTACTGCCAAGCCAGAAACTGTATCTCGTGACTGGTACGTTGTTGACGCCGAAGGTAAGACTCTGGGTCGCATCGCTACTGAAATTGCTCGCCGTCTGCGCGGTAAGCACAAGCCTGAGTACACTCCTCACGTTGACACCGGTGACTACATCATCGTTATCAACGCCGAGAAAGTGACCGTGACTGGCAACAAAGCTGCAGGCAAGATGTACTACTCTCACTCTGGTTTCCCAGGCGGCATCAAAGAAATCAACTTTGAAAAGCTGCAGGCTCACAAGCCAGAAATGATCATCGAGAAAGCAGTCAAGGGTATGTTGCCAAAAGGCCCGCTGGGTCGTGCTATGTTCCGCAAGCTGAAAGTATACGCTGGCGCCGAGCACAACCACGCTGCACAACAACCTCAAGTTCTTGATATCTAAACGGGATTAAGTAAATGGCTGCTACTCAGTACTACGGCACTGGCCGTCGCAAAACTTCTACCGCTCGCGTATTCGCTAAAGTAGGCAGCGGTAACATCATCGTTAACAAGCGTCCTCTGGATGTTTACTTCGGTCGTGAGACTGCTCGTATGGTTGTTCGTCAGCCACTCGAGCTGGTTGAAATGACTGAAAAGCTGGACATCTATGTGACTGTTAAGGGCGGTGGTATCACTGGTCAAGCCGGTGCCATCCGTCACGGTATCACCCGCGCTCTGATGGAGCTGGACGAGTCTCTGCGTCCTACTCTGCGTGCCGCTGGTTTCGTTACCCGTGATGCCCGTCAGGTTGAGCGTAAGAAAGTCGGTCTGCGCAAAGCACGTCGTAGACCACAGTTCTCCAAGCGTTAATTTTCGCTTCGAGTCTGCAAAAAACCCGGCCTTGGCCGGGTTTTTTATTATCTATCGGTTATTTACGCCAGTTAACACTGCTGAAACCAGCGTGTTTTGCCCAAGTTAAAGTAACGGGATTGTAAAAAGGCACCAGATGCGGCTGATGTTATACGTTGTGCTAAAAAGTCGGCAGTGCGCCAGTATGAATGCCGGATAATCCAGCTGAATCAATGCCTTTAGTGATGGAGCTCGCTGTTTTTCCCGCAGTGTTCGCAGCAACGATTGATTATTTTTTCATAAATTTCTTGCCCATCCCCCCCTGAAATCTGCTAAAATTCTGCTTTAACCGCAACCTTGCAGCAAACAATGGGCAAAAACGTAGTTGTTCTCGGCACCCAATGGGGTGACGAGGGAAAAGGTAAGATTGTCGACCTTCTCACTGAACAGGCAAAATACGTAGTTCGTTATCAGGGCGGCCACAACGCTGGTCACACTCTGGTAATCGATGGTGTTAAAACCGTTCTCCATCTGATCCCCTCAGGCATACTGCGCGATAATGTGAAATGCATTATCGGTAACGGTGTTGTGCTGGCTCCAGACGCGCTGATGAAAGAAATCAGCATGCTCAAAGAGCGTGGCGTACCCGTAGAAGATCGCCTGCTGATCTCTGAGGCTTGTCCGCTTATCCTGCCATTCCACTGTGCAGTGGATATCGCCCGTGAAAAGGCGCGTGGCAATAAGGCTATCGGTACCACCGGTCGTGGTATTGGTCCTGCCTACGAGGACAAGGTATCCCGTCGCGGTCTGCGCGTGGGTGATCTGTTCAATGCCGAGCTTTTCGCTGAGAAACTCAAAGAAGTCATGAAGTATCACAACTTCATGTTGACTGAGTACTATGGCGCCGAAGCCGTTGATTACCAGACGACCCTCGACGATGCACTGGCACTGGCTGATTACCTCAAGTCCATGTGTGTTGACGTGACCGAACTGCTGGATCAGGCCCGCAAGGCCGGCGACAACATTCTGTTTGAAGGTGCTCAGGGCACATTGCTGGACATCGACCACGGTACTTATCCGTTCGTGACTTCGTCCAACACCACCGCCGGTGGCGTTGCCACAGGCAGCGGTTTTGGCCCATGTCACCTCGACTATGTGCTGGGTATCATGAAGGCGTACACCACTCGCGTGGGTGCAGGTCCTTTCCCAACTGAACTCGAGTGCGAAATCGGTGACCATCTGGGCACCAAGGGCCACGAGTTTGGTGCTACCACTGGTCGTAAGCGTCGTCCAGGTTGGCTCGATGCCGTAGCCATGAAGCGCGCAATCCAGATCAACAGCCTGACCGGTATCTGTCTGACCAAGTTGGACGTACTGGATGGCCTGGAAGAAGTGAAGATCTGTGTGGGTTATCAGCAGCCAGATGGCTCTGTTACTACAGTGACTCCGCTGGCAGCCGAAGGCTATGAACTGGTTACCCCAGTTTATGAAAGTCTGCCAGGCTGGAGCGAGAACACCTTTGGTGTGACCTCCATGGATCAGCTGCCACAGGCGGCCGTAAACTACATCAAGCGTATCGAAGAGATTTTGGAGACTCCAATCGACATCATCTCTACCGGTCCGGACCGGAACGAGACCTTTATTCGGGTCAGCCCGTTCAACTGATGTAAAGAAGGCCGCGTAAGCGGCCTTTTTCATACCTGTAGCTTTGCTGTCAGGCTCAAGATTTGGGTTATACTGCCGATGAGTTGGTCATCAACCAGTCACCGGAATTTGCTATGTTGCGTGTAATCTCAGCCCTGATGTTTGTACTCTCCCCCAGTTTGCTGGCGGCTGAGGCGGTGGATGTATACACCCAGGAGCAACTGCTGACGCTCATTCGCGAGCAGCGGCATCTGGTACAGGTCAAACAGGATGACTGCCAGTTGGTGCAGGATATCGAAGCCCGTGCCGAAGTGCTTAAACAGCCCCTGTATCAGTTTTTGTGGGGCGAGATGTTTATCCACGGTACCTGCATTAAAAAAGACGTGCCCCGCGGCATGCAATTATTGAAAGACTCTGCTGCCCAGGGCAGCACTGAGGCCATGGTGCAAGTGGCCCGCTATTATGAAGATGGCAAGTATGTGCTTAAGAACAAGCACCGCTCGGTACAGTATCTGTACCCCGCCGCCGCCAACGGCGACCAAACGGCGCGCATGATGCTGGTGCGCCTGTACAACGAGGGCTTTGGCAGCCCCAGGGATTATGAGATGGCCTATCATTGGCTGTACAACGAGGTCTTTAACGATCAAAAGACCAAGGACCAAGCCTGGCAACTGCTGCAAAAGCTGGAGTCCAAAATGCCCGCCAGTGCCGTGGCCAGAGCCCGGGGCGAGCATCTGTGGAATTACTGATATCCGGCAAGGGCCGGATGAACAATGGAAATTGAATGATTAACGATCCGCATTTTGAGCGCGAACAGGAAAAGTACGACAACCCCATTCCCAGCCGGGAATTTATCCTCGAGTATTTGAGGTCTCAAACCGCCCCCCAGCCCCGCGACCGCATCGCCGAGGCTCTGAAAATCCACGATGAAGAACGCCTGGAAGCCCTGCGCCGCCGACTGCGCGCCATGGAGCGAGATGGCGAGCTGGTGTTTACCCGCGGCCAGTGCTACGGCCTGCCGGAGCGTATGGATTTGATGTCGGGCACTGTGCTGGGCCACAGAGATGGCTTCGGCTTCTTCCGCCCGGACAACGGCGGCGACGACCTCTTTATCAACGAGCGCGACATGCAGCTCTATTTCCACGGTGACAAGGTACTGGCGCAAAAAGCCGGTGTCGATCGCCGTGGTCGCCGCGACGCCCGTATCGTCAGGCTGCTCTCTGAGCGCAGCGCGCCCCTGGTTGGCCGTTTCTATGTCGATTCAGGCATGGCCTTTGTGGTGGCCGATGACAAGCGCATCCCCCACGAAATCCTGATTGCCAATGAAGACAAGAATGGTGCCCGCCATGGCGATGTGGTGGTGATTGAGCTGACCCGTCGTCCGGGCCGTTACGTGCGTGCCGGTGGCAAGGTAACCGAAGTGCTGGGCAAGCAAATGGCGCCTGGCATGGAAATCGAAATTGCGCTGCGCAACTACGACCTGCCGCACCAGTGGTCATCCGTGATTGAGAAAAAGCTGCGCCGCATCCCTGACTACGTCACCGACGAAGACAAGGAAGGCAGAGTCGATTTGCGTGAACTGCCGCTGGTGACCATTGACGGCGAAGATGCCCGCGACTTTGACGATGCTGTGTTTGCCGAGCGTAAACGCGGTGGCGGCTGGCGTCTGTGGGTGGCGATTGCCGATGTGAGCCACTATGTGCGCACCAACTCGGCGTTGGATAAAGAAGCCCGCGCCCGTGGCAACTCGGTGTACTTCCCGTCGCAGGTGATCCCCATGCTGCCGGAGAAACTCTCCAACGGCCTGTGCTCGCTGAACCCGGGTGTTGACCGCCTGTGTATGGTGGCCGAAATGACCATCTCCGCCAAGGGCGCCCTGTCGGGTTATAAGTTTTATCCGGCTGTCATGCACTCCCACGCCCGCTTCACCTACACCCAGGTGGCGGCCATGCTGGAAGGCGGCGAGGTGAAAGACGAGCACAAGGCCTTGTTCCCGCACCTTAAGGTGCTGCAAGAGCTGTATCTGTGCCTGGATGAGCAGCGCGCTGAGCGCGGCGCCATCGCCTTTGAGACCCTGGAAACCCAGTTTATCTTTAATGAGCAGCGCAAGATTGACCGCATTGTGCCCCGTGGCCGTAATCAGGCCCACAAGATCATTGAAGAATGCATGATCCTCGCCAACGTGGCCGCGGCCAAGTTTGTGATTAAAAACAAGGGTGAAGTGCTGTACCGGGTGCACGAAAAGCCGTCCGAGCAGAAGCTGACCCAGTTCAGGGACTTCCTTGCCGAGCGAGGCCTTACCATGGGTGGCGGCCTCGAGCCTGAGCCAGCGGACTATCAGGCGCTGATGGCCAAGGTGGAGGGGCGCCCCGATGCCGAGCTTATTCAGGTGATGTTGCTGCGCTCCATGCGTCAGGCTATATACACCCCGGATAACGAAGGCCACTTTGGTTTGGCGCTTGAAGCTTACAGCCACTTCACCTCGCCCATTCGTCGTTATCCCGATCTGGTATTGCACCGGGTTATTCGTTACCTGCTTGCCAAAGAGCAGGGCGAAGCCAGTGAGAAGTGGACCGCCGACGGTGGCTATCACTATCAGATTGAAGAGCTGGATCTCCTTGGTGAAGAGTGCTCCAATACCGAGCGCCGCGCCGATGAGGCGACCCGTGATGTATCCGACTGGCTTAAGTGCGAGTTTATGCAGGACCATGTGGGTGACAGTTTCAGCGGTGTGATTGCCTCTGTCACCAGCTTTGGTTTGTTTGTGCGTCTGGATGAGCTGTTTATCGATGGTCTGGTGCATATCTCCAGCCTCGGCAGTGACTATTTCCAGTACGATCCCCAGCGTCAGCGCCTGATTGGCGAAAACTCCGGGCAAATCTACCAGATTGGCGATCCGGTTGCCGTGAAAGTGGCGGCGGTCAATCTGGATGACAGACAAATTGATTTGCAGATGGAAGGCGAGCGTCCTGGTCGTAAAAAACCGGGCAAGAAGCCGATGACAGCCCGTGACCGCGCCAATCTCGAAGGTGGCAGCAGTGGCAAAGACAAGCCGGGCAAAGGTGGCAGCGTGCGCAGCCAATTGGCTGGCGGCAAACTCGGCGGTACTGATGGCAAGAAACGCGATGCCAAGGCTAGAGACGGTAACAAATCCAAAAAGGCGACCGAGCGTAAACCCAAGGCCGCCAAGCGAGTCAAGAGAAAGAAATAAATGAAAAAACAGGAATTGGTGTTCGGTATCCACGCGGTCGAGTCTGTGCTGAAACATGCCCCTGAACGGGTGCTGGAGCTGTGGCTGATGACTGGTCGCCAGGACGAGCGGGTGCTGCCGCTGCTGGAAATAGCCCAAAGCTGGGGGGTAAAACCGCAGCAGGCTTCCCGCAAGACGCTGGATGATAAAGCCGAGAGCACTCAGCATCAGGGCATCATCATTAGGGTGCGTCCGGCCAAGGTGCTGACTGAAAACGATCTGGAGTCGCTGCTGGATAACACAGAAACCCCGTTTCTGCTCATTCTCGATGGCGTGACAGACCCTCACAACCTCGGCGCGTGTCTGCGTAATGCTGATGCGGCTGGCGTGCATGGAGTGATAGTGCCCAAGGATAACTCCGCCGGTTTAACGCCAACAGTGAGTAAAGTGGCCTGCGGCGCGGCTGAAACCGTGCCTCTGTTTCAGGTGACCAACCTTGCGCGTACCATGAAGCGCATTCAGGAGCGCGGCGTATGGATTGCCGGTACCGCCGGTGAGTCCGACTCGACCCTGTATGAGGCCAACCTTAAGGGGCCATTGGCGATTGCCATGGGCGCCGAAGGAAAGGGGCTAAGACGCCTTAGCCGTGAAGGCTGCGACACCCTGATCTCCATTCCGATGGCGGGCAGCGTATCTAGCCTGAACGTGTCGGTGGCAACCGGTATCTGCTTGTTTGAGGCCGTGCGTCAGCGTTTGGGTTAACCCTGGCGCAGAAAGGTATGCATCAATAAAAAAGGATTGCCGCGGCAATCCTTTTTTATTGGCTACATTTATCACTAAGCCACTTACTGGAAGGTATAAAGCAGGTTAAAGGTAGTGACTGTATCGACCTGCTCTGTGCCATCCGGTACCACTTCGGTGTACTTGATGTTCATCCCCACCTTAAAGGCCAGATCCTGAAACAGGATATTCTTGTAGCCCATATCCAGAGTCACGGCACTGTTATTTTGGCCCGCTTCGGCGGTAAGGTCGGCGGTGAAGCTGCTGTACTCGTGGATGCGCTGCTCGAACTTGGCGGCGGTACGCAAAATCACATCGGTATTGGCTGATGGGTCCGGCTCTGAGTCGGTCGCCTTTGGCAGGCTGTATTGATAACCGGGACCGATTTCGAGTTTGAGCTTGGTGCTGTAGCTGCTGATGACATCAAAACCATAACCCACTGAACCTGTGTACAGTCGGGTGTAGGAGCCAAACTCGTCCCAGGTACCTTCGCCTCGGCCATAAAAGTAGCCGGAATCGACTTTAAAGTTCGACTGAAACTGGGCGTCGTACTTCTCGGCGGTGGTTTTTTCAGAGTCTGAAGCGAAGTAGGCTTTCAGCAAGGCTTCCTGACGCGCTTTTTGGGTGTCGTACACCAGCTTGGTGCGGCCATTGAAACTGCTGGATTCGGTGTTACCTGTGTTGAGCTGCAGTCCGGCCTCAACTTCGGCGGTCAGGCCGGTGGCGGGTTCCTGATATTGGGGCGGCACCAGCGCCTGAGCCTTGGCGGTAAACAGTAAAATTCCTAAGGAAAGCAAGCGTGTATTGATCATTTTTATTGCCCGTTGTTTTCCGGTTTTTATGGATTGCGCACAGGCCCGGGTAACCGGGCAAAAAATCGAGGGCTCATCATACCTTTGATGGGCACTGGAACAAAGTTATTGCTTGAGTTTTTCGCCGCCATTATGTACTATTTCGCGCCTTATCAGCCCTTTTGAATCGTTCCTTGCCTCTAACTTGGTCCGGCTGAGCCAATAATGAGGCTACAAACCCGTAAGGAGCAATAAATGCGTCATTACGAAATCGTATTTATGGTTCACCCTGATCAGAGTGAACAGGTACCAGGTATGATCGAGCGTTACACCGGTGTTATCACCGAAGCTAACGGTAAGATCCACCGCTTGGAAGACTGGGGCCGTCGTCAACTGGCTTACCCAATCCAGGATCTGCACAAAGCTCACTACGTTCTGCTGAACGTTGAAGCCACTGCTGAGTCTGTTGAAGAGCTGGAGACAGCTTTCCGTTTCAACGACGCCGTTCTGCGTAGCATGGTTATGCGCACCAAGGGTGCCATCACCGAAGCGTCTCCAATGGCCAAAGCTAAAGATGAGCGTGACGCTCGTCGTGCCGCCGCCAGCGAGCGCACTGCTGAGGTTGAAGAGACCGAAGAAAACGCTGAAGAATCCGCCGAGTAATTGTCGAACGTGACCGCCAACACTTTGGTGTTGACTGGCTCTGTATTAAGAGTCAGGCGCTTTAAAAGCCCAGCAGGCATCCCACATTGTGTGCTGCAACTGGAACACCGGAGTCAACGTTTTGAAGCAGAAATGCCCCGAAACGTCTATTGCCAGATACAGGTAATCATGAGCGGTCAGCACTTTGAGTGCATTTCGGACACGTTACAGGCAGGCATGGAAATCCAGGTGCAAGGTTTCCTCTCGACTCAACAGAGTCGAAATGGACAAAGTCGCTTGGTCATTCATGCCGAAAATGTCGAATTGAAATCTTAGGAGACTGTCACATGGCACGTTATTTCCGTCGTCGCAAGTTCTGCCGTTTCACCGCTGAAGGTGTTGCAGAGATCGATTACAAAGATATTGCTACTCTGAAGAACTACATCACTGAGAGCGGCAAAATCGTTCCAAGCCGTATCACCGGTACCAGCGCTAAGTATCAGCGCCAACTGGCTCGCGCCATCAAGCGCGCTCGTTATCTTTCTCTGCTGCCATACACTGATCTGCATCAGTAATCCCAGCATTGAAGCCTAATCGTATAGAGAGGATTTGATAATGAACGTTATTCTGCTTGATAAAATCGCAAACCTGGGCAACCTGGGTGACCAGGTGTCTGTAAAGGCTGGTTACGCTCGTAACTTCCTGCTGCCACAGGGCAAGGCTGTTGTAGCCAACGCCGAAAACGTAAAAGTTTTCGAAGCCCGTCGTGCTGATCTGGAAGCCAAACTGGCTGCCGACCTGGCTGCTGCCACTGCTCGCGCTGAGCAAGTTGCTGCTCTGGAAGCTGTAGTTATCGCTTCTAAAGCTGGTGACGAAGGCAAGCTGTTCGGTTCTGTAGGTACTCGCGACATCGCTGACGCCGTTACCGCCGCTGGCGTTGAACTGGCCAAAGCCGAAGTTCGTCTGCCACACGGTGCCCTGCGCACTACTGGCGACTTCGAAGTTGAAGTACAGCTGCACACCGAAGTTAAAGCCGTTGTTAAAGTAACTGTTGTTGCTGAATAATCGCTTTTAAGCTTCAAAGAAAACACCGCCGAATGGCGGTGTTTTTTTATGGCTGACGCTTTACCTCTGCCAAGCAGAGGCATCTATAATTCTGCTGCTCTATGACGTATGGGCGTATTAACCTTAAGTCAGATGGCGATATAGCTATCGCTATGCATGTTGTTTGGAGCCTAGGTCATACATAAAAAAACACCGCCCAGAGGCGGTGTTTTTAATGCAGATTAGCTATTTAAGTTAGAATTTGACGTTTGCACTCAAACGTACATAACGTGGTTGTTCAAACTCTTCAGGCAAGCCATATCCAGGATTGTATTCGCCACCAATGTCCAAAAACTCGTTAGTCTTAATGACATTTTGAGAGTTGAATACGTTAAATACATCCAGTCGGATATCGGCTTGAACAGCTTCAATAAAGCTCAGGTTATACGTTGCACTTAAGTCAACAGTAAAACGCCAGTCTTCACGCCCCATACAACCGCGGGCACACTTTTCACCAAATGGGTAGTAAGTATCACCGTATTCGTATGGATCTGGGTAGCTATCTGGGAGGTGATCGCCAAAAGCATTCTTTGGACGACCCGATTGAGCAATCATATTAGCACCGACACTCAGGTCATCAGTTACTTTATAAGCACCATAAAGTTTCAGAGTATGGCGGCGATCGTTTGGCAGATAACCGTTGGCACCATCCATCAGATATGGGAAGTCCCAGTCAGTAGTTAGGCCAGCATCATCTTGACCGTTATCTGATTTTACGTAACCTTCCGCATTACCATAGCTTTGCGCCCAGGTATATGACGCATTCATGGTCCAGTCTTCGTTCCAGCGACGTGTCAGAGTCAGCTCAATGGAGTTGTAGATTCGCTCCGGATCAGGGTAACCCATCAGATCGGCACCAATGGTAACTTGCTCAAGAGTTCCGTCGCCATCGGTATCGTAATACACAGTCACATCTGTGTTGGGGTTAGTCAACACATAGTACCCACCATGGCTTGGATCATACTCCCAACCATTTGCTACGATACCTTTGTCAATGGTGATGTCATCGATCACACTCTTGAGGTCACGGTGTGTGAACTTGATACCGGTTGTCCAATCTTCATCCAGATTCATCTCGTAGCCGAGAATAAATTCATCTTGGTACATTGGTTTAATTGATGTATCCAAGATTTCCGCAGGATCTGCAGCTTCACCGTTACCGAACACGTTGCGATCGCCAAGGGCTGCACCAATAGTTGGAGTGCCATCGGCGGCTACACCACCGAGTACGTTGAACTCTTCATAATAGAGTTCTGCACCCGCCATACGGACGTTGGTGTTAGAAGCCACCGGAATGTGATAACGACCCCAGTTTACGAACAGTTTCGATTCACCATCATCGAATGGATCCCATGAAAGCCCCAAGCGAGGTGCGAGCTGGTTGTCAATCTTGATGAATGCATCACCGTTTGCGTTGAGGTTTTCAAAAGACTCTGAACGCAAACCGATACGTGCTGTCAGATTAGGTAGAATGTTCCAGGTATCTTCCAAATACCAGGCCAGCGACTTACTGGTAAATTCACCACCATTCTCATACACGCGAGTACGTGCAAACTCTGTATCTTCCTGTAACACGTAGCCGTTATCGAGGATGCGGCCAGCTGAGCCCTTGTAGTAGCGATAGTAAACGTGACCGGAGTAGAAACTATTTTCCAGAGAGGTGTTGTTCTCATAATCAACACCGAAACGGATAGCGTGATCATCGAACAGATCCAAGTTGAAGTTAACGTTGGTTTGTTCGCGCTTATCTTCTTCGGCGGAAGCTGTGAAGTTTTGCCAGCAACCCATAGCCACCAGGCCACCATTTCGACTATCGTAAATAGCTGGACAGGTTTCGTCTTCAGGCGCTTGGCGAGTGCCGTTAAATTCGACTTCACCGTAGAGTGCGTCCATGGAGAGCCAATCGGTGAATCGTCCTTTGTACTGCGCTGACCAAGTTGTACCACCTGTACTGAGTACAGACACACGGCTTACTTCATTAGTTTCACGGTCAAAAGTGGTATCAACATAATCTTCGCTGTCTGAGAAGCCCCAAATCATCAAGGAGTGGTCTTCACTGATTTGCCAGTCAATTCTGGCGAGCCACAGAGGATCATCGTTTTCACTGACAGTGTACTCGGAACCACTTGCTGCTGCGTTACGGGTTTTATACTTTTGCGGCTGGATCAGACCGTACACGAAGAGCGTATCTTCGATGATATCGCCTGAAACAGAGAGCTCTGCTTCAAAGTCGTCCGTTTCATCCATGCTGTTATCCCAGAACATGTCAAACGGTTGGATACTGCCTGAGCTATCGCCAACAGGATAGACAACAGAAGGACGCTGTTCACGAAGCGCATCCGGCTCCCAGCGAGCGGCAACACCAAACTCCCAGCCATTGTTACCGCGCTTGGTTACCGCGTTAACTACACCACCGGTAGAACGGCCGAACTGAGCAGAATAACCGCCAGTCTTAACTTGGAACTCCTGATAAGCACTAAAAGGGATATCGGCAATTGAAGTACCTTTACGGAAACCTGTTACGTTCACACCGTTAATGATGAAAGTGTTTTCAGCAACAGATGCGCCGCCGAACGAAGCGAGATTACCGAAAGCTGAGTCACCCTTGGTTGTGCCTGGAGCCAGCAGTGCAACCGAGACCACATCTTGAGAGATGGGCAGGCGTGCAACTTCATCAGCAGAGATAGTCAGTGCAATCTCTGGAGTTGCAGTGTCAACCATGGCAACTCGCGCGCCGGTTACTGAGATGCGTTCTACATCACCGCTTACCATGGGTACTTCAATAGAAACTTCATTACCGATTGATACTTTCGCATTTTCGATAACTTGAGTTTGGTATCCATCTTTGGTGATTGTGATTTTGTAGTCACCAATCGCGAGCGATGGCACACGGAATGTACCATTTTGGCTTACGGTAACCGTGGTCGATGCACCGTTTGCTTTGTTGGTGATTGTGACAGTGGCACCAGCAAGCGCACTATTACTGGCTGAGTCAACAATCTGGCCTTTCATAGAGCCGGAAGTGTTGTTTGCAGCAAGCGCTGGAGCAGAGATCGCAAACAGCGCAGACACTGATGCGGCAATCAGTGAGCGCTGAAAAGTTCTTCTTGTCATGGCGTAGCTTCCTTGAACAAATAAAATGTAGGTCTTGTTATGCTGTTATCGCTTATGTTTGTTTTGTGTTATAAGCGCTGTCAAAGTGTTACATAATTGTGCTATTGATTTCAAATTGTTTCTGGAGGCTAGTAGTTTAGAGGCGCTGCTGTAAATAAAAAGGCCACCCGAGGGTGGCCTTTTGCAAGAGTTTATAGATTTCAGTTGGTTACAACATCCATCTCATCCAACAGGTTGTGGGCATTATCGACTTTGTCCATCATCCACAGGATGTAACGTATATCTACGTGTACAGCGCGGGTGATTTCCGGGTTAAAAAACCAGTCTTTGGTAATAGCTTCGTAGGTGGAGTCGAAGTTGAGTCCAACCAGTTCGCCGCGGCCGTTGAACACGGGGGAGCCTGAGTTGCCGCCGGTGGTGTCTACGCTGGAAAGGAAGTTCACCGGTACCGAGCCAAAGGCTTCGGGTTTATCCTGGCAGGAGAACAGACGGCACATAAAGCTTCTTGCATCCGGGTAGAGGTCATCGACTTTGTGCTTGCCCATGTCACCGGCCTTAATCGCATCCAGCACTTTTTGCGGCGCGTTGAAAGGTTCAACCCCAGTGTGCTTGGCCACTATGCCTTCGAGACGGGTGAAAGGCTGCTTATAGAGGGCGTCACGGGACTGATAACCATCCACCATGCCGTAAGTGATGCGCAAAGTGCCGTTGGCGTCAGGGTATACCGGCCAGCCTTTATCCTTGTAGTAGGCTATCACAGCTTCCATCATCGCCGGACGGGCAATACTGAGCTTACCATCCAGGGTCTTTTCGGCCTTTTCCTGTGCCATGCGGGTGTCGTACAGCGCAACGGCAAGCTGGATGAAAGGATCGTCAGTTGCCTGGAACTCGGCTGGTGTCTTGTCCATCCAGGCGAGACGGCTGGCCTGGTCGGTCAGGCCGGTGGCGCTGTAAAGCGCATCCAGTCGTTCAGACAAGGGCTTGTCGTCACCTTTATTCAGCATCTTATCCAGCGCTTCAACCCGGTGAGACTGAGCCAGATACTCTTCGATATCAGCCTGCCACAGCACCTTGTCTACTTTCACATCGAAGCTGGAGTCGATGCGCTTCAGGCGGTCGGCGAACATCTTGATGTCGCGCTCCTGATAACCCTGCTCACGCTCGGCATCCGGCTTTTGCTTTTCATTGGCGAGACGATACAGGCGATTGGCGGCGCCAAGCAGATCGCTCGACTGGGCGTTGTTGAAGTAATAGTTGGTCTGATACTGATCCTGGCCTTCTTTAATCAGGGCTTTAAGCTCTGCCATCTGTTTGGCATCGCCGTGGCTGGCAAACCAGGCCATAAAGGCATCTTCGCGCTGCTGCTTGATGGCAGCGATGTCGGTGGCTTTGAAGCCATCGAGCAGACCATTGAGCTTTTTCATGCGGTTGGCCATACCTGCCACTGTGCCTGCGTACTTAATGGCAAGTTCTGGCTCGGCGGCGCCCATGGCTTCAATGGTATCGATGCGGGCCTGGAAGCGTTTGGCCTGGGTTGGGTAAAGCCAGCTGCTGGCAAACTCAAGCTCTGTGGTCAGGCGGTAGCGGCTGGTTGAGCCGGGGTAACCTGCCACAAATACGCCGTCACCGGCTTTTACGCCGGAGCCATTTACTTTCAGGAAGCTCTTTGGCTGATAGGGCACGTTGTCGTTGCTGTAAGGCGCGGGCTTGCCGTCTTTGCCTACGTAGGCACGCAGGAAGGTAAAGTCGCCGCTGTGACGTGGATACTCGTAATTGTCGATATCACCGCCGTAGCTGCCCACGCTTTCGGGGGGTGCGTACACCAGGCGCACATCGCGGATCATCAGTTGTTTGATGAGATAGTATTCCAGGCCATTGTGGAAGCTGCGTACCGAGCAGCGATAGTTATCGTCGCTCTCACATTCTTTAATCAGTGCTTTTTGACGATTTTCAATGGCTTCTACCCGAGCCAACGGCTCATCTGGCAGGGCATCGGTCACGGCTTTGGTCACGTCGGTAACCGCTTCGGTCACGTACAGGCGTTCGTTGGGGCCAGCTGAAGGTTCCTTATCTTTGCTGGTCGCGAGGAAGCCTTCGGCCAGGTAGTTTTTATCCTTGCTGCTGTTATATTGAATCGCCCGGTAAGCACAGTGATGATTTGTCACTACCAGCCCTTGGGGGGATACGAAACTGGCGGTACAATACCCCAGCCCCACCACGGCATTCATAGGATGGCGAGTCAGGTCGGCGAGTTGTTCTGCGGGGATATCGATTCCACGGGCCTTGAGTTTGTCTGCGATGGAAGGCATCTGATAAGGTTGCCACTGGCCTTCGTCGGCGACTGCCAGGGCCGATGAGAGCACCAGCGCCGCTGCCACTAGGTTGCGCATGTTGATTCCTTAATTATTTTTCGTGAGTCCATCGTGGATGGGATGGGCTTTGGTATCACCAAAGTCGCGAAGATTTATACCATATTTTGCAAATCCGTTGGATATTGGGAGACTGAATGTCACAGGAAGCCGCGTTTAAGCCCAAGGGGAAACCCAGAGACGCTCAGCTTGATGCGCTAAAGATGCCGCCACACTCCATTGAGGCCGAACAGTCGGTGCTCGGTGGCCTGATGTTGGATGCCGAGGCCTGGGATAAGGTGGCCGAGGCCGTGGTGCGTGACGACTTTTATTCCCGCTCTCACCGACTGATTTTCTCTGCCATGCAAAGATTGGTGGAGCAGGGCCAGCCGCTCGATTTGATTACCGTGTCCGAGCAGCTCGAACTGAATAACGAGCTGGAAGACGCAGGTGGCTTTGCATATCTGGGCGAAATTGCCAAGAACACCCCCAGCGCCGGTAACATTCACTCCTATGCCGAAATCGTGCGTGAGCGTGCGGTGGTGCGGGAGATGATCCGGGTTGCCCACGAAATTGCCGATGCCGGTTATAACCCGGAAGGTAGAGACTCCAGCGCCTTGCTGGATTTGGCCGAAACCAAGGTATTTAAGATTGCCGAGCAGCGGGCCAATGCCAACGAAGGTCCCGAGGACATCAAATCCATCCTTGAGAAAACCGTCGATAAAATCGAAGAGCTGTATAACAACCCTCACAATGGTGTGACCGGGGTGTCCAGCGGCTTTTCGGATCTCGACCGTATGACCGCAGGCTTCCAGAGCGGCGACCTGGTGATTGTGGCGGCTCGTCCGTCCATGGGTAAAACCACCTTCGCCATGAACCTGTGCGAATACGCCGCCATGAACGAAGACAAACCTGTGCTGATTTTCAGTCTCGAGATGCCCTCGGAACAGATCATGATGCGTATGCTCGCGTCCCTCGGACGCGTGGACCAAACCAAGGTGCGTACCGGCCAGCTGGACGATGAGGATTGGGCGCGGGTGTCTTCCACCATGGGGCTGATGCTCGAGCAGGGCAAGATGTATATCGACGACAGCTCGGGTCTGACTCCGACCGAAGTGCGCAGCCGTGCCCGCCGGGTTGCCCGTGAGTGGGGCGGTCTGTCGATGATCATGGTCGACTACCTGCAGCTGATGCAGGTGCCGGCACTCTCTGATAACCGTACCCTGGAAATCGCCGAAATCTCCCGCTCGCTCAAGGCGCTGGCCAAAGAGCTGGAGATCCCGGTGATTGCCCTGTCGCAGCTTAACCGCTCGCTGGAACAAAGAGCCGACAAGCGCCCGGTGAACTCGGATCTGCGTGAATCCGGTTCTATCGAGCAGGATGCGGACCTCATCATGTTTATCTACCGTGACGAGGTATACAATAACGATTCCGCCGATAAGGGAACGGCCGAAATCATTATCGGTAAGCAGCGTAACGGCCCCATCGGCCGGGTACGTTTGACCTTCCAGGGCCAATTCTCCCGCTTCGACAATTATGCCGGTCCTCAGTTTGAAGAGGACTAACTCCGTTATGGCTCTCACAAGGCAGTTATTTTGAAACCCTTTCCCCGCGCAGAAATCAGTAGTCGCGCGCTGAAAGCCAACCTTGCCCGGCTTCGGGAAATTGCCCCCGGCAGTAAGGTTATGGCAGTGGTAAAGGCCAACGGTTATGGTCATGGCCTGCTCAATGTTGCCGAGGTCGTTAATGATGCCGATGGTTTTGGTCTGGCACGCCTCGAAGAAGCATTGGAAGTACGCGCCGGTGGCGTCAATGCCAGGCTGCTGTTGCTGGAAGGCTTTTTCCGCACCGAAGACTTGCCATTGCTGGTGGAGCACGATATCGACACCGTGGTGCACCATGAATCACAGCTTGCGATGCTGGAGTCGGTGAGCCTGGAAACACCGGTTACAGTGTGGCTGAAAGTAGACTCCGGCATGCACCGTCTCGGGTTTCATCCGGAAGATTTTGAGCAGGTGTACCAGCGTTTACAGGCCAACGCCAACGTGGCCAAGCCGGTGCATCTGATGACCCATTTCAGCTGCGCCGACGAGCCAGACAACCAGGTGACAGCGGCGCAGATGACGCGTTTTCAGCAAGTTACCGAAGGCCTGCCCGGCGATAAAACCCTGGCCAACTCCGCCGGAGTGCTTTACTGGCCCGACAGCCAGGCCGATTGGATCAGACCGGGGATTGCTTTGTATGGCGTATCGCCAGTCGCAGGGGATTTGGGCGCCAATCACGGTTTGCAGCCAGCTATGGCGCTGATGTCTCAGCTGATTGCCGTGCGTGAGCATAAGGCCGGTGAGAGTGTTGGTTATGGCGCTTACTGGACATCCAGCCGCGATACCCGCCTTGGTGTGGTTGCCATAGGTTATGGCGACGGTTACCCCCGTAATGCCCCCGAAGGCACGCCGGTACTTATCAATGGCCGAAGGGTGCCGATAGTGGGACGGGTCTCCATGGACATGCTGACGGTGGATTTGGGGCCCGATGCCAATGATAAGGTCGGTGATGCCGCCATGTTGTGGGGGCCGGATTTGCCGGTAGAGGAAGTGGCAGAGCAGATTGGTACTATCGCCTATGAGCTGGTGACCAAGCTGACCCCGCGGGTGGCTGTTTGCCTGGATTAACCGCCGGGCATTGATAAACACCTGGTCTGAAAAAGGCGCTCACAGTTGGGCGCCTTTTTTGTGTCGTTTTTAAATGTCAGTTTTCAAAACAGATTTCGATATAGGCCGTGCCGTAGGGACTGGTGAACGGCATGATGATTTTGGTGCCGTCGGCCTTGTGAGAAATACGATGACCCGTGCCCGCCACGACAACCGGGGTCGCCATTTCAAATTCGTACCCCTTTTCGCCCAACAGGTTTTTGGCGCCGCCGGTAACCATGTTGGTGATTTCCCCGACCATGTCGGTGACTTCATCGTTAATTTTGCCGGGGTTTTCCCCCAGCATATTTTGCATGATTTGCAGCGCCAGGCTTTCTTCGAAGGTTATCGACATCGAGCCCTTGGTCTGCGGCCCCACCATGCCTATCAGCCCGGAAACATCACCCTTGGCCAGATTGTCGGTTTTCAGTCGGGCCTTACCCGGCGTCAGCTGCATCGAGGCCATGGTCGAGACCACATTCAGCAAAGACTGTAAAAACGGATTGATAAATTCGACATTCATTCCAGGCGCACCTCGATTGATATTTATCGCGAGGGCATCCCGTGATGTCGCCCGCATATTCATAAGGGTAGATGAATTTTATAGTGGCGGGTAAGTTTTGCCGGGATCGCGGTCGGGATTTTGGGTGTCGTTTTGTCGCGCCGGCGTGTAAAATATCCGCCCTTTATTGCCGCTGACAGGATGGGCCTTGTATGCCATCGCCAATTAATCGCACCTTCTCCGTTGCGCCTATGCTCGACTGGACCGACAGGCACTACCGCTATTTTGCCCGTCTGATGTCCAACGAGGCGCTGCTGTACACCGAAATGGTCACCACCGGGGCGATTCTGCACGGCAAGGGCGACTATCTTGAGTACAACCAGGAAGAGCATCCGTTGGCACTGCAACTGGGTGGCTCCAACCCTGCCGATTTGGCGGCCTGTGCCAGGCTCGCCGAAGCACGCGGCTATGATGAGGTAAACCTGAACGTCGGTTGCCCCTCGGATCGGGTACAGAATGGCCGTTTCGGCGCCTGCCTGATGGCCGAGCCCAAATTGGTTGCCGAGTGCGTCGAAGCGATGCGCCAGCAGGTGTCGATTCCAGTAACGGTCAAGACCCGTATTGGCATAGATGAGCAGGACTCTTACGAATTTCTCACCGACTTTATCGACACAGTTGCCGCAGCTGGCTGCGATACCTTTATCATCCATGCCCGTAAAGCCTGGCTGCAGGGATTGAGCCCGAAAGAGAACCGCGAAATTCCGCCGCTGGACTACGACCGCGTGTATCAGCTCAAGCAGGACTACCCACAGCTTTCCATCAGCATTAATGGTGGCGTGACCTCGATTGATGCGGCCAAAACCCATCTTGAGCGGCTCGATGGCGTGATGGTTGGACGCGAAGCCTATCAAAACCCATTTATTCTGGCTGAAGTCGACAGTGCCCTCTGCGGGAAGACCTCGCCGGTCCAAAGCCGGGAAGAGGTTATCGGGAAATTACTTCCTTATATCGGGAAACACCTTGAGCAAGGTGGCAGACTCAACCATATCAGCCGACATATCATAGGTTTATATCAGGGCATTCCAGGCTCACGCGCCTGGCGCCGTCACTTGAGTGAGAACGCTCACAAGCCGGGCGCCGGTATCGAAGTGATTGAAAATGCACTGAAAGCAATGGAAGACAACGGCCTTTAATTCCGCAAGTTTTTCAAATTGGCGAAATTTACCACAAGCTTGGTTAATTTCGCCTGCCAACCATCTCTCCTCCGTTCTCCTTTTGTGCTAAATGCTGTTTTATTTTTTGTAAAACAGTAGCTTGCTTTTATTTTTCAAAATTGGCACGGCAATTGTAACTCCCTCTGTGACATTGGTTAACAAACGGAGTGAACACCATGTTTAAGCAAACTTTGAAATCTACTTTGGCGGCACTGGCACTGACTTCTTCATTGGGCATGGCCAGCGCTCAGGCAAACGAAGCACTGACAACCGAGCTTTTGCGCACTGTCGAGCAAAACATGGTGAGCCAGACCAAGGAAATGTTGCAAAACGCTGCCCTGGATCTGCAGCTGGAACTGAAGACCGAACTGACCAAGAGCTGGGCGGCCATCACAGAAGAGAAAGTGGTTGCCACTGTGCCTGCCAAAGCCGAGGCTCTGGTCGCCTCCAAGGAGTAATCCATGTGGCTGACAGTGGGACTTTCGTTGAAAACGGCACTGGTGCTGCTATTACCGGTAGCAAGCTTTGTGGTCTTTGCCGGATTCACTTGCCTGATGCGCTGGCACAGGTTCTGAAGCAACGCCCTTGAGGAACGAACAGTATGAGCAGTATTGAAATGCGCCTTAACAATCCCCGCCGCCTGGTATGTGGCGTGGCCGCGGCCATGGCAGACAAGTTTGGCTGGTCTTGCATGTGGACCCGGGTGGCCTGGATGGTATCTACCTTGCTGAATCCTGCGATGACGCTGCTGGTTTACTTTGCGCTGGCATTGCTGATGGAGAAGTGGGAAGCATGAGGGTGGCAGGTGTTTTGATGATTTAGCCAGCCCCTTGCTGAACGCTCCTGTGGGGGGAGTTTTCAGCCAGGGGTTGGAGCACTTGTGTTATGCCTTGCCAAGAAATGCCTGAAATCTGGCCTTGGCTTCATCGCTTTTCAGCCGTTCACCAAAGGCTTCCAGTTCCAGATGCATTTGATGTTGCACCCTGTGTTTATGGGGACGCATCAGTTGCCGGGTTTGTTGCAGCGCCTGGGGCGGCTGAGCTGCGAGTCGTTTGGCCTTGTCCATGGCGGTTTGCAGCAGGGTCTCAGTGGGAACCAGGCCGTTAATCAGTTTAAGCTCGCAGGCGGTCACGGCATCGAAGGGATCGCCAAGCAGCAAGAGTTCTGCCGCCTTTTGGTATCCCACCAGTTCCGGCAACAACATGCTGGCGCCGGCCTCGGGAACCAGCGCCAGATTGACGAATGGTAATTGAAACCTGGCGCTGTTGTCGGCATACACCAGATCGCAATGAAGCAGCAGTGTGGTGCCTATGCCCACGGCGCTGCCACTTACGGCTGCCACCATGGGTTTTTTCAGTTCAAGTAAGCAAAACAGAAAGCGTACGGCGGGGTGATTTGGCCCTAAGTCGCTATTTTGCAAAAAGTCTGCAACATCGTTGCCAGCGGTGAAGCAATTGGCTTCGCCGCTCAACAGGAAGGCACGAATCTCATTGTCGCTCTCACCTTGCATAAGGTATTCTGTGAGCTGCCGGTACATATCGAGGTCGAGCGCATTGCGCTTATCCGGGCGGTTAAAGCTGAGGTGGCGAACGCCCTCTACGTCCTTGACGAGTATCTTACTCATGGGATTTCCTCTGATCACTTGGCATGACATGGAGTGTATGACATTGAAACCAATATTCAAACATCTGTTTAATCTCGCCCTTGTGGGACTTTTATCCGCACCAGCCATGGCTGAGATTATAGTGAAAGATGGATTTGTGCGCGCAATGCCCCCCGCTTCGCCCAACACAGCTGCGTATTTCACCCTGATTAACCATGGTGAGGCCAACGAGCTGGTGGCGGTGAGCACCCCGGTCGCCCGTGAAGCTCAGCTGCACACCCTGGTAACGGAAAACGATGTGGTCAAGATGCGTCAGGTCACCGGCTTCCCCGTTGATGCCCACGGCACTCTGGCGCTTGGTGAGCAGGGCGACCATGTGATGTTGCTTGGTCTTAAGGCGCCACTTGCCGAAGGCGAGACTGTCGCCCTTGAGCTGACCTTCAAGTCCGGTGAAACCGTGGAGATTTCACTGCCGGTGAGCAAAGCGGCTGCCGCTGCTGATGAGCATCATCACCACCATCATTAAAGGAGTAAACACAGATGCAAGTGACATGGAAAAAGGTCGCAGGTGTAGCTGCGGTGGTTGCCGTGGTTATGTACGGGGTGAGCGTATGGTGGAGCGTCGAGCCGGATGTGCTTGAGCCCGAGGTGCTGAACGCCGAAGATGGCCAGATGGTGGTGGGTTACGCCACAACGTCTTCGCTTATCAACACCCTGGATACCTTACTGAATAAGCCGGGCGGCTGGTTGTCGAACGACACCACACCACCGTCCATCTTTATGGACAATATGCCGGCGTTTGAATTCGGCGCCCTGGAGCAGGCCCGGGATCTGGCGCTTATTATGCGTAAAGAGTTCAGTCGCTCTCAGTCGCAGTCTACTGCCGACAACGACTTGCTGGAGGCTCACTCCAAGCTCAATATTGACCACACCTCCTGGCTGGTGCCCAGCGCCGAGAGCGAGTACAGCGATGCCATCAAGCTGCTGAAACTCTACCGCGCCCGCATCTCCGACAGCACCAACCGTGATGCCCAGTTTTACGCCCGCGCCGACAACCTGAATGAGTGGCTCAAAGAGGTGCAAAAGCGCCTTGGCAGCATGTCGCAGCGTTTGTCTGCCAGTGTGGGACAGGAGCGTCTGAATACCGATCTGGCCGGCGATACTTCTGCCCGTCAGTCCACCCCCAATCTTGCCAACCATCAGGTGAAAACCAGCTGGTGGGAGATTGACGACGTCTTCTACGAGAGCCGCGGCTCCTGTTGGGCTCTGCTCAACTTTATGAAGGCCGTTGAGGTCGATTTTGCCGATGTGCTCAAGAAGAAAAATGCCGAAGTCAGCTTAAAGCAGATCATCCGCGAGCTGGAATCGACCCAGCAAACGGTTTGGAGTCCGCTTGTTCTTAATGGCACCGGCTTTGGCTATGTGGCCAACCATTCCTTGGTGATGGCCAACTACGTTTCCCGCGCCAATGCGGCGCTCATTGACTTAACCAACTTGCTTTCACAGGGTTAATTATGCAGAAATCCGTTCTCGCAGCTGCGCTGCTCACCGCCATGGCGGCTTCTTCAGCCAACGCAGCCACTGTATTAGGTTTCAAGGCCGGTGCCGATTACTGGCAGGCCGACGCCGCAGGCAACGTGCCTGATAACGCCGGCAACCTGCAAGGTTTTGATTACGATACCTCCGGCCAAACCAGCCTCTGGATTGCGGTTGAGCATCCCATTCCGCTGGTGCCAAACCTGCTGATCCGTGAAAACCGCCTCGAAGAAAATGGCTTCAAGAGTGGTGCCGACTTCAGCTTCGGTACCATCGACTTCAGCGGTGATGTTTACAGCACCATGGATCTGAGCAACACCGATTTCGTGCTCTACTATGAACTGCTGGACAACGACATTGTGTCGCTGGATGTGGGCGGTGCCTACAAGCAGATGCATGGCTCCTTCCGTGTCAGCAACGCCTCAGCGGTAGCGCAGCAGAAGGACTTCGATGGCGGCATCATCATGGGTTATGCCAGCGCCGTTGTGGGTCTGCCAATTGTTGGCCTGTACGGCTTTGCCGATCTGATGGCCGGTCTGGATGAGAGCCAGGTGTACGACTACAGCGTGGGTCTTGGCTGGGAATTCGACGGTGTGGCACTGGATACCCGTATCCGCGCCGGCTACCGCGAGTTTAACTTCGATGTAAACAACTTCGACGGTATCTCTACCGACAGCAGCTTCAAGGGCTTCTTCGGTGGTGTGGAACTGCTGTTCTAACAGCCGTTCGTCAGACATAAAAAAACCGCCCATTGGGCGGTTTTTTTATGCTTCAGTAAAGCCTTACTGAGACAGCATCAGACCATTGTTGATGGCGATGATGTCATCTTCAGTCAGGGTACCGGCAGCCTGTTTCAGGGCCAGCACTGAGCTGATGTAGCTGTAGCGCGCATCGGACAGCTTACGCTTGGAATCGTACAGGTCACGGGTACGGTTCAGCACGTCAACGATGGTACGGGTACCTACTTCAAAACCGGCCTGAGTGGCATTCAGGGCGCTCTCAGAAGACACCACTGACTGCTCGTAAGCGCGGATGGAGCTGATAGAGGCACCCACGTTGTTGAAGTTGTTGCGAACATCCTTCACCACGCGGCGATAGCTCTGCTCCAGCTTCTCGCTGGCTTCAACGTATCTGTACTGGGCCTGCTCAACCTTGGAGCTGACCTTGAAGCCTTCGAAGATTGGGATAGACAGATTTACACCAATTGAGCTGTTGTCGAAGTCTGGACCTGGGGTCTGCTCGAAGCCTTTGGTGTAACCGGCACTCAGGCTCAGCGAAGGATAGTGACCGGCTTTGTACAGGCTGATGGTCTCTTCGGCGATGTCTTTACCAATGCGCTGACTCATCAGGTCGGTGCTGTTGGTTTCGGCCATCTTGATCCACTCGGACGGCATGGCTGGCGCCGGTGCGGCCGCGCTGAAACGGTTGGTGTCGAGCACATTGATAGACTTGTGGTCGATGCCGGTGATTTCACGCAGGGCTTCGTAGCTGTTGGACAGGGTGTTCTCGGCCAGGATTTCAGTGGCCGAGGCCAGGTCATACTGCGCCTGAGCTTCGTGTACGTCGGTGATGGCGGTCAGACCCACAGCAAAACGCTGCTTGGTTTGCTCCAGCTGACGCTCGATAGCGCGCTTCTCGGCGCCCTGGAACTCGTAGTTGTCCTTGGCTTTGAGTACGTCAAAGTAGGCCTGAGTCACGCGGATGATCAACGACTGCAGTGCAGAGGCATAAGCTGCATCGGCCTGAGCCGCGGCTTTTTCGGCCAGAGACAGACCTACCCAGGCGCTGTGATCGTAGATCACCTGATTCAACTTGATGCCACCGGTGAAGCCATCAGAATCGTCTGATGGGTCTTTCCAGGCCTTGTCATAGCCAACGTTGGCACTGATGGTTGGCAGCAGGGGAGCGCGGTTTTCTTCAATCTGGGCGTAAAGCGCGTTGCGCTGAGCCTGAGCCTGCAGTACCAGCGGATCGCTGGTCAGTGCCTGCTGGTAAATTTGCAGCAGATCATCGGCATGGACATTTGATGCACCGGCGGCCAGAACCACGGCGGCGCACAGAGAGCTGAGCTTGAATTTCATTGGCTGTCCTTATTGAGACAATGTCCCCGAGGGCGGGGTTATTAACTGGATTAAAATCACATGCCCTTAATCCGGGCGGTTCGCGCTTCCCGACGCTTCCCGAAACAGCTAAAAGTTAATGGTTGAAATACTAAAAAATCAACCATTTTTGAGTCAAACCCGAAGTGTAACAGATTTTAATTTAAATCTTTGTGTAAAAGCCCTGATAATAAGTGAAAGATGTACCGATGGAGCAAGGGATGTTTAACAGACTGTTTAGCCGAAAAGACATAGAAGTGCTGGAGTCGCGCCCGCTGTATCAGGGCTTTTTCCGCATGATGCAGTATCGCTTTCGGCACAAGCTGTTTGCCGGTGGCTGGAGTGAAGAGATAACCCGCGAGGTCTTCGAGCGCGGCCATGCGGTGGTGGTATTACCGTACGATCCTGCGACCGACAGCGTGGTGCTTATCGAGCAGGTCCGTTTTCCTGCGCTGGAAACCAGTGAACATCCCTGGCTGCTGGAGCTGGTGGCCGGCATGATGGAGCAAGGGGAGTCTGCCGAAGAGGTGGCGCGCCGTGAGCTGATGGAAGAGGCCGGGCTTGAAGCCAAACGCCTTATTGCCACCGGCAGCTACCTGTCCAGCCCGGGCGGCTGCAGCGAGCGCTTTTACTCCTTTCTGGCCGAAGTGGATGCCAGCAAGGCCGAAGGACTGCATGGTCTGGCCCACGAGCATGAAGATATCCGGGTATTGGTGCTGCCCCGCACCGAAGCCTATGCCATGGTAGAATCAGGTGAAATAGACAATGGCTCGACCGTTATCGGGCTGCAGTGGCTGGAATTGAATCACCATAAGTTTATCGGGAGCCGGGATTGAGCGGTGTGAAACCCAGATATCAACCCAACCTCAATGGGTTTCTTGCCCTTTGTGGACGCAATTATGCCTTGCTGCTGCGCTGGCTGCCGGAGGCGCTCGCCCTGGATGCGCCAGTCAGTGTGCGGGGCAAACATGGGTTGCTGAAGATCACCTTGCTGGAAAATACCCGCTACACCCAATTGGTCGAAATATCCCGCCCGTTGGAAAAAACTCCGCTTATCGCAGACCCCAAGGTATTGGTTCGGATTTATCATGATGCTAAATTAGCAGAAGTGTTAACTGGTCAGCAGATTTCCCTCCTCAGTGCAGTGTATGATTACCCCAATTTGCGAATGTACCAAAGTGATGAAAAGTACCAGGTTAATGCATTCCTGGAAGAATTATTGAAGATTGGCTGTCGTAATCAGATGACAGTGCAGTCTTAAAATTGGGTCGACATAGTGCTGAAAGAGGCTGTTGAATATTCACTGACAGAGGGGGAGACTGCGCGCCTGGTGCAGATCACCGACCCGCATCTGTTTGCCAGCCATGAGGGGCAACTTCTGGGTGTGAATACCGCCCAGAGTCTCTCGGCCGTGCTCAATACCCTCAACGCGACCCATTACCCCGCCCACCTGATGCTGGCCACCGGCGATATCAGTCAGGACTATACCCCCGAGTCTTACCGCAACTTTGTCGATGCCATCGGCTTTCTGGGCTTGCCTTGTCATTATCTGCCCGGCAATCACGACGATCCGCGGGTGATGCACCTGCATATGCAGGGTCCCAGAGTATTTGGTCAGCAGCGTATCTTTATTGGTAACTGGCAAATCCTGATGCTGGACAGCACAGTGCGCGGCAAGCCCGGCGGCCATATGGGCGAAGTCCAGTTTGCGCTGATTGACGAAGCCATCGCGGCCGAGCCCGAGCGCCATACTTTGCTGGTGATGCATCACAACCCTATTTTGGTTGAATGTGCCTGGCTCGATCAGCACTGCATGGATAATGGTGCGGCATTTCTTGAGCGGGTTTCGCAATACCCTCAGGTGAAAGGTGTGCTTTGGGGCCATGTGCATCAGGCGCTGGATGAGTTTTACCCCCGAGACAATGCGCCACTGCCGCTGATGGCCACCCCGTCGACCTGTATTCAGTTCAAGCCCAAATCCCCTTATTTTGCCCTGGACCATCTGCAGCCCGGCTATCGTTTGCTGGAGCTTTTGCACGATGGTAGCATTCATACCCATGTTTACCGGGTGCCAGGCAACCTGTTCGCCCCCGACCATAACTCCAGCGGTTACTGAGGGCTCAGGCCGCAGCGTGAGGACCTATGCTGCTCTACATACATGGATTCAACAGCTCTCCCAAATCTGAAAAAGGCGTGCTGACGGCAAACTTCCTCGCCAGCCAGTTTCCGGGCGTACGACTGCTGCAACCGCAATTGCCATCTGATATCGATGAAGCCGCCAAGCTGCTCGCCGACCTGACCCAAGAGGCCCGCGAGCGTGGCGAACCGCTGAGATTCATAGGCTCATCCCTCGGCGGCTTTTATGCTACCTGGCTTGCCGAAACCTTTGGCGGTAAGGCTGCACTGATTAACCCTGCGGTCTCGCCCTATGATTTGTTTGAAGAGTTTCTCGGTCCGCAGCACAACCCTTATACCGACGAGCACTATCAGGTGTTGCCGGAGCACCGGGAAGCATTGAAAAGCTATGACGTGGAAGCCATAGCCAATCCCGACCGCTTTTTTGTATTATTACAAACCGGTGATGAAGTGCTGGATTACCGTTTGGCACTGGACAAATACCATTGTTGCCGGATGCTGATCGAACCCGGCGGAGACCACAGTTTTGTGGGTTTTGAGCGGCAGTTGCCGGATATCGCCGCATTTTTAGAGTTACCTTGACAAACCGAACCGCAGGGCCGCACCATGGCCTGAATAACGAAAAATAACGTGCGCCATGACCAACCAATACAATTCTGATGCGATTGAAGTGCTGAATGGCCTTGAGCCTGTGAAGCGCCGCCCCGGTATGTATACCGACACCACCCGTCCCAACCATTTGGGACAGGAAGTTATCGATAACAGCGTGGACGAGGCCCTGGCGGGTCACGCCAGTCGCATCGATGTCATTCTGCACACAGACAACTCCCTCGAGGTCATCGACGATGGCCGTGGCATGCCAGTGGATGTGCATCCCGAAGAAGGCATTCCCGGGGTTGAGCTTATCCTCACCAAGCTCCATGCGGGCGGTAAGTTTTCAAACAAAAACTACCAGTTTTCAGGTGGTCTCCACGGGGTGGGGATCTCGGTGGTGAATGCGCTTTCCAAGCGGGTTGAAATTACCGTGCGCCGCGATGCCCAGGTCTATGAAATGGCCTTTGAGCATGGGGAAAAGGTTGAGGATCTTCGTGTTACCGGCAGCTGTGGCCGCCGTAACACCGGCACCAGTGTTCATTTCTGGCCCGACGCCAGCTATTTTGATTCCCCCAATTTCTCCATCACCAAGCTGGTGCATCTGCTGAAAGCCAAGGCGGTGCTCTGCCCCGGGCTTAGAATTAAATTCTCCAACAAGCAAACCGGTGAAGTGCAGGAATGGTACTTTGAGGCCGGTCTGACGGATTACCTCAAAAGTGCGGTGGGCGATGTGACCATGCTGCCGCCAGAGCCTTTCGTTGGCAGTTTTTCCGGCAATAATGAGGCCGCTGACTGGGCCATCACCTGGCTGCCGGAAGGTGGCGAGTATCTGGCCGAGAGCTACGTTAACCTGATCCCCACGCCGCTTGGCGGCACCCACGTAAATGGCTTCCGTCAGGGGTTGTTGGAATCCATGCGTGAGTTTTGTGAATTCCGCAATCTGATCCCACGCGGCCTCAAGCTGAGCCCGGAGGATATCTGGGATAAAACTGCCTTCATTTTGTCTATCAAGATGCAGGACCCGCAATTTGCCGGCCAGACCAAAGAAAAGCTCTCCAGCCGTCAGAGTGCTGCATTTGTCTCCGGCATAGTGCGTGATGCGTTTTCGCTGTACCTGAACTCCCACACAGATCTCGCCGAAGCGCTGGCCGAGATGTGTATTGCCAATGCGCAAAAGCGCATGAAGGCGGCCAAGAAGGTGGCCCGTAAAAAGGTGACCTCAGGCCCAGCGCTGCCCGGCAAGCTGACCGATTGCAGTGGTCAGGACCCCATGACATCAGAACTGTTTTTGGTGGAAGGTGACTCGGCGGGTGGCAGTGCCAAACAGGCGCGGGATCGTGAGTTCCAGGCCATCATGCCGCTGCGCGGTAAGATTTTGAATACCTGGGAGGTGGAAGCTTCGCAGGTGCTGGCATCGCAGGAAGTGCACGATATCTCTGTGGCCATTGGCTGCGACCCTGACAGCGATGATATTTCCGAGCTGCGCTACGGCAAGATTTGTATCCTCGCCGATGCCGACTCGGATGGACTGCACATTGCCACCCTGTTGTGCGCACTGTTCCTTAAGCACTATCGGGTGCTGGTGGAGCGTGGCCATGTGTATATCGCCATGCCGCCGCTGTTCCGTATCGATATCGGCAAAGAGGTGTATTACGCCCTCGATGAGTCCGAGAAGCAGGGCGTGCTCGACCGTCTGGCGGCCGAAGGCAAGAAGGGTAAGCCGCAGGTGACCCGATTCAAAGGTCTGGGTGAGATGAACCCGCTGCAACTGCGGGAAACCACCATGGACCCCAACACCCGCCGTTTAGTGCAGCTGACCATTGATGATGCCGACGATACCGTGGCGCTGATGGATATGCTGCTGGCGAAGAAGCGCTCCGGCGATAGAAAGACCTGGCTTGAAACCAAAGGCGATTTGGCTGTCATCTGAGAACATCCATGCCCATGATAACGATAACAGGCAAAAGAGAATGTTGAGTAACACGAACCTTGGCCGCCTACTGGTTGCGGGGATGACCTGGCTGTCGTTGCCGGCGTTTGCCGAGCAGTCGATGACCATTACCGTGACCAAGGGATTCGGCATCGAACTGTACGCCTCGGATCTGGACGACGCCAAGCAATTGGCCGTGGGTGCCAACGGCACCCTGTTTGTCGGTTCGGCGAAAGGTGGCACCATTACCGCATTGGTGGACGCCAACAACGATGGTCGGGTAGACCGTCGCTATGTGGTCGGCAAAGGGCTGGAAAACCCGGAAGCCATCGCATTCCACAACGGCGATTTATACGTGGCGCTGGAAGAAAAAATCCTGCGTTACGAAGACATTGAGCAGCGCCTGCGCCGCCCCGGCCGCCCCAAAGAGGTGTACGGCAAACTACCCGCCGAAACCAAAAAGAGCGCCCGCGCCATGTCATTCGGCCCTGATGGCCGCCTGTATATCGCCATTGGTGCACCCTGTAACGTCTGCGAAGCGGAAGCCCCCTTCGGTTCGATACTCGCCATCGATGTACGCACCGGCGCCAGCGAGCAAATCGCCACCGGCGTGCGCAGTGTCCGTGGTTTTGACTGGTCCCCGAAAGACGGCAAAATGTGGTTTGCCGACATAGGCCGCGACTGGATGGGCGACAACCTGCCACCGGATGAAATCAACCGCGTCGACACCAAGGGTGTGCACTACGGCTTCCCCTATGTGCACGCCACCAGTGTGATGGAACCCGCTTACGAGAAGCCGGACAACCTCAAGGTGACGGCGCCTGTATTTGAACTGCCCGCCCATGTTTCGCCCATGGGGCTGCTGTTTTATCGCGGTGAGCAGTTCCCCGCCGAGTATCACAACCAGCTGCTGGTAGCCGAAAACGGCTCCTGGAACCGCTCGAGCAAAATCGGCTATCAGATAGTGGTGCTCAGTATCGACAAGGGTGAGGTGGCTAACCGCGAAACCCTGATCAGTTTCCTCGATGGCGAGTTTCCCGTGGCCCGGCCCTATGCCATGGCAATGGGAACCGACGGTTCGCTGTTTATCTCAGATGATTTGAAAGGCAATGTTTATCGGTTCTTCTTCAAGCATGAAGAAGAGGCGGCGACGCAGGAAGAACAACCATGAGTGACGCCATAGACTTAAGCCTGGATGGCGTGGAGCAGATGCCGCTGAGGCGCTTCACCGAAGAGGCTTATCTCAATTATTCCATGTACGTGATCATGGACCGGGCCTTGCCCCATATCGGCGACGGTCTCAAACCGGTTCAGCGCCGTATTGTGTATGCCATGAGTGAACTGGGGCTGAGTGCCCAGTCCAAACATAAAAAATCCGCCCGTACCGTGGGTGACGTGCTGGGTAAGTATCACCCCCATGGTGACAGTGCCTGTTACGAAGCCATGGTACTGATGGCGCAGCCGTTCTCTTACCGCTACCCGCTGGTGGACGGTCAGGGTAACTGGGGGGCGCCGGACGATCCCAAGTCCTTCGCCGCCATGCGTTATACCGAAGCCAGACTGTCGCGCTTCAGTGAAGTGCTGCTGTCGGAACTTGGCCAGGGCACAGTGGACTGGGGCGTGAACTTCGACGGCACCATGAAAGAGCCCAAGGTGTTGCCGGCCCGTTTGCCGCACATTCTGCTGAACGGGGTGACAGGTATTGCCGTGGGTATGGCAACCGACATTCCGCCGCACAACGCCCGCGAGCTTGCCAGCGCCTGTATCGAGCTGTTGGACAACCCCAAAACCGAACTGCCACGACTGATGGAACTGGTGCCCGGCCCGGATTATCCCACTGAAGCCGAAATCATTACCCCCAGTGATGAGATTGCCCGCATTTATGAGTCCGGCCGTGGCTCCATCAGGATGCGCGCGGTCTACGCCATGGAAAATGGCGAAGTGGTGATCTCAGCGCTGCCGCATCAGGCCAGCTCCAGCAAGATCCTCGAGCAAATAGCCGCCCAGATGCAGGCGAAAAAGCTGCCAATGGTGTCGGATCTGCGTGACGAATCTGACCATGAAAACCCTGTGCGCCTGGTATTGGTGCCACGCTCCAACCGGGTCGACGTTGAGCAGTTGATGGCACACCTGTTCGCCACCACCGAGCTGGAAAAGAGCTACCGGGTCAACCTTAACGTACTCGGGCTCGATGGCCGTCCCAAGGTCAAAGGCCTTAAGGACATGCTCACCGAGTGGCTGGAATTCAGAACCGAAACGGTTCGCCGCCGCCTGCAATTCCGCCTCGACAAGGTGCTGGCACGTCTGCACATCCTCGAAGCCCTGATGGTCGCCTTCCTCAACATTGATGAAGTGATTGAAATCATCCGCTTCCACGATGAACCCAAGGCTGAGCTGATGGCCCGTTTTGGCCTCAGCGATCGCCAGGCGGAAGCCATCCTCGAGCTGAAACTGCGCCATCTGGCCAAGCTCGAAGAAATTAAAATCAAGGCCGAGCAGAGTGAACTCGAAGCCGAGCGCGACAAGCTGGAGCAGATCCTTGGCTCCGAGCGTCGTCTCAAGACCCTGATCAAGAAAGAGCTGGAACAGGACGCCGAGACCTATGGTGACGATCGCCGCTCACCGCTGGTGGTGCGTCAGGAGTCCCGCGCGTTGACTGAGCAGGAACTGCTGCCAACTGAACCTGTGACTGTGGTGTTGTCTGAAAAAGGGTGGGTGCGCTGCGCCAAAGGCCATGATATCGATGCTGAAGGTCTGTCTTACAAGGCCGGTGACAGCTTTCTGTGCGCCGCGCCGGGCAGAAGCAACCAGCAGAGCGTGTTTATCGACAGCTCCGGCCGGGCGTTTGCCACCGATACCCATACCTTGCCGTCGGCCCGAAGCCAGGGCGAGCCAATAACCACCCGCTTCAATCTGGCGCCGGGTGAGACCATGGAACACGTGCTGCTGGGTGAAGAGCAGCAGCACTATCTACTGGCCAGTGATGCCGGTTACGGCTTTATCTGCAGCTTTGCTGACATGGTATCGCGCAACAAGGCCGGTAAAGCGCTGCTGAGTTTACCATCCGGTGCCAAGGTGTTGCCGCCAAGGCGGGTGGATAAAGACGCCAATCCATCGATTCTGGCCATCACCAATGAAGGCCGTATGCTGGTGTTTGGGCTCGATGCGTTGCCGCAGCTTGCCAAGGGTAAGGGTAACAAGATCATCGGCATCCCGTCCGAGCGTGCCAAGCTGCGTGAAGAGCTGCTGATCCATCTGCAACTGGTGCCAGCTGAATCGCCAGTGACCCTGTGGGCCGGAAAGCGCAAGTTGACCCTGAAGAGCGCCGATCTGGAGCACTATCGCGGTGAGCGCGGCAGACGTGGCGCCAAGTTGCCCCGTGGCTTGCAGCGGGTTGACCGGGTTGAGCTGGGCGAAGGCGATACGCCTGTGCTGTAAGCGGAACTGAAAAAGAACCACAAAAAAGCGCTGCCCCGGCAGCGCTTTTCTTTTGGCCGAAGTATGGTTAAGCCACTTCGTAATAGTTGGGTTCTTTATCCAACTGGCGCTCAATCACCTCCAGGGTCATCTGGATGCACTTGCCACATTGGCTGCCCACGCCCAAACGCTTTCTCACCGCCGCCAGGGTGGTATCTCCTTGATGCACGGCCTGCTGAATTTGGGTATCGGTAACGGCATAACACACGCAAACGTACATGATGATTCCTGCTGAGCAATTGAACGGGGGAATTATAAATAAAAACCGTTCTCATCATCAATAACGCTTTTTTATATAGGTGAGCGATTTCTCATTTGCTGGTTATCTCAGCAATCTATCCTAAACTTTTCGTTAGTCGCTCAAAATGTGAGCAATTCGTGAAAAATGTTGCTGCGGTGTAATGAAAATTGCTTATGATGGTTTGGTATTTTCTGGTGGCATTTAATACCAGAGGTTGAAATTTTGGCGTTATGAAATCCTGAGGAATGGTGGAGTATGCGAAAAAATCTACCTGTAACACAGAAAGAGAATGATTATCCCTCTGATTGGATATTGCTCTCAACCACAGATACCAAGAGCATCATCAAATACGCCAACCCGGCGTTTTGCAAGGTTGCCGGCTATGAACTTTCCCAGATGGAAGGTCAGCCACATAACATGGTACGTCACCCGGACATGCCACCTGCCGCCTTTGAAGATCTCTGGAGCACCATCAAAAAGGGCAATCCCTGGAAAGGGTTAGTAAAAAACCGCTGCGCCAATGGCGATCATTATTGGGTGGACGCCTTCGTGACACCCATTACCCACAACGGTCAGATTGTAGAATACCAGTCGGTTCGCACCAAGCCCACCCGGGCGTCAGTGGAGCGTGCCGAGGCCGCCTATAAGGAGCTGAATCAAAAAGGCAGCGTCTCGCGGCTCAAGGTAAAAACCACCATGACCCAGAAGCTCGCCCTGGTGGCGGCGCTGGCCATGTTACCGGGTCTGTACCTGGCTTTCAGCAGCGGCGGCCTCGGGTTTGTGGCCTGGCTGCTCAGTGTCGCTATCCTGTTTGGTGGCGGCCTCATGTGCCTTCGCCGTTACCACGAGTTGGTCAAGAAGGCCCAGAGCATCTACAACAATCCGTTGATGACCTACCTGTATACCGGCCATACCGATTGCGTGGCGCAAATCGATTTGGCGATGCATATGCAGTCGTCTGAGCTTAAAGCGGTACTGGGCAGGGCGCTCGACTCCTGCGAGCAAAGCAGCGCCAATGCCCACAGCTCGGCCGCTAAAGGTGAAGATGTGCAGGGCAACAGTGAGTCACTGCAATATGAAATGGATCAGGTGGCAACCGCCATTCAGGAAATGACGGCAACCCTGCAGGACATGGCCTGTAACTGCAGTGATGCAGCCAATGCGTCCCAGCGTGCCAGTGATGAGTCCATTGCCGGTGACATGATAGTGACCAACACGGTCAAATCCATCGAGTCCATGTCGACCCAGCTGGTTGATACCTCAGGGGTCATTGCCGATTTGGAAGCCCAGAGCAAGAGTATTGGCACTGTGCTGGATGTGATTCAAAGTATCGCAGAGCAAACCAACCTGCTGGCATTGAACGCTGCTATTGAAGCCGCTAGGGCCGGTGAGCAGGGCCGTGGTTTTGCCGTGGTTGCCGATGAAGTGCGGGCACTTGCCAAACGCACCCATGAGTCCACCACCGAAATCCAGAGCATGATCACCTTGTTGCAGCAGGGCACCAATAAAGCGGTGGCTTCGATGCATCAGGGGGTAGATAAGGCCCAGGCCTGTGTGGAGCTGGCGGACAAGGCGGGTGAAGCACTTCGCAGTATCCGTGAGGCGGTGGCGTCCATTACCGATATGACCCATCACATTGCCAGTGCCGTGGAGGAGCAATCCAGCGTGTCCAACGAAGTGAGCCGCAATATTGTCAATGCTTCGCAGCTTGCAACTTCAAGCAGCCAACTTGGTGAGGAAATGGTGCACCTGAACCGCGGTGTGGTCGAGAAAATAGGCTCTCAGGAGGCGCTGGTGAAGCAGTTCCTGCTGCGCAGTTTCAAGGGCAAATAACGCAAGCGAAGCTCGGCTGGCCAGTGACGGCAAGGCAGGCACAAGAAGCTCTGACTCAAGAAACACAGACTCAAGAAACACAGGACGTGGAGGTACAGCATGGAACGCTGGCAAAAGAACATAAATTAAAAAGGCGCCAAAGGGCGCCTTTTCTGTTTTCGGGAAATCCGGTTCCACTCAATAACCACGCTCGAAGTTCACCCTGTGGGATAAAGACTCGCCCATCAGGAACTTGTGGTAGTTGTTGGTGAATATCTCCGCCACCTGCTCCGGAAAGCTTGGCGCAGCAATGTGCGGGGTAATGATGACGTTATCCAGGCTCCAAATCGGATGCTCTTCCGGCAGCGGCTCCTGATTAAACACATCGAGTACCGCCTGCTGCGCGGGCTTTTGCGACATTTGCATCGCCAGCGCATCCAAATCCAGCACATCGCCCCGCCCCAGATTAAACAGCACCGCATCATCTTTCATCAGACCAAGGGTGTGCGCGTTCAGCGCGCCCCGGGTTTGCTCAGTCGATGGCAGTATGCTGGCAATGGCATCGGCCCTCTGGATCAGTTCTGGCAGCGCATCGAGGGAAGAGACTTCATCAAATCCCACCGTCGGTTTGGCGCAGCGGTTGATACCTGTGACTCTCATACCAAAATGCTTGGCGGTTTGTGCAATATGTTTGGCGATGGAGCCGGTTCCCAGCAGTAACAGTTCTGAACCCTGCAGGGTTTTGTAGCTGCCAGGCAACCATACTTTTTGTTGCTGCTGGCTTTTGTACAGCTGATGTTCGCGCTGGCGAGCCAGCAGGTAGCCAAACAGGTATTCGCTCATCAAGGGGCCGAAGATCCCGCGCACATTGGTGAGCAGGTAATCGCGCCTTTGTCTGGGCTTTACCAGCAAGTCTACCCCGGCAAAGGTGGACTGCATCCAGCGCAGACGATCCGCATGACCCAGCAGCGGCGCGGCCAGGCCGGGCTCGGCGAGCCAGATATCCGCGCGGCGAATGCCCGCGGGGTCGTCGTTCAGTAATTCGAGATCCGGTAAATGACAAGACGCCAACAAGGAGCGATAGCGATCGTTTTCCCGGGTCAACAGCAGTAGCTTGTGTCTCAAGGTATGTTCCCCTTATTCTTGTAGTTATTGCGCTATCATAACTACTTTAGTCGAATGGAAACAATCAAAGGTCTTACTCACGACCTCGCGTCTTACCTCTATCCCTGGATGTCCGAAATTGCCACCGCCATGGTCGCCTGCATACTCATAGTGCTGGCGCCAGATCTCAACCGGGCGGTGAAGCGCCTGGTGGGAGCCAGAGCCTTTGTGGTGCGCACCCTGATTTTCATCCTGGTGAATGCCTTCGGTTTTGGATTGCTGATCGTCTGGGCAAGCCCCCATCTGGCCGCAACCCTTCGCAGCCTGTCACCGGTTTGGCTGATGGCTGTATTATCCTTTAGTTTTATTTTTGTCGGTGTTTGGGCTGAGCGCCAGCGTCAGGCCTGAAATCACTCAAACCAGCCGCGATAATCGCATTGATCAGGCTCAGACAGTGCGTCTCTGGCCCGGTCCGGGAAGTTGCAAAAGGCGCCGTCAACGCCCATGGCACGCAGTGCGCGCAGGTCGTCAGCATCATCCACTGTGTACACGTAAACAAGAACGCCGCGCTGGTGGGCATCATCGACGATTTGCTGGCTGATAAAACTGACATCCAGGTGCAGTGAATAGGCATCAAGCCGGGTGGCAATCATAGCGCCATCCAATGGCAAGGAGCCGAGCAGCGGCGCTACCCTGGCTTCTGGCAGCTGCGCCTTGAACTCGGCCAACATGGGATGATGGAAGGAAGAAATGATAAGCTGTGCGCTGGTAAAGCCCAGCTCGCGGAGGATGCGGGGATAGAGCTTCACCAAAGGCGCCGCTGTGCCCACGCCTTTGAGTTCAATATTGACGATACAGCGGCCGCGCACCAGCTCAAGCACCTGCCACAGGGTAGGAATGGCTTCACCCAGGACAGTGACGTTCGCCAGGCTCGCCAGAGTCTGGCGGTGGATTAGCCCTTTACCATTGCTTTTGCCTGCCAGATGGCGGTCGTGAAACACCACCAACTCACCTTCAACACAGTGCACATCCAATTCAATGGCCTCGGCCCCCATGCTCAGCGCCAGCTCCATGGCTTTGAGGGTATTTTCCGGGGCATAACCACTGGCACCGCGGTGGGCAAAAATCAGCATAAAAGCTCCTGAAACATCAAGGGGGATCAGCGCAGCTGCAACTGCGAGTCACGCCCTGGCACATTGGTGGTTTGGTTGATGGTGATTTCCATCTGCGGGAACGCCAGTTCAAGGTTGTTTTCCTTGAGTTTGGCACTGATCCGTTTGTGTAGATCGTGTCTCAGTGGCCAGCGGGCACCCATATCCTTGGCATAGGCGCGCACCTCATAGTCCTGAGTATGCTGACCAAAACCGGCAAACCAGACTTCAGGCTCAGGGGTATGCAGCGCGTGCTGACATTCCTTAATAGCCTGATAAAGACTGGCTTCCACCTTGGCTGGATCTGAGTCCCGCGCCACCGCCACCTTGATGATGACCCGGGTGATGGGGTCTGACAGCGACCAGTTAATCAGCTGCTCGGTGATAAAGGCCTTGTTGGGCACGATGATTTCTTTGCGATCCCAATCGATAATCGTGGTGGCGCGGATTTGGATTTTACTGACAGTACCTGTGAGGTCACGGATGGTAACCGTATCGCCAATCCGCACCGGCTTTTCAAACAGGATGATCAGACCCGAGATAAAGTTGGCGAAAATCTCCTGCAAACCAAAGCCTAGGCCCACCGACAGCGCCGCAATAAGCCACTGCAGCTTGGACCATTCCATCCCCAGGGTAGAGAAGCCCACCAGGGTGCCCACCATCACCACCAGATAGCGGCTCACCGTGGTAATGGCAAAGCCGGTACCCGGGGTTAAGTCGAGACGCTGCAACAGCACCAGCTCAAGCAGGCCGGGCAGGTTGGTGGCAATCATCAGCGAAAACACCATGATAAGAATGCCAAACAACACTGACTTTAAGGTCACGGGCACCAACTGTTCGCTGCCATCAATCAGCGCGGTGCTGTTCCACAGGTTAATGCCATCGAGGAAGGAGAACATGGCCGAGTGGGTTTGGGTCCACAGACCAATCAAACTGGCGAGGAAGGCCAGGATCAGCAAAGAGCGCACCAGCCCCAGCGACTGACTGGAGATGGTTTCCAAATCGACCTTGGGCTCTTCGTACACGTCCTGACTGTCGGCAAGTACTGTTTCGCCCCGTTCACGCTGGGCCAGCTTTTCGGCCCGTTTGGCCTTGGCGCGATCGAAGGCGATTCGGCGCCGCTCAATCAGCATCCAACGTTTAATCAGCTGATACAGCAGCAAAAAGCCCAGTGCCAGCAGTAGCGACAGCTGCAATTGCAGCAGCAGCTGGAAGGCGGTGAAGTAGAAGCCGCGCCAGGCCAGTACCGCACTTATCACCGGCGTCAGCAGCAGTACCATCCACAAAAGCCGCTGCAGCAGTCGGCGGTTCTTCCCCGGGTCCTGCTGTTCGGCGCGGTATTTGCGGGCAAAGTTAAGGATATCGCGGTAGAACCAGAACAGCTGCAAACACAGGATGATAAAGGCGCCGCGGCCGAGGCTGTTACGCACCAGCGACAATTCCAGAATTTCGGTAAAGCTGACGATGGCCACCAGGGGAATGGTGATCAGCATCAGGGATTTCAGCCGCTGCTTGCCGTGTTCTATGACCTCTTTGGGACGACGGAAGTGGCCAATCAACACGCCTTTTTCCACCGACAGCAAAAACATAAAGCGGTACACCAGATACACACAGCCCATCACCAGCAGGCCACAGCCAACGGCCTGTACCAGATTGTACTGACTCAGCATAAAGAAGGCCCCGGCCAGGATCACCGGGCTTGGACGCAGCAAGGCGTAACCCATGGTGACCAGCAGGGTCTCAAAGGTGTAGATAAAGTCATCCTGGGTCACGTTACCCACAGGCGCAATAAAGCGGCTCAGGGCGCGATCGAAACGGGGTTTGACTATGTCCTGTACCACCAGGCAAAGCACCAACAGGATCAGCCACCAGGACCAATAATCGCTTTGCTCATCCAGTGCCTGTGATAACTGCTGCCAGGGTGCCTGTTGGACCAGCCAAATCAGGCTGCGGTGCAGATCCGTAACCCACAACTTGCCGATTGGCGCGGCATTGGGCACCCAAAACAGGTGCTCGCTGAGGGTGTTTTTCAGGGTGTGGTATTGGGCGGTGAGATTGTTCTGACTCACCTTGAGTTTGGCCAGTTCGCTGAGCAGTTGATCGAATCCCTGCAGCAGCTGCTTCAGCAGCTTGCTCTCGGCTTGCAGCAACTGATACTGGGCATCGCTGAACTGTGCTTTTTCATCCAGCTGTTCTTGATTGCGGGCCAGATCCTGCTCCATCTGGTATCGCGCCAGGCGGGTATCGGCAATCTGGTTTTGCAACGCTTCCTGATTGGGGGGCTTGGGCAGGTTTTGCAACATCTGCAGGAAGCGCTCGCCAAAAGCGGAATTGGTCTTCACCCAGGCAATCTGCTCCTGGATGTTGGATATTTGCAGCGACTGCTCCTGATAGCGTTTCTCGGCGGCTTCCTGCTGGTCCACCACATTATCAATTTGCAGCGTGAGGGTTTGCAGCTTCTGCCCGAGCAATTCGTTGTTGGCCTTAAGGCGGCGGGTGAGGGCGTCATCGGTGGATGTGGCGGGGGCGAGGCTGTCGGCGAGGGTGGCATCGGTAATTGCCTGGCGCTCGTTACTGATGGCACGGTTCAGCTTTTCGATAAACAGCTCTTGCTGCGCCAGTTGGGCACGAACCACTTTAAGCCGCAGCTGAACCAGCTCGATACGTTTTTGGCTGGAGGTTTGCTCGGCCTCCAGCGTCGCCAGATTTTGCTCGTAATACTGCCGCTGGGTTTGTTGCAGCAGCCCCATGGCGGTATCGGGCGCCGACAGAGGTGCCTTTTGATGTTGCATCAATGCCTGACGTGCGGATGAGACTGCACCGGGCAATTGATTGTGCCGCTGCAGCAGGCTGCTTTGCTGCTGGCTTAACTGGCTTTCGGTTTCCTTAAGCTCGGAGAGGCGCAAATAGGCAGCCGAGGCCTGTTGATTCAAATCCTGTCTGCGTGCCAGTTGCAGCTCTTTCTGAGCGCTGGCAAGGGCTTTGTTGAGAGTGGCTTTCTCGGTATCGAAGCTCAGCAGCTGATCCTGATACTCCCCGGCCATCTGTGACAGGGTTTCGATGCTGCTCAGCAGATCCTGGGTTTGCTGTGCCGGAGTGGCTTGAGTCTGAGTTTCAGTTGGCGTAAACCCAAGACGTTTATCCAACTGAAGGGGAGAGTTGGCCTGGCAAAGAAAAGAAGAAAAAACAAGCGCTATCAGCAGAATACGTAACATGGCACCGGGCTTGGGCAAATGGGAATACCTCGACCATGTTACCAAAGCCCGCGGGAATTGGTATGTATGTCTCAGGCCTTTTTTTGCCGCTGTGATCTGTGGCTCTGGGTGGTTTCAAATACGGCGGTGGCTACTACCAGTAAGCCGCCAATCAGGGTGCTGGAGCTTGGGGACTCCCCCAGCAACAACAGCGCTAATACGGTGCCGTAGAAGGGTTGCAGGCAGGACACCAGCCCAACGGTTTTGGCGCTGAGGTGCCTTAAGGCCGAGGTAAATAGCGCATGGGGCATGGCGGTAAACACCACCCCAAGCAGCAACAACAGCTGCCAGACATGGGCGTCCAGCTCGGTTGGATTGGATTCAACAAAGCTGCCCAAAAACACCGCCGCTACCGCAGTTTGGTAGAACATGGCCTGGGGGCCGCTGTACTGGGCAAAGTAGCGTTTATGCAGCAAATTACGGGCGGTGAACAGAGCCGCCGACAGTATGCCAATCAAAATGCCCAGGGTGACATCGTTACCAAGGCTGGCTTCTGGAATGAGCAGCGCCACCCCAGTCAGCACCGCAATACCACAGATGATGTCCTGCAGTTGCAGTCGGGTGCCATTGACCCAGGGCTCCACCAGTACCGTCATCACCGGGTAGGTGAAAAAGGCAATCATGCCGATGGCCACAGACGACATTTGCATGGAGGCGAAGTAGGTCACCCAGTGCAGGCTGACGATAACGCCGAGCATCAGGGCGATACCGTAGTCACGCAGCTGCCGCAGGCGAATGGGCTGACGACTGAGCTTAACAATCAGCGCCAGCACCAGGGTGGCGATGGCGCAGCGAAAAACCGTGATATCGAGGGCGCCGAGCGGGATCAGCTTGGAAAACAGCGCGGTGCCGCCAAACAGCAGCACCGCCAAATGCAATTCCAACAGGCCCGAGGGCGCGCCTTTTGACATCAGTCTTCCAGTTTGGCGAAGGGCTGACCCATGCGGGTGACGGCTTCCGGCTCAACGCCATCTGCAAATTCATCGATGGCGTCTTTGGCAAACAACATCACCACAGTGCTGCCCAGCTTGAAGCGGCCCATTTCGGCACCTTTCTCCAGCGTGAGGGCGTCGGGGCCTTCGGTGGGGTAGTCCCAGGTAAAGACTTTCTTGCCGGTAGGAGGCGTTACAGTCCCGGCCCACACGGTTTCGATGCTGGCAACTATGGTCGCGCCAACCAATACCATGGCCAGCGGGCCTTTTTCGGTTTCGAAAATGGCGACAACACGTTCGTTGCGGGCAAACAGGCCGGGCACGTAGCGGGCAGTCAGTGGGTTCACTGAAAACAGCTCGCCGGGTACATAGGTCATCTTCGACAAGGTGCCCCTGATAGGCATGTGGATACGGTGATAATCCTTTGGTGCCAGGTAAATGGTGGCAAAGTCACCACCTTCAAAGCGGGCGGCATCATCTGCCTGGCCGCCAAGCAGGGCCAGCGCTGAGTAGTGGTGTCCCTTGGCCTGGAAGATACGGCCATCTTCGATTGGGCCAAGTTGGCTTACCGCGCCATCCACCGGATGCACCATGATGTCCTTGTCGGCAGTCACAGGGCGCAGACCAGGCTTGAGTTCACGGGTAAAGAAGTCGTTGAAGGTCTTGTAGGCCTCGGGCTCTGAGTGCAGGGCTTCATTCATGTTGATGCCGTACTGCTTGATGAACCACTTGATAAAGGCGGTGGTGGCCGCGCCAGCTTCGGCGGCGGCAAATTTGCCCACGATACGGGAAACCAAATGCTTTGGCATTATGTATTGAAGGGCTATCTTCACTTTATCCACTTATGTATATCCTTGCGCTTTCAATGTGTTGCCGGATCATTCCTCGCTGTGCCTGAAGTGGCGCGCGTGGCGCTGTTCATCGAGGCTGGCGATGATCCTGTGATAGTTATTGAATCTATCCTGATGGATTTTTCCGTCTTCCAGTGCTTCGCGGATGCTGCAGCCCGGGTCGTCCTGGTGTTTGCAATCGCGAAACTTACAGGTGCCCAGATAGTCGCGGAATTCGACAAAGCACCAGCTGACCCGGTCGGCCGGCAGGTGCCAGAGGGCAAATTCCCGCACGCCGGGGGAATCTATCAGATCGCCGCCGCTTGGCAAGTGCAGTAAGCGGGCTGTGGTGGTGGTGTGCTGGCCAAGGCCTGAGTTTTCGGAGACATCGCCGGTCAGCAGTTCGGCATCCGGCAACAGGGCGTTGATCATCGATGATTTGCCCACACCGGATTGGCCGACAAAGACGCTTATCTTGTCTTTCAAAAGGCCCTGCAGTGTTTCAATGCCTTCTTTTGATTTGCTGCTTACCTGGTACACGGGGTAGCCCAATGACTCGTAGCGCTTCAGGGCCTGTTCGATGTCGTTGCGGCTGTCTGCGTCCAGCAAATCCATCTTATTGAGAATGATCACCGGCTTTATGCCTGTGTCTTCTGAGGCCACCAGATAGCGGTCGATGATTTGCGTGGTGAAGGCGGGCACCACCGAAGTAACAATCAGAATTTGGTCGATATTGGCGGCAATGATTTTGACGCCATCGTAGAGATCGGGACGGGTCAGTGATGATGTGCGCGGGTGCACGGCTTCGACAACGCCACCGATGGCGCTGCCATCATCCTGCGCCTGACGTACTATCACTTTGTCGCCTGTGACCAGGCTCTGCACGGTACGGCGGATGTTGCAACGGATTATCTCGCCGGAGCCCACTTCCACATCGGCATGCTGCCCAAAACGGGATATCACAATAGCGGGCTCTTCTGCCCCAAGTGAACTATCCTGTAATTCAGGCAGTTGTTTTTCTGGCTTGCCGCGATTAAGCCTTTTTTCGTGATTGGCTCGCATACGGCGCAGTTGGCCATGACTGAGTGGTTTCTTTTTACTCACAGGGCTATCTTCGTCAATAATCTGATGTGGTTAGGGATAAAAAGCAGTATGATACACGGTCTTTGACAAAAAAGCCTGAAAATACGGCATTGGAACCAAAAGGCAGGTATATGGCTGCAGATGCAAAAAATCTTATCTGGATTGATCTTGAAATGACCGGGCTTGAGCCTGAGGTCGACAGGATCCTGGAAATCGCGACACTGGTTACCGATCAGGAGCTGAATATCCTGGCGCAGGGCCCGGTACTCGCCATTCACCAGTCTGATGAGGTTTTGGCGGCCATGGATGACTGGAACCAGAAGCACCACGGTGAGTCGGGCTTGATCGATCGCGTCAGAGCCAGCACTCACACCGAGGCCGATGCCATTGCCCAAACCATCGAATTCCTCTCCCAATATGTGCCCAAAGGCGCTTCACCCATGTGTGGCAACAGCGTTGGCCAGGATCGCCGATTCCTGAACAAATACATGCGTGAACTTGAGGACTTTTTCCACTACCGCAACATTGATGTCAGCACTATCAAAGAGTTGGTAAAGCGTTGGGATCCGGAAGTGATGAAAGGTTTCAAGAAGCAAGGCACCCATCAGGCGTTGCTCGATATTCAGGAATCCATCGCTGAGCTGCAGTTCTATCGCGAAAAAGTATTTAAAATTTGAGCAAACGATAGATAAATCTATTGCGGGGGCTTGCAGAGGTTGGAAATTTTCATATAATGCGGCCTCACCTTCGCAGTGGCTTGCTGTTGTGATGGTAAACTCGAGATGCGACATTAGCTCAGTTGCCGGTAAGAAAGGGCGATACCTTAAAATCGGTAAATGGGTGATACAGCACGAGACGCGACATTAGCTCAGTTGGTAGAGCGATACCTTGCCAAGGTATAGGTCATCGGTTCGAACCCGATATGTCGCTCCAAATTCTGACTTCGCCAGTCATAAAACAGCGAATGCGACATTAGCTCAGTTGGTAGAGCGATACCTTGCCAAGGTATAGGTCATCGGTTCGAACCCGATATGTCGCTCCAAATTCTCAGGCGCTTCGGCCTTAAAACGAAAATGCGACATTAGCTCAGTTGGTAGAGCGATACCTTGCCAAGGTATAGGTCATCGGTTCGAACCCGATATGTCGCTCCAAATTTTCAGGCGCTTCGGCCTTAAAACGAAAATGCGACATTAGCTCAGTTGGTAGAGCGATACCTTGCCAAGGTATAGGTCATCGGTTCGAACCCGATATGTCGCTCCAAATTCTCAGGCGCTTCGGCCTTAAAACGAAAATGCAACATTAGCTTAGTTGCCGGTAAGAAAGGACAATACCTTGAAATCGGTAAATGAGTGATACAGCACGAGACGCGACATTAGCTCAGTTGGTAGAGCGATACCTTGCCAAGGTATAGGTCATCGGTTCGAACCCGATATGTCGCTCCAATCTCTCCCTCCCTCCTGTTCAAATCAACACCCATAGTTATTGATTTTCACTGACGCTTTATTCGTCGTGCTTTCGTTGGCTTATCCTTGTCAATTGATGTGAAGCTTACCACAGAGTCTTCAAAGAGGGTGATCCTCTGCAAAAAACCGTCAAAAGCCCACCCCGACTGAATTTCGCAATTGCTGAATTATGATGCATTTCAAATAATCCAGTTGGAATAGCTTCCATAATGCCTCCAGACAAAGTTGATTTTTGACCGCTCGCCGGTCACATAAGAAGGAGGCAGTCCTATGCGTATCCAACAATTGCGTGAACTTCTGGAGTACTTGGCAACATGCCGCCTGGAGATGGCGCAGCTGTACGGCAGGCTGCATGCTCAGGCTGATTCTTCCAGGGTTAAGCTGATGCTGGAATACTTTCAACAGCAGCAAAAACATGTGGCACAGACGCTGGAAGACTATGTGGATGATGCACCGTCCAGACTATTGGACACATGGTACAAAGATCTGATTTTTGAAGATTTTATCAAGCGCTGTCAGAGCACAATGTTGCCAGCCAATATGCAGGAAGATGATGTGCTCAGCCTGCACCTGGACTTGGAAAACCGTTTGATTGGTTTGCTGGAAAAAACCGTGGAAACGTCACAAACCGAAGAGATCCGCAGTGCTCTCGCCGACTTGGTGCGGGTAGAGAAAATCCAGCAGCAACGCCTGGTTCACAGCACCATCCGCATGGATGACATCTGATCTCCTTGCAAGGCTAAACAAAAACCGGCACTCGTTGCCGGTTTTTTTGTGTCTCTTCAAAAGCCACCGATTAGGTTAGGGAAGGTGTGAACAAGTCCTCGCACAGCTCTGGCTTTGATAGCAACGACAGTTCAAGGCATTCAACTGACGGCATGCCGAGGCCTGCTGAAGTTGAATAACGCCGAAATGGTGTTGCTATCAAAGCCCCGTAGGGCGTGGCTTACAGCGATATCTGCTGCGTTACAGTTCTTGCGAAGGACTTAGGCCATTCGCTGCAAACTGTGCCTTGCATCTATTCACTTTAAGCACACGCAGAGCAAGCACGGGACTTATTCACACCTTCCTTAGTTAATTGCGAATTACATGACCTGCATCAAGGTTCGCTAAGGGTTGCGGCTGCTATTTTTGACATAAGTGCGTCTTCAGGATTTGTCGTTATCTTTATCCTGCAGGGGAAGCGTGATGGCTTTGTACAGGCCTACGGCGACCAGCAAAACGCACAGCAGCAGCAAAGCCTGGATCAGAATATTTGAAGACAGGGGCAGGCTGATCAAGAGTACCGACAGTACCAAGATCAACAAGGTGAGCAGCATCGTCCTTGTGCCAGTCATACTTGTGCTCCGAAAAATAGCTTAAGGCGCCCGTTGGGGCTCAGCTTTAAGTGTATAAAGCTATCCACGCTGTCGCCAGTTGAATTCAAGAATTTGATATTTAATCGTTATCGAACGGAGTCATGGCATGAGCGCCTTACCCATTTCTTTGCCGCAATCGCTGTACAGCGCCGCCCAGGTTAAAGCGGCCGAGCAGGAAGCCGTTAAGCGCGGGCTTTGTTCGCTCTACGAACTGGTGGAGCAAGCTGGCAGCGCCGCCATGGCCACCCTCGAATCTTTGGCAAGTGCGCACTGCCAAACTGTGGTGTTGGTGGGCAAGGGCAACAACGGCGCTGATGCCTTGGTGCTCGCCAGGCTGTTGCTTACCAAGGGCAACCGACCGCGGGTACTGCTGTTTGGCGAGGGGAAAACCGCCGAATACGCCGAGGCGTTGCAGGCATTTATCGCCGCCGGTGGCACCACTGAAGTCTTCAGCGAAGCCGCGCTCGAAGGCGCCGAAGTGATAGTTGATGGCTTGCTTGGCACCGGTGTTGCCGGGGAGCTCAGTGAGCCATTGAATCAATGCATTGAGGCAGTTAACGCCCAAAACGCCTGGGTACTCAGTTTGGATGTACCCTCAGGTGTTAATGCCGATACCGGCAATGTGAATCCGATGGCGATTGAAGCGGATGTCACCCTCTGCTTTGGCGGTCTCAAGCAGGGGCTATTTACCTCCCGCGCCCGCCATTTTGCCGGCAAGGTGTTGTATGCCTCTGTTGGACTTGGGGAAATCCTTGCTGAAACCGAGCCTGCGTGCCAGCGGGTGGATGCAAGCTTTCTGACCGATTTGCTGGGGCGCCGCGCCCGCGACAGCCACAAAGGCAAGTCTGGAAAGGTAACCATCATGGGGGGCAACTACGGCATGGCTGGGGCAGTGCGGCTCGCCGGTGAAGCTTGCCTGCGCTCCGGCGCTGGGCTGGTGACGGTTATCAGTCGCCCCGAACATCAACTCACGGTTAACGCCAATCGGCCCGAACTGATGTTCTGGGGATGTGAGCTGGTGGATATGGAAGTGTATCTGCGTCTTGGCTGGGCCGATGTGCTGGTGCTGGGCCCAGGGCTTGGCAAGGATGATTGGGGTTATAACCTCTATAAAGCCGTAGGGCTGTCAGACAAGCCCTGTGTGCTGGATGCAGATGCGCTGAATCTGCTCGCCAAGGAGCCGTGCCGTCAGATAAATCGGGTGCTCACGCCCCATCCGGGCGAGGCTTCTCGATTATTGGGGCTGTCCACGGCGGAAGTGGAAGCCGACCGTTTCGATGCCATCCGCCGCTTACAGGAAACCTTTGGTGGCGTAGTGCTGTTGAAGGGCGCTGGAACCCTTATCTTTGATGGCACCACCCTGGTGGTGGCGCCCGTGGGTAATCCCGGCCTCGCCAGTGGTGGGTGTGGCGATGTTTTATCTGGTATAATCGCCGCCTTGATGGCACAGGGATTAGACACCATGACGGCAACTGTAGCCGGGGTGGTTATCCACGGTGAAGCGGCCGACCTGGCTGCCGAGGCCGGTGAGCGGGGGATGCTGGCCAGCGACCTGATGCCTTTTATTCGCCAATTGGTCAATAGTGATTTAATCTAGGCAATATTGATAAGCCTGTGCCGGCAAGCGGTGCCGGCGCCGTTGCTTTTTATCGAAGAGCCGAGATGACAGACGTTAAGATATTTCTCGAAAATGACGCCCAAACCGTAGAAATCGGTCAAAAGCTAGCCCAGCGTATTCGTCCCCCGTTAACTCTTTATCTCACTGGTGAATTGGGCGCCGGTAAAACCACATTAAGCCGCGGTCTTATCCAGTCTTTGGGGCACAAAGGGGCGGTAAAAAGTCCAACTTACACTCTTGTGGAACCTTATGAACTTCCTGGCGTCGAAGTATATCATTTCGACCTCTATCGCCTTGCCGATCCGGAAGAGCTGGAGTTTATGGGGATCAGAGATTACTTTTCCGACACCAGCCTGTGTATAGTAGAGTGGCCTGACCGGGGTCAGGGGCTATTGCCCGAAGCCGATCTGCATTTGCACCTGGCCTATTCAGGTGCCGGGCGTGAGCTTAATATCCATGCCGGTTCCGAGGCTGGCAGGACAGTCATTGAACAACTTGCTGAATGAATAGAACAATAAACAGACTCCTTTTTATTTTTTTCCTGTTGTTTTCGATTGAAGGTCTGGCGGCCAATAAACTCGAAGGCGTCAGGATTTGGGCGGCGCCGGAATCGACCCGGGTAGTGTTTGATCTCACTGCCAAGCCTTCTTACACCCAATCGACACTGGTTGCCCCCGACCGCCTGGTGGTGGATCTGGACGACACCCAGACCAAACTGGCGCTCGATAAAATCGCCAACAACTCCAAGCTGGTTAAGCGGGTTCGCCTCAGCAAGCCGCCTAAAAAAGGCGTGCTGCGGGTCGTGATTGACTTAAACCGGCCGGTGAACGCCAATCTGTTTTCTCTGCCGCCAACCGACCCCTACGGCAATCGCCTCGTCGTTGATTTGGAAGAGAAAACCAATGATGCCCGTACCATAGTGGCGCCCACCGAATCGGCGCGGGATATCATAGTGGCCATCGATGCCGGTCACGGTGGTGACGACCCTGGCTCCATCGGCCCTTCGGGTTTGTATGAGAAAAAGGTCGCGCTGGAAATTGCCAAGCGAGTGCAAAAGAAAATCGATGCTACCCCGGGCATGAAAGCCGTGATGACCCGCACCGGTGACTACTTCGTCAATTTGAACAAGCGCTCGGATCTGGCCCGTAAGCACAGGGCCGATCTGTTGGTATCTATTCACGCCGATGCCTTTACCTCACCAAACCCCAAAGGGGCGTCGGTGTGGGTGCTGTCGATGCGCAGGGCCAACAGTGAAATCGGTCGCTGGCTTGAACAGAAAGAAAAACACTCTGAGCTGCTTGGCGGCGCCGGGGAAATCATCCAGAACGCCGATAACGAGCAGTATTTGGCGATGACGCTGTTGGATATGTCGATGGACCGCTCCATGGCCATCAGCCACAGTATCGCCAGCGATATCCTCAAGGACCTGGGCAAGGTTACTGAACTGCACAAGAGCCGCCCCGAGTCGGCGAGTCTGGCGGTGCTCAAGTCGCCTGACATCCCATCGATTCTGGTGGAAACCGGCTTTATCTCCAATCCAAAAGAAGAGTCGCTGCTGAAGAATTCCGCCCATCAGGATAAATTGGCCCGTGCCATTCATGCCGGTGTGCTGCGCTATTTTGAGGCCAATGCCCCCAGTGATTCGTTGCTGGCAAAACGCAGCGGCAGCAGCAAGCACAAGGTAAGCCGCGGCGAATCGCTGTCGGTGATCGCGGCCCAGTATGGGGTGTCTGTGACTGCGCTGCGTCAGGCCAATAACCTTAAGTCCGATACCCTGCGTATTGGCCAGCAGTTGGTTATTCCCAAAGGTTAAACAAGGATTTTTATGGCAATTCAGGTATTGCCACCCCAGTTGGCAAACCAGATTGCAGCCGGCGAGGTGGTGGAGCGGCCAGCCTCTGTCATCAAAGAGCTGGTGGAAAACAGTCTGGACGCCGGTGCTACCCGGGTCGATATCGATATCGACAAAGGCGGCAGCAAGCTTATCCGCATTCGCGACAATGGCGGTGGCATCCCCAAGGATGAGCTGGCATTGGCGCTGGCCCGTCATGCCACCTCCAAGGTGCAAACTCTGGAAGACCTGGAAGCCATTCTGAGTTTTGGTTTTCGCGGCGAAGCGCTGGCGAGTATCAGCTCAGTCTCCCGTCTTACCTTAACCTCGCGTACCGCTGAGCAGGCCGAGGCCTGGCAGGCCTATGCTGAAGGCTCGGAAGTTGCCCTTAAGGTCATGCCTGCCGCCCATCCGGTGGGCACCACCATTGAAGTGGCCGACCTCTTCTTTAATACCCCGGCCCGCAGGCGTTTTTTAAAGAGCGACAAAACCGAATTCACCCATATTGATGAGTGGCTTAAGCGGATAGCTCTGGTACGCTCTGACGTGCATTTTTCCCTGACTCACAACGGCAAACCCGTACGCCAGTTCCGCGCGGCTTCCACCGAAGCTCAGTATCTGCAGCGGCTGGGGCAGGTTGCCGGACGTGCCTTTGCTGACACAGCAATCAAGGTAGATTGTCGTCATGATGGGATGCATCTTGGCGGATATCTGCAGTCTCCCGCGCTGAACGACTCAGTCGATTGTCACTATTTCTATGTGAACGGACGCCTGGTGCGCGACCGTCTGGTGAACCACGCGGTGCGTCAGGCGTTTGCCGAATGCGGCGCGTTGGAGCAGGGCGGTTTTGTGTTGCGGCTCGATGTGGATCCCCACCAGGTGGATGTGAATGTGCACCCGGCAAAGCACGAGGTCCGCTTCCATCAGGCCCGCTATGTTCATGATTTTATTTTGCAGGTGCTGCAATCGGCCTTGAGTCAGATGCGTGACTTGCCGCTGACAACGAACGCTCTAAAGGATGACTTTAGCAGCGCCCAGAGCCGGGATAACGAACCGGAGCCAGCAAAGGCCGTGGCTGAGTCCCACGCGGGCTATCGCACCGAGAGCGCCGAATACGTTGATGCCTTTGCGCTGGGTGGCGGCATGCAGCATTCAGGTGTTGGCAGCCACAACCTGCGTGGCGCCGCTCCGGCTTCGGCTTCGGCTGGATTTGGGCAGACGACATCCGAGCGCGGCAGCTATAGCACCAGTTCAGGCCAGGGCAGCCGTTATGTGCGGGATAATTTTGCTCAGCCGGGCTTTGGTGACAAAAGTAGCCGGGACAGGCAACTTGCAGCGCAGCATTACGGCGAGCTGTTATCTACGACAGCTGCGAGCCCATCGACTACAGCCAGCGGCATGGCAGCCAATGCTGCTGGACAGCAGCTGAGCGTGCCATCGATGCCGCCCCTGCTCGATGGTCAGTACTGGGTCCTGTGTGAAGGCGCCAATCTCAAGCTGCTTTCCCTTGCCAAAGTGGCAAAAGACCTGCTGCAGCAAGAGCTTATCGTTAGGTTGCCAACAGGGCTGATAGGTCAGCCGCTGCTGATGCCTGTGTCGGTGCAGGCGGACGCAGACTGGGCCGATATATTGCAAAGTCGTGATGCCTTACTCAGGAAAATGGGGCTTGAACTGGCAATTCGCTATCAGCAGTTGATAATCAAAAAAGTGCCCCCATATCTGAGGGACAGTCAGCTGGCGCGGCTTATTCCTGAGCTGCTTGCCTGGATACAGCACGAAGCTCCGGCTGACGAGGCGCTGGCCCATTGGCTGGCTGCGCAGGTCAGCGGTTTTGAGGCGGCGCCCAGGCTGTGGCAGCGCTTGCAGGCACTGGATACTGACGCACAGCAACGCATTTTAGAGAGTGCCCGGGAATTGCCCTGGCAGACATGGCTTGATGAACACAAACACTGATCGAACAGACCTGCCCAAGGTGCTGTTTTTGATGGGGCCAACCGCTTCGGGTAAGACCGCTTTGGCACTGGAGCTGGCCGAGCACCACAACTGCGAAATCATCTCAGTTGATTCGGCGCTGATTTATCGCGGTATGGATATAGGTACCGCCAAACCCACGGCCGCTGAATTGGCCCGTGGGCCTCATCGGCTGATTGATATTCTCGATCCGCTGGAGAGCTACTCGGCTGCGGATTTCCGTGCCGATGCCGTAAGGGAAATAGAAGACATTCTTTCCCGAGGCAAGACCCCGCTGTTGGTGGGGGGAACCATGATGTATTTCAAGACCTTGCTAGATGGTCTCTCGCCACTGCCCAGTGCCGATGATGCCGTCAGAGCCGGGATTGCAGCGGATGTGGAAGCCAAAGGCTGGCAGGCGCTTCATGATGAATTGAAGCAGATTGACCCTGTGGCCGCCGAGCGTATTCATCCCAACGATCCCCAGCGCCTGTCGCGGGCGATTGAGGTCTATCGGATCACCGGTAAGACATTGACTGAGCTCACTCAAACCAAAGCTGAGTCCTTGCCGTACCGGATGGTGCAATTTGCTATTGCACCCAAGGAGCGCAAAACCCTGCACCAGCTTATCGGGCAGCGGTTTGAAGCCATGCTTGAGCAGGGCTTTATCGACGAAGTGGCTGGGCTTAAGGACAGGGGCGACCTGCACCTTGAGTTACCCTCGATGCGCTGCGTGGGCTACCGACAGGTATGGCAGTACCTGGAGGGGCAATATGACCATGATACTATGGTCGAAAAAGCTGTTGCCGCCACTAGGCAATTGGCCAAGCGTCAATTAACATGGTTGCGGGGATGGCCTGATTTGCAATGGCTGATTAGCGGCGACGAAGGGAATTTGGAGAAACTTGTACAGCAATCCCGGTAGTGAATCTGCTTTTGCTGTATACTACTCAATTCAAACAGAAAACGTTTGCGTTGGATTTTTATAATTTAAAAAGGAAATAACAAATGGCTAAGGGGCAATCTTTACAAGACCCATTTTTGAACGCACTGCGCCGTGAGCGTGTTCCTGTTTCAATCTATTTGGTTAACGGCATCAAGCTCCAGGGTCAGGTTGAGTCTTTCGACCAGTTCGTGATCCTGCTGAAGAACACAGTGAGCCAGATGGTTTACAAGCACGCCATCTCTACCGTAGTGCCTTCCCGTCCATTCAACGTGGGTAACCACCAGGGTGGCGGCAGCAACTACAATGCCCAGCAGGACGACAGTGCCAGCGAACAGTAATCGCTGCTGTCTGAATTTGAGAGGTTTGCTTCTTGTTTGATCGTTATGAGGCGGGAGAAACTGCGGTTCTTGTCCATATCGATTTTACCGACGAAGGCAGTCGGGAAGATCTCGCCGAATTGCAGTTATTGGTGGAATCGGCGGGCGCCCGCGCCGTTGGTGTAATCACAGGAAGTCGCCGAGCGCCGGACCGCAAGTTTTTTGTGGGCTCCGGTAAGGCAGAGGAGCTGGCCGCCATGGTGGCCGCGACCGACGCCAATGTGGTGATATTCAACCATGCCCTGAGTCCGGCTCAGGAGCGAAACCTGGAACAGGTGTGCCATTGTCGTGTACTCGACCGGACGACCCTGATCCTGGACATTTTCGCCCAGCGTGCCCGGACACACGAAGGTAAGTTGCAAGTGGAGCTAGCGCAATTGCGCCACATGTCGACTCGCCTGGTGCGGGGCTGGACTCACCTGGAGCGTCAGAAGGGCGGTATCGGCCTTCGCGGTCCGGGTGAGACCCAGTTGGAAACCGACCGTCGCCTGCTGCGCGGCCGGATCAAGACGATTAACCGTCGTCTGGAGAAGGTAGACAAACAGCGTGAGCAGAGTCGTCGGGCGCGTCAACGCAGCGACATGCCGGCGGTATCCCTGGTGGGGTACACCAACGCAGGAAAGTCGACCCTGTTCAATACGCTGACCAGCTCAGAGGTGTACGCCGCCGACCAGCTGTTCGCGACTCTGGATCCTACCCTTCGCAAGTTGGACTTGCCCGATGGCGCCGCCATTCTTGCCGATACCGTAGGATTTATCCGTCACCTTCCACACGATCTGGTTGCCGCATTTAAGGCGACACTGCAGGAAACACGTGAAGCCGACCTCTTGCTTCATGTGATTGATTGCGCAGATGAAAAGATGCGTGACAACATTGAGCAGGTGCAGGCGGTTCTGAAGGAAATCGATGCCGATGAGATCCCTCAACTCATCGTGTGCAACAAAATCGACCTGGTCGAAGGCCTGCAACCGGCCATTGATCGGGATGACACCGGAAAGCCTTTCCGGGTCTGGTTAACTGCGCAGCAGGATCAGGGATTGGATTTACTGCGGCAGGCAATTCAGGAGTTGGTGGGCAATGTGATTGCCGAACTGACCCTGAAAATCCCGGCCACGGCCGGGCATTATCTTGGCCAGTTTTATCGACTGGATGCGATACAGCAGAAAGAGTATGACGATCTGGGGAACTGTATCTTGTCTGTTCGTATGTCTGATGCCGATTGGCGCAGGCTTGCTAAACAGAGTCAAGGTGAGTTGGAAACCTTTATTGTCGATACAGCGACTGATAGGGTAGTTTGTTAACTATTAATATCATCCACTTATGGAGTATTAAATGGCTTGGAACGAGCCCGGTAACAAGGGTCAGGACCCTTGGGGAAACAAGGGTGGCAACGATAAGGGGCCACCGGATCTGGACGAAGTCTTTCGTAATATTTCCAAACGCTTTGGTGGCAAGGGTAATGGCGTCGGTTTCGGCGGCCTGGGTATTATCCTCGCGCTGGGCGCTGCTGTGTGGTTCCTGTCTGGGTTTTATACCATCAAGACAGCAGAGCGTGGCGTTCACCTGCGCTTTGGTGAATACATAGGTGAAGTAGGCCCCGGCCTGCGCTGGAAAGCCACCTTTATCGATGAAGTCTTCCCGGTGGACGTGGAGGCCTTCCGCACCATTCCTGCCGCTGGCAGCATCCTGACTTCCGATGAAAACGTGGTACAGGTTGAGCTGGCAGTGCAGTACAAGGTGACTGACGCTTACCAGTATCTGTTCAGTGCCGTGGATGCCAATTCTTCGTTGCGCGAAGCTACCGACAGCGCCCTGCGCTACGTGGTGGGTCACTCCCGCATGGATGACATCCTCACCACTGGCCGTGACAAAATCCGTACCGATACCTGGGCTGAGCTTGAGCGAATTATTGAGCCTTACAAGCTGGGCTTGACCATCGTTGACGTGAACTTCCTGCCGGCCCGTCCGCCGGAAGAAGTGAAAGACGCCTTCGATGACGCCATTGCAGCACAGGAAGACGAACAGCGTTATATCCGTGAAGCCGAAGCCTACCAGCGTGAAGTTGAACCTCGCGCCCGTGGTCAGGAACAGCGTATTGCCGAAGACGCCCGTGCCTACAAGGCGCAGGTGGTTCAGCAGGCTCAGGGTGCCGTGGCGCGCTTTGACAAGATGCTGCCTGAGTACAAGGCTGCTCCGGAAGTAACCCGTCAGCGCCTGTATATCGAGGCAATGGAAGAGGTTCTTTCCGGCAACAACAAGGTGCTCATCGATGCCAAAAACAATGGCAATCTGATGTACCTGCCGTTGGATAAGCTGATGAATCCGGCTGTTGGCGCAAGCAACAACGGTGATTCAGGTGTGTCTTCCCAAAACCATGTGGACTCAAGCGCTTCCAGCCGCTCAACTGGCATGCCGGTAAGTGGTCGTCCGTCCCGTGAAGATCGTGTTCGCCAGGGGAGGGAATAAGAAATGAGTCGTTTATTACTGGTTATCCTGGTTGTGGTTGTTGCGGTGCTGAGTTCATCACTGATGGTGGTGAATGAAGGCGAGCGGGCGATTGTGTCGCGCTTTAACGCCATCGTGAAAGAAAACGTGGACGGTGTAGAGCGCACCAAGGTGTTTGGCCCAGGCCTGCACTTTAAAATGCCTTTCATCGACACTGTGCGCAATCTCGACGCCCGGGTGCAAACCCTGGACGGCGCAGCCGACCGCTTCGTGACTTCCGAGAAGAAAGACCTGATGGTGGATTCTTACGTGAAGTGGCGCATCCATGACTTTGAAAAGTACTACCTGTCTACCAACGGTGGTATCAAGTCCAATGCCGAAGCCCTGCTGCAGCGTAAAATCAACAGTGACCTGCGTACCGAGTTCGGTCAGCGTACCATCAAGGAAATTGTTTCCGGTGTCCGTGAGGGTGAAACCCTGGACAAAGAAAACAGTGGCCGTGATGAATTGCAGCGCAAGGCACTGGAAAATGTCCGCAAGAGTGCTGAAGACTTGGGTATCGAAGTCGTGGACGTACGGGTGAAGCAGATCAACCTGCCAACCAACGTCAGCTCGTCGATTTTCCAGCGTATGCGCGCAGAGCGTCAGGCCGTGGCCAAAGAGCACCGCGCCAAGGGTCGTGAGGAAGCCGAAAAAATTCGTGCGACCGCCGATGCCAACGTGGTGGTTCGTCTCTCCAATGCCCAGCGTAATGCCCAGGTGCTGCGTGGTGAAGGGGATGCGGTTGCTGCCAAGATCTACGCCGATGCCTACAAGAAGGCTCCTGAGTTCTATGCCTTTATGCGTAGCCTGGACGCTTACCGTGCCAGCTTTGCCGGCAGTGGCAACGTGATGGTGCTGGAGCCTGACAGCGAATTCTTCCGTTATATGAAGGAAGCCAAGCCAAAATAATCGGCTTGTCTCAGATTAAAGCCCAACCAATTCGGTTGGGCTTTTTTTATGGAAAAATACTTTTAAATCGCTAATTTAGATTTGCCGTGATTTCAATCTACATAGGTTTTACCGGGCAGGAATGGCAAATTGCACCATCGGCGTCGATTGCCCTGTTGAAAAAAACGCTATCTCCCCAACTTAGTTGTGTGTTTTGACTATGATCTGCCTCCACTTTTTGGCTATAATGAGCCCCGCCTCAAACTTTGATTTTACCCAGAGCTTCACGGCTTCACGGTAAGATTTTGAAAAACAAAAAATTCCAACCCCCGCTGGGAGATATGTGGATGAGCAATGCGCCAGTCGATACCGGACGTCGCAGATTCCTGACAGCCGCAACCGCTGTAGTTGGCGGTGCTGGTGCCGTCGCTGTAGCGGTTCCTTTTATCAAGTCATGGAATCCGAGCGCCAAGGCGAAAGCTGCAGGTGCGCCGGTAGAAGTTAATATCAGTAAGCTGGAACCAGGCCAGTTGATCCGTGTAGAGTGGCGCGGTAAGCCCGTTTGGGTTGTACGCCGCACCGAGGAAGTGCTTAAGCAACTTCCTGAGCTCGATGGTCAATTGCGCGACCCTGCGTCTGATGAACTACAGCAACCCGTGTATGCCCAAAACGGCGTACGTTCTATTAAGCCTGAGTACTTTATCGCTGTTGGTATCTGTACTCACCTGGGCTGTTCTCCTACCTATCTGCCAGATTCATTTGGCGAGCAGGTTGAAGGCGTGAGCTCTGGCTTCTTCTGTCCTTGCCACGGCTCCAAGTTTGATATGGCCGGCCGCGTATTCCAGGGCGTTCCTGCGCCACTGAACCTGGTGATCCCTCCTCACAAGTATCTTGATGATGTGAATGTGATCATTGGTGTCGACGGGGAGACTGCATAATGGTTAAGAACATTATCGATTGGATCGACGCACGTATCCCAATGACGGCCACCTATAACCGTCATGTGGGTCAGTATGCGACTCCCAAGAACTTCAACTTCTGGTACTTCTTCGGTTCTCTGGCGCTGCTCGTGCTGGTAAACCAGATCCTCACCGGTATCTGGCTGACCATGAACTACGTACCTACCGCAGAAGGCGCTTTTGCCTCCATCGAATACATCATGCGTGACGTGGAGTATGGTTGGCTGCTGCGTTATATGCACTCCACCGGGGCCTCGGCCTTCTTCGTGGTGATTTATCTGCACATGTTCCGTGGTCTTATCTACGGTTCATATCAGAAGCCACGTGAGCTGCTGTGGCTGTTCGGTATGCTGATCTTCCTCGTGCTGATGGCCGAAGCCTTCATGGGCTACCTGCTGCCATGGGGTCAGATGTCATACTGGGGTGCTCAGGTAATTATCTCTCTGTTCGGTGCCATCCCTGTTATCGGTGATGACCTGACGCTGTGGATCCGTGGTGACTACGTGGTATCGGGCGCAACCCTGAACCGCTTCTTCGCCCTGCACGTGATTGCACTGCCGCTGGTACTGGTTGTTCTGGTGTTCCTGCACCTGATTGCCCTGCACGAAGTGGGCTCAAACAACCCAGACGGTATCGAAATCAAGAAGAACAAAGACGAAAACGGCTGGCCTGTTGACGGTATCCCATTCCACCCTTACTACACTGTGAAAGACATTGTAGGTGTGGCGGGCTTCCTGATCCTGTTCTGCTACGTGCTGTTCTTTATGCCTGAGGGCGGTGGTTACTTCCTCGAGAAGCCTAACTTCGAGGCTGCTAACCCAATGAAGACCCCAGAGCACATTGCACCTGTTTGGTACTTCACTCCTTTCTACGCGATTCTGCGTGCGGTTCCACACAAGCTGGGCGGCGTGATCATGATGGGTCTGTCCATCGCCGTGCTGTTCCTGCTGCCATGGCTGGACCGTTGTAAGGTGAAGTCTGTTCGCTACAGAAGCTTCATTCACAAGCTGAACATTGCCCAGTTCTCAGTGTCCTTCATTGTTCTGGGTTACCTCGGTGCCGTTCCTGCTAGCCCTGCGCTGACTATTGCCGCTCAGGTGTTCACCATCACCTACTTCGGCTTCTTCGTCGCTCTGTGGGTGTACAGCAAGAACGAGAAAACCAAGCCAGTTCCAGCGAGGTTGACTAAATAATGAAAAAGTTACTCATTGCTTTGGTTGCTCTGGTGCCGACTCTTGGCTTCGCCGCTGGCGGCCACAACGTGCACCTGGAAAAGGCCAATATCGATCTGAACGATAAAGAGTCTCTGGTTCGTGGTCTGGATCTGTTCCAACACTACTGCTCCGGCTGTCACAGCACTCAGTACCAGCGTTACGAGCGTGTAGCGACTGATCTGGGTGTGTCTATCGACGAGATGCGCAGCAAGTACGTCCTCACCGGCGCGAAAGTAGGTGAGCTGATGGAAAACGCCATCCCTGAGAAAGATGCTGCCAAGTGGTTTGGTGCTGCACCACCGGATCTGACCCTGGTTGCCCGCGTTCGTGGTGAAGACTGGGTTTACTCTTATCTCAAGGGTTTCTACAAAGACCCAAGCCGTCCTTTCGGCGTGAACAACACTGTATTCCCATCCGTGGGTATGCCGCATGTTCTCGAAGGACTGCAGGGCATCGCAACTCCAGTTATTGAAACCGAAGTTGTTGATGGCAAAGAAGTTACTAAGGTTAAAGGCGTGAATCCAGCTGTAGGTGGCTCGATGAATGCTGAAGAGTATGACCAAGCTGCCCGTGACATCACTGGCTTCCTGGTATACTCAGCCGAACCCGTCAAACTCGAGCGCGAAGCGCTGGGTGTTTGGGTGCTTGGCTTCCTGTTTATCTTCTTTATCGTGGCCTTCCTCCTGAAGAAAGAATACTGGAAGGATGTACACTGATAGCCAATAGCGGGTAAAATACTCTATCCGCGTATTGAAACGGGGGGCATTAGCCCCTCGTTTATTTTATTTGTTTCGATTCTGGAGGGTATCAATGGCTCTTGCTGCCAACAAACGCTCTATCATGACTCTGTTTTCCGGCGCCGACGATCTCTACAGCCACCAGGTACGTATTGTACTGGCTGAAAAAGGCGTGACCGTTGATGTTTTACAGGTCGATCCCAATGACATGCCAGAGGATCTGCTGGAACTGAACCCTTACAATTCAGTACCCACTCTGGTTGACCGTGAACTGGTGCTGTATGAGTCACGCATCATCATGGAGTATCTGGACGAGCGCTTCCCGCATCCGCCACTGATGCCTGTATACCCAGTTTCCCGTGGCCAGAGCCGTCTGATGATGCACCGCATCGACACCGACTGGTACACCCTGGTTGATCGCATCAAGAAAGGTGACCGTGCCGATGCCGCCCGTAAAGAGCTGCGTGAAGGTCTGATTGCCATTTCTGCCCTGTTCGGCGAAATGCCTTACTTCATGAACGAAGAATTTGGTTTGGCTGACTGCTACCTCGGCCCCTTGCTGTGGCGTCTGCCTGCCCTCGGCATCCACCTGGATACCGGCGTTGCCAAAGACATCAAAGCCTACATGACCCGCATTTTCGAGCGTGAGTCATTCAAGGCCTCTTTGACTGAAGCCGAGCGCGAAATGCGCATGGGTATGTAATGAAGCCGCTGACTCCCAGTCGTCCTTACCTGCTGCGAGCCTATTACGATTGGCTCATGGACAACCAGCTCACCCCCCATGTGGTGGTGGATGCAATGGTGCCCGGTACTGAAGTACCTCAGCAGTATGTGCGGGATGGTCAGATTGTGCTGAACATAGCTACAGGCGCAGTGGGCAACCTTGAACTTGGCAACGATGCCGTGATGTTCAATGCCCGCTTCGGTGGCGTCCCCCATCAGGTGGTGCTGCCCATGGCTTCTATTGTGGCTATCTATGCCCGCGAGAATGGCGCCGGTACCGTATTCGATGCCGAAGATGCTTACCTGCTCGATGACTCTGAAGAAGAGCTGTTCAGTGTGGTGGAATCCGAGCCTTCCGTTGAGGCTCCCAAGGCGGCAGATGAAACTGCAAAGCCTGCCAAGGGAAAGGACGAGGCTGCCAAGCGTCGCGCTCACCTTACTGTGGTTAAGTAAGCCGCGAGCCGAAATCTAAGCAAGTTTAAGCCTGTTCACAGCAAAACCAGCCTTCGGGCTGGTTTTTTGTTTGGGCCGGGTAATGCGGTGATTCGCACTGGCTAGAAGCCGCCAAGGCTTTCCGTGACCTCAATTCTATTGCGGCCATTGCTTTTGGCTTCATAAAGCGCTGCGTCCGCCAGCGTCAGTACATTCACCAATTTGGCCGGCGGCGTGACCAGGCACACCCCTATGCTGATGGTCAGTTTCAGCCTTTCAGCGCCTATCTCGATACCGGTGGCGGCAATATCACGGCACAGGCGCTCGGCCCGGTTAATGTTATCGCTGGGGGAGGGGCTGAACTGCACTATGGCAAATTCCTCGCCGCCGATACGACCGATAAAGTCGTTGGCACGGATGTGCATTCTCAGCTCGTTTGCCAAAAAGCGCAGAGCCTTGTCACCGGCCAGGTGACCTGCACTGTCGTTAATGCGCTTAAAGTGGTCTACATCCACTATCATCAAACAAAAGGGGCTGTGTTCCTGGATAACCTGTTCCAGACGATGCATAAAGGCCCGTCGGTTTGGCAGGCCTGTGAGGGTGTCGGTATCGGCAAGGTGTTGTAGATTGCGCTCGTTTTCCGCCGAGTAGAACTCGCTGATAAGGATAAGTAGCAACACAGTGGCGACACAGGAGCCAATCATCAGTACCTGTAAATGACCCAGTATTGCCTCGGGTACTTCGGCAATCGCCGGATGCGCCTGCCAGCCAAAGCTCTGGAAGTAGGCAAACAGCATCATATTGATCAGAAAGAGTACGGCGGTGGTGAGCCACTGGCGCGAGTCGAGAAACGACGCCGGCAGGATAGCGAACAGCAGGAAGTAATAGTGTAAACCTATGGTGACACCCTGAGCCAGCACCAGCGCGGTAAAGGCATCCAGCATCACCAACACGAACAGCCACAGGGTGGCTTCGAACCTGAGGCCACGCAGATTCAGCAACAGCACGCTGGGCAGCAGCATCAAAAATGGCGTTTGTACCAAGCCTGAGTAAATAAGGCCCTGATTTCCATTGATTAAAAACGCGATGTCGAAGATAAGAATGGTAAGCATGGCGATGTAGACGCCAATGTTGGTCTGGATCAGTTTGCGTTCGTCTGTTTTGCTCTGGCAATACTGAATGCCAAGGGTGGCGGCACGCATGAGCCAGGCTGCCCAATTCACCATAGCTTTGCTGCAGTCCTGCTATCGTTGTTGTTTGTTAATAATAGACATAATTTACCGCATTGGATGATCCAAACGTGGCACTGTGCTAGCATTCGCCGCCAATCAAACCAAGCGCAAAATCGGACGGGTAATCGCAACCATGTTGCTGATGATCGACAACTACGACTCCTTTACCTTCAACCTGGTGCAGTACTTTCAGCAACTGGGTCAGGAGGTCGTGGTGCGCCGTCACGATGATATTAATCTGGCCCAAATCGAGACCCTGGCTCCCGACCATCTGGTGATTTCACCTGGCCCCTGCACCCCGGACGATGCCGGTATTTCCCTGGCGGCCATCGAGCACTTTGCCGGTAAATTGCCAATTCTCGGGGTGTGTCTTGGTCATCAGGCAATGGCGCAGGTGTTTGGCGCTAAAGTGATCCGCGCCGGGCGGGTGATGCACGGCAAAACCAGCGACATAGACCACAATCAGCAGCGGCTGTTCCATGGGCTTGATAACCCGCTCAGGGTGACCCGCTACCACTCTCTGTTGGTGGAGTCTGTGCCTCAGGGCTTTGAGCTGGATGCCTGGTTCGATGATCCGGTCCACGGCCGCGAGATCATGGCCATCAGTCATCAAACCTTGCCCCTGTTCGGCGTGCAGTTTCATCCTGAGTCCATTCTGACCGCCCAGGGCCATGAGCTGCTGGACAACTTCCTCAAACAGCCCCGCTGATCCTTCCTTCGTTTGACGTTCTGTTACAAGTTTTCGTGGCCTTGATGGCGGCGGTTTTCGTCGTTCCGCAGGCAAATATGGTATAACTGGCGCCACTACGAGACGAGGCACCGCCCATAAAGCCCCGCCCATATAACAAAAAAGGAAGCATGATGAACCCAGTTACCAGACACTTTGCCGTAAGTGCCCTGGCGCTTGCCATTTTGGCGGGCTGCAGTGCCACCGAGCAGCCATCGGCCGCCCCCGCAGAAATCAATCAAATCCAGTCAGTCCATCCAGTGCTTGCCATGCCGGTGACCGCCGGAGAAAAGCTGACCATGAAACAAATCATGGCCAATCCGGATTGGATGGGGATCTTTGCCCGCAACGCTTACTGGAGCGATGATGGCAGCAGCGTCTATTTCGAGCGTATGCCAAGCGGCGCTGCTGTGAAAAACTATTATGTGCAACCGCTCAATGGTGCGGCCAGAGAGCTTGGTTTGGCTGAGCTGCATCAGGCCTCTCAGCGCAGTGGCGTTGTGGATGCCGAAGGCAAGCGTAAGGCCTATGTGTATCAGGGCAATCTGTTTGTAAAACAGCTGCAAACCGGTGACATCACCCAGCTGACCCGCACTAATACGCCTGTGGATGGCGCGCGTTTCCTCAATAACGGCGACATCGCATTCTGGCAGGGCAACGCGGTATTCCGCCTTCACAGCAATGGTTTGGTAGAGCAGATTGCCGATGTGCGCATGAGCAAGGCGCCCAAGGGCGTGACCGCACCTGACACCTATCTTGCCAAAGAGCAGGCCCGTCTAATCCAGTACGTAGCCGCCCAGCACGATAAGGCCAAGGCCCGTGAAAGCTACAAGGCTGACCTTGGCAAAGCCGACACCACCATGAGCGCCGAGCCCTGGTATCTGGGTGACGCTGAGCTGGTGACCGAACTGTCGCTGTCGGCTGATGGTCGCTATCTGCTGCTGGCGCTGCAGGACAAGAGCTATCAGGGCCGCAGTGAGCACGACATCATGCCCAATTACCTGGGTAAAGACGGATATGTGGATGCCGTGCCAGCCCGTGCCAGGGTGGCCGAAGATAATCCCCCGGGCCAGCGCCTGGTGCTGATTGATCTGCAGCAACGTCAAAAACGCGATATCAGCATCGAAGGCCTGAAAGGCTTTGATGAGGATGTGCTTGCGTCGGTGAAAGCCGAAAACGCCAAGGCCCGAGGTGAAGAATATAGCAGCGAAAAAGCCGCCCGTAAGCTGCAACTGATGCAGGATTGGGGCTGGAGCCAGAGCGCCATTCAGTGGAGCGACGATGGCAAGCTGCTCGTGATGCTGGAAGCCGTGGACAACAAAGACCGCTGGATTGCCTCGGTTAACCTCGACTCAGGCAAGCTCAGCACTGAGCACCGCCTCCATGACGATGCCTGGGTGAACTACGACTACAACCAGTTTGGCTGGCTCAACGATGGCCGCTTCTACTTCCTGTCGGAAGAGTCCGGCTATTCGCAGCTGTATATCAAGGCTCCAGGCCAGGCGCATAAGGCGCTGACCAAGGGCCGCTTTGTGGTCAGCGACCTGACCCTGAGCAAAGACGGTAACTTCATCTACTACAAGGCCAACAAAGACCACCCCGGGATTTACAATGTGTACCGTGTGTCTTTGGCCGATGGCACCGATGAGCAGCTCACCTGGTGGGAAGGTACCCTGGATTACAGCTTAAGCCCCGATGAAAGCAAGTTGCTGCTGACGGCCTCCAGTCGTATTCAGCCCGATGAGCTGTACGTGCAGGAGATTGGCGGCAAGCTTACCCGCCTGACTCACTACACCTCAGATGCCTTCAAAAACTACGCCTGGCAGGCGCCAAACGTAGTGGCCGTGCCCTCAAACCACGGCGCCGGTGTGGTTTACGCGCGGGTGTATCTGCCCGAGGGCTATGATGCGTCCAAGGCCGATAAGTATCCTGCGGTAATTTTCAACCATGGTGCCGGATACCTGCAAAACGCGCACTTTGGTTTCTCGGGATATTTCCGCGAATTCATGTTCCACAACCTGTTGGTCCAGCAGGGCTACGTGGTGATGGATATGGATTACCGTGGCTCCAAGGGCTATGGCCGTGACTGGCGTACCGCCATTTACCGTCAGATGGGTCACCCTGAAGTGGAAGACCTCAAAGACGGCGTGGCCTGGATGGTGAATAACGCCAATGTCGATGGCAAACGTGTGGGCACCTACGGCGGCTCCTACGGTGGCTTCCTCACCTTTATGGCGCTGTTCCGCGAACCTGAGCTGTTCCAGGCCGGTGCTGCACTGCGCCCTGTGACCGACTGGGCCCACTACAATGCGCCTTACACCTCCAACATCCTCAATACCCCGGATGTGGACGCCATCGCCTTTGAGCGCAGCTCGCCGATTTACCATGCTGAAGGCTTGAACAAGCCGCTGCTTATTATGAGCGGGGTGCTGGACGACAACGTGTTCTTCCAGGACAGTGTGCGTTTGGTGCAGCGGCTGATCGAGCTTGAAAAGCCCATGTTCGAAACCGCCATCTATCCGGTTGAGCCCCATGGCTTCCGTGAGCCTTCGAGCTGGCTCGACGAATACCGCCGGATTTATAAGCTGTTTGAATCCGAACTCAAGTAACCGGGTAACCGGTCGTTAACAACAGGGCCACATGGCCCTGTTTTACTGTCAAAAACTGATAGTTTGTCAGTCAGTTGGATAAATATCAGTCCCGCATTCAAGGCGATTTGTGCTAAAAATGAAGGATACGGTATCCGTGATTAACTCCGTGGGAGCAAGATAAGTTGGTGATCAGCGCAGTGGGCGGTGTGAAGCCCGGCAGTGTGTTGGAGATTGAGCGTCGTTTATACCGACAACTCATTGTTGGTAAACAGAAAGCCTCCAGACTGCTGGATGATTTGGATCAGGATCTTGAGTCCATTGCCTTCAAGCTGGACATCGAGCGTGCCGCCGTATTTGAACGTATCGAGCGCCAGCAAAAAGCCCGCGAAGTCTTTGATGCGGTTTCGGCGCAGCTGACCGATACCATCATGGACGAAATCGCGCTGACCCTGTCGGACATGGACCGGCTCATCCAACGCTCCAACCTGACCGAAACCCAATTAGCCCTGTTTGAACAGCTGTGTAAATCCAGCCCGGATATGGGTCGGGTCCGCCTGCTGATGAACGGTATTGGCTGGCTGTCGCGGGATCTGACCAATGTGGTCAACAGCACGGCGTTTCGTCAGCGCCATCCCCAGCGTGCCGATGTGCGGGTAACCGACATCAAGCTGGTGCTCAACTTTATCGGCGTTGAGAACCTGCGCCAGTTGGTGCCTTACTACAGCATGCGAAACTGGCTGCCGGCGGGGCACTCCTGTTTGCTGTGGACCAACCGCAAGCTGTGGCAATACTCGCTGGTGTGCGCCACCGCGGCCAAGGCACTGGCCAAATTGCACGAGCGCAACGAAACCCTCGCCTTTATCAGCGCCATGCTGGAACAGTTTGGTATCACCATGGTGCTGGGCACTGCCGCCGCCGTGTATGAGAAGAACTGGGGTAACTGGCTGCGTGAAGCCAGCGCCAGCCGCGATAAAGAGCTCTACGACGCCGTGATGGCCACCGAGTTTCCCGCCGAGCGGGTGCTGGAGCAGGTGCTTGAGCATTCGGCCACCCTGGCCTGGGCGGTACCTGCGCGGCTTAAGTTCGACAACCATGAAATGGTGCAAAACTTAAAGGCGCTTGATGAAACCCTGACCATCGCCGAGTTGCCGCTAGACGCACAAATCCTGGCTAAGGCCGCCTGTTTTGCCCAGGTGATGACGCTGGAAGAAACCAAGCAGCTGGAGCCCCAGGAGGCGAGGTTGATGTACCGCTACTATGGTTTGTCCGAGCAGGAAATCATTCGCCTCAAGGCGCAAAACTACCGCAAGATAGACCTCTTTTAAGGAAACGCCCGATGGCGAGTTGGCAGGCCAAGGTTCTCAACAGCATTCTGTCCTACATTGCCAGACCCAGCATGAACGCCCGTGGCGTTCGTATGTCGCTGCCGGACATCCGACTGCGACTGTTGTCGCTGGATTGCCGCTATCTGCCCTGGCCTGAGGCGCTGACCACCAAAGAACTGCCGCTGACCCACAGCAAGCTGCTGCATTATCAGATGCAGAAAGGCGCTGACGAGTCGAGCCCATCGCCGGGCGTTGCCGACTACGGGCAGTCTGAGCTGGCTATCTTTTATGTGCGCGGCGGTGGTTTTTGTTTGAAAACGCCCCATGCCCATGCACGTTACATCGCCTCCCTTTGCGCTGAGCTCAACGCCGATGCGTTTGTGCCGGACTATCGTCTTGCGCCCGAGCATCCGTTTCCGGCCCCGTTTGAGGATGTGCTGGAAGGATTTCGTGCCTTTCTTGATGCCTGGTCAGGCCCCTTTGTACTGATGGGCGACAGCGCCGGTGGTAATCTGGCCATGGCATTACTGCTCAACGCGCGGGACTTGGGGCTTAAGCTGCCACAAAGCTGCGTGCTGCTGAGTCCGGCGCTGGATTTGGCCATTACCGGCGACAGCGAGCGATTGCTGGCGGCGGATGATCCTTTCTTTACCCCGGAGTCGCTGCTCAGGCTAAGGGGCGCCTATCTGCAGGGCACCAACCCTATGTTACCCGAGGTCAGTCCGCTGCACGGCGAGCTGCACGGACTGCCGCCAGTGTTGCTGCTGGCCGGCACCCGAGAGCTGCTGCTGGAAGATGCCGAACGCATGGCAATGCGGCTGGCAGCGGCTGGCAATGCAGTGGAAAGCCGCTTTATCGCCAACATGCCCCATGTGTTTCCGCTGTTTGAGCTGCTGCCTGAAGCGGTGGAGGGCAGGGGGATCATCGTTGACTTTATTCGTCGTCACCAAGGCTAGCTGAAATGTCTAGTTATGCAGATTTGCTGCATAGTCTCAAAAATTGCACGTAAATAAGTTTTTTTCTGACTAAATATGCCAGTATTTCCACTGCTATTTGCTTTTCTACTGTCTGTCGGCAAATCTTTATGCAGCGACACACGGGCATTTGTGGGGGCTGATTGTGAAAAACTGGTATTTTGATCACATTTTGGCTAATAATGACATCCAGCCGACACAAGCAGATGCTGCAACCCCAGTGACTAAAAAAGATAAGCAGCGGCAAACCGGTAACCCTCAGGGTTGCTTAACACACAAAGGATGAACAGGAATGACTGACAACATGAATCTGACACGTGCCCAGTTTGATGAAGTAATGGTGCCTAACTATGCGCCTGCCGCGGTAATTCCCGTGCGTGGCGAAGGAAGCCGTGTCTGGGATCAGCAAGGTAACGAGTACATCGACTTTGCCGGCGGTATTGCCGTGAACTGTCTGGGTCACTGTCATCCTGCGCTGGTTTCTGCCCTGAAAGAGCAAGGCGAGAAACTGTGGCACCTGTCCAACACCATGACCAACGAGCCCGCGCTGGCGCTGGCCACCAAGCTGGTTGAGTCCACCTTTGCCGAGCGTGTGTATTTTGCCAACTCAGGCGCCGAGGCCAACGAAGCGGCCCTGAAACTGGCCCGTCGCTATGCCATCGAAAACTTCGGTGAGCACAAGGTTGAAGTCATTGCCTTCGACAAGGCCTTCCACGGCCGTACCTTCTTTACCGTTTCTGTTGGTGGTCAGGCTGCCTACTCCGATGGTTTTGGTCCCAAGCCTGCGGCCATCACCCACCTGCCTTTCAATGACATCGCCGCGCTGGAAGCTGCTGTGTCTGACAACACCTGTGCCATCATGCTTGAGCCGCTGCAGGGCGAAGGTGGCATCATCAATGGCGACCCAGAATTCCTGCGTGCCGTTCGCCGTCTGGCCGACAAGCACAATGCCCTGGTTATCTTCGATGAAGTGCAGACTGGCATCGGCCGTACCGGTGAGCTTTATGCTTACATGGGCACCGAAATCGTGCCTGATATCTTGACATCAGCCAAGGCGCTGGGCGGTGGTTTCCCCATCGCGGCCATGCTGACCACGGCCAAGATTGCCGCTCACCTGAAAGTGGGCACCCACGGTTCTACCTACGGCGGTAACCCACTGGCCTGTGCCATCGGTAACGCTGTGATGGATGTGGTGAACAACGCCGAAGTGCTGGATGGTGTTAAGCATCGCGAGCAACTCTTCCGTGACGGTCTGGCCCGTATCAACGAAAAATATCACGTCTTTTCTGAAGTGCGTGGCAAGGGCTTGCTGCTGGGCGCTGTGCTCAACGAGCAGTATGCCGGTCGTAGCCGCGACTTCCTCAATGCCGCCGTGGCCGAAGGCCTGCTGAGCCTGATGGCTGGCGCCAACGTGGTGCGCTTCACTCCTTCACTGGTGATCCCGGAAGCCGATATTGCCGAAGGTCTGGCCCGTTTTGAACGTGCCGTTGCCAAGGTAACAGCTGCCTGATAAAGCCAGGGGCGGCCAAGGTCGCCCCAACAAGATCAGCGAAGTCCTGCCAATCGCCGTGAGGCGTGTTGTCCGTCAGAACCCTGGCGCAGACGTTTGCACCTCCGAGATGCTAAATTGCATAAAAAACCGGCGGGCGGGACCGAGAGGAGAAACAACGATGTTAATCATACGTCCAATCCGATCCAGTGACTTCGATGCCCTGTACAGCATTGCCGTTGAGTCAGGCCATGGCTTTACCTCGCTGCCGGTGAACGAAGATCTGCTGAAACGCAAAATAGCCCGCTCAGAAGCATCCTTTCAAAAAGTCGTGGATAAGCCGTTTGACGAAGGCTATCTGATGGTGCTTGAAGACACCGAAAACGGTTTGGTGGTGGGCACCTGTGCTCTGGAAGCCGCCGTAGGCATGGAAGATGCGTTCTATCATTACCGCCTGGGTACAGAGGTGTATCATTCTGAGCAAATTCAGGTGCGTAACGAAGTCGAGACCCTGACTCTGTGTCACGACTACACAGGCGCCGCCGAACTTTGCACCCTGTTTCTGAAGGCCGATTATCGCCAGGGCAACAATGGCCGCATGCTTTCCCGCAGCCGCTTCCTGTTTTTGGCTCAGCATGCGTCACGCTTCGGTGAAACCGTGATTGCCGAAATGCGCGGGGTCAGCGATGAAAACGGCAACTCGCCCTTCTACTCCTGGTTGCAAAAGCACTTTTTGGGTATCGATTTTGTTGAGGCCGACTATCTCTCGGGCCTTGGCCAAAAAGCCTTTATGGCTGAGATGATGCCAAGAAACCCTGTGTACGTTTGTCTGCTGCCGGAAGACGCGCAAAAGGTGATTGGTGAAGTTCACACCAACACCCGTCCCGCCATCAGCCTGCTGCGTGCCGAAGGCTTCCGTTGCCGCGGCTATGTGGACATTTTCGATGGTGGCCCAACCGTAGAGTGCAATCTGCAGGACATCCGCGGCGTGCGTGAAAGTCGCCTGCTGACGGTTCGCATCGGTGAGATGCCGGCATCGGATGACAGCTATCTTATCTCCAACACCAAGCTGGCCGATTACCGCGCCAGCTGCACCGAGCTGCACATCAGCGCAGACAGTGAAGACGTTATTTTAAGCCCCGAGCTTGCCGCAGGCCTTCTGGTCAGCGACGGCGAGCAGGTGCGGGTACTGGCAATATAGGATTTCGATATGACCCAATTTATCAATGGCCAGTGGCTCGCTGGCGAAGGCAAAGAGATGCAGTCAAACAACCCCGCCAATGGCGAGGTGATTTGGCAGGGCAAAGCGGCGGTACCGGCTCAGGTTGATGCGGCCGTGATGGCTGCCCGTAACGCCCAGTTCGACTGGTTTATGCTGGGCTTTGAAGGTCGTCAGGCCATTGTGGAAGCCTACCGCGCCGAGCTTGAAGCCAATAAGGCTGAGCTGGCCGAAGTGATAGCCCAGGAAACCGGTAAGCCACGCTGGGAAACCGCAACCGAAGTTGCTGCCATGATTGGCAAAGTGGGTCTGTCGATTACCGCTTATCACAAGCGTACCGGCACTGAAGTGAATGATGGCGCCGCAGGCCGCGCTGTGCTGCGTCACAAGCCCCATGGTGTGGTGGCGGTATTTGGCCCTTACAACTTCCCCGGCCACCTGCCAAATGGCCACATAGTGCCTGCACTGCTGGCGGGTAACGCCGTGGTGTTCAAGCCCTCTGAGCTGACTCCAAAAGTGGCCGAAGAGATGTTGAAACTCTGGGACAAGGCCGGTCTGCCCAAGGGCGTGATTAATCAGGTACAGGGCGAAGTGGAGACAGGTAAGGCACTGGCCTCCCATCCACAGCTGGATGGTCTGTTCTTTACCGGCAGCTCACGCACAGGTCACCTGCTGCATCAGCAGTATGCCGGTCATCCGGGTAAAATTCTGGCGCTGGAAATGGGCGGCAACAACCCACTTATCATCAGGGGCGTGAGCGATACCCGCGCCGCCATTCATGACATTATTCAATCGGCCTTTATTTCTTCCGGTCAGCGCTGCACCTGCGCTCGCCGTCTGTATGTGGAAAAAGGCGCCGAGGGCGACAAGCTGCTTGCCGGTCTGGTTGATGCGGTAAAAGCCATCAAGGTTGGCCCATGGAATGCCGAGCCACAACCATTTATGGGCTCGATGATTTCAGAAACCGCTGCTAAAGGCATGCTGGAAGCGCAGCGTAACCTGCTGAATCTTGGTGGTAAGTCGCTGGTTGAGCTGACTCACCTCGAAGTGGGCACCGGTTTGGTTTCCCCCGGCATTGTTGATGTAACCGAAGTGATTGAGCTGCCGGATGAAGAATACTTTGGTCCGCTGCTGCAGGTGGTGCGCTACAGCGATTTTGACGAAGCCATTCGCCTGGCCAACGATACCCGCTATGGTCTGTCGGCCGGTATTCTGGCCGATGATAAAGCCGACTACGAGTACTTCCTCGACCGCATTCGCGCCGGTATCGTTAACTGGAACAAGCAAATCACAGGTGCGTCCGGTTCAGCCCCCTTCGGTGGTGTAGGTGCCTCGGGCAACCACAGAGCCAGCGCCTTCTATGCCGCTGACTACTGCGCCTATCCAGTGGCGTCCATGGAGTCCGACAGCGTGACCATGCCCGCCAGCCTGAGTCCGGGTCTGTCGATATAACCTATGACGGCGCGCTCCATTTGGGCGCGCCGTTTTGTATTACCCGTATCTGTAGTAACCACTGACGTACTGAACACCCGGAATACCGGGCGCAGCGGGACACCACAAGCACACAGGTTTCCGCTGCCGTTAAGGAGTGATTGATGCACACTGATGTAAACGCCTTGTTCGCCGCCCTCTGGCAGGACTATATCGAGATGACCCCTTCCGCCGCCAAGGTTCACAGCCTGCTTGGCAAGGGCGAAGCCATCATCAACGACCATATCGCGCTGCGTACCTTCAATTTGGATAAGGTGAATCTGGACGTGCTGGCGGCCCACTTTGAAGCCCTGGGTTACAAGGCCTGTGCCGACTACAACTTTGATAAGAAGAAGCTGCGCGCCAAGCACTTCGAGCATGCTGACAGCACTCAGCCCAAGGTGTTTATCTCCGAATTGCTGGTGGAAGAATTCAGCCCTGAATTGCAAGCCATTGTGAAAGAGATGGTGGCACAGGTGGATGTGGCTGCGACCAAGGCCGAAAACTTCCTCTACTCAGGTCGCCACTGGAAAGTGGATTTTGCCACCTACCAAAAACTGCTGGCTGAGAGCGAATATGCCGCCTGGGTTGCTGCCTTTGGTTATCGCGCCAACCACTTTACTGTGTCTATCAACCATTTGCCCGGCTACAGCAGCATCCTTGAGGTCAATGATGCCCTCAAACAGGGTGACTTTGTGCTGAATGCGGCAGGTGGCGAAGTGAAAGGCTCACCAGCTGAGCTGCTTGAGCAGTCTTCAACCATGGCCGACCGTATTGCGGTTGCCTTCGATGACCAAACCGTTGAGCTGCCAAGCTGCTTCTACGAGTTTGCCCTGCGCTATCCCAAGGCCGATGGTGAGCTTTACACAGGTTTTGTGGCCGCATCGGCGGACAAGATTTTTGAGAGCACCAACGTTAACTGATGGTTTGTGATGTCGCTGCTGCCTGCGGGCAGATGAAAGAGGCAGCAAACAAAAATCCCGGTCTTGGCCGGGATTTTTTATCTGGATAATCAGAATATTAGTGGAGTCTGAAGCCAATGCTGACCTTAAGGCCGCCCAGGCGTTCGCTGTGGGTGAAATCCAGCTCAAGCTCGTATTGCTCGCAGATCTCTTTGACAATCGATAACCCAAGTCCATGGCCCATCACGGCTTCATCGAGGCGTTTGCCGCGCTCGGTGAGCTGAGACAAGGCTTCGGCCGCTACGCCGGGGCCATCATCTTCAATCTCCAGCCATAAGGTGCTTTCCAGCGGGAAAATCCGCAGGGAAACATCGACAGCGGCCCATTTGCAGGCGTTATCCAAAAGGTTACCGAGTAGCTCCATGCCGTCTTCGCGGTGAATAGGCAAGCGATTGATACCTCTGGCTATATCCACCGCAAAGCGAATTTCTTTGCTGCGATGCACCTTTTCCAGGGTGCCGGTGAGGCTGTCGATATCCCTCGGAATTTGCATTTGCGCCGCAGGCAGCATGTCGCCTGTGATACGCGCAGCGGCAAGCTTGCGCTCAATCATCTTGCGGATCATATCCAGCTGCTGCTGCATGGCTTCGGCCATTTCCGGGTCGCTCAGCCCCAGGGTTTCCACCTGCTGCTGCATTACCGCCAACGGGGTTTTGAGGCCGTGGCTTAAGTTGCCAAGGTTATTGCGGCTGCGGGCGATTTGCTTGCTGGTGTAGTCCAGCAGCTCATTGTAGGTGGACGCCAGCGGATGCAGCTCGGCGGGAATGGTGTCCAGCGCCAGCCGGTCGGTTTCGCCGTCCCTGAGCCGCGACAGGGCTTCTTTGATTTTGCGCAGTGGCTGGAACGATTGGCGCAGCACCAAAAAGATGCCGGTGATCATGGCAAGCAACATGCCGAGGTTGACCATCAGCTTGGTGCCATAGATTTCGCTGAATACCCTGCGGCCAATACTGAGATCCTGCGCCACTGTGAGGGTAGCCTGAATCTCGCCGCTCTGGGATTTAAGCCCCACGCTCAAGAGCTGCATATCGTGGTTTTTCGGCCCCTTGGCCTGCCATACCCGGGTTTCGCCTGGGGCGAGATCCTCGATCTCCAGCTGTTGATCCCACAGGGAGCGCGAACGGATCACTTCTTCTGGCAGGTTCAGCTGGTAATAACGGCCGGAATAGGCAGGTTTGTAGAAGCCCGACAGCATGGATTGATCGATGCCGATATCGCCATCCTGAATGTGGGTGGCAAGGATAACGTGTTCGAGGTCTTCTTCGAGGCGGTTGATAATGGAGTCGTGAAAGGCCTGTCTGAGCATGGATTCAAACAAAAACAGGCCGACTATGGTGCCCACGATCACAAGCCCGGTCAGCCATAGACTGAGCTTGGCGCGAATTGAGATCATACTTCCAGGCCGTGGAAGATATATCCCTGACCGCGACGGGTTTCAATGGCGGTCTTGCCGAGCTTTTTACGCAGGTGGGTCACGTACACTTCCACCACGTTGCTCTCTTTCTCATCGTCAAACTGATACAGCTTGTCGGTAAGCTGGGCTTTGGACAGCAGTTTCTTGGGAGACAACAGGAAGATTTTCAGCAGGCGAAATTCCATGGCGGTAAGCTCATGAATTTGCTCGCCAACCTGCACGGTCTGCTGGGATTCATCCAGCGTCACACCGCCATAGCTAAGTTGCTTGCCAGGGCTTGCGGGACGGCCATGGGCGCGGTTAATCAGTGCATGGATGCGGGCCAGCAATTCCTGGGCGTGGAAGGGTTTGCCCAGATAGTCATCGGCGCCGGCGTTAAAGCCTTCAACCTTTTCGTGCCACTGGCTGCGCGCGGTGAGCATAATCACGGGAGTGGTGATCCCGTCGGTACGCCACTTCTCAAGCAAATTCAGACCATTGCCGTCGGGCAGGCCGATGTCGAGGATCACGCAGTCGTATTGGGTTTCTTTGATAAGGTAGTCGGCGTCAACCGCCTTGTCGGTCACATCGGTAACAAAACCGGCCTGTTTGAGCTGTTTTTGCAGCTCTTTGACCAGCATGGCATTGTCTTCAACGAGTAGCAGTTTCATGGGTTTGGCATTCGTCCGGCAGTACTGAATCGGGACTGAGCTTCCCGCTCGACGCGTCAACGCTCAGATGGGTTATCTGACCACGTTGAAAGCCAAACTGCAAATCATAACGCCAGGAGTCACCATCCTGATACAGGTGGGCGTCGAGCAGTTTTCCCTGGCAAAAGGCCGCGACCCGTTCGAGGGTGGCATCAAGGGAGAGGATCTGTCCTTCACTGACCAGGCGCTTGGCCTCGTAGTGTTCCAGCTCAATGGCCGAAGCTGCCACTTTTCCCTGAAGAAGCAAGGATGTAATGATGATGCCCAAAGGCAGTCTTCGCGACATACATGCTCCTTAAAGAAAAAGTGGCCCCGGATAGATCGAGAGCCACTTTACTTTAGCAGACTTAAGTCAAGCTGAACGCTTTATCAACGGGTGCCGTACACCACGATGGTTTTGCCGTGAGCTTGGATAAGATTTTGTTCTTCAAGCATTTTAAGGATGCGACCTACGGTCTCGCGTGAACAACCCACGATCTGACCGATTTCCTGACGGGTGATCTTGATTTGCATGCCGTCCGGGTGGGTCATGGCATCTGGCTGACGGGCCAGGTGCAGCAGAGTCTGAGCTATGCGACCGGCTACGTCGAGGAAGGCCAGATCGCCTACCTTCTGGCTGGTGCTTTGCAGACGCACAGCCATTTGCGCGGCCAGCTTCATCAGGATTTCTGGATTCACCTGAATCAGTTGCTTGAATTTCTTGTAAGAAATTTCAGCGATTTCACAGGCCTGCTTGGCGCGAACCCAGGCAGTACGCTCGGCTTGTTCTTCAAACAGACCCAGCTCACCAATAAAGTCGCCCTGATTCAGATAAGACAGGATCATCTCCTTGCCTTCTTCATCCTTAATCAGTACTGCAACAGAACCCTTAACGATGTAGTAGAGGGTATCTGAGTCTTCACCGGCGTGGATCAAGGTACTCTTGGCCGGATACTTGTGAATGTGACAGTGGGATAAAAACCATTCCAGAGTTGGATCGGGTTTAGGTTTGCCAATCAGTGCCATGCCCGTGTTCCTCGCATGAAAAAACTTAAGTAAGGTCGTTCTAAATAAGCATTCTACGCCAATGCGTCTGGTCAAACCATGATACAGATCGAAATTCAGAACAACCGAATGTACGCAATTACGCATCAAAATTAATGATTTATTTTGGTGTTTTGGTGATGCATGTCAACCAATACCGTATGACGGCTACAGCCAAAGCGTCAGTCTGTTGCCTAAATCACACCACTGAATGACGCTGTGCCGATCCAGCGCATCCTTTAATAGAACGCTATGGTGAATATTCAGGTTATTCTTTAATGTGAGCCCCGCAAACGCCATGGTACCTTTTGATACTCGACATGGGCGGCGTTTTCTGGCTAACTCATGAAACTTACGTAAAAGGAGCCAAGGTGTGAAGTACTGGCAAGGTATTACGGCAGCCGTCGTTCTGATGTTGAATGTAGGCACCGCTTCGGCATTTTCGCTGCCCCGTCCGGCGGGCGATGAAGCGGCGGGCAAGTTGCTGCACATTGAGATGCGCGCTGCCAATGAAGATGCCGATGCGCAGTTTTTACTTGGTTTGATGCACGTTTCCGGCCGCTACGTTGCCCAGGATGCTGAACTTGGGATGCAGTGGATTGGCCGCGCCGCCAATCAGGGCCATGGCAAGGCTCAGCAAACCCTCGCCGATCTGCGTTTCGAAGGTCAGCTCGTCAACCGTAATCTCGCCGAAGCCGAACGCTGGTATTTGCAAATGAGCCTGCGCGGTGAGCGCTGGGCCAATTTCCGCCTTGGTTTTATTTATGCCGCCGGTGGCGATGGTGTTGAGCGTAACTGCGGCCGTGCCGTGGAGCAGTTTCAGCTCGCGGGCGATCAGGTAGCCCTTGGCAATGCCGCCTGGATTCTGGCCACCTGTCCCGAAGCCAAATACCGCGATGGCTCCAAGGCGGTGACTCTGGCATTGAAGCTGCTGTCTGAAAACGCCAACGACCCGACCAATTTGGATAACCTGGCCGCTGCCTATGCCGAGCTGGGTGACTTCAACAATGCCGTTGCTGCCCAGCAGCGCGCTATTGCCGCCCTTGAACACAGCAAACAAACCGACCTTAAGGCCGAAGAGTTTCATCAGCGCCTGAAGCACTATCAGCAGGGCAAGCCTTATCGCGAAGTGATACCGCTGCAGCCTTGAGCGCATAAAGTAGCCTTGAGCGCATAAAGCAGCCTTGAGCGTATAAAGCAGCCTTTAACTGAGGATCTGGCCTTGAGCCAAATGCAAAAGATGCAAATGCCGAAAGCCCGACTCGCTCGGGTTTTTTGTTGCTTGCAGGGGAGTTTGGCTGGGTAACGCAGAAGGGTAAAGTTTAGCAGGGTGAGGTCGCTGACATACTCAAGGAAGCGAACAGATCAAGATGGGGGAATCCACTCCCGAGAGTATGTCAACTATCGTTATTTCGCCTGAAATCCCGACGTGACAAAGAATACGACCTCACACTTAAGAGAAGCTGAAAACACGGTTAAATTCGGTTTTTTGCGTTTTATTTTGCGCTGTCGTCGCCCGCTTCACTGTCCAGAATCGCCTGACGCTTTTCCTGCAGCTCCTGGATCAGCGGGGTGAGGATAAGCTCCATCGCCAGCGACATCTTGCCGCCGGGCACCACCATGGTGTTCATCCGCGACATAAAGCTGCCCTGCAACATCGACAGGTAGTAAGGGAAGTCCACCTTGTTGAAGCCGCGGAAGCGGATGACCACAAAGCTTTCATCCAGGCTGGGAATGGCCTTGGCCGAGAAGGGGTTGGAGGTATCTACCGTGGGCACCCGCTGGAAGTTGATATGGGTGCGTGAAAACTGCGGCGTCATATGATTGATGTAATCGTCCATGGAACGCACGATAGAGTTCATCACCTTTTCGCGACTGTGGCCCCGGTCTGAGGTATCGCGGATGATCTTCTGGATCCACTCCAGGTTGACGATGGGCACCATGCCAATCAATAAATCCACATGCTGCGCCACGTTGTGCTCGGCGGTTACCACGCCGCCGTGCAGACCCTCGTAAAACAGCATATCGGTATCGCCGGGCAGTTGGCGCCATTGGGTGAAGGTGCCGGGCATCTGGTTGTAGGGCACGGCTTCATCGAAGGTGTGCAGGTAGCTGCGGGTTTCACCTGTGCCGGTGGTGCTGTAATCGGAAAAGCATTGCTCCAGGCGGCCAAAGTCGTTGGCTTCGGGGCCAAAGTAGCTGATGTCGCGGTTTTCGGCCTTGGCCTTGCGGATCATCACTTCCATTTCGGCGCGGGTATAGCGGTGGAAGCTGTCTCCCTCCACATAGGCGGCGTTGATGCCCAACTGCCTGAAGATGTGGTTGAAGGCGGTCGTTGTCGTCGTGGTCCCGGCGCCGGATGAACCGGTGACAGCTATGATGGGATGCTTGGCAGACATGGCGCTTCCTGAAATGTTAATAAAAGATGAACAGCGGGCGAAACCCGTTAGTTATACGGGTTCCGGCCCCCCCGGGTCAATAGCGCCGGGGTTCAATCCAGGTCCTGGTGGGGTGCCAGCTCGCTGCGGTGGCGGATGCCAACGCTGTCGTTATCTTCTGAATATTCCACCACCAACTCGCCTTTTTTCAGCAGGGTTTTACAGTGGGCAATGGCCCGCTCGAGCCCGTCGTTGTCCAGGCTGGCAAAGCTGCCATCTTCCACCTGAGTCAGCAGGTATTCGCGGATCAGGTTGTTGAGGGTATCCACCGGCAACTGGCCCAGTGCCTCATAGGGGATCAGCATCCAGACCTCCGGTTAAAAATTGCAAAATGCGCCGCTCCAGATAGAAGCGGGGGCGCCAGGGACTGCCGCCATCGATAAAGCCCACATGGCCACCGTTGCTGTGCAGTTCATATTCCACGGCCGGCGACAGCTCTGCGTCTTTGGGGATCACCGCATCAGTCATGAAAGGATCGTCCGCCGCGTGCATCACCAGGGTTGGGGTGGTGATGTTTTTCAGGAACGGCAGACCGCTGGCGCGGCTGTAGTAGTCGTGCACATCGGCAAAGCCGTGCAGTGGCGCCGTGACCCTATCGTCAAATTCAAAGAAGGTTTGCAGCGATGCCACCTCCTGAGAGAGCACCGGCATCGCGGGCCCAAGCCGTGCATCGTTGACTTTAAAGGCAAGTTTGGCCTGCAGCTGGCGGATAAGGTAGCTCTGGTACACCCGGGAGAAGCCCTTTTCCAGCCGCTTGGCACAGGCGGATAATTGCAGCGGCGCCGAGACCACTACCGCCCGCGTTATCTCACTTTGCTCGCCCTGTTCCCCCAGATATTTACCCAGCACATTGCCACCCAGGCTGTAACCCACCGCCAGAATTGGGCTGTCCGGCAAGCGGCTGCGGATAGTCGCCAGGGTGTGGGCCAGATCCTGGGTATCACCGCTGTGATAGGAGCGGGGCAGGCGATTGGGCTCGCCCGAACAGCTGCGATGATGATGCACCACGGCGGCAATCCCGGCCACCTTACAGCTGTGCAGCAACCGACTGGCGTAGTGGGAGCGGGCACTGCCCTCAAGGCCGTGGATGGCCAGTAGCAGCGGTTTGCCGTTCTCTGCCTTGCCCAGCCAGTCCAAATCGAGAAAGTCGCCGTCGGGCAGTTCCAGCCGCTCACGGCTAAGGGGCGGTGTTGGCTGCTTGGTCAATACCGGCAGGATGGTTTGCACATGGGGGCTTTTCGCCCACCAGGCGGGTCTGAAGTGGCTGGTCATACCTTGGAATTAGTTGCCCGGAAATAAAACGTGTGTTTAAGTTGGGCAATTATAACCATGAGCGGCTCCGGTAAAAAAGCGCTGTGTTGACGGCGGCCGCCGGTCGGTCCAGCCAAGGTGCATTTGGCCTTGCCGGGAGGGGGAACTCCATGAACAGACGCAAATTTTTGCTCGGTGCCTTGGGCGGCAGTGCAGCGCTGGCGCTGGGTGTCAGCCTGTATCAGCCCGAATTTGCTCAGGATGAGCGCTATGATGAAGAGCACCGGCTGTTGTTTTCTGTGTTGCTGCCAGTGCTGCTCGATGGTGCCTTACCCGAGATGGCGGTGCCACGGGAAGCGGCGATGAATCGCACCCTGGACGCCATTGCCAAAACCGTGGCTGTGCTGCCTGTCGACCAGCGTAAAGAGCTGCTGCAACTGCTCGACTCCCTCGAAAATCGCTTTGGCCTGCTACTGCTTACCGGCAGTATGACGCCATTGCTGCTGCGCTCTCCCGCCGAGCTGACTGCCTTTATTGAAGACTGGCGCCAGAGCAGCCTTGCGCTTTTCAATACGGCTTATCTGGGGCTTAGAGAGCTGGTACTTGCCAGCTTCTACAGCTGCCCCGAGCATTGGGCCGCGCTCAACTACGCCAAACCCGAGTTACCCGGGATCACCGTCAAGGCTTAAGGAGACTGTTATGGCTATTGTGGATCCCATTCGCGAAGGCTTGGCGGCCGGTTGGAAACATTTGGATGGTGCCAGTTACGACGCGCCTGCCAAGCTGCAAACCCTCGAAGCCGATGTGGTGATTATTGGTACCGGGGCGGGCGGCGGCGTGGCGGCAGAAATCCTCACCCAGGCGGGCTTGTCGGTGATCATGGTTGAGAAGGGGCCACTGCGTTCATCTTCTGACTTCGATATGGAAGAGCGCACCGCCTACCCCAATCTGTATCAGCAGGCGGCGGCGATGAAAACCGCCGACAAGGGCATTGGTATTTTCCAGGGCCGGGCTGTGGGCGGCTCCACCACGGTCAACTGGACAACGTCCATTCGTACTCCCCCCCAGCACTGGATTTCTGGGCCGCCGAATATGGCGTGAAGGGTATGTCTGAAGCCGAAATGGCACCCTGGTTTGAGCAAATGGAGCAGCGGCTCAATATCAGCAAGTGGGCCTTCGACCCCAACCGCAACAATGCCATGCTGCGTAAGGGCTGCGAGCAACTGGGCTGGGACTACACGGTGATCAAGCGCAATGTGCTGGGCTGCTGGAACACCGGCTATTGCGGCATGGGCTGTCCGGTTAATGCCAAGCAGTCAATGCTTGTCACCACGATTCCATCGGCACTGAACGGCGGCGCAACCCTGCTGAGCCGGTTCGAGGCGGTGAAGATTGAACATCAGGGCGATAAGGTGTTTGGTATTCGGGTCCGGGCCCGCGACAGCGCGCTCAAGCCCCGCAGCGATGAGCTGATGCTTAAGGGCAAGCACTATATTCTTGCCGGCGGCGCTATCCACACCCCGGTGCTGATGATGCGCTCCAAACTTGCCGATCCTATGCAGCTGCTGGGTAAACGCACCCTGCTGCATCCCACTGTGCTGTCCGGTGCCCTGTTCGATGAGGCCATTAACGGCCACAGCGGTGCGCCCCAATCGATTTATTCCGACCAGTTTGTCTGGCAAAACGGTGCTGCCGGCGAGCTTGGTTACAAGCTGGAAGTGCCGCCAATCCATCCGGTGCTGATCGCCTCCAAAACCCTGGGTTTTGGCAAAAGCCATGCTGAGCTGATGGCCAACTTCAATCAGTTGCAGGTGGTGATAGCGCTCATCCGCGATGGTTATCATCCGGACAGCCCCGGTGGTAATGTGATGCTCACCGAGGATGGTTTCAAACTGGATTACCCGCTGAGTGCGGGTTTCTGGCAGGCCGCTCGGCGCGCCTTTGCCAGCATGGCCGAGCTGCAATTTGCCGCCGGTGCCCGCAAGGTGCTGCCCATCAGCGAAGGGGTGGGGTACTTAAACTCGTGGCAGGAGGCCAAAACGGCGATTGCCAATATGCCCTTGGCACCGCTGAAAACCGTGGTAGCCTCGGCTCACGTGATGGGCGGTTGCCCCATGGGTGAAGACAAGGCCAAGACCATGGTCAACAGCATGGGCCGCAGCCATTATCTGCAAAACCTGTCGGTAATGGACGGCTCGATTTTCCCAACCAGTCTGGGCGCCAATCCGCAGCTGTCGATTTATGGCATCACGGCCCGCAACGCCACTGCGCTGGCAAAAGAGCTGAGGCCCGAGCAGGCCGCGCCTGTGCCCGAAACCATGCTCGAAGCCATGCCCGAGACTATGCCTGTGTCAGCGCCAGAAACGGCGACTTAAGTCAGTGCAGCACGTCACTAAGGCGAGTACTCAGGCGAATACTCTGATGCGTAAAGCTATCGACAAATAGCGGCTGTGACGTGACAGCAATAAAAAAGGCGCCCTGGGCGCCTTTTTTAATATGCCTGACTCAGTGCCTGAGCTCGGCGGCTACATCGATTTCGAGGCCGAATTCTGACAGCAACAGTCCCAGATTGTCGGCATTGCCTTCGCTGGCTTCGATATGATTGAGTCGGTGCAGCAAGAGTTTTTGCACCTTGCGCTCCATCATCAATTCCACATCCAGCATCTGGCGGTATTCATCGTCACTCAGGCTCGGCTTTGCCAGTTGGCGCAAGCGGCGATAAGGGCCAATCAGGCGCTCATCCCATGCACCAACTTCGGCAATCAGCTGCTGCCATTGGCCGAGGGATAAACTGATGTCGCGTTTGTCCAGCTCACTGGCCAGCAACAGCAGATTGACGTTGATCTGGCAGTCGTCCTGCAGCCGTAAACACAGCGCCTCGTGGGTGCTGTAGTGGGCCTCACAGGCATGCCAGAGCTCCTGGGTGAAGATTTCCTCTGTGGTCAATTCGTGACTCCTTTCACCATCGAAAATCAGCCCATGGCCTCCAGTTCGATGGCATCAATTTGTTCCTGTAACTCCAGCCAGGCCATTTCGCTTTCTTCCTGTTGCTGACCAAGGGTAGTACGTTCGGCCAGGATTTGGGTCAGTTCGGCCTTGTTGGCGGCCTCGTAAAGGCTGGTGTCGGCGAGGCGTTGTTCCAGTTCCGACAGGCGTTGAGCCAGTTTTTGCTGTTGTTGTTCCAGCTTGTCCTGCTGCTTTTTCAGCGGAGAGAGCTTTTGTCTGAGTTCGGCTTCCAGCCGTTTTTGCTGTTTCTTATCGACGGCAGGACGTTCATTGTCGTTGCTGGTGGCACGGGATGCCGCCGCTTTGGCTGCATCCAGCAGCCACTGATGGTAATCGTCCAAATCACCGTCAAAGGTGCTGACTTCGCCGCCTTCGACCAGATAATAATCGTTGCAGGTCAACCTTAACAGATGCCTGTCGTGGGACACAATCACCATAGCGCCTTCAAAGGTTTGCAGTGCCAGCGTCAGGGCGTGGCGCATTTCCAGATCCAGGTGGTTGGTCGGTTCGTCAAGCAGCAGCAGATTGGGGCGTTGCCATACCAAGAGCGCCAGCACCAGACGGGCTTTTTCGCCGCCAGAGAAGGGGGCAACCGGCGACAGCGCCATGTCGCCATTAAAGCCAAAGCCGCCGAGGAAGTCCCGCAGCTCCTGCTCGCGATGAGTAGGCGCCAGACGCTGCAGGTGCATCAGCGGCGAGTCATCCAGATGCAGGTATTCCAGCTGATGCTGGGCAAAGTAGCCGATGTTAAGGCCGGGGTTGGGCTCATAACGGCCGGTCATCGGCTTAAGCTCACTGGCGAGCAGTTTAATCAGGGTCGATTTACCGGCGCCGTTGCGGCCGAGCAAACCGATACGCGCGCCCGGCACCAGGTTCAGATGCACCTTACCCAGGATTGGGGTGTCGCCATAACCCACAGACACGTTTTCCATGGCCACCAATGGATTGGGCAGACTGGCGGGCTCACGAAATGCCATATGAAACTGGCTGTCGGCCTTGGCGGGCAACAGCTCGGTCATCTTCTCCAGCGCCTTTAACCGGCTTTGTGCCTGCTTGGCCTTACTGGCCTTATAGCGGAAACGGTCGACGAAGGATTGCATATGGGCGCGTTCGCGCTGCTGACGCTCGAAAGCGACTTGCTGCTGCGCCATACGCTCGGCGCGGGTACGCTCGAAGGTGGAGTAGTTACCCTTGTAATAATTGAGTTTTTGCTGCTCTACATGGACGATTTCATCCACAATGGCATCGATAAAGTCACGGTCGTGGCTGATCAGCACCAGGGTGCCCGGGTAGGCTTTAATCCAGTCTTCCAGCCAGAACATGGTGTCCAGATCCAGGTGGTTGGTGGGTTCGTCAAGCAGCAGCAGATCCGAGCGGCACAGCAGCGCCTGGGCCAGGTTCAAACGCATCCGCCAGCCACCGGAGAAGCTCTTCACCGGTGATGATTGCTTGTCTTCGCTAAAGCCCAAGCCCGCCAGCAGTGCGCCGGCACGGGCGCGGATACTGTAGCCGCCAATGGCATCGAGCTTGCCGTGCAGCAGCGCAATGGCATGGCCATCGTTGTCGGCCTCGGCCTGACGCAGGTCGGCTTCCAGCTCGCGAAATTCGGTATCGCCATCCAGCACGTACTCAAGCGCCGAGACATCCAGCGCCGGTGTCTCCTGTGCTACCGAGGCAATGCGCCACTCGCGCGGTACCTGCAGCTCACCCTTATCCAGCGTCAGCTTGTCCATAATCAGGGCTAAAAGTGATGACTTGCCGGTGCCGTTGGCGCCGACCAGACCAACTTTGTGGCCGGGGTAAATGGTGAGATTGGCCTCATCCAGCAAGACTTTGCTGCCGCGGATAAGCTGGGCCTGGGACAGGGTGATCATGGATATTCAACACGCAGTGGGAAAGGGCTGAATGATAACCAAGTTCGGGCCTGGCATCCAGCGTGACGCCCGCATTAGGGTTGGCCGTGGAAGCTGTGGCACAATAGCGGCGTTTTTTTCAGGTGGGTGTTTCCAATGAGTCAGAACAAAAGACGTTTTGTGGCCGGCGCCAAGTGCCCCAAGTGCGGCGCCACCGACAGCATAGTGCTGTTTAAAGACAATGGTGTTGAAACCGTTGAGTGTGTCGAGTGTGATTACCGCGATCAACAGGCCGAAGAAAAGGTTGCCCAAAAGGCATCCGGTGCCGTGATTGGGGTGTTTAAGCCTGATTGAGTGGGGTGTAACAGCATTCCAGAGCTTAAATATCAAAGCGTTAAAAGCGTATCAGGGGCGCCCGTCCCCTGGACCCTTACCGATGTCTGGTTGCCTCTCAGCGCGGGCTCATTGTCCCGCGTTTTTCCAATAGAAAGTCCATCAATACTCTTATTTTTTTCGGCATTTGCTCCCGGGAAGGCACATAGAGATAAAAGCCCGGGAAGGGTTTGCACCAGTCTTTGAGTACCCTCACCAGGCTGCCGTCATCCAGGTGTTTTTGCACCGTCATATCAAAGTGTTTAACCAGCCCCACGCCTTGCAGCGCCGCTTGCAGCATACTGCTGTCATCGTTGAAGACCGCATTGCCCTTTGGTTCAAACACGAAGGTTTGCTTGTCGGCATCCGGTGAGGTTAATGACCAGGGATCGAGTGTGCCGCTGGTGGTGAAGCGGTAAGCCAGGCAGTTATGCTGTGCCAACGCCATGGGGCTATCGGGTACACCAAAGCGTTGGAAATAATCCGGTGAGCCAACGATAGCCATGGTCAACATGGGTGTAATGGGCAGCGCGACCATATGCTCATCCACACTGAGCCCCAGCCGAATACCTGCGTCCATACCTTCAGCGACAATATTGGTAAAGCCATCATCCATCACCAGTTCAAGACGCACCTTGGGATAGCGGCTCAGGAACTCGCCCAAATATGGCTCGATAAGTAATTTGGCCGCTGGCCGGGATGAGCTGAGGCGAATTAATCCAGACGGCTCGGTGTGGGATTCACCCAACTCGTTTACCACCTGATTTATTTGGGTAAGTGATGGTTGCAGAGTGTCCAGCAGCCGCTGACCTTCTTCTGTCAGCGACATGTTGCGGGTGGTGCGATTGATAAGTCGCACCTGCAACTGCTGCTCCAGGGCTTTGAGTTGTTGCGACAGCGCAGCGCGGGTCACCCCCATTTCCGCCGCCGCTTTGGTAAAGCTTCGGTGGCGGGCGATGTGGGCAAACCAGGTCAGGGATGCGATGAGTGAAGGTTCTATGGCCATTTGTTTAGCATAGCTTAACACTGATGTGTCGAAAAGGCGGTTTATATTACTTAGGTGCTTTTTTACACTGGCTTCAGCTTGATGTCATTCCGACACCTGCGCAGCAACCCGTCAGGAGCAACTGGTCATGTTGAAAGTCAACTTTAACAATTTAAACGGTCAGGGCATTACTATGGCCGCCGTTATCAATTTCCCTGCCAACTTCAGTGAAACCGGGCAGTACCCCGCCGTGGTAGTGTCGCATCCTGGCGGTGGCGTAAAAGAACAGGCCGCCGGACTGTACGCAAAAAAACTCGCCGAACACGGGTTGATTACCATTGCATTCGATCGCTCATATCAGGGGGAAAGCACAGGTGAGCCGCGCCAATTGGAAAACCCGCATATCAGCGCCGAAGATGTCAGCGCTGTGGTGGATTATCTGACCACGCTTCCCTATGTCGACAACAGCAGAATAGGTGCCATGGGCGTGTGCGCCGGTGCGGGCTACAGTGCCAATGCGGCCATTAACGATCGCCGTATCAAGGCGTTGGCCATGGTGAGTGCGGTGAATATTGGCCAAATGTTCCGCAATGGCTGGGATGGTTCAGTCGCCGATGCCGCGGCGCTTCCTTACATTGAAGCTGGCTCAGGCGCCCGCACCTATGACGCCAATAACGGTGACTACGCCATTATTCCGCTTGCACCCATGCGTGAAGAGGATGCGCCAAACGCTGAACTGCGCGGCGCCTGGGAGTATTACCACACCCCACGTTGTCAGCACCCCAATGCACCGGGTTTCGCCCTTACACGTAACCTGAACCAGATCATTACCTACGATGCCTATCACAAGGCGGAGGCGTTCCTGACCCAGCCGATCCTGGCCGTGGTTGGCACCAACGCCGGCAGCAAATGGATGAGCGACGACTTGCTGGAGCGCGCCGCTAGCACGGATAAACAGTTGCATCTGGTGGAAGGCGCTGATCACATGGATTTGTACGATGTCGCCAATTATGTCGATGAAGCCATCTCGGCGTTGGCGCCTTTCTTCACTACCCGTTTGTAACGACCAGCCTGACTCGCACTCACGACATCAACAGGACCTTGCCATGAGCCACATGCAAACCGTTAGTTATCGAAATCTCGGCTGGGAGATTGCGGCCGACCTGTATCTGCCAACAGGATTTGATGAAAATCAGTCATATCCGGCAATCGTCAGCACTCATCCTATTGGCAGTTGTAAAGAGCAGACCGCCGGAAACATTTATGCCAAAGCCCTGGCGAAGGAGGGATTTGTCGTGCTGGTGCATGATGCCAGCTTCCAGGGCGCCAGTGGCGGACAGCCGCGCTACATCGAAGATCCGGCAATCCGCGTTTCTGATATCCGCTTTGCCGTTGACTACCTGCAATCTTTGCCTTTTGTGGATGCCCAGCGTATCGGCGCCATCGGGGTATGCGGCGGCGGTGCCTATACCATTCATGCGGGTATTACCGATCATCGCCTCAAAGCTCTGGTGTCCATTACCGGTGTTAACTATGGGCGGCTCATCCGCGAGGGCTTTGCTGAGTTTAAGCCCCGTGAACTCGCAAGCAGCATCGCCCAAATGCGCACCGCCCAGGCCATGGGCGCCAAACCTGTGGCTGCCGATTTGTTGCCACAATCAGTCGCAGCAGCAAGGGATGCTGGTATCAGCGACATCGATGTGCTGGAAGCCACTGAGTATTACAAAACCGAGCGGGGACAGCAGGCCAACGGCACCACCAGCCAACTGATGTCATTTACCGGCGCCGCCATGGGCTGGGATGCATTCTTGAATGCCGAAACCCTGCTGACGCAACCACTGATGGTGGTGATTGGTGATAAACCGGGTGCTTTTGGTGCGTTCAGGGATGGGTGGGAAATTTATAGTCGCGCCGCTTCTGCCGACAAACAGATAGTGGTGGCTGAGGGCTGGTCTCACTACGACCTCTACGACAAACCTGAGCCCGTAGCCATTGCCATGGCCAGGGTTGCCCCTTTCTTTAAACAGCATCTGTAACAGACGATGGCCGGGCAGCGAGGTGTTCAGTCGCTGCCCGGTTTGGTGTTGGTGAATTGAAATGGGTTATGTTTCTAAATTTTAGAAAGGTTGGCGCGTAATATTGCAATATTCTTTCGCCTTGAGTCGGATTAAGCTGTTCCTTATCGAATTGGAGGAAGCATAATGAAACTCAAGACCCGTTTATTTTCCCGCCCGGCCATGGATGGTGACGGCGTCAATATCCGCCGGGTGGCCGACTTCAACCGGCTGCTGCTGGACCCGTTTTTGATGGTGGACGAAATCCGCTCCGACGATAAAAGCGATTTTATCGGTGGCTTTCCGCCGCACCCGCACCGTGGCATAGAAACCTTTACTTATATTCGCAAAGGTGGCTTTGAGCATCGCGACCACATGGGTAACGTGCGTGCCATTCGGGGTGGTGATGTGCAGTGGATGAGCACAGGCTCCGGGGTTATTCACTCGGAAATGCCGCTGGCCGATGCCAACGATGGCCTGCATGGTTTCCAGATTTGGCTCAATATGCCTGCCGCAGACAAGATGCGCCCGGCGCGTTATGTCGACAGCACCGAAAAGCCGCAAATCCGCTATCCAAATGAGCGCGGCGCGTCCTTTTATCCACTGGCAGGCAACTGGCAGTTTGAGGGCCGGGAGCTTGATGGTCTAATCGATGGCGTGGCGGCCAATGGTGCCGTGGCTGACCTTAGCCTGGATGCCGATGGCAGCGCCGGTTTTGCCCTCGGGCATCGCGGTTTTGTCGGCGCTTATATTTATCAGGGCGCCTTGATGGGTGAGAGCGGCCAGCGTCATGAAAAGGGCGAGTATCTGGTGCTTGCGCCCGGCGATATCGAATTTATCGCCACCGAAGCAGGCGCCGGTGTGCTGCTGTTTGCCGGTGAACCCATAGGCGAGAAAATCGTTCACATGGGCCCCTTTGTGATGAATACTGAAGAAGAAATTCGTCAGACCATTGATGACTACCAGGCGGGCCGTTTTGGCTCCCTCGAGTTGCCAAAATAAGCAAGGTACAAATAATTGCCCGTGCAGTAACCACGGGACTTAACAGCACCCTGCGAATCCTTTGGGCCCTTCGGGGCCCAGTTTCCAGCGAAAGCCTCAGTGCTTGATGTTCGCGCCGACCCCGAAATGACGGAGAAGCCGACATGAGTAATCCCATCATCGCCGACACCAAGCCTGCCAGGGTACAGCTGACCGAAGGCAAGGACTATTTCTTTTGCGCCTGTGGTCGCTCATCGAGCCAACCCTTCTGTGATGGCTCCCATCAGGGCAGCGAGTTCTCACCCAAACGCTTTGTGGCCGAAGCCAGCGGCGAAGCCTATTTATGCCAGTGCAAACACACCCGTAATCCACCATTTTGCGATGGCAGCCATAAGGCCTTCGACGATGCCATGAAGGGCAAAGAAGGCCCCGGGATCAGTGCCGAGTTACCGGCTGCCAAAGCCACCGCCGAAGAGCCCACGGTGGAACTTATTCATCAGTTGGCGCGGGAAGGCCTTGCCGGTGTTGGCCATCATGGCCCCATGGTTGCCATGGGGGTACCAGGAACACAGCTGCCCCAGTGGGATGACCTGCAAATCATGGTGGCGCAGATGGCGAAAAAGCCGCTGATGGAAGATGTGGACGTCGCCACTGAGCTGGTTATCGGCCCAGAGGCCCGTAAGCCTCTGGTGCTGAAGATGCCACTGTTTGTATCGGATATGAGCTTCGGCGCCCTGTCTGAAGAGGCGAAAACCGCCCTGGCGAAGGGCGCTGAGCTTGCCGGAACCGGCATTTGTTCCGGCGAAGGTGGCATGTTGCCAGAAGAACAGGCCGCAAACAGCCGCTATTTTTATGAACTCGCCAGTGCCAAATTTGGCTTTAAAGAGTCGTTGCTCAGCCAGGTGCAGGCGTTTCATTTCAAGGGCGGTCAGGGGGCTAAAACCGGTACCGGTGGCCATCTGCCTGCCAGTAAAAACGTGGGTAAGATAAGTGAAGTGCGGGGCATTCCGGAAGGGCAGAGTGCCGTATCACCGCCCACCTTTACTGACTTAAGCAGCGTCGGTGATTTTCGTCACTTTGCCGACCGAGTGCGGGAGCTTAGCGGCGGCATTCCTGTGGGTTTTAAGCTGTCGGCCAATCATATTGAGCGGGATATCCAGTTTGCCCTTGATGCCGGTGCCGATTACATCATCCTCGATGGCCGTGGTGGCGGTACGGGGGCCGCACCTGCCATTTTCCGCGACCATATCAGCGTACCGACCATTCCTGCGCTGGCCCGCGCCCGGCGTTATCTCGATGCCGCCGGAGCCAGTGGCCGGGTGACTCTCATTATCACCGGTGGCCTGCGGCTGCCGATGGATTTTGTTAAAGCCATGGCCCTTGGCGCCGATGGGGTGGCCATTGCCAACAGCGCCATGCAGTCCGTCGGCTGCGTGGCGGCCAGGATTTGTAACACCAATAACTGTCCGGCGGGTATCGCCACCCAGCGGGGCGACTTGCGCGCCAGGCTCAATGTGGATAAATCGGCCCGTCAGCTGGCGAACTTCCTCGAGTCTTCCGTAGGCCTGATGCAGGTGATGGCCAGAGCCTGTGGCCACAGGGCACTGAGCGACTTCAATCTGGACGACCTGGCCACCTGGCAGTGGGAGATGGCAAGGCTCAGCGGCGTGCGCTTTGCCGGTGTTGGGGTAGCAGACAAGTAACAACCGTTTGCATATTGAAAAGGGGCCGAAAGGCCCCTTTGTATTGGTTCAGGATGAGAGCGGCTTGGCCGCCCGCTCAAGACGGTTATGTACCGCCTGCCACTCAGGCCCTTTTGGTGGCTCGGCAATATAAATGGCACTTAAGGCGTCATGGTCGAGGCGATACAGAGCATCGTAGAGCCCCTGGGCATAGAGGTCGGGATTGGCACCAAGCTCAATGACTTTGCCCGAGACGGGGACAGCATTGCCGCAGAAAATCCAGCCGATATCGCTGGCCTGATACAGATGGCTGACATCAGTGTCTGCGCCGTAGCGAAAGCAGGGCAAACCGGGAGAATAATGCTTATGGTGCTGCCCGGGGGCCACCACGCCGCCGCTTTGCTGCACGACAGCCTTGCCGAGTACGGCTTCCAGGCTCGCCACAGACACCATTCCGGGGCGCAGCAATCTGGGTTCGTCACCGGGCAGCAGCGCCACTATGGTGGATTCCAGCCCAACTTCACAGTTGCCGCCTTCGAGAATAAGCAGCTCATCCCCGGCAAACTGGCGCGCCACATGGTCGCTGCTGGTGGGGCTGATGGACATGTATTTGTTGGCGGATGGCGCCACCAGGGCGCGACCAAACTCTTCGAGCAAGGCCAAAGCCTGGGGATGAGCCGGTACTCGTAACGCGACTGTATCCTGCCCAGCGGTGACGGCGCGGGAAACATTCGCTTTTGCCGGTAATACCAGGGTCAGCGGCCCCGGCCAAAAGGCGGCCATCAGCGCCTCGGCGTCCGGGCCTGCTTCTGCGGCCCAGTCGTGTACCCAGCTGGTTTCGGCAAGATGGACAATCAATGGATTGGTCGCCGGGCGGCCTTTTAAGGCAAATACCCGGGCCACAGCTTCTTCGTTGCTGGCATCTGCCGCCAGGCCATACACAGTCTCTGTGGGCATAGCCACCAGCTCACCCCGATTAAGGGTGGCGACGGCGAGGGAAATTTGGTCAGTGATTTGCGCCATAGGCACCTCTGTAAAACTGGCCGCGTATGGTAAAAATTTGACCAGTCCCAGTCAAGCCAAAACCGGCCTCAATGCTGCAGCTGGCGTGAATAATTCCACCGCTGGCATTGGTCGCTTGCAGCAGGACTCCCCAACGGGCCTCAGTCGCCGGAAGGAGCTTGCCTAAATGGCTTTGCCTTTGGATGGGATTTTTGGCATGGTGCAGCCATATTTGCAGGTTTGGAGTCCAAGGTGAAAAACGCCCCGCTTAAGTTCCTCAGTTGTTTCATGCTCGCTGCCCTTATCAGTGCCTGTGCGAGCCAACCCGATCGGGAGCTTGGCAAGCGCTATCTGGATGGCGAACTGGCTGCGCCGCTGAATTGGGTTGGCGCAGTGCAATCGGATGCAAACCGCAATTACACCACCTTTGCCGGCCAAAGCAGCCTGGTGCTCGAGCGCTCTCCGAGACTCGCGGCCAGATACGCCCCCGTGTATCAGCAGTTGTCACAGTGGCTTGAAAGTGGCGGCGATCCTGTGTCTCTCGGTAACTTTGGCATTGAAGCGGCGCAGCTTGGCGGCGCCGACAATCAGGGCCATGTGCTTTTTACCGGTTATTTCTCTCCGGTGCTGGAGGTGCGTCATACGCCGGATGAGCGCTTTCAATATCCGCTTTACGGCGTGCCCGAGTGCGTAAAACAAAAGACGCCCTGCCCAAACCGTGAAGCCATTTTGCAGGGGGCTCTGGCCGGTCAGGGGCTGGAGCTTGCCTACAGCGACAGCCTTATCGATACCTTTTTAATGGAGGTGCAGGGCTCAGGCTTTGTGCATTATGGCGACGATAACAGCCTGGAATACCTGGGTTTTGGTGGTAAAAATGGCCATGCGTATCGCAGCATCGGCAAGGTGCTGATTGAAGCGGGCGAAGTGCCTCGGGAGCAAATGTCGCTCAAGGCCATCAAGGATTGGGCCGACACCAACCCCAGGGAGATGGTCATCCCTGTGCTGGCGCAAAACCCCTCCTACGTGTTTTTCCAAAATCGCCCCAATCTGGATGTGCTGGGCAGCGCCGGTATTCCGCTGCTGCCAATGGCGGCAGTAGCAGCCGATAAGCGTTTGTTGCCCATGGGCACGCCGCTGCTGGCTGAAGTACCGCTGCTTGATGCCGACGGCAATTGGACTGGCAAACACGAGCTTAGGCTGCTGATAGCCCTGGATACAGGCGGCGCCGTCGATGGCGGGCACCTTGACCTTTACCACGGCATGGGCAGCGATGCCGGGCTGGCTGCGGGCCATTACAAGCACTTCGGCCGGGTATGGCGCCTTGGCCTTGGCGCCGGTTCGAGTCTGAGTATCGGCAGCCGCTGAGTTAATCCGGCCCGGGCGTGGCTGGCGCCCTGATAAACAGTACCAGCATCAGCACCATGCCAAGCAATAACATCAGCGATGAGATGGCCAGCACGGGGTCAATGGTTTCCACTGCTATATGCTGGCCATAGAGTAAAAACAGCCCAAGTGACATCATAAGCACTCCCACTTGATGCAGCCAAAACTGCGCCTGTACCAGGGCGCCAGATGCTCCCGGCAGCCACAACTTGTGGCACAGGCCATAGATAAAGGACACCACGAAGCCTGCCAGCATGATATGGGCGTGGCTGACCCTGTGGCCGTGGTCGCCTGACTTGGCCATGTAGATGCCAAGGCACATGCCGATAATGGCGTAAGCCAGTGCTGTGATAATGAATTTTCTGTCCATTGCCTGTGTCTGCGAAAGGGTTTCTGCAAGTATAGTTGTGCTGGAGGCTGGCTGCCTTGTAGGAACAAACAGCTGCAACCAGCTCTGGTGAAGACTTAGGCTGTGAAGACTTGCGTTTGGTAGCGATGAAAGTCCAAACAGCGGATGAAATCAGTGCTGGTTTGCAAAGCAAGCTAAGGAGAGGTTTGTGAATAAAATCAAAGCGTCGCTGCTTGCGACTGACTTGGCGCCCTGGCGGAAGAAGGGAATATTTTTCGCCACTCTGCTGTTGAGTCTGTTTCCTTTCGTTATCAGCTATCAGGCCGCGCTGCCGGAGTGGCAACAGGGGCTGTGGCAACTGCGTCATTTTCTGGCTATCGCCGCCCTACAGGCGCTGGCGCAGGTGTCTATCGGCTGGTATCTACTGAAAAAGCCGCTGCCCAATTATGTGATCGGCGGCTTTCTTGTCATGCTGCTGTCGTTTCAGCTGACCTATGGCATCACAGTGGTGTTGCTGTCGGTGATGGAGCAGGCGCGGGCTGCGCCCTGACGCCGCTCAGCATCGCTTTTTCGGTTACAGCAGCGCCATCAGATAAGGCCACAGCAGCGCGCTGGCAATGGCGTACATGGTCACAAAGATAAAGCGGTCCAGATAACGCCAGGCAGCAGGTTTGGCAAACATAGGAGCCATCAGTCTGGCGCCAAAACTCAAGGTAAAGAACCACACAAACGAGGCCAGTACCGCGCCTGCACCAAACCACTGGCGGTCGGGGCCGGAAAACTGGGTGCTGATGGAGCCCAGCAACACCACGGTATCCAGGTACAGGTGTGGATTCAAAAAGCTGATGGCAAGGGTGGTCATCAGCGCAGCCTTGAGGCTGCCCGCGCCTGTGGCCTTGGACAAATCCATTTCCTTATCGCTGAAGGAGGCCTTCAGAGCATTGGTGCCGTACCAAATCAAGAAGGCGGCACCGCCCAGGCTGGCAGCGTGTTTCAGCATCGGAAACGCCAGCACCAGCGACCCCAGTCCGGCCACGCCGGCGGCAATCATCAGCGCATCTATGATGGAGCAGGTCAGGGCAATGGGCAGACTGTGGGCGCGCATGATCCCCTGCTTGAGTACAAAGGCGTTTTGGGCGCCAACGGCGATGATCAGGCTGGCGCCTATGGCCAGCCCCTGAACGAATGCGGTTTCCACTGGGTTTTCCTCGGTTTTGTAGCAATTGAGCGCAGCTTATCCAAGAAAAAATAATTAAGATAACTAATGTTTTTTATGGGATATTAGTAACTCTTATGATGTTCTGCGTCTGTTAACAGGTGCTGGCGATTGAGGGGAAAGCATGCTGGATTACACCAATTTAAAGGCGCTGGCGGCAGTGGTGGAGGCCGGTGGTTTTGAGCGTGCCGCCAAGGTGCTCTGTATCACCCAATCGGCGGTATCACAGCGTATCCGCCAGCTCGAGGAACGTATCGGTCAGTCGCTGCTTATTCGCTCTGTGCCGGTTACGCCAACCCCAGCTGGTAAGCGGCTTTTACGCCACTACCGGCAGGTGGCACTGCTTGAGAGTGAACTCGGCAGCGAGCTTAATGCCGAAGATCCGGGCAAGCCGACCCAGATTGCCATTGCAGTCAATGCCGATAGCCTCGCCACCTGGTTTCTACCGGCGTTAAGTCCGCTGTTTGCCCGCTATGGCTGGCTAATGAAGCTGATTGTGGATGACGAGTCTTACACCCATAACCTGTTGAAAAATGGCGATGCGGTGGGCTGCGTGACCACCACCGCTGAGCCCATGGCGGGCTGCTCCAGTGAATTTTTAGGGGTGATGCATTATCGCTGTGTGGCCACGCCAGACTTTGTGGCGCGCTTTTTCGCCGACGGCCTCACCACCGAGGCCCTGAGTCAGGCTCCAGCGGTGATTTTCTCCACCAAGGACAGGCTGCACGATCGCTTTCTTTCGAGCTATTTCTCCATGCCTGTCAATGGTTTTTATCAGCATACTGTGCCCTCGTCGGAAGGTTTTCTGGATGCCATAGTGCAGCACCTGGGCTATGGGCTGGTGGGACATCTGCAGGCTGACAAACTGATTGGAGCAGGTACTTTGGTTGACCTTTGCCCCGGGCTTGGCATGGATGTGGCCCTTTACTGGCAGCATTGGAATATCAAGGCCAAGCACACCACCATTATCTACCGGGCGTTGGCCGCGGCCGCGCGCCAAAGCCTCAGGCAGCAGGACATCTGAGTACCTTCCTTCCTGCATCATTGAATTGGCAGAAAAAAGCCCCGCGATTGCGGGGCTTTGCATTCATGGCAACAGCACTTATTTGGTGCTGAAGGTGTTTTCCACCAGTTCGGTCTTGTTGTCGGCCTGGGCCACGTGGCACTGGGTGCAGAAGTAGTTCTGACCATTGAGGGTGCCCTTGGCATCCACAGTGTGTGACTTGGCTACCGGGGTGGCCTTCATCCGCGGTGCTTTTTCCCAGCTGTGACAGTTCATACAGCCATTTTTATTTAAGCTGATGGCGTAGTCATCCTTGTGGGGAATAAGCGGTGGCTGCTCTATGTAGTTACGCTCGATGGCGGTGCCACGCTTGGGGTAGGTGGGCAGCGCATCGGCCGGGCGCACATCGGTAAGCTCAGCATTTCCCGCCAGCGACTGGATGTTCACCGGCTCATTATTTACGGGGGCATTCTGGCCGCTGCAACCGGCGATGGCGACAAACAGCGCAGCTAAGGTGAGTACTTTTTTCATTGTTCGTTCTCCGCCTTCTTGGCAATTCGGTGGCTTTTCTCTAAAGGTTTATCCTGGGATGTAAATCGGTTCTGGTACTGGAATACGCGTTTGGCACACACATCGATGCAGCGGCCGCACTGGGTGCAATCGCTGTCTGTGATGATTGGGCTTGGGCCCTTGAGGGCGGGTTTGAGCACCTGACGCTCGGGGCAGACCACGAAGCAATCCATGCAGTTGTTGCAGTCTTTGGCATTCACCGCGGTCATCTTCACCGGGCTCAGCTTACCCAGCAGGGCAAACAGGGCGCCGCTGGGGCACAGGTGCGAGCACCACATCCGCTCGACCAGCAACAAGTCGGCAAGGAAGATGGCGACAAGCAGCCCAAGCCCGGCACCTGCACCAAACAGCACGGCGCGGTAAAGCACGGGCACTGGGTTGAGCCACTCCCAGGCGGCCACGCCTGTGACCACAGGCAACAGCAGTACCAGCGCCAACATAAAGTAGCGCAGCTGGCGCGGCAGCTCCGGGGTCCTTGGCAGGGCAAAGCGTCTGCGAAGATATGCCGCCAGATCCGTCACCATATTCACCGGGCACACCCAGCTGCAGAACACCCGTCCCCCCATCAGCGCATAAAACAGGCCGATAACGGCCGCGCCAATCAGCAGGCTGGCCTCGGGCACATGGCCAGAGGTAAGCAGCTGCAGTGTGACCAGTGGATCGGCCATGGGGATGGTATCGAGCAGCAAGCTGGATGAGAGGTTGCCCTTGAGCAGCCACAGTCCCCACAGGGGGCCGATGGCAAACAGCGCCAGCACCGTCAGCTGAGAGGCGCGGCGCAAAAGCAAAAAGCGATGCGCCTTCCACCAACCCAGCTCGCGGATGGCATCCTCGGCAAAGCGAGCCTTGTTTACCTTGGCTGTGCTCATAGTTCAAACCCCTTATTCAGCATCTCCAGGGTTGTGTTTTCGGTGTCGATATAGGTGTCATGATCGGCGGTTTTGCCCATGGCGATATGGGGTGGCAATACCTTGATGGCTGCCTCGTCCAACACGCAGGCATGTTCACACTTGCCGCAGCCGGTACAGGCGTCCGGATGCACAACAGGGATAAACATGGCGTGATGGCCGCTGCGCTCGTTGCGGGAGCGCTCAAGGGTGATGGCAGTGTCAATCAGCGGGCAAACCCGGTAACAGACATCGCATCTGAGCCCCTTGAAGTTCAGGCAGTTTTTCTCATCAATCAGTACCGCTATACCCATTTTTGCCTGGTCGATGTCGGTGAGCTGTGGCTCAAGGGCGCCGCTGGGGCAGGCCTTGATGCAGGGAATATCATCACACATCTCACAGGGCACCTTGCGGGCCTCGAACCAGGGCGTACCTGTGGGCGCCTGTTCAAACCAGCGGGCGAGCTTCAAGGTATCGTAGGGGCAGGCCTCGACACACAAACCACAGCGGACGCAGGCCGACAGAAAATCCTGTTCGGCCAGTGCTCCCGGTGGCCGGATGGCCTGGGGACCCAGTGGCTGAGATTTGGCGACTGTGGCAATGCCGCCCCCGGCCAGAGCAACAGCGCAGGACAGCCGGGCAGTCGTCGCCAGAAACTGGCGCCGGTTAATGCCTTTGGTCTTACTCTGTTGTCTGGTCATGATAGTGCTCTCCCGTTCACGGCCTTGGCGTATTCCGGCCCTATCAGGCCTTCATCACCTTCACCGGACACTTCTTGAAGTCTGTCTCTTTTGACAGCGGATCGGTGGCGTCCAGCAGCAGCTTGTTTACCAGCTGACGGGCGTCGAAGAAGGGCATAAACACCACGCCACGGGGTGGCTTGTTGCGGCCCTTGGTTTCGACACGGGTCTTCACTTCACCCCTGGGTGAGGCCACAATCACCTCGTCGCCACGGTTCAGGCCACGGGCCTTGGCATCCTCTGGGTGCATAAAGATCTGCGCGTCAGGGTAGGCGCGATACAGCTCAGGTACCCGGGCGGTCATGGAGGCGGTGTGCCAGTGTTCCAGTACCCGGCCTGTGCTCATCCACAGATCGTATTCTTCGTTCGGCTCTTCTGCGGCAGGCTCGTAAGGCAGGGCGAAAATCACCGCTTTGCCATCAGGCTTACCATAGAAATTGTAGCCCTCACCGGCCTTCACATAGGGGTCAGCCCCCTCAACGAAGCGGCGCAGGGTTTCTTTGCCATCCACCACGGGCCAGCGCAGACCGCGGGTTGGGTGGTAGTCGTCGAAGGACGCCAGATCGTGGGCCTTGCCACGACCGAAGGTGGCGTATTCTTCGAAGATGCCTTTTTGTACATAAAAGCCGAAGTGCTCGGATTCATCGTTCAGCTCGCCCTTGCAGTCGGAGCTTGGGAACTTGTCGATAACGCCGTTGGCAAACAGCACCTGATACAGGCTCTTGCCGGCGTATTCTGGCTTCTTGGCCAGCAGCTCGGCAGGCCAGACTTCATCCACGGTGAAACGCTTGGCAAATTCCAGCAACTGCCACAGGTCAGACTTGGCGCCTTCCGGAGCCTTCACCTGCTGGTGCCACATATGGGTACGGCGCTCGGCGTTACCGTAGGCACCTTCTTTTTCCACCCACATGGCGGTGGGCAGAATCAGGTCGGCGGCCATGGCGGTAACCGTTGGGTAAGGGTCTGATACCACGATGAAGTTTTCTGGGTTACGGAAGCCCGGATAGATTTCATCGTTGATGTTGGGGCCAGCCTGCATATTGTTGGTACACATGGTCCAGTAGCAGTTCAGCTTGCCATCTTTGAGCATCCGGCTTTGCAGTACGGCGTGGAAGCCGGGCTTGGGCGGAATAGTGCCTTCAGGCAGCTGCCAGATTTTCTCTGTAACGGCGCGATGCTTATCGTTGGCCACCACCATGTCGGCCGGCAAACGGTGGGCAAAGGTACCCACTTCACGGGCGGTACCACAGGCCGATGGCTGGCCGGTGAGTGAGAAGGGGCTGTTGCCGGGAGTAGCGATTTTGCCGGTCAGCAGGTGGATGTTGTAGATCATGTTGTTGGTCCACACACCGCGGGTATGCTGGTTAACACCCATGGTCCACAGGCTCATTACCTTGACGCTTGGGTCGGCATAGGCCTTGGCCAGTTCGACCAGGCGCTCTGGTGCTACACCACTCATTTCGCTGGCGTATTCCAGGGTATAGGTGCTGACAAACTTGGCGTATTCGTCGAAGGAGATTGGTGTGGACTTGCCGTTGCCGGGGTTCTTGGCCTTTTTCTCCAGCGGGTGGTCAGGGCGCAGGCCATAACCTATGTCGGTTACGCCGAGGGCAAACTTGGTGTGCTTGCTGACGAAGTCTTTGTTTACGGCCTTGTTCTGTATGATGTAGTTGGCGATAAAGTTCAGGATCACCATGTCCGTTTGCGGACGGAACACCATGGGGTTATCGGCCAAATCGAAGGAGCGGTTCTCGAAGGTAGAGAGCACATGCACCTTGCCGGTTGGGTTGCTCAGGCGGCGGTCAGAGAGACGCGCCCACAGGATGGGGTGCATCTCGGCCATGTTGGCGCCCCAGAGCACAAAGTGATCGGCGGCTTCGAGGTCGTCATAACAGCCCATGGGCTCGTCGATACCGAAGGTGCGCATAAAGGCGCCCACGGCCGAGGCCATGCAGTGACGGGCATTGGGGTCGATGTTGTTGGTGAGGAAACCGGCCTTGTGCAGCTTGGCGGCGGCATAGCCTTCCCAGATGGTCCACTGACCCGAGCCGAACATGCCTACTGAAGTGGGGCCCTTGGCCTTGAGGCTGGCTTTCCACTTGTCGGCCATGGTGTCCAGCGCCACATCCCAGCTTACCGGGGTGAATTCGCCGTTCTTGTCGTACTTGCCGTCTTTCATCCGCAGCAGTGGCGTGTCCAGACGGTCTTTGCCGTACATGATCTTCGACAGGAAGTAGCCCTTGATACAGTTCAGGCCCTTGTTGACCGGGCTTTCTGGATCCCCCTTGGTGGCAACCACTTTGCCGTCCCGGGTGCCAACCAGCACCGAACAGCCCACGCCGCAGAAACGGCAGGGGGCCTTGTCCCATTTGATGTTGTCTTTCTGCTCAGCGGCTTCAACCACTTTCACTGGCAGCGTGACACCCACGGCCGTTGCCGCGGCCACGGCGGCATTGGCTTTTAGAAACTCGCGACGGCTTATGCTCATGGTGTTTCCTCACTCACTTGTTGTTCTTGCTCTGACTGGTGATAGATCAGACTGCTGGATAGCACCCCGTTAAGGGCGTTGATGGCCTCGACATTGTCGAGAATGGCTCGCTGGGTGGACCCTTCCAGGGTCACCACCAACTTGCCTTCGGGACTGGTGGCATGAACCTCGGCGCCGGGCAGGATTTCAATGGCCCTGGCGATGGTATTGGCCTGGCTGGGGGCGGCATGCACCACCAGACTGGTGACGTGATATTCCTGTGTCATGACATTAGCTCACTTGAACCTGGCTCATGGAAACTGACCCCGCAGGGTCAATAGGATAGCTTCGAGTCTAGACCCTGCTATTTTTGTGGGTATACCCACTAGGAGGTATCGGAAGGGTTTGTAGACCCAGATCATGTTTTTGAGCGTGATCTGCTTCTCAGTTTGAAATTTAACCAGGCATGCAGACAAACCGAGCTATTGCAGGGGCTCGCCATTGGACTTAAACGAGCCTTAAAAATGAAGGGCTTAAATGAAAGTGATTCTTGTTTGGTTATTGCTTTGTAGGTAGTAAGGAGTGGTTTGATAACAAAAAAGGCCCCGAAGGGCCTTATTGAAACTTTGGCAATCAAGCCAGCCATTGGCTTATAGCCATAGCCAATCCCGCAGTGCCAGCACCGGCGGTTTACCGTGGTCTTCACCCAGGTCGGCCAGGCCCAGGGCTTCATCATAGTGGATGCCGCTGCCGCCGGAGGCGGAAATGGTTTTGCCGCGCACGGCACCATAGAGGGCGCCGCTGCCGGAGAGTTTGACATCGGTCAGCGGGGCGTACATGGCGGCGTAAATTGGCGTTGAGCCACTGATGGTGATGCCATCGGCGCCATCGTAGGCAGAATAGAGCGACATGGCGATTTTGCCGTTGTCACGAATACCTTCTTTTTTCGCCGTGACCTTGGCACCCGCGCCCAGACTGACTTTGCCGCCCACTATGATGGTCAGGCTTGAGTCCTCGGCAATATTCAGCTTGTTGTCGCCGGCCATACTGAAGTCGCCGTCGACAATCAGTGTTACGTCGCCGCCGCTGATATTGATAATGCCGTTTGAGCTCATATTCAGACTGTCGAAGCGATACACAGGCGCCTTGTCGCCGAGCACATCGGCTTTTCTCGGGGTCATGGGCGGAATAGGGCCGCCGCCTTTACCTTTGCCATTGCCTGTGTTTTCGTGGCTGGAACCCAGTGGCGTTAAGTCGAGTACATCATTGGCCGCCACGGCAAGAGGGCCTTCGTTGAAGGTGCCTGCTAATTTAGCCATCACCTGTGGCATGTTAATGGGGTCGCAGCTGCTGGTGGCCACCTCGGGCACATTTGGGTTGACCCTGTGATCCGCACCTTCAAAGACTTTGTCTTCGTTGTCGCGGAAGGTGCCCTGGCCACCATAGAGCAGTTCACCACTGCTTATCTCGGTACTCCAGTCCATCAAGGCATTGCCATTGGTATGTACCGAGCCCGAGACTATGCCGCCATTGAGGCTGAAGTCGCCACCATTGCGAATATTGCCATCGACCCTGAGGCCAGAGCCCGAGGAAATAATGACATCGCCGCTGGCATGCACATTGCCACTGACCGGCGAGGAGCCTTTCAGACTGACATCGCCGGTGGCGCGCACGTTGCCCTCGATGGGGGAGTGGCCATCGAGGATGACATCTGCGTTGGCCGAGATGGTGCCCACGTTGGCGTTGCGGCCTTTATTGTTGTCGCCGTAGGCGCCTTTGCCTGAGTCATAACTGTCTATGGTGCCACTGCCTTTGAGGCTGATCCCTTCACAGGCCACTACGGCATCCTCGTAGATTTCATTGCCGGGAATAGCCTGCAGTGCAAAGGCCACGTTCAGCCCGGCGGCGCCCTCCAGATGATGGCCACGGCTCGCCAGCATCAACAGCCCCGGTGCCGGAATACGATGATTACGGGTTTCAAAGTGGCTGCCACGTACCTTACCGTTGGCACGGCCGGGGAGCGCGTCTTTGAGGTTTTCCAGCGTGCTCTTGGGGTGGGTTCTCAACCTGGCTTTAAGGCGGTTGTAACTCTCGTACATGCCTTGCTCGGCGGTGTAACGGGCGTTTAGCTGCTTTTGAAAGTTACCGGCCAGACGCTCCTGCACCAGGTTGTCTTTCAGGTTGGTGACCACTAATAAAGTCGCCATGATGCTGAACACCAGCACTACCAGCAGTACAGCGCCTCGCTGGCGGGAGGCTTGGGCGTGAATGCGCATGTTAACTCCTTCCCTGGGTTAAGGTGCACTGACCGCGGCTTGCCAGATTGGCTTGCGCATCGCGATGTCGATTTGGGTGGTTTGCAGATGTTCCGGTGCGCCTGAAGGGCTTAAGGTGACAGATACCAGGGCGCCGCTGCGGCTAAAGCGCAAGTCGATGATTTGGCTCATCAACAGCTGCTCGCCGCTGCCGTCATCGCAGTAGAGGTTGGGCGCTTCGAAGCGGTAGGTTTCGCTGAAGTCTGCCGTCATCTGGTTATCGAGGCAACTTTGGGTTTCCTGCCCCGGGCCTACCTTTATTTCCAGGCCAAGCTGGGTCTGGGTGATGGCGGTAATGGCATCGGCATGGCGAATGCTGCGGCCCAGATGCAATGTCACCAGACGCAAACTTTCACTCGCGCTCTCAAGCCGCTTGCTCTCGGCAACTGTGGCCTTGAGTGGGGTGTAAAGGTTGATGACCGCCAGGCTTATCAGCAGCCCCAGCACCATGGCCACCATGAGTTCGGTCAGGGTCATGCCCCGCATGGAATGAAGGCGCATCATTGGCAGAACTCCGGAAAAGTCAGATTGAGGCTGACACTGTTGCCGTCTTCAATGCGGCTGTCCTGCCAGTTGACCTCAACCGCCATTTGGTTGGCAAAGGCATCGGGCAAAACCAGATTGAAACGGCCACCGGGCTGGAGCGATGCGCGGTAGGCGGCATCGGTAAATGCGGCCGGATTTTGCTGAAACTCACAGGCCTTAAGCCACAGCCGTTCGGAAACGTTCTGGGCATGAATACTCGCCTGGGTGTAATAAAAGCCGTTATTGGCGTGCTTCAGCGATTGCAGCTGCGCCTTGCCAAGCCCCAGCAGCGCGACCACTGAAATCACCAGCGACACCATAACTTCGGTCAGGGTAAAGCCCTGTTGAGTTTTCATGGGCAGTTCCCTCCACCCAGCAGGCTTTGGCCACTGCGTAAAATGCACAGACGCAGATCCCGGTCACTGTTGGCCAGCAGGATATCGGCGGCGGTGGTGGTGCCAAGCGGTGAGATAGCCATATCCGCAAGGCCCTCGATGGTGACACCTGTGTCGGGGGCGGCAATCAGCCTGAGTTCGGTTAAATCTGCCGCCAACACCTTGATGCTGAGGTCGTTTTGTACGGCCATCGCCACAGTTTCACCGCGCTTGATGGCTTCGGAGCGGGCAAACTTGAATCCCGATTGCAGCCGGTTGGCACTGGCGGTAAGACGCTCGCTTTGTACCAGCTTGTTATAAGAGGGCAGGGCGATGGCGGCCAGAATGCCAATCATGGCGATCACCACCATGAGTTCAACCAGACTTAAGCCTGTTACTTTGTTATTTTTCACTGGGTTACTCCCAGCAGCCAGTTTTGGAAGCGCCTTCTGTGCCTTTCTGATCCAGTGTCAGGGCACCGCAACCGTCATTTTGGTGGCTGCTTGGGGTGGCTTTCAGCACAAAACTCTGTCCGTCCACCTGGGTGTAGGAGTAGGTGTAAAACTTGTCGCTGGGCAGGGGCGCCAGGGTGTCTGGATAAACGCCTTCACGGGAGAAGTTGCGCTCCAGTGTATGGGACAGACTGACCAGCTGCTGCTGGGCATCGAAGCGGCGGCCCTTTTTCAAATGTTCCTGATACGACGGCAGGGCAATGGCGGCAATAATGCCGACAATGGCCACTACTATCATCAGTTCTATAAGGGTAAAGCCTTGTTGTGCTGCGGGGATGTCAGGGTGCTTCCTTGCATACTCAGGGGTAATTGACATGTAGATTGTATCCCGTTGTTTGTTTGTGATTTTCTTATTTAGACAACGCTGTCATTTTTTTGGCAAACATATTGGCTTCCTCTAATAAAGGCAAGTATTCCGTATACTATTTCGCCTTTATATATATCCGCCGGTTATATACAACCTGAGTATGATGCCGAAAAGTCTGGGTCAAAATGTGCCGGATTGTAGGCAGTGGTCATGGAATCGGCTCTGGGTGTCTAGCAGGTCACGCAGGCTTTATGTCGGAATTGAGAGCTCGATCACCCGGGGTTAGGGCGCTGCGGGGCGGGGGAGACTGAGGTTGATTTTCACCAAATGGGGGCTTTTGCCTTAGTAAAATTCAGTGATACAGATCGCGCGAGTTGCTATATCTGTATGTAAAATAAAGATATTTGCATTAATTAAATTTAACTGAATTTGTGTAATTTTATGACATTAAGGCATAAGCCACAGCCATAATTGGCTAAAAACAGCGCTGTTTTGTGGTCTTTTGTAGTTAACTTTCACTTTTGAGCCAATTGTGATGTGGTTGACGGAAATTTTTTGCCTGAATGCGTACGATCGCTCGTAGTGTATTTTCCGAGAGAGCGACCGCAATCATGGCAGATTATTCCGAAGCGATAATCACAGTGAAAAAGGGCCTGGATGTGCCCATTGCCGGTGCGCCAAGGCAAGAGATTGACCTCGCCGCCAAACCTTCCCAGTTGGCCTTGCTTGGCAAGGAGTATGTAGGGCTTAAGCCTTCCATGCTGGTGGAAGAGGGCGAACGGGTTATCAAGGGTCAGGCGCTGTTTGAAGACAAGAGCAACCCGGGTGTGCGTTTTACCGCGCCCTGCGCCGGGGTTGTTTCTGCTATCCACAGGGGCGAGAAGCGTATGCTGCTGTCGGTGGTCATCGATTGTGATGGCTCCGACGAGGCAATCGACTTTGGTGCCGAGGCAAACCTTGCCGCCCTGTCCCGTGAGCAGGTGCAGGACAAGCTGCTGCAAAGTGGCCTGTGGACTGCACTTCGCACCCGTCCATTTTCCCGCGCGCCCAAGCCGGGCTCAGTGCCAGCTGGCTTGTTTGTTACCGCGGTGGACACCAATCCGCTGGCGGCCGATCCGCGGGTAATTATCAATACCGACGTGGATGCCTTTGCTGCCGGTATGCAGGTACTTACTCAGCTCACCGACGGGCCGGTGTTCTTGTGTCAGGACGGCAACCACGAGCTGCTGCCGGGCGCCGAGCTGCCACGGGTGCAGACCCACAGATTCCAGGGTGTGCACCCTGCCGGGTTGGTGGGTACTCACATTCATATGCTGATGCCAGTCAGTATGGAGCGTCAGGTATGGCACATCGGCTATCAGGACGTGATGGCGGTTGGCCGCCTCTTTACCACAGGACAGCTGGATAACCGCCGCATTGTGGCGCTCGCCGGCCCCAACGTGCTTAAGCCAAGGCTGATTGCCACTGTGCTGGGTGCCAAGGTCAGCGATATCGTCAAAGGCGAAATCAAAGACGAAGTGCATTCCCGGGTGGTCTCCGGCTCTGTGCTGTCTGGCCACACCGCCGAAGGCGCGTTCGACTTCCTCGGCCGCTTCCACCCGCAAATTTCGGTTGTCACCGAAGATGACAGTGAGCACTTCTTGCCCTGGGTACGCCTGGGCCGGGACAAGTTCTCTATCACCCGTACCGTGCTGTCGCGCTTTTTGCCCAAGAAGCTTTACGACATGACCACCCACACCGGCGGTGCCAAGCGCGCCATGATGGCCTTTGGCCAGCTGGACCGGGTGATGCCGCTGGATATTCTGCCCACCTTGCTGGTGCGGGATCTGGTGGTGCGTGACACCGACGAGGCGCAGCTTTTGGGCGCACTGGAGCTGGATGAAGAAGATCTGGCTCTGTGCACCTTCGTCTGCCCCAGTAAGTACGATTTTGGCCAGGAGCTTCGCGCCTGCCTGACGATTATCGAGAGGGAAGGCTAATGAGCAAGCCCATGAAGAAACCCAGTGCCCAGGACGCTTACTACGCTCCCGGACACACGATTAAAGACTATTTCCGCTCGCTGTTTATCGGCCATGGCGCCAGCACCCAGGATACGGTGCACGTGCGTGATGCTATTGAAGTGAAGCGCACCATGACCCTGGTGGGCCTGTGTCTGCTGCCAGCCATCCTGTTTGGCATCTACAACACCGGCTTGCAGGCGCAAATCGCCATTCTGGCGGGCAGCGCGCCGCTGGATACCTGGCACCAGAGCTTTTACAACGCCATCTTCGGCGGTTTGACTGAAAGCACCGGCATCTTTGGTTTGATGGCTTACGGCCTTATCTATTACCTGCCGATTTATCTGGCGGCCCTTACCACCACCATCTTCTGGGAAATGGTGTTTGCCAAGGCCAGACGTCAGGAAATGCAGGAAGGCTTCTTTGTGACAGCGCTGCTGTTCAGCCTGTGTTTGCCCGCCAATATCAGCCTGTGGCTGGTGGTGATGGGCATCAGCTTTGGCGTTGTGGTTGCCAAAGAGCTGTTCGGTGGCATGGGTTACAACTTCCTGAATCCGGCGCTGGCGGGTCTGGCCTTCATCTATTTTGCCTACCCAAGCGAAGTGACTACCTCGGCGCAGCTGGTAGCGGTAGACGGTTACAGTTCGGCCACTACCCTGGCGCAGGTTGCTGCCAACAAGATGAAGTTTGCCGAGTACCCCTGGTACCACGCCTTTAACGATGCCGCCTGGTGGGATGCCTTCTTGGGCTTCGAGGTGGGCGCCATTGGTGAAACTTCGGCGCTGGCGATTTTTGCCGGTGGTCTCCTGCTTATCCTTACCCGGCTCGCCGACTGGCGCATTGTGGTGGGCGTGCTTATCGGCGCCATTGCCACATCCTTGCTGTTCAATGTGTTTGGCGACGGCAAAAACGCCATGGCGGCCATGCCCTGGACCTGGCATCTGGTGACCGGCGGCTTTGCGCTGGGGATGATGTTTATGGCAACCGACCCTGTGACCACCGCCTACACCCGACCTGGCAAGCTGATGTTCGGCATCCTGGTGGGCGCCATGACCATTCTTATCCGCGTGGCCAACGTTAAGCAGCCCGAGGGCATCATGCTGGCGATTCTGTTCGCCAACCTGTGGGCGCCGGTGTTGGATTCGCTGGTGGCAAGATTCAATATCAAACGGAGGCTGAAGCGCAATGGCCTTTAACAAAGACAGTGTTCTCGGCACCATGACCTTCACGGTCGTCCTGTGCCTGGTTTGCTCCTTTATGATCACCGGCACCGCCGATGTGCTCAAGGAGCGCAAGTTGGTGAAAAAGCGCAACGAGCTGATGCAAAACGTGCTGGTGGCGGCTGACATCAAGGATGTTACCGATGTCAAAGCCACCTTCGAGGCGCGGGTGCGCCCGGTCATGGTGAACCTTGCCAGCGGCGAGATGCATGAGCGTGACAACATCCTCGACTATGACGAGCGCATGGCAGCCATCAACCCGGATACCTCCAGCAAGATTGCCAAAGACACGGCCCGTATCAAGACCCGCGCCAATGAAATCCGCATCTTCAAAGTGCTGGATGACAAGGGTGAGCTGCAGGCGCTGGTACTGCCTGTGTACGGCAAGGGTCTGTGGTCGATTATCTACGGCTTTGTGGGGATTGAGGCCGACCTCAATACCATCACTGGCGCCGTGTTCTACGAGCACGGTGAAACCCCGGGCATCGGTGACTTTATCAACCACGACGACTGGCTCGCCAAATGGCAGGGCAAGCAAATCTTCAACGCCAAGGGCGATGTGGCCTTCAAGATTGTGAAGGGCGAAGCCAAGGCAGGGGACAAGAGCGCCGTCGATGGTGTGAGCGGTGCCACCCGCACAGGTGCGGGCGTGGCCAAGGCGGTGCAGTTCTGGTTTGGTCCTGAAGGCTTTGATGCCTTTATCGACAAGCTGAAAGCGGCGGGGGTGTGAGATGAGCGCTGTATTATCCAATCGTGAACTCCTGATGCGCCCGGTGTTTGCCAATAACCCGGTGGCCATGCAGGTGCTGGGGGTCTGTTCGGCCCTGGCGGTGAGTAACTCCATGCAAACCGCGCTGGTGATGACACTGGCGGTGACCTTTGTGTTGGTGTGCTCCAACTTCTTTATCTCGCTTATTCGCGCCTTTATCCCCAACAGCGTGCGCATCATCGCTCAGATGACCATTATCGCCTCGCTGGTGATTGTGGTGGATATGGTGCTTCAGGACGTGGCGCCGGACTTATCCAAGCAGCTGTCGGTGTTTGTGAGCCTGATTATCACCAACTGCATCGTGATGGGCCGCGCCGAAGCCTTTGCCATGAAAGAGCCGCCACACCTGTCGGTGATGGATGCCATCGGCAATGCCGCCGGTTACGGCTTTATCCTGCTGAGCGTTGCCTTTGTGCGTGAACTCTTGGGCTCGGGCACCCTGTTTGGTCACAGCATTCTGAAGACCATAGAGCAGGGCGGCTGGTATCTGCCCAACGAGATGTTCAAGCTGCCCCCCAGCGCCTTCTTCCTGATTGGCGTGATTATCTGGGTGGTTAACATAGCTCAGCGCAAGCGCGCCAAGGCCTGAGGATAACGTCATGGAACACTACATTAATCTGTTTATCCAGGCGTCATTTATCGACAACATGGCGCTGTCTTTCTTCTTAGGCATGTGTACCTTCCTCGCGGTGTCGAAGAAGGTATCCACCTCGCTTGGTCTCGGTATTGCCGTGATTGTAGTGATGGTGCTGGCGGTGCCGCTCAATCAGCTGATTTACGTGGCCGTACTCAAGCCAGGCGCGCTGGCATGGGCCGGTTTCCCAGAGCTCGATTTGTCCTATCTGCAGCTCATTACCTTTATCGGGGTGATTGCGGCGTTGGTGCAAATCCTTGAAATGGTGCTCGACCGCTTTATGCCTGTGCTGTACCAGACGCTGGGGATCTTCCTGCCGCTGCTCACCGTAAACTGCGCCATCTTCGCCGGGGTGATTTTTATGGCCAACCGCGACTACACCCTGACCGAGTCGGCGGTGTTTGCCGCCGGTGCCGGTACCGGCTGGGCGGTGGCCATTGTGCTGCTTGCCGGTATTCGTGAGCGGCTCAAGTTCAATGCCATCCCCGAAGGGTTACAGGGCATTGGTATCACCTTTATCACCACAGGGCTGATGGCGCTGGGCTTTATGTCCTTTGCCGGTATCAGCCTGTAACGGAGGAACATCCATGGAAATGACGATTGGAATGGGCATGTTCACCGTGGTGGTGTGCATCCTGGTGGCGGTTATCCTGATTGCCCGCAGTAAGTTGGTGGCAAGCGGCGATGTGCAGCTGCGCATCAACGACGATAGCGATAAAAGCGTGGCCGTGCCCGCCGGTGGCAAGCTTTTGGGCGCCCTGGCCGGTAAAAACATCTTCGTGCCCTCTGCCTGTGGCGGCGGCGGTACCTGCGGTCAGTGCCGGGTGAAGGTCAAATCCGGTGGCGGCGATATCCTGCCTACCGAGCTTGACCATATCACCAAGAAAGAGGCCAAAGAGGGTTGCCGTCTGGCCTGTCAGGTGGCGGTGAAGTCCGATATGGATCTTGAGCTCGATGAAGAGATCTTCGGGGTGAAGAAGTGGGAGTGTGAGGTGATTTCCAACCGCTCCACCGCCACTTACATCAAGGAGCTGCTGCTGAAGGTGCCCGAAGGCGAAGAAGTGGACTTTAAGGCCGGTGGTTATATTCAGATTGAAGCCCCCGCCCACGAAGTGCATTACAAAGACTTTGATATTCCGGAAATCTTCCGCGATGACTGGGAAAAGTACGGCCTGTTTAATCTGGTCTCCAAGGTGGATAGCGAAGTGATGCGGGCCTACTCCATGGCCAACTATCCGGAAGAAAAGGGCCGCATCATGCTGAACGTGCGTATTGCCACGCCGCCAAGCCCTGAGCTGCCACCGGGACAGATGTCGTCGTTCATCTTTAACTTGAAGCCCGGCGACAAGGTGACCATTTCCGGCCCCTTCGGTGAGTTCTTCGTCAAAGAGACCGACGCCGAAATGGTGTTTATCGGCGGTGGCGCCGGTATGGCGCCGATGCGAAGCCATATCTTCGATCAGCTCAAGCGGGTGAAAACCGCGCGCAAGATGAGCTTCTGGTATGGCGCCCGCTCCCTGCGTGAGGTGTTCTATCAGGAAGATTTTGATGGTCTGGCGGCCGAAAACCCCAACTTTCAGTGGCACATCGCCCTGTCTGAGCCCTTGCCGGAAGATAACTGGACTGGTTACACCGGCTTTATCCATAACGTGCTGTATGAGAACTACTTAAAGCAGCACAAGGCGCCGGAAGACTGTGAGTTTTACATGTGTGGCCCGCCAATCATGAATAGCTCTGTGATTGCCATGCTGGAGAGCCTGGGCGTAGAGCGCGACAACATACTGCTCGATGACTTTGGCGGCTGACGCTGGTTGTTGCTCTGGTCGCTGATCTAGATCGATGAGCCGCTGATATCTCTGATAATCCCCACCCCCCGGTGGGGATTTTTTTACCGTTTTTTCAAATGATTGGCCGTGATATGTTATTGGAAATTTGGCAGAACCAGGGATAGCAATGGAGCTTTGTAAGGCGGCGGCAGAAGATGCACAGGCGATTTGGGATTTACGCAACAAGGCCATTCTTGCAGGCTGCAAAGGCTATTACGACGAGCTGAGTCTCACGCGCTGGACCGAAGGTGAACTGACAGAGAGTTTTACCGCCGTGGTGGCCCAGGGCTTTTATATTATGAAAGACGGCGCGCGGGTGGTGGGCAGCGTGATGCTGGACTTGACCCATCCCGAGCTCAAGAGTGCTGAAGGCCAGGTTGAAGCCGTGTTTGTCGACCCTGATGTGATGGGCCGCGGAGTCGGTAAGCGCTTGATGGCCTTTGTTGAAGAGCTGGCACTGGCGCAGGGCATCAACAGACTCAGGCTGGAGTCCACCCTCAATGCCGCGCCCTTTTACCGCGCCTGCGGGTTCGGCGAAGAGAAGCGCTCCCTCTATCAAAGCCCACGGGGTTTTACCCTGGACTGTTGCCTGATGTACAAAAACCTTTAGCAAACGCCTGTTAAAAGCTCTGAGCACGCTGTTAAACAGCCGATTGGCAGGACTAATCGGCGAGCGGCCAGCTTTGCAAAATCTGGTATTGCACCCCAAAGGCCGTGCTTTGGGAGTGATACAGGTGCAGGGCATCCGGCGTGAGCGTAAGCGGCGCAGGCGTCCACTCAGGCTTTTGAAATACCTTGGCTTTGCGTTTTAAGGTGATGTGCGGGTTAAACCTGTGCTCGCTCTGATGCAGGCCAAGTTTGGCGGCAATCGCCTGACTTGCCTCAAATATACCGATAAGGGCGCTGTCTTCAGCCTTGCCCCACAGACAAACCACCCCGGCGCCGCGCCAGTGCACCAGGGTATCGAGCCGTTGGCTGAAGCCTGGCCTTGAAAGCCCGGTTATTTCGTCCCGCAGCGCTGCCTCCTGGTCGCTATTGGTCTGCCCCAAAAACGCCAGCGTCATATGCAGATTGCCTGGCGGTACATCTTTTCCTGCGCCAGTTCCCGCGACAGTGCCAGCATCGGTTCCTGCAAGGTTGCCGAGCTTTTGCTGTAGCCCTCGCAGGGCGGTAATTTGTGCGCTTTCGAGGGAGAATCCCAAAAACAAACGCTTGCTGTCTGGCATAAAATCCTGCCTTTAAATATCAGATTTTTAAACCTTGCCTATACTCTAGGGTGAATGCAAGTTACTGCGATTTCCAAGGAAAGCAGGTTATGTCGCTGCCTGAGTCCAACTCATTGCATGCCGCTTTGGCCGGGATTTTCGCCCATGTACCTTTGGCGACCCTGGAGCAGAATGTTGACCGCGCCCTGCAAACCATCACGGCGCGGCTGGATTGCGATGGCGTTTTTGTGCTCTCCCATACAGCCAATCAACCGGGTGTTACACCGCGCAATATTTATTTAAGGCCTGCGGTAGCCCGTGGCGGCCAGGTACGTTACTGGCCGCTGGCGCGCATGCCCTGGTTTCGGCGCCAGATGCGCCAGCCACGGCTTATCAATCTTGCCGATATAGGTGCCTTGCCCGCTGAGGCCAGCCAGGAGAAACACTTCCTGCGGGAATGGAAGGTGAAAAGCCTGCTGGTGCTGCCGCCGGTGAGTTTCGGCGAAACCCATATCGCCCTGGGCGCTGTGCAGTGCGAGCGTGCCCGCGAATGGTCGGCCAGCTTTATCGACAGCCTGACCAACGCCGCCATGCTGATAGGGGCTGTGACCGAACTGACCCGCATCGCCCAGGCGCTGATGATAAGCGAGCGTAAGTATCAGGAGCTGTTCAATCAGCTGCCGCTGGCCTGTGGCCTGGTCGACAGGCGCAATAAGGTCAAACTGCTCAACAATATCGCCCGCCAGAATCTGCCATTGTCCGACGGTCAGGACTTGATGGCGCTGGTGCGGCCGGAAGAAGGCTCCATGCTGCTCGATACCCTGCAGGTGGTGCGCGATGGGGTGCTTAAACAAGCCTGGTGTGAAATTGCCGTGAAGGGCGCCATGATGTCGCAGCAGTGGCTTAAACTCAGTTTTAGCCCCATGGCCGATGAGCCGGGGAACCTGCTGATGCTGGTGGATGATGTGAGTGAGCGCCACCGGCTGGCCGATGAGCTGTCGTTCCATGCCAATTTCGATGCCCTTACCGGGCTGCCCAACCGTTCCCACTTTGAAGCCCTGCTGGCCAAGCTTTTAAGCGAGGAGCATGAAAACCCGATTTGCGTGGCTTTTTTGGATCTGGACCAATTTCAGGTGGTGAATAATGTCAGCGGCCATCAGGCCGGCGACAAGCTGCTGTGCCAGGTGGCGCTGCGGCTTAAACAGTTGGTGCGTAAAGGCGATACCGTCGCCCGTCTCGGCGGTGACGAGTTTGCTATTTTGATGCACTACTGCAACGAAGATACCGCCAAGATTATTGCCCAGCGCATTTGTACCCAATTGTTTGAACACGAGTTTTGCTGGGAGCATCGGCGCCACAGCGTGTCGGTTTCCATGGGGGTGGCGCCGCTGGATACCGATGTCAGCGATATCTACTCCATTATGAGCCGCGCCGATGCGGCCTGTCGGGTGGCCAAGGATCAGGGGCGTAACGGCTGGCATATCTACTGTGCCACCGACCCGAAAATGAGCCGCTTTTACACCGAAATGACCGCCTCGGTCGACATTATCGAAGCCCTGCAGCAAAACCAGTTTCAGCTTTATTATCAGCTGATTGAGCCGCTGACCCGCGCCGAGGATGGCCTGCATATGGAAATCCTGCTCAGGCTAGAGCGCCCCAATGGTGAGATGCTATCCCCCGGGATATTTTTGCCCGCCGCCGAGCGTTACAATCTGGCGTCCCGGGTCGATCGCTGGGTGCTGGATAATTTACTGCGCTGGGGCAGTCAGCATGTGGATGTGTGGCATGAGCTGGATATGGTGTCGGTGAACCTGTCTGCCACCTCCCTTGGCGACCCCGAATTTATGGGCTGGCTCGAGATGCGGCTGATGACTGAGCCGGATCTGGTGGACAAGCTCTGTGTGGAGATCACCGAAACCGCTGCGGTCAGCCAGCTGGATCAGGCGCAGGCGTTGATCGAGTTGCTGCGGCCCCTTGGCTGCAAGCTGGCGCTGGATGACTTTGGCTCGGGTTTCTCAAGCTTTGCCTACCTTAAGCTGCTGGATGTGGACTTTGTGAAAATCGACGGCCAGTTCGTGGTAAACCTTTGTGAAAACAAGTCAGATCAGGCCATTGTCAACGCCATCTGTCAGCTGGGCCGCGATATGGAGTTCGAAGTGATTGCCGAATTTGTTGAGTCGGTCGACATCGGCAAGCGTCTGCGGGAACTTGGGGTGGATTATGGTCAGGGCTATGCCATCGGCAAGCCCCAGGCCCTGGAGGGGCTGCTCAGCGGAAAGCGCGTGCCCTGGCTTAAGGACTGACATCCCCGGCAGCAGACTTGTTCGCACCTTCCCTAAGTCAGTACAATGGTGGCCATTGTTTGTTGCCCGCCGGATTAGCCTTGAATTCCTTGCCCGTCTGCGAACTGTTCGACGACCTTAAATCAGCTCTGCAAGCCCATAATCAGCTTATTCTTGAGGCGCCAACCGGTGCCGGTAAGTCTACGGCGCTGCCATTGGCGCTACTCGACTGGCCCGAAATCTCGGGTCGGATCATTATGCTGGAGCCCCGTAGGGTGGCGGCACGCAGCGTCGCGCGCTTCATCGCCAAACAGCGCGGCTGTGCCCTTGGCACTGAGGTTGGTTACCGGGTTCGTGGCGACAGCAAGGTGTCCAAGGACACTCGCCTCGAAGTGGTTACCGAAGGCATTTTGACTCGCATGATCCAGGACGACCCTGAACTTGAGGGGGTTGGCCTGATCATTTTCGATGAAATCCACGAACGCCATCTGAGCACAGAACTGGGGCTGGCGCTGGCACTGGAAGTGCAGGCTGGTCTCAGGGACGACCTGACCATTCTCGCCATGTCGGCCACCTTGAGTGGCATGCCGCTGCAAGCGCTGATGCCCGAGGCGGTACTGCTTAAAAGCCAGGGCCGCAGCTACCCGGTTACCCTGGAGTACGCCAATGTGCCTGCTGGCAGCGATTGGCAGGCGCACATGGGCAAAACCCTGCTTGAACTCGCCACCGGTAAACGGCCGTTGCCTGATGGCATTGCTCCGGGCACTGTGCTGGCGTTTTTGCCGGGCAAGGCCGAGATTGAGCGGCTTAAGGTGTTTTTGTCAGAGCGCCTCAATGAGTCGGAATTTGCCATCTGTCCCCTCTATGGCGAGCTTAATGCCAACGCCCAGGATCTGGCCCTCAGCGCCGATGCTGCCGGGCGCCGCAAGCTGGTACTGGCCACCAACGTGGCCGAATCGAGTCTGACCATCGATGGGGTGACTCAGGTGGTGGATTGCGGCTTTGTGCGCCAGGCAAGTTTCAATCCCCGCAGCGGCGTGACCCGTCTTGGGCTTAAACGTATCAGTCAGGCGTCGGCTATCCAGCGTGCTGGCCGCGCTGGACGTCTGGCTCCGGGGCTGTGTATCCGGCTCTGGAGCCAGGATGAGTTTGAGCGCCAGATGAAGGCCGATGAGCCGGAAATTCTGCGCAGCGAGCTGGTCAGTCTGGCGCTGGAAGCGGCGGCTTGGGGGGCACGCGATTTTGCTGCGCTCAAGCTGTTGTCGATACCGCCCAGGGTGAATGAAACCATCGCCTGGAACCTGCTTAAAGATCTGGAGCTGGTGGATGATGACCATAAGCTCAGCGCCCTTGGCCGTGAGGCCCATCGCCTCGGCTGTCATCCGCGCCTCGCACACATGCTGCTGAAGGCCAAAGCCCTTGGTGCGGCCGAAGCTGACCCCGGGCTTGCGCCTTTGGCGTGTTTGCTGGCGGCAATTTTGGAAGGTCGCGGCCTGCCGCGCCGCGGCTGTGATATCAGCCATTATCTGTTGTGGGCAAGCTCAGGCCAGGCCGGACAACAGGCTAAACAATGGGCGGCAAAGCTTGGCATCAAGGCCGATTTTGCGGCGCTGGCAAAATCGGCTCACCCCCACGATTGTGGCCTGCTGCTGGCGCTGGCGTATCCCGATAGAATTGCCATGGCCCGCGGCAAGGATGGTTTTGTGCTGGCCAACGGCACGGGCATCACAGTGGATGAGGCCGATGCCATGTCCCTCGAGCCCATGCTGGTGGCCGCTGACTTTGGCGAGCTTGAAGGCCGCAGCGCCGGCCGTTTGTGGCTTGGGGCGCCGCTGGATGAACGTCTGTTCGATGGCCCCCTGGCCTTTTTGGTTGCTGAACGTGAGGTCAGTGGCTTCGATGAAGGCCGAGGCCGCTTCGTGGCTGAGCGGCAGCGGGTCGTAGGGCATTTGGTGCTGGGACGCGAGAGTATGGCCAAGGTGCCTGCATCGCTTAAAGCCAGCGCCTGGATAGCCCGAATTCGTCAAAAAGGCCTTGGTTGTCTTGGCTTTGATGATGATGCCATGCAGCTCAGGCGGCGGGTGTGTTTGGCCGCGAGTCTGCTTGGCGGTGACTGGCCTGCCATGGACGATGAAGCGCTGCTTGAGCGCCTTGAAGACTGGCTGGGGCCGTTTTTGGGCGATATCAACACCCTGGATCAGTTCAATAAACTCGATGCCGGACGCATTTTGCGTGACAGCCTCGACTGGCAGCTGCGCACAAGCCTCGACGCGGCGCTGCCGACCCATTACCCTATGGCAACTGGCACCCGTGCGCCCATTCGATATGAAGACGATGGCCGCGCCATGCTCAGGGTGCGATTGCAGGAAGCCTATGGCATGGCCAGCACGCCGCTTTTGGCCGATGGACGGCTGAAACTCACCATGGAGCTGCTGTCGCCTGCCCAGCGCCCCCTCGCTCTGACGGCGGATTTGGCCAGTTTTTGGCAGGGGCCTTATCAGGACGTGAAAAAGGAAATGCGCGGCCGTTATCCCAAGCATTTGTGGCCGGACGATCCGGCGAACACCTTACCGACCAAATTTACCAAGAAAAAGACCTTGGGCCAGTCCTGAGGCAGAGAATTTATGACTTCAGAAAAACGGACTTCAGCAAAACGGACCACGGAAAAGAGCGGCGCTCCCCGACGTAAGGCACCGGCCAAAGGCAAGGCGAAAGCGGCCAAGCCCGGCGTGCTTTGGCGTATCTGGTCGTTTTTGTGGAAACTCACCCTGGTGGTGTTGGTGCTGTGCGCCGCGTACGGCATTTATCTGGATCAGCAAATAGCCCGCAAATTCGAGGGCCAGAAGTGGCATCTGCCTGCGCAGATCTACAGTCGCTCCATGGCGCTCTACCCCGGCGCCGCCGTGAGTCATCACCAGATGATGGCCGAACTCAAGCTGCTGGGGTATCGCAAGGTGGCCAACCCACGTCAGGTGGGGGAGTTTTCGGCGTCCAAGACCCGCATTGACCTGTGGCGTCGCCCCTTCTTGCATCCCCTTGGCAGCCAGGAAGCGGCGCGGGTGATGATTAGTTTTGATACCCTGGGGGTGGAGAACGTTGCCCGTCACACCGACAAGCGCGAGCTGGCGGTGTTTCACCTTGAGCCTGTGCTGCTGGACAGAATCATAGCCAGCGACGGTGAAGACAGGCTGTTTGTGGCCCGCAAAGAAGTGCCCGACACCATGGTGGATGCACTCATTCTGGTGGAAGACCGCAGCTTTTACGAGCACCACGGGGTCAACCCGTTCGCGATTTTGCGGGCTGCCTTTGTCAATATCAGCGCAGGCCGCACAGTGCAGGGCGGCTCGACCCTGACCCAGCAGCTGGCGAAGAACTTCTTCCTCTCCAGTGAGCGCTCGCTTATCCGCAAAATCCGCGAAGCCCTGATGGCCATCATCATCGATTTTCGCTACAGCAAGGATGAGATCCTCGAGGCCTACCTCAACGAAGTCTACATGGGCCAGGACAAGTCCCGTGGCGTACACGGTATGGGGCTGGCATCGCAGTTCTACTTCGGTCGTCCACTGAACGAACTGACCCTGGCGCAGCAGGCGTTTTTGATTGCGGTGATTAAAGGGCCGTCTTACTACAACCCCTGGCGCTATGCCGACCGGGCGCAGGAGCGCCGGGATCTGGTGCTGCGGCTGTTGATGGAAGCGGGCAAAATCAGCGTGAACGACTTCCAGATTGCCGCCGAATCGCCGCTGGGCTTAAGGCCGGAAGGTCGTCCTGTGCATCAAAAGATGCCTGCGTTTTACGCTCAGGTGAAAAAAGAGCTGGCTCTGCGCTGGGGTGACAGTCTGCTCAATGAGTCGGGCATCAAGGTGTACACCACCCTCGACCCCATAGCTCAGGAAGCGGCCGAAAAAGCGGTGAAGGACGTGATGGCCCGCATTGGCAAAGACACCAAGGAGCTGCAGGCGGCCATGGTGGTAACCGATAAGTTTGGCGGCGGTATCGCGGCCATGGTGGGCGATCGTAATCCAAGCTTTGAAGGTTACAACCGGGTCAGCGAAATGCGCCGCCCGATTGGCTCGCTGGTGAAGCCGTTTGTTTACCTCACCGCCCTTGAAGATAACAACTACAACCTGATGACGCCGCTGAAGGACGAGCCGCTGACCGTGACCAACAAGCACGGCCAGGCCTGGTCGCCGCAAAATTACAGCAAGACCTTCAGTGGTCAGGTGCCACTGATGCAGGCGCTGTATAAGTCGCTCAACGTACCGACGGTGAATTTGGGGCTGGCGGTTGGCGTGGATTCGGTCATCAACACCCTCGATGATGCCGGTTGGCGCGGCGAGGCGATTAATCCGTATCCGTCGATGCTGCTTGGCGCCGTGGATGGCTCGCCGCTGATGGTGGCGCAGATTTATCAGACCCTGGCCGACAATGGTCGCTTCCGCCAGCTGTCCACCGTGACCGACGTGCTGGACATGAATAATGAAGCCATTCTGGCGAGCCGCCTGCCATCGGAGCAGTCGTTGGAGCCTGCTGCCGCTTACCTTGCCCAGTACGTTATGACCCGGGTGGTAGCGGAAGGGACAGGTGTTCGCCTTGGCCGCGCCTTCCCCAACGTGACCCTGGCCGGTAAGACGGGTACCAGTAACGACAGCCGTGACTCCTGGTTTGCAGGGTTTGACGAGCGGAACGTGGCCGCCGTTTGGGTGGGTCGTGATGACAACGGCAAGACCAAGCTGGTGGGCGCCAGCGGTGCCATGGCGATTTATCAGGCGTTCCTTGAGCAGCGTCCGCCAGTGGGTCTGCGGATGACGCCGCCTGGCGATGTGGTGCAGGGCTACTTTGATGCCAACGGCAATGCGCTGGAAAAAGGCTGCCCCGGCGCCGTGGCGCTGCCAGCCAAGGTGGGTAGTTGGAACCCGGCCCGCAACTGCGGCAAGCCTTTGTCCTGGTGGCAGAAAATCGTTGGCGGTTAACGCCCCGTATTTACTGTGAGTAAAAAGCCCGGCAATTGCCGGGCTTTTTTGCTTTTGTTGTTCGCCTTTTGCCTGCAAATCAAGCCGCTGGCTTTTGTCTGCTGCCGGAAAACTTCTACTACACTCAAACTACGCGCCCGATGCGGCCCGGCGAATGGTGGCACGGCTTTGTGTTCAACTCCCCCTCAAAGGTTTGGTTATGTTCACATCGGTTAAGAGTCGTTTGATTTCTGGCATTGTGGTGCTGTTACTGCTGCTGTCGGTCATTGCCGCCACGGGTCTTTATTACGTGTTCCGACTGGATGACAGTATCACCAATCTCAGTGATGACGTGGCGCCCACCATCGAAAACACCGACGACATGATTGCGTCGCTATGGGAGCGGGGCAAGGTGGCCAATGAAATCATGGCATCGGAAAGCATGACTGAAATGGCTCAGCTCAGGCAGCAGATGCCCGCACTTGAAAAGGTGTTCAACGACTCAAGAGCAGCCATGCAGGGGCTGTTGACGGAGGCCGAGCAGCAAACCATTCAGCAGGCTGTGGATGCCAATACCCTGCTGGGGCAGAACTTTGAATTGATGTATCAGGCGCACTTTGCCGAGCTTGAAGAAGAGGAAAAAGGCAAGCGGCTGCTGGCGGAATTTGATGACAAGGGAGCGCAGATCATCACCGCCCTGGATGAGTTTGCCCAGGAGAACGAAGATGAGATGGCAAAGGCCATTGAACGCAGCAGCGAACTGGTTAAACGCAGCGGCGCAACCCTGGCTGATATCAACGAGATCCTGGTAGATCTGTTTGCCCATGATTATCCGGTGGTGGAAGCGGCGCTTAAGCTGCAACGCTACGTGATGGAAATGCAGGACACCGCCGGGGAATACCTGGCGGAAGAGGATGCCAGCAAGTTGCCGGACATCAGGTAGAATTTCGATGCGCTGGCGGCAAAGGTGCTTGAACTGATGGTGATTCTGGATGAGCTGGCCGAATCGGAAGAAGACAAGCAGGACGCCGTCGATTTGCGTAAAGCCTTTGCCGATTGGCAGCTGGCGGCGCTGGAAGACGAGATGCTGTTCGATACCTATCGCGACCAGCTGGAGCAGGAAGCCGCCGCCGACAACTACACTGAAATCCTTGAGAAAAACATCAGCGCTGCAGATCAGGCGCTTGAAATTCTGGCGGCGTCGGCCGATGAAATCTCCGATGCTGCCGATGCCGAAGGTGTGGCCACAGTGCACAGTGCCGTGGTGATGGTTGGTGGTATGTGGCTGCTGGCGCTGGTGCTGGGCGGTGTCTTGGCGGTGGTGTTAATCGCCTCCATCCTGAAGCCGGTGAAGCAGTTGCATGAAAAACTGGAAAGCATTGCCAAGGGCGATGGCGACCTCACTCAACGAGTGGATGAAAAGGGGGCCAGTGAAATCGCCAATCTGGGGAAATCCTTCAATGAATTTGTCTCCAAAATTCAGTCCATGGTGGCCAATATTGCCAAAGAGGCCATAGCGCTGGATGCCGCTATCACCCGCATCTCGCGCCTGTTGTCCAGTTTGAGTCAGGGCGCCGAGCAGCAAAGTGAAGAAGTCGAGACAGTGGTGCACTCCATCACCCAGGTGAAAGACGCCGCTGACAGCATTTCCGCCAACGCCTACCAATGCTCCGAAGCTTCACGGGAGGCGAATGAAGATGGTCAGGAGGCGCGCCAGGTGGTGGCGCAGGCGGTGAACTCGGTCAGTGGTTTGGCCAACGACATTGAAACCACCACGGATGTGATTGAAAAACTGAACAATGAAGTGGTGAGCATCATCTCGGTGCTCGAAGTTATTCAGGGGATTGCCGAGCAAACCAACCTGTTGGCACTGAACGCGGCCATCGAGGCGGCCCGCGCGGGCGAGCAGGGGCGCGGTTTTGCAGTGGTGGCCGATGAGGTCAGAACCCTGGCATCGCGTACCCAAAACTGCACCAATGAAATTCAGGCCATGACCGAAGGCCTAAAAAAAGGCGCCACCGATGCAGTAGACGCCATGAACCGCTCCAGGCAGGGCGGCAGCAATACGGTGAAGTTTGCCGAAAACGCCGGGGCCGCACTGGACCGGATTTTATCGGCGCTGAATAACCTCAGCGCCATGAATGAGCAAATTGCCACTGCGGCGGAAGAACAGCGGGTTGTGGTGGTTTCGGCCACCGATAACGCCCGCAATGTGCAGCAGGTGGTGAATGAAAGCCAGAAAACAGTGGATGAAAACCATGGGGTGACTGCCAATATGAACGAGTCGGTGGCGCGGCTGAATAAGCTGGTGGGCCAATTTAAGGTGTAAGCCAACAAGCTTTTGTGGTTTGGAGGTCTTAGAACACGCTATTCCCCCACGCCATTCCCCTTGGCAAAGCGCCCGGTTCTCCCGGGCATTTTCATGCCTGAAAGTGGCTTATTTTGATTCTGGCAGGGCGTCGAGGCTGGCTTTGTCGGGCAGCGCTGACCAGGACATCAGCCTGGATTCGCTGCTCGTCATATTGGTTTGCAGCCAGGTCACCATGGCTTCGTTTGCGCCGTCGCCATAGGTGCGGTGGGAATAGACAATAATCACGCCGCGTCCCTCACGAAACACAAAGCGGGCAAAGGCGGCTTCGATAAACTCAGGGCTGCCCATGACCGCAATGGCGAGATGCTCAGCGCTTTGGCTGTCGCTGCGGGGTACGGACGCGGTGCGAATCACCTGCCCATGCTTTTGATAGACATTCAGCACCCCGTTGGCGAGGCTTGCCAGGGCTTCCTCATTGGTGACTTCATCACGCACATTCAGGGTTATCATCTCCTGCCAGGCGGCGAGATCCTGCTGCCCTTCGGGGGTAAATTCATGTTGGCCGGCCTGTGACCAGCGATGGATAAAGTCCTGACCGTGAAAGTCGATGACCAGAGGTTCGGCAGCCTGGCCTGGGGCAGATAACACGGCAAGCAGTGTGCAGTGGATGAAAAAGCGGGCGGTTTTGGTAAACATAGCGGTCTTCCCTGATTGAGCCTTATCCCTGAGTCGTTTTGCCTGAAACTTAATCAGCTTACTCCCTGAACCCGATATGTAAAACCTTAAGCTGCTCGTTTTCACCGGGCGGTTCAAAGAACTGACTGACATGATAAAACACGGCCTCGGTGTCAAAGCTGGCGCGGTGGGGCTGTTCCTGCCTGCGCTTGGCGATATTGGCCAGACAGCTTTGGTCGCTGTGGTCGAGGTAAATCAACTGATGCTCGGCGCCGATTTCTTCGCACAGTGCGACAAACCAGCTGCGTTGCCTGATCGTATTGCCGGGGAAGTCCATCACCACAGGAGTGCCGCTTTGCAGCAGTTGCTGCACGTGGGCTTTGATAAAGGGTTTTATCTGGCTTGAAAACCGCAGGTAGTCGTCAAATGTGTGGATTTGATTGGGGTAGTGTGCCGCCAGCCAATCGTCTTCGCTGATACACACTGCCCGGTGACGCGCCGCCACTTCCCTGGCCATGGTTGATTTGCCCGCTCCCATTTTGCCGCAGAAAAAGAACAGCTTACCCAAATCCATTGTGGTTTCCTTATGCCGAAATAGGTGTGGAAGGTGTGCTTATGCCCGAACTCGTTGGCAACGGATGGCTTTATCAGGCGAATTTAATGCGATTGCCGCCGGCCGCTTTAGCGCTGTACATGGCCTCATCGGCGCGGCGCAGTATGTCTTCGTATTCGCTGAAACCCTGATCCAGACACACGCCAATACTGGCACTGACCCTGAGCTTATCAGAAATGCCCGGGAACTTAAGTCCGGCAATATTGGCCCTGAGACGCTCGGCGATGGCGTTGATTTCCGCCTCGCTGGCGCTTGGCAGATAGACCACGAATTCCTCGCCGCCCCAGCGGCCGCAGAAGTCACGGTTGCGAATCGAGTGGCGAACCGTGCGGGCAATGGCCATCAGCACCTTGTCACCCGCATCGTGGCCCAGGGTGTCGTTGATGTTCTTGAACTTATCTATATCCACCATCAGCAGTGCGCGGCAACGGTTCAGGGCGTTGTTGTCCCAGTTGCTTTGCAAGCGGTTGGTAAAGGCGCGGCGGTTGTCGATGCCGGTGAGGGGGTCGGTCGAGGCCAGTTGCTGCGCCAGCACCCGTGCTTTTTCGGCGCGGCGGAACTTGGCAGCCAGTGCCAGCGCCAGCAGCACAGCATCGATAAACATACCGATTTCGGCGGCGCGGTAAGTCCATTGATTGAAGGGAATATCGCCTTCCACGGCCAGAGCCGTGGTGCCCATGCCTATCATGGTGGACAGTGACGCCAGCAGGAACAGCTTGGCGGTGGGCATGCCGGAGCGCCAGGCCAAAATGCCCAGTATGGGCATCAGCACAGTGAATACGTACACCAGATCGAACGCCAGGATCAGTGCCAGTTCCCGATCGTCAATGCCAAAGGAGACCGCTTGCAGCACTATCATCAGCAGCGCCAGTCCAATCACTATCTTGCTTAGATGGGGTCGCAGTTTGTCGATACCCAAAAAGCGCAGCGCAAACATCAACCCGCTGACGCAGTAGAGGGTCATCAGCAGCGGATTGGACCACTGGCGCCAATGAGCCATTCCGCTCCAGGCCCAGGCAGTGCCATGGCCGCTGTAGCTGAAGTTAAGCACTAAAAATGTCATTAAAAACAGCGAGTAGTACAAGTAGCTGCGGCTGCCTATACCTAAATAAAGCAGGAAGTTATAACCCAGCAGGGCGAAGATGCCGCCATAAAGGAAGCCATAGGTGTAGGCCTCGATGCGTTCGCGTTTTTGGGTTTCGTACAAAGAGGAGAGAAATACCGGCAGTACTCTGGGATCTGGGCCGCCAACCCTGACAAGCAACAGGTGGGTACCGGGCGTCAGGGTGAGTGGCACGCTGAAAAAGCGATCGCCCTTGCCGGACTCCAGGGTGTCGCCGCCTCGCCAGTAGAAGCGGTTGCCGTCGGGGCGGATCTGGGTCAGTCGAATATCATCCTGCCAGCCATTGGCGAGCTGGAACACCCGCACTGTGTCGGCAGCGCTGTCATTGTCGACCTCAAGCGCCAGCCAAAGTGGCCTGGCACCTATGCCGAGGCTGGGTATGCCTTTGCCATGGGGGCTGAACTTTCCGTCGGCAAACGCCTGCTGCGCCATCGTGGGCGTTAGGGGGCTCTGATGTTCGCTTAGCTGCATCCATTCCCGTGTCAGGGGGCCGTCGGGCAGATCGGCCAACTTGATAGGCTGGGCACTGGCAAGCAGAGAACAGAGCATCAGGATCAAAAATAAGAACCCTTGGCGCGCTATCATCTTCCATTTCAGGGCTGGTCGCTATTATGTTAAGCATAGTAATGATTTAAAAAGCATTTGTATATTTATACCTTGGTTTGTACGGTAAAGGTTTTACTGAAGCCGCTGCTGCTTCCTGCTAAGGTGCCAAAACAGCACCCAAAGCAGGACAGGTGTGCCATATAACAACAATCACAGGACAGGACTCCAATGACAGAAGTACATCACCCGCTGAGCGATTTTATTGAATATCCCCAGGACGAGATGCGCCGCCGCGCCGAGGATAACCTCGCCAATCTGCGCCGCCGGCATTCCATTCGGATGTTTTCAGACCGTCCGGTGCCCCAGGACATAATCGAAAGTTGCATTATGGCGGCCGCTTCCGCCCCCAGCGGTGCCAATCATCAGCCCTGGCATTTTGTGGCTATCTCAAGCCCTGAGGTCAAGGCGGCCATTCGCCGCGAGGCCGAGGCCCTGGAGCAAAGTTTTTACGCCGGTCGTGCCGGTCAGGAATGGCTGGATGCCTTAAAACCGCTGGGCACAGATGCCAATAAGGCCTATTTGGAAACCGCGCCCTGGCTGATTGCGGTATTCAGTCAAAAGCGTGGCGGCGTGGAAGAAAGTGATAATAAAACCAATTATTACGTACATGAGTCCGTGGGCATTGCCACCGGCTTTTTAATTCAGGCGCTGCACACAGCGGGCCTTGGCACCCTGACCCATACCCCCAAGCCAATGAGCTTTTTGAGCAAGATTTGTGGCCGCGATAATGATGTTGACCGCCCCTATATGCTGATTGTGGCGGGCTATCCGGCTGATGGCGCCACCATTCCCGACCATGCGCTGAAAAAGAAGTCCCTGGATCAGGTGGCGTCTTTTATCTGAGCTGCGCCTGATGTGAGCCTTACCTGAGGTAAATACTGGCTGTAAATACTGATAAAAAAGCCCGGCATTGCCGGGCTTTGTTGCACTGTTTTGCGAATTTAAATGGCCTACTCAGGTTTCGCTCCATTGCCGCAGCAGGTTGTGATACACGCCGGTGAGCCGCACCAGTTCAGGCTCGGCGGCATCCTTGTTGGTCAGTGCCTGAATCGCCATGTCCAGATCGTACAAAAGCCTGCGCTGCTCGTCGCTGCGGATGAGGCTTTGCAGCCAGAAGAAGGCGGCCAGTCTGGCGCCTTTGGTCACAGGCGTCACCCGGTGCAGGCTGGTGGAGGGATAGACCACCATATCGCCGGCGGCAAACTTCACCTTCTGCTCGCCGTAAGTGTCCTGAATAATCAGCTCGCCGCCTTCGTAACTGTCCGGCTCGCTTAAAAACAGCGTCATGGACACATCGGTACGGATTTTTACCCCGCCCACCCGCCGAATGGCGTTGTCCACGTGGTCGCCGAAACTGCCGCCGCCCCGGTAGCAGTTGAACATGGGCGGGAAAATCTTGTTCGGCAGGGTGGCGGCCAAAAACTGCTGATTGTCGCCAAGGCGCGCCAGAATAAAATTCCCCAGCTGCTGTGCCAGCTCGCCATCCATGGGCAGTTGCAGATTGTGTTTGCACTGCACCGCCTGATGGCCGGCAGTGAGTTTGCCATCGTCCCAATTGGCGGCCTCGAGCATGGCGCGGCATTCCTGTACCTGCGCGGGGGAAAGAACAGCGGGGATTTTAACCAGCATCATGGCTCCTGAGTTTGGCTGAGCGAAAGGCGAAAAGGGGCACCTGAGTGCCCCGCAAGGGTGAAAGACCGAGTTAGAAGCTGTAGCGAACACCCAGCTTGATATTGCGGCCGGCGCCTGGGCGGAAGTGGCCACGGGCGCTGTAGTCGCTCACATACTCTTCGTCGGTGAGGTTATCGGCGTTCAGCTGAATCCGCAGTTGCTCGCTGATGTCGTAGCTTGCCATCAGGCTGACCAGGTACAAATCGCCGCTCTCATAGAAAGCGCGGTTTTGACGCCAGAACACATTGCCTGAGCTGTATTGCACGCCGCCGCCCAGGGTCAGGGCATCCAGGCCATAGGTCAGCCACACACTGGCGCTGTGCTCAGGGGCTGCGGTCAGGCCATTGCCCTGGGTGTCCGGGTTGAAGTCCTTGGTGACCTCGGTTTCCTGCCAGGTGTAACCGGCAATCAGGTTGAGATCGTCGCTGATGGCTCCGGTCAGGCCCAGTTCCAGCCCCTTGGCTTGCTGCTCACCGGCGAGGAACACATCGGCATTGTCGTCGGTGTCGGTTACTGTCTTCTGGGTCAGGAAGGCGGCGGCAGTCAGTTGCAGCTGGCTTTGCAGCAGATCCCATTTGGCGCCCAGCTCATAGTTGGTGGACTCCTGTGGGTCGAGGGCATTGTATTGGCTCAACTGATCTTCAGTGCGGCCGCTGAAGGCCATATTGCCACCGGCGGGGTCCTGGGCGTTGGCCACGGCCACATAGTAGTTGCTGTAGGCGTTGGGCTGATAAGACAGGCCCAGATTCCAGCTGAAGAAGTCGCCGTCGCTGCGAACATCTTCCACAAACTTACCGCCACGCAGGTAAGTTGAGCCTTTGGCGCTGTAATCTTCCCAGCGAATGCCCGCATCCACTTGCCAGTGTTCACCCAGGCTCAGGGTATCCAGGGCGTAGATGGCCGCGCCAGAGCCTGTGACTTCGGCGGGCTTGCCCACACGCACCAGCTCACCGCTGAAGGACTGATAAGGGTCTGGCTTATCCAGGCTCAGGTAGGGCGTGGTCAGTACCCGGTTGTCCTGCAGCTGATACTTTTCCTGGGTCTCGCGATACAGCTCAACCCCGGTCACAAGCTGGTGGCCAATGCCGCCGGTGCTGAAGTTGCTCTGCAGATCCCACTGGGTCACCGCCAGACGGTTTTCCTGATCGATATTCTGCACATAGCTTACATCGACCAGATCTTCATAGGTGCGCACGCCGGTAGCGGCGTTGCGGCTATTTTTGAAGATAGGACGGGCGAGGGTGGACTGCTTGCTGTTGTTGCCAAAGCGGGTCTGACCTATCAGGCGCACGCTGTCGCTGAACTCGTGGTCGAACACCACGGTTGCCATCAACATATCCAGTTTTTCAAAGTCGCGGCTGGCAACGCCGTAGTAGTTGCTCCAGTACTGGCTGTCGATGGGGCCGGCGGGGCGGCCAATTTGTGGGGCGGCGTCTTCATTCACCCAGGGCAGGCCCAGCATAGGGCGGTTGTCCTGCTCCATGTAAAACAGATCCAGCCCAAGGCGGGTTCGCTCGGCCAGGTTGAAGCTGACCGATGGCGCCACCCCCAGTGAGCGGTAGTTTTCGATGTTGTTGCCCAGGGTATCGCCGCCTTCGGTAAACAGCAGATTGATACGACCGGCGCCCACATCGGCGAACTGGGTATTGGCATCCAGAGTCAGGCGCAGGCGCTCGGCCTCATCGTAACTGGCATCCAGCACGGTAAATTCTGCCTCCTGCGCCCGCTTGGTCACCAAATTGATGGTGCCACCGGCTGAGCCCTTACCGCTGATGGTGCTGCCCGCACCCTTGGTCACTTCCAGTTGTTCGTAGTTGAACATATCGCGGGAATAACCGGCGATATCGCGGATGCCGTCGACGTAAATATCGTTGTTGGCGCTGAAGCCGCGGATGGTGATCTTGTCGTTGGTGGTGATATTGCCGCCACCGCCTTCACCTGCGCCAAAGGTCGATACGCCACTGACGTTGCGAAGGGCATCATTCAGGCTGGTTACGCCTTGATCTTTAAGCACATCACCTGTGATCACATTGATGGTGCGCGGGGTTTCCAAAAGCGGCGTGGTGTACTTGGGAGAAGAGGCCTTTTCCGCCTTATAGCTTTGCTGCTGGGCTTCTTTTACCTCGGTGAGCTTAAGTTCGCGCGGGGCATCGGCGGCCACAGCGCCAAAGCTGGCCGCAGCCATACCAATAGCGACGGCGCGGGCAAGGCGGCTTCGGGAAAAGGGGGCGTGAATGTGCTTGGGATCCATTGTGCATATCTCCGTGAGTCCCGGTTAGGGGATCTTGTTCTATTAGTTGAAGCTTAAACGAGGTTGCGGATCGTAATGAAAATAATTATCATCTGCAACATGTAATTGATGCAGATCACAGCTAATCAGGTAACTAATTGAACATTAAGAAATTGGCGGCTTTACCACTGGCCTTGGGGCTGTGGCTAAGCCCAAGCGTTCAGGCCAATTCTGTGGTGACACAGGTCGATAACGAGATGGCCCAGTGGCTGGATTTAGAGCGTCAGCGCTCGGCATTGGCACTGGATTGGCAGCAAAGCAAACCCTTGCTTGAGCAGCGACTTGGGCTGATGAAAGCCGAGAAACAACAGCTCGAAGCCCTGCTGGCAAATCAGCAGGCAGCCAGCAGCGAAGCCGAGGCCGATCGGCTCAAGCTCACCCGTGAGCAATCGGGCTTCGAAGCCGCCCAGCAGCAGCTTGAGCAGTGGCTCGAGATTGAATTGGTGCGCGCCCGTGCCCTGTTGTCGCAGTTGCCGCCGCCACTGGCGCGCCAGTGGCAGGGCTTGCTGGAGGAGGCCGCCCAGAGCAAGCAGGCCAATATCCGTCTGGAAAAACTGCTTGGTGCCTATGGCAAACTCAAGGAGTTCAATCGGCGTATTGCCACTTTTGAAGATGAAGTGATTGGCCCGGATGGCGCGCCGCTGCTGGTGCGCCAGTTGTATCTGGGGGCTGGTCAGGGCTGGTATCTGACATTGGATGGCGCCCGGGTTATGCAGGGGCGGGTGCATGAAGGCGAGTGGCGCTGGAGTGAGGCGGTGGATGTTACGGCCGCCCAGCTCGAACGCATCTTTGCCATGGCGGCCTTCGAGCGTGAAGCAAAGCTTGAGCGCCTGCCACTTCAGCCACTGCCTGAGTTGCCAGTTCCTGCTGCGGCTTCTGTTTCGGCAGCCGCGCCAGACGGGGGGCAGGGCGATGAATAAGGTCAGCTTCAAGTTTATGCCTGCTAATTCAAGACGCTTAAAGCCAGGGCTCATGTCGGCGTTGGCACTGGTGGCGCTGAGTGCTTTCTCTACGCCTCAGGCTCAGGCCGTCGATATCAAGGCCAGCAAGGCCAAACTCGAGCAGCTTGAGCGTGAGCAGCTTAAAGAGCGTCAGGCGTTGCAGTCGAGCCTCAATGCGCTGGAGCGGGAGCTGATAAGCCTTCGCCGTGAGGCCAGTGATGTGCGTCGCGCCGCCGATGAAAGCAGTTTAAGTTTGGATGCCCTGAAAAAGCGCACCCGCGAGTGGCGCTCCCAGGCAGACTATCAGCGCGCCGCCATCGGCCGTTTTATGGAGAGCTCATCTTCCAGAGCTCCGAGCACAGACAGCATCAGCCCAGCTAACATCAGTTCAGACAAGCTCAGCTCAGACAAGCTCAGCCCAGATAACATCAACTTAGATAAGCTAAGCCCGGCAAATCTTAAGGTGCTGTCGAAAGAGCTTGCCGCCATCTTGCCCGAAAGTGCCGCCTGGCAAACCAAAGCCCTCGCCATGGATGATGGTCGTATCAAGACTTTGCCTGTGCTCACAGTGGGGCCTGTGAGTTGGTACCTCGATGGCGACGCGGCGGGTTTTGTCAGCCAAACAGATAGCGGCCTCAGGGTGGGGATTAGCCTCGCCGCCGATGGCCTTGCCGCGCTGAAACAGGGCGAGCCCGGCAGTATCGAATTTGACCCAACTCTGGAGCGGGCCATGGCACGGGCCAAAGAGCGGGAGTCTGTGCCCGAACACGTGGAAAAGGGTGGCCTCTGGGCCGTGCCCATTCTGGCCTTCGGCGCCTTTGCCCTGGTGATTTCGCTGTTTAAGGGCGTGCAGCTGATGCGCCTGCCCCAGGTGCAGCCGTTACTGGCCGAGCGTATGGGCAGCGATGGCCGCCTGCTGGCGGTTGATGGCATTGAAGGTATGCAGGCCGAGCTGATGGATGTCACCCTCGCAAGCGCCCATGGCCGAAGCCGTGACGATAAGCTGTTTGCCCTGCTGCTGGCCCAAAAACAGAAGCTTGAATACTTTGTCGGCGCTGTGGCCATCACGGCCGCCGTATCGCCGCTGCTGGGGCTTTTGGGTACCGTCAGCGGCATGATTGAAACCTTCAAACTGATGACCCTGTTTGGCGCGGGCGATCCCCAGGCCGTGTCCGGTGGCATCTCAGAAGCGCTGGTGACTACTGAGCTTGGCCTTATAGTGGCGATTCCGGCGCTGCTGGCCCATGCGCTGCTGTCCCGCCGGGTGAAAACCTACTACGGCCAGCTGGAAAGCTGCGCCATTCACTTAAGCCAACTCGATCCCAAGCCCCGGGAGGGCGCCGCATCATGAATACCGAAAACCTGATTGTCTGGTGTTTGCTGGCCCTTGGTCTGTGGACCTATCAACGTCTGCTTGTACAGATAATGCGCCTTAAAAGCGGTGAAAGCGGCTGCGATGGCAACTGGTGTGAAACGCTGGAGCGACTGGTGGCGGCCCTGCCACTGCTGGGGCTCTTGGGCACTATTGTGGGGCTGCTGGATACCTTTGCTGCCATGGCAAGGGGCGAGGGGCTCGCCGGTGGCATGGCCTCGGGTATCGCCGATGCGCTCTGGACCACCCAGCTTGGGCTGGTGCTGGCGGTGCCGGGTTGGCTGATGCTGGCCTACCTCAAACGCTTGTGTCTGAACCGGGAGCTTTACCATGCGCGCCAATCTTCAGCAGCGGCTTGAGCAGCAACATCAGCAGCATATCGACCTGTCGCCATTGCTGGATGTGGTGTTTATCCTGCTGATTTTCTTCATCGTTACCACGGTATTTGTGAAGGAAACCGGGGTCGAAGTCGACAAGCCCCAGGCACTGTCGGCGGCCAAGCTGGAGCGTAACCTTATCCTGCTGGCCATTACCGCAGGCGGCGAAGTGGTGTACGACGGCAACAATATCGGCACCGGCGGCGTGCGTGGCACCGTGGCGCAGCTGATGGCGAGTCAGCCAAGGGCCGTGGTGATTCAGGCCGATAAGCAGGTACCCACCGAGCTGCTGGTGAAGGTGCTGGATGAGGCCAAGCTTGCCGGTGCCCAGCAGGTCAGCATTGCCACCCAGCCCTGAGGAGCGCTAATGAAAAAAGCAAAACAGCACCTGCTTGGCACCCTCGGCGCCATGGTGCTGATGGGGCTCGGGCTGTCGGTGCTTATTTTAGGGCAAAGGCTGGTGCCGGAGATGAATAACACCCTGATGGTGCGGGAAGTCACGACCGTGGCCTTGCCGCCGCCACCGCCTCCTCAAAGCGTGCCGCCGACACCGGTGGCCACGCCGCTGGCGGTGTCGGTGCAGGGGCAGGGCGCGGCGCTGGAGCTGAGTCTGGAGTTGCCCGAGCCTCAACCCATGTCGCTCACCGCCCCCGAGGTGCACATTGCCCTCAGCCAGGATTGGCAGGCGGATCTGTCGGTGGACTGGGAAGCCTTCGGCCTTGAAGAACTCGATGGCCTGCCGCAGCTGCTGACCCAGGTCAAAACCGCCTTCCCGGCGGCGCTGGCCCGCAAAGGGGTGAATAAGGCTGTAGTGCGGCTGGATGTGTTTATCGACGAGTCGGGTAAACCCACCCTGGTGGCTGTGGCCGACAACCCCCACCCGGAATTGCAGGATGCCATCAACAAACTGGTTAAGGGCTCACGTTTCAGCGCGCCAACCCGGGGCGGCGCCGCGGTAAAGGCGCGATTTATCTGGCCGGTGGAATTTAAAAAGTCATGAAAATCAAAAAAATACTTTCTTTTTTGCTGTGTGTGTCTCTGGCGACGGCCGTTCTATCTTCATGGGCGCAGGCAGCAGAAGCGCCGCTGGAGCGCGTCACTGTCAGCATCAACCCTCCGGCTGTGGTGTTCAGTCTGCAATCCGCGTTTGCCACAGAGCCAAGGCTTGCTCCAAGCGAGCAAGGGCTGGCAGAGCGGTTAAAGCCACTGCTGGCGGGGGCGCGCTGGAATGATGCCGCCACGCTGCTCTCAGGCGATCGCGCTGGCCGCAGCGCCGCACTGCTTTTGGTGGAAGGTCAGGTACTGCTGGCCCAAGGTCGCTATGGTGATGCACTGAAGGTGCTGGAGCTGGCGCTTAACGCCCAAAGCGATATGCCAAAGGCCCATCGCAGCGTGGCGCTGGCGGCACTTAAGGCCGGGCAAGCGGATGCCGCCCGCAAACATCTGGTGAAGGCCATTTCCCTGGGGGCGCAGGATGCCCAGCTCTTTGGTCAGCTTGCTTATTTGAATCTGTCTGCCGGGGCGCCCTTTGGTGCCATCAGCGGTTATCAGCAGGCGCTGCTTCTGGAGCCCGATGAACGCCAGTGGCAGGAAGGCTTGCTGCATGCGCTGATGAGCGCCCGCCAGAATGAGGCGGCGCTGGCGCTGGCAGAGGATCTGCTTATCAAGCGGCCGAAAGATCCTGAGCTTTGGCTGTTAAGGGCGCAGCTGGCGCTGCAAACCGATGATGAGCCTCAGGCGCTGGCGAGTCTGGAGCAGGCCATCGCCTTGGGCGAGAAGCGTGCCGACAACCTGATGCTCGCCGCCAGGGTGCATCTGCGTCAGGGCAGCAGTGAGCGCGGCGGTGAGCTGATTGGCCGGGCCCTCGGTGCCGGGGCGCGTTTTAAGAATGCATCTTCTGCCATCGACTGGTTAATCGCCCGCGGGGAATACAGGGCCGCCGAGCTGGCGTTAAAGAAGGCGCCAGCCAATTTGTCCGGCGCCGAGCAGGCAAAGCTGTTTGCCGCCCGTGGCGCCATTGCCAGGGCCAAGGGGAACGATACTGCGGCCAGAGAGCTTTTGGAAAAGGCGCTTAAGTCGGCACCGGACAACGGCGAGCTGCTCCTCGGGCTGGCCGAGCTTTACGCTGCCAAGGGCGAGGCTGCCCGGGCCGAACTGTATTTTGTGCGCGCCGCCGCCCTTAACGGCGTTCGTGAGCGCGCCCTGATTGGTCATGCTCAGCTTGCCATTGCCGCCGCCGATTGGCGCAAGGCGGCGGATTTGCTCGCACAGGCGCTGAAACAGAATCCGGCGCGGCGGGATCTGGTGGACAATCTGGCCCAGCTCGAGCGGCTGATGGCGAGGGGCTGACGATGGTTCAAGCAAGCACTGTAGATAACATGAATGCCAGCACAGCAAGGGTAGCCACCCAACCTTCGGGGCCTATTTTCAGCCTCGCAGATTATGAAAAGGCCTCCCGCCACATGATTGATGAGGGCGTTTGGCACTATATCCATGGTGGCGCCGGGGATGGCATCACCCTGGCGCGCAATCGAAGTGCCTTCGATGACATCAGGCTAATGCCCAGGGTGCTGGCAGCCGGGCTGCCGGATATGCGCTGCTCACTGCTGGAAAGTACCCTGGCGGCGCCCATATTACTGGCGCCACTGGCGCTGCAGAAGCTGGTGCACAGGGACGGCGAGCTGGCTTCAGTTGCCGCAGCCATGGCCCAGGACTGCGGCTTTGTGCTGTCGACCCTGACCAGCAGCCCCATGGCTACAGTAGCCCACAGCGCAGCGTCTGCAAGCACCAAAGGCGCGACTACGCCGCTGTGGTTTCAGTTGTATATACAGCCAGACTGGCAGGATACCTTAAGCCTTATCCGCCGCGCCGAGGACTTGGGCTTTGGCGCTCTGGTCATTACTGTGGATGCGCCCATTACCGGGCTCAGACTCGCCGAACTGAGGGCCGGATTCTCTGTGCCTGAGCATATTCAGCCGGTGGAGCTTGCCGGTATGAAGGCGGCGCCGACTTCACTTGAGGACTTGCTGGCTGCGGCGCCAGGCTGGCACAGCATTGAGGCGGTGTGCGCCGCTACCCGCTTGCCTGTAATGCTTAAGGGCGTGCTGAGCCCGGAAGATGCGCTAAAGGCCAAGGCACTCGGCATTGCCGGAGTGATAGTGTCCAACCATGGCGGCCGGGTGCTCGATGGTGTGCCCGGGACTATCGAGTGCCTCCCTGCGGTGCGCGCCGCCGTGGGGCCCGAGATGACAGTGCTGCTCGATGGCGGCGTTCGCCGTGGCAGCGATATCGCCAAGGCGCTGTGCCTCGGCGCCGATGCGGTGCTGATTGGCAGGCCGCTGATGCAGGCGCTCGCCTGTGAAGGTGCGCTCGGGGTGGCGCGAATGCTTAAGATCCTTAAAGACGAGCTTGCCATGGTGATGGCGCTGCTGGGGGCCAAACGCATTAAAGATCTGAACCGTCATTGTTTATGGAAGCAAAGCTGCTGCTAAAGAAAACTGCGGATATTGCCCCCGAAGGCCGCTGACGCTAGGCTTAGCCTTATCAATAACCTAGCCTGGATATCCGCTTGCCCAAAGCGATAAAAGCCAACTCAGCCGCCAAGCTCGCAGGCAAGTCTGTCAAGGTGGCCGGGGACAATCATCAAGCCTCTGTACCTAAGCTCGCCAGGGTGGATATTGCCACCCTGAACCTGTTTAACTTTCTCGCGCCCCCCGCAGCCGCCTACGAGTTCGATCGCATCTACAGCAACGAGCAGTGGCAGAAGAAATGCAACTGGCTGCGCCACTGCGTGTCTTCCCTTGAGGCCGATATCATCGGCTTTCAGGAGGTGTTCAGCGTGGACGCACTGCGGGAGTTAATGGCTGAGCTGGGTTATCCCCACTTTGCCGTAGTAGATACTCCAAGCTGTGAAGACTATGTTTGCCGCGCCCCTGTGGTCGCCATCGCCAGCCGCTTACCACTGGCAGAAGTGGTGGCGGTTGAGCCTGACTCCAAGGCGGTTGCTGCCATGGGCCTTGGCGATGATTTTCGCTTTGGCCGCAGGGTGCTCAGGGCCACCGTCAGCCTCAATGAATGGGGCATGCTGGATATCTATGTGCTGCACTTTAAATCTCCAAGGCCACTCTTTGAGCCCGAGGCCCTAAGTGAAATGAGCGCCGCGCCGAGGCTGCTCGCTCACCGGGCGCTTGGCAGCTTTGCCAGCCGTGCCCGCCGCGGCTTCGAGGCCATGCTCTTGTATCAGGCGCTATTGCAAAGGCGGGATGAAACCGCCAACCCCATGCTTGTTATGGGCGACTTTAACGGCGGTTTGGATGCCGCCGAGTTTGGCGGCTTTTGGCTGGAGGCCGATGCCATTCACGGTAACGATCGCAAAGAGGCGGGGTTCGGCGCCCTGAGCGACGATGCCTTTAGCCGCGCCATTGGCCACTTTGCCCTCAAGGATGCCTCTGTGCTGTTTCTGGAAAGCCAGCTGTTTGACCGGCTGTTGTTTGAAAGGCAGGGCGGCAGGCACGAGTCTGAGCCGCTGGAAGCTCTTAGCTGGGCGCGGCGCCCGACTCACTATCTTGGCTCCCGTGGCAGCCTGCTTGACCATATCCTGCTGAGTCAGGACTTCGATGGCGCACTGGCCCCCGCCCGAGGCCGGGTGTGCCACTTCTCGGTATTCGATGAGCACCTTCGAACCCCTGTGTATGAGCGCGACAGTGAAAGCTCGGATCATGCGGCCTTGGTGGTTGGGCTGGAGTTGCTATAGCCTGCACGCTGTCTGGAGAACGCTCCTGGTGGGCGAGCCTGGTCATCGAGCAGGAGTTTTTTAAAGGAATGCCTGCCAAGGCCGCCTTAACAGGGTAAAATAGCGCCCATTCACGGCAGCGGCCGCTTTGGCAACTTTGATTACTTGCTAATGGGGCCGCAGCCCATCTGTAACACGCCGCCTTGGCGTTATCGAGACATCTTCATGAGCATTCGCATCAAACTCAAGCCGGGACGGGAAAAGTCCCTCGACCGTCGTCACCCCTGGGTGTTTTCCAGCGGCGTCCACAACATCAAGGGCAAGCCCCTGCGCGGCGAAACCGTGGATGTAGTGGCCCATGATGGCCGCTGGCTTGGCCGCGGTGCCTGGTCAGATGCCTCGCAAATTCAGGTGCGTGTGTGGACTTTTGATAAAGAAGAAGCCATCGACCGCGACTTTTTCGCCAGCCGTATCGCCCGCGCCCAGGCTGGCCGCGAGGAGCTTATCCGCGAAAAGGGCCTCACAGGTTATCGCTTGGTAGGCGCCGAGTCCGACGGTTTGCCCGGCATTACCATCGACCGCTACGCCAATGTGCTTGTGTGCCAGCTGCTGTCGGCCGGTGCCGATTACTGGCGCGATACCCTGGTGTCTGTGCTGGCCGAGCAGTTCCCTAATTGCGCCATCTATGAGCGCTCCGATGTGGACTCCCGCAAGAAAGAAGGCCTGCCGCTGGTAACAGGTTTGCTCCACGGCGAGCTGCCAGCCATGCCACTGATTATTGAAGAAAACGGCATCAAGATTGCCGTCGATGTAGAAAAGGGTCACAAGACTGGCTTTTACCTCGACCAGCGCGACAACCGCGCCATGGCAGCCCGCTTCGTGGCAGGTAAGTCGGTGCTCAACTGCTTCTGCTACACAGGCACCTTTGGTCTTTATGCCGCCAAGGCCGGTGCCGCCAGCATAGAAAACGTGGACGTATCCACGTTGGCGCTGGACACAGCCCGTCACAACATGGCCATCAATGGCCTGAACGATGACCATGTGACCTACAGCGAGGCAGATGTATTCAAGTTGTTGCGCCAGTACCGCGACGAAGGCAAAACCTTCGATGTGATAGTGCTCGACCCGCCCAAGTTTGCCGACAACAAGGCCCAGCTCAATGGTGCCTGTCGTGGCTACAAGGACATCAACATGATTGCCATGCAGCTGCTTAAGCCCGGTGGCACCCTGCTGACCTTCTCCTGCTCCGGCCTGATGCCTGCAGATCTGTTTCAGAAAATCGTCGCCGATGCCGCCCTGGATGCCGGCCGCGATGCTCAGTTTATCGAGCGCCTGAGCCAGGCCTCGGACCACCCGATCGGTGCCGCCTTCCCGGAAGGCTTCTACCTCAAGGGATTGGTTGCCCGAGTTTGGTAATGTTGTGGTAATGGCGGGGTGATGGGTAAGAGGCTGGTCAGCCATCAGCAATTGAAAGCTGCCACTGCCAGTTAAGATGCTTATCGCCTGACCAAGCCCGCACTCCAGAGCGGGCTTTTTTGTGGCTACATATGGACGGTGAACGGTAAAACCATGGATGACACGTCACAAAATATGGTGTAGTTATAGACCCTTAGTGGATTTTAAGCCGACGGCTTATCAGTGAAAACGGCATTAGTAAAAAACGGCATTGCCGCCGGTGGTTTTATCCATCTCGGACTTAATTTTTAGGAGAATACTAAATGGATTTAGGGAGTCCTTTAACGGGAATGATTACTGCACTACTGACACTCTCAATCCCACTGATGATGGTCATTCTGGCCATTATCTTGGTGGCGTCCAGCAAGCGCATCGCCAAGGCGCAGGAACAGATGGCACAAACCCAGGCTGAAATCGCCAAACAGCTGGCAAGCCTGGCCATAGAGCTGAGAAACAGCAGCAAAGGCAACTAGGTTAGAGCCCTTAATACCTAAGTGTTTTAGCCAGCAAGGCCTGTTCTTGATGGACAGGCCTTTTTGTTAGGTCAGTGAATTGTCTGCAGCAACCGCCAGCTGAATTAGTCGCCAAGCTGAGCTTGGCGAAGATCGCGGCTAAATACATCCTTGTCCAACAGCCAGTTCGCCATCCATGGCTCGCGCTCGAAAACTTATCGCTGTGCGACACTCGCCCAACCCACACTTGGGGAAAGGGCGAAAGCGAGCCAGCAAGGCAAGCGATAGAAAAGTGTCTATCGCTTAGCTTGAGCCGGAGGGCCTCTGGCCCACCACGCGGAGGCAGTTCAGGCGCAATCTGCGAGCTAGGTGTTATGCCTGCACTCACTCTTTGCTTTCCCATCAATACCGAGGACCATCTCGTTCAATCTTCCTGACAGGGGCTGGCATTTAACTTGACGCTATGTGGTGGTATCTTTCGTGAACAATGGTGTCTGCTTATGTGGTCATTAAACCAGTGGTAGCCAAAAGGAAAACTTCACTTTGCTGCTGCGAACAATCCTGAGTTCAGGACGAGTAAAGTGTCTGCTGGCCGGGAACGCCAGCCTTAGTCGCGGGACAAGACTATAACGATGAGTATTGGGCAGCATTTTAGATCTCTGTTAGAACATCGGCTGTGGCGGTTATCTGTAATCGTCTGTGCTCTGATCGTCGCTCTGGCGATTTTCCAGGATTACTTGCATGCAACCCGCAATGGCTCTTCCTTCTTTATTTTGGAGTCCTTGCTGTTCAAAGTATTCTGGATGCTGTTTCCTCCCATGCTGTTGGCGTTAAAGGTTGAGCTGCAAAAGAGGCCTGCAAATACCTTAGTGAAAATGTCTCTGAAGGTCATAGTCGCAACTGCTATACATTTGATTTTGATGGCGCTGACTGTATGGATCTTATCATCCATATTTCGCGAGCAGAATTATGGGTTCTTTAAGGTATTGAGTTTCAGTCTCGCGAATGATCTTGTTGTCGCAATCTTAACCTACAGCTTATTTGTATGGTTATTTAATTACTTTGAATTACAGAGGAAACAACAGTCTGTTGTCAATGAGCCATCTTTATCCCCTGAATACCTCGTAATTCAATCCGGCAAGTTGAATGTCAAGCTTAGTCTGGACGACATTGTTTCGATTAAATCGGCGACGCCCTATGTCACCGTATATACGGAGAACAAGGATTACCTGTATACAGATACCTTGAAGTCAATAGTGAATAAATTGGATGATCGGTTTGTCAGAGTGCACAGGTCGAGCATTGTCAATATAGATAAAGTGCTTATGTATAAATCGAGGCTGAATGGTGACTATGACCTCTTTCTTAAAGATGGGTCTGAAACCAGACTAAGCAGAAACTATGTCAGCGAATTTAAAGTCAGGTTTGAGTCATCTCCTCAGGTTAATCCGTAAACTCATCGTCTTAAACCATTGAGCCTTGACCGACAAGGGCTTGGGCGGGATTTTGGGGCTATACCAACTTCGAGTCCCATAACGTGATGCAGATTAAAAATACCGACAAGTCCTATGGCACAATCGCCAAGTGGTTGCATTGGGGTACAGCGATATTGCTGCTGATCTCCTACTCATCTATTTACTATCGAAACTGGCTTGCAGAAAGTGATCCTGAGAAATGGGCGGCTAATCAAATTCACTTTTCTGTGGGCATCACCATATTGGTTGTAGTCACTTTGCGAATAATCTGGCGTCTGTTAAATCCTTTGCCAACTAATGAGTCTCGCAGCCTAATAGAAAATATAGCCGCGCGTATTATGCATTTTGTTTTGTACATATCCATAGTGGTTATGCCGGTTACCGGATATTTGTCGATTGCTAGTTACTTGTCGAGTGGCAGAGGTGTTATCGAGTATTTCTTTCTGTTTGATATGGACGTTTTTAAAAATGTCGAGGCTTTTAATTTGTTTGGTATAACGCTGGAGCAGTTGGGAGACCCTGCAGAGCATATTCATTACGTTTTGGGTGAGTGGGTTTTGTGGATATTAATTGTGGGTCATATTTTGGCTGCCTTATATCATCACTTTATCAGAAGGGACAGGACTTTGTATAAAATGACATTTGACAAGAAATGAATTATTCCAATCAAGAGGTTATTATGGCTAACATTAAGTTACTGGCTGGTGTTTTGTTATTTTGGGGCGGGAATATCGCTGCACAGGAGCCTGTTCCGGTTATTGGTGGTCCGTGTCAGGGATGTGAGTTGGTTTTTGTAGATATGCCAGCGTCGCTGACAAGCAGCGGGCGAATAGCGCCTGTGGGGGAGCAGGGCAGCTTACTTGTCGTTCGTGGTTCAGTACACAGCGCTGATGGCAGCCAGGCCCAGGGTATCATAGTGTACGCCTATCAAACTGATGCCAGAGGCGCTTACCCCAAAGGCTCGACTCAGCACGGTGGCCTGAGGGGCTGGGCGCAAACCGACGCAAATGGACGTTATCAGCTCGAGACTATACGCCCAGCTGCTTACGTAGGGCGAGATATTCCGCAGCACATCCACATGCATGTTATAGAGCCTAATAAAGGGACTTATTATATTGACGACATTACTTTTGATGATGACCCTTTGCTAACGACAGAAAAAAGAGACAAAAAGCTTTGTCGCGGCGGCTGTGGCATCAGTCATCCACAGCGTGATGAGCAGGGCGTTTGGCATGTTCGCCGCGATATTACCCTGGGGAAAAATATACCGGATTATCGATAGTGTGAATGAGATAAAAGAGTGAGGATACCCACACCCGGCTAAAAGGGGATCTACAGCGATCCCCTTTTACTCTTTTATAAAACAAGTCCCGCCACCCCAACGGTGCCGAAGGCCCTTCAGGTTTATGGAATTGGGCTTGCTACTGGTTCGGATCCCCGAGTTTATATCCCTATATATTCACTCCGGCCCGGCGTTCCGTGCCTCGCGCTGGTAAACTAATCGCTTCGCGATACTTGCCCTATCTCGGCTACGCGCCCAATCCCAACACCTTCAGCGGCACCAAACGTGGACAAGCTCAGGCGCAATCTGCGAGCTAAGTGTTATGCCTGTCCCACTCTTTGAGATAGATGCCAAGCGCTGCTTGGCGAAAGTCGTGGGTTTCCAACCCACACCCGGGGAAAGGGGGCAGTATCGACTTGCCCCCTTGTCCAATCCCCCAGCGCCCCCCGACGAAGCCGAGCACTTTGGCCTTATGGGCTGAAAACGGCCACCGTGACCGACTCGCTCCCAGCTCGATGCTCACTGCCTCGGCATCCATGCCTCGGCTCAGCCGTTTCGAACAGCCCAACAGCCAAAGCGGCTTCGATGGGGGATGGTGTATCCTTCAGCAAAAGTGTTGTGGCTGTCCTGACACTACGGGGACAAATTCAGGTGCAATCTGCGAGCTAAGTGTTATGCCTGTCCTCACTCTTTGTTTTTGGTTTTTTTTTGGATTCATGCTGTTCAATTATATATTCTATCATTTTATCAATATCAGTCCTTGGAGATTCAGTTCCGTTTTTTTTGCAGTAATCTTTTAGTTTCTTAGAGTTTTCTATCGCTTTCGTCATGAGTTGAAATGTATCATGAAAAGCTTTTGTATAACCTTTTTGGTACTGTGGTAGTAGCATCCTCAAATCATCAACAACAATATTGGCTGCTGATTTTTTACCAGATTTTTCATATAACTTGGACGTATATCTGAAGTGAATTATTAGCCATATTTCAAAGCAAGGGTCACTGGGTATCGCATCGAATATCGGTTTCTTTAGTTTTTTATTGATGGCTTCAATTTTTTGCTTAGCTTCAAAGAATGTGCTGTGAGTATCTCTATCAAAGACACAAAATACCTTGTCAAAGTCTGGTCTGTATGACCTCTTTTCGTCAGTGAATCGACTATTTGCATGTTCAACTATACTGATTGGAGACTGTCCTAATCCTACTATTGACACATTAGCGGTCGATAACTTGAAATGTTTAATTACATCCTTCAAGTAATGGTATCCAGATACAGTATCTTCGCAGACAATTAGGAACTTTTCATATGGTTCTTTTTTGGCTGATGCTCTTTTTGTCTGAGTCTTTTGTTTTTCTTTTAACTTACGAAAACGATCATCTGAGCCCATTAGCAATCTTCCCAAAAAATGAATGGTAGTGCACCGTAAGAGCCAGACAAATATCTTTCTTCTAAATTTTCAAAGCCTTTCCTTGGTTTGAAGTTACTCAGCGAATATAGCTCACTTTCGTTGCCATTTTTTTGCATGAACCAAATTTGATCTCGTCTAAAGACATCTTGTTTTAAAATGGATGTCTCATGCGTGGTAAAGATAAGTTGTGCATTGTTTTTATTGCTTTTTTTGCAGTGAAATAACTTCACCATATGCTTGACCAATAGCGGGTGAAGATTTGAGTTTAATTCATCAACGAATAGAACTTTCCCTGTATTTAAGGCATCCAGCCATGGCCCGGAGAATGAAAAAAATCTCTTAGTTCCATCTGACTCATCATCTAATTCAAATTCGATACTTTCACCATCATCATCAACACGCAAAAACTTGGCTTCTACAATAGTTTCACCTTTCATCTTGGCGATGATACTTTTCTTAACTTCCTCAGGAACTTCGTCTGGGATAATGCTCTCATCAAATTCACTTTTTTCGATTACGATATCATCAATAACAATATCAACATCTCTTAGGAGTTTGATAATACTTTCCTTATGTTCTTTATCATCACATTGTACCGTCGAGAATCCACTACTCCATCCATGAATTCCTGCGATAGCTAATTCAGATGTAAACCATTCAAAAACTGGTCTCAATTGCTCGCTATTAAGTTGAACAGCTGTGGAAAGAAATAGTGAGTTTTTCTTTGTGGAATTGATCCAAGTCTGCTTTTCCCCGACCAAATTACGTCCAAGATCCCAATGATACTCTTTACCGTCTAAGACTCGTAGAAACCATTTCTGTGCCTTTTTCTTAGGATACGCAAATAACCACTCGCCAACAATTTGGTCTTTATTGTAAGAAAATCCATAAAGATATCTTGTGTTGTCAGCGATAAACTCAATTTCAAATTCAGTTTCGGCGTTTCTATATTCTTTTGATAATCGATACGGATCGTATGGTAATTGCTCCTCAACTTGCCATTTAGCAGAGTCTTTAATGATAGTTTTCATAGTGGACAATGCGGTAATTAAATTTGATTTACCGCTTGCATTTGCCCCATAGATTGCAGTTGTGTTGAGGAGTTTCTGGGAGTCGAATGAACTTGTCCAAGTAAAGAGATTGGAGTCTTTCATCTCAGAGTAGGCCTCAGCTCTCATATCTAGCGTTTGCCGACCCTTGATCGATCCAAAATTCGAGGTAGTAAATTTTACTAGCATCTAACAATCCTGTTTTGACATGCCGTTTAGATTCCTTATTTACATTCAAAAATGCGCAATGTCCAATTTTTTGGCAAAAAATGACGTATTTGTGTCACTTTCTGTGTGTTTGTGGGTGGGGGTGAGGACACTCTCAAGTCTTACATCAAACATAGTGCCCAAAGGTTTCACTTCTATATCCCCCTTCGAAGCCGTTGAAGGTGTTGGAATTGGGCGCGTAGCCGAGACAGGGCTGTCGAGGCTGGTTCGGTCGAACATGGATGTGAGTCCGAAGCAGTAGCAAGACCAATTCCATAAACCTGAAGGGCTCTCGGCTTCGTAAGGGGCGGCGCGGGAGATCCAAGAGGGGATCGCTGTAGTTCCCCTTTTGGCCGGGTGTGGGTCGGAGACCCACGACCTACCGTCGCTTGCAAAGCGACATAGAGTTAACAGCCAGAGCAGGCTGGGGCATCAGCCTCCCTACTTCTGGGTGGAACGGTAGTGGTCAAAATTCTCAATATAATCATCAAGATTTGCATCGAGCATCTCTTTATAGCGCTCCATGTAGTAATCCAGCATTTCCTGCTTCTTGGCCTGCATCTGCTCTTTGGTTTCAAAACTGGTGGAGCCAAACCAGGCGTTGTAGCGGGCGACGGCCCACATGAAAGAGGCGCTGATCTCGCCGGTTTTAATCGTCGGGTCCTGGTTTTGCTGGTTGGCAAGCTTAATCATGGCGGTGGCGCGATCGTAAAAGGCATTTTGACTATCGGTTGCGGTCGCAGACTCTTTTTCAGACATGTGAACAGTTCCTGTTGTTGGGGGGCGGTCGCCAAGGGTGGCGCTCGCGCCATAATGCGTTGTCCTTACCCTAAGGCATTTGCCCGTTAAGGGACAGCCTACTGAATCACAGAATTGGTTGATATCAGACGAAATTGCTGCGCCGCATCCCATTACTCGAACTGCTTGTTGGTGGCAGGCCTTCTGGTATTGAGAGCGGCAGGCGTTCAGGCATGAAATCAGCTCAAACAATCCCCTTTGAATCACAAATAAATACTGTATGTATATACATGTATTTGGGTTGGTATATCATGTTGCCCATGAAAGACTGAGGGGGTAGAGATGAGTATTGGTTTAGAGGCTGGCATCAAAGAGCTGGTTGCGGAATTTCAGGCAAATGGCTGCCCATGTGCTTCCATGCAAACGATTGCTGAGCGAAGAGCTGGCTACCTGTCCAGCACAGTACTGGCGGGTGAAAGCCCCGTTATGGCCAGCGAGTTTGTCGACGAGATTAATGGCGTTGTGGTGAAGGTGTATAAACCCTCTGCCGAGCCTGGTTTGGCCGTGACAGTGTACTTCCATGGCGGCTGCTTTATCAGCGGCGGCTTTGCGACCCACGAAGCCCAGTTACGACAAATTGCTCAGCAATCCAATACCATAGTGATATGCATTCAGTACCGTTTGGCTCCGGAGTTTGAGTATCCGGCCGCCCATGATGATGTGTTTCAGGCGGTGCTTGGCATTAAAAACCATGCCCATAAGTACGGTGGCAATACCCGGAAAATGGTGTTTGTGGGTGACAGCGCCGGGGCGCAGCTGGCGCTTGCCACGGCCCTTAGACTAAAGCAACAGGCGTGGATGCCCTCACAGCTGGTGCTTATCTACCCTATGCTCGATCCCTTCGGCAGATCGGCCAGTTATAGGGAAAATGGCACCGACTATATCATCACCGCCAACATGCTGTTGTCTGGCTTCAGGCTGTATGCAGGCAGTGAGCAGCAATTGGCGTCGGCGGCGGAGCTTAACTTGCTGGGCGCCGATTTCTGCGGGCTGCCCGCCACTTCTATTATCACGGCTGAATTTGACCCGTTACGGGATGAAGGTGAGCAGCTCTACCTGACCCTGATTTCCCATGGCGTGGATGCCAGCTGCGAACGTTATCCCGGCGTTATTCATGGCTTCTTTCAGTTGTCGGCCATCAGCGAGTCTGCCAGACGCTGTATCACAAGCATTTCGGCACAAATTCGCAGGCTAAGCTGAAGTGTGCCCGGATTTAGCTTAAATGTAGCTGCTCGCTGATGTGGCTAAAATCAGGCCGCTGGCCGACGGATGGCATGAGGCACAGCTCGCGCAGGGCAATCAGGGCGTCGTTGCTTTTTGGCCCTTGGCTGTCGCTATTGGCCGCAGGGCTGTCGCTTTTGGCCTTGGGGCTATTGCTGTCAGCCGCAGGACTGTCGCTGTCAGTCTCTGGGCTTATGCGGCCTAGCATCTCATCCAGCCAGTAGCCGAAGGCGCGCACTTCAAGCTTTTTAAAGCCATCGGCCTGATGGGCGGGTAAGGATTCGAGCGCCGTCGCCGCGCCAAAATCACCGAGGTACAGCATGGATGCCTCATTCACCAGCATATTGTGGGAATAGAGGTCGCCGTGGCAGATGTGCTCGCCGTGCAGGTGCGCCATGGCTGAGCTTACCTGGCGGGCGAGGGTGATGATTTGCGCGCGGCTTAATGTCAGCTCTGGCTTATAGGTATCGCGGGTAATAGTGGCAAAAGACGGCGGCATACCCAGCGACTGGAAAGTGTTGGGGATAAGCTGCATCACCATGGCGGGCAGCTCAAGGCCACTGATATTGGCCACAATCGGAATCAGGTTTGGGTGCAGCCCTGCGTTGAGGGCGTTATTGAGCTCATCCTTGGGGCAGCCATCGCTGGTCAGCCAGCCTTTAAACTTTTTCAGCGCCACAGGCTGGGTGCCGTCTTTGTGATGGGCAAGGTAAATGGTGCCTGAGGCACCTGTGCCAAGCTCGGCGTCCAGCAGGTAGTTGGCTATGTCTTCTGTGGGTATGCTGCTGTGATTGCTCACCGGCGTGGTCGGGTTGGCGCCAAGGGCGAGCCAGGCAAGTTTTGGCAGCTCAAACAGCCAGTCGGGGAAGGCTTCAAAACGGTTCAGCGACAGTCGCGCCAGCCCAAGCTCGCGGCAATGCGCCATCGAATCTGGCAGCGCTGACAGTTGATTGCCGGACAGCGCGAGCTTTTTAAGCCTGCGGTAGCGGCCAAAATCCTCTGGCAGCTGCGAAAGCTTATTGTCGGTTAAAATCAGCCACTCAAGCCCTTCGGGCAGGCTTCCTTCGGCAAACCTGGTCAGCTGATTGCCTCTGAAACTCACCATGGTGAGGCTTTGGCAGCTTGCCAGAACTTCAGGGATATGCTCGAACTGGTTATTGGTTAAAAACAGCCTCTTGAGCGCAACAAAGCGGCCAAAGTCAGCGGGCAGGCTTGAGAGCTTATTGTCCGATAAGTCAAGATGCTCAAGCGTGTCGGCATGCTGATACAGCTCGGCCGGAAACTCGGTCAGCCCCTCGGCAAGTTTGATGCGGGTGACAGGTGCCAGGCTTGTTTCTGCTGTGCTTGATGGCAATTGGCTGTCTGGCAAAGCGCTGTCTGGTAAAGGGCTGGCTTGCAAAGAGCTGGCTTGCAAAGAGATGTCTGGTGCGCTGGTTGGCATAAGAGCTACCACAATATTCGACTCAAAAAGTTGCCGGGCATTGTAGTCAGTTAGCAGGTTGCCAACAAGCAAGAGGGCAATGTGGCTATCCATCGCCACTTTAGGTGGGGAGCTGCCAAGCCCGCTACTTATTCAGCGTGCGCCTAATAACCGGTCAGCTCCATATAGCCTTCAGCTATGTGGCTCTCACCCTTGTTATCACTACCACTGTCACTGCTACTGATGCGCACCGGGCCTTCCCAATATTGCATACTGAGCGCCATGCGGGCGTCGGGATTGAGGGCCTCAACCCTGAGACTAAGCTCGTTGTCTGTCTCGTTGCTGTCTGCGTTTTTGTCTTTCAAATTCAGCTGCCAGGTAACCGGATAGCCCTGATGGTAGTCAGTCGGCGTCATTGAAATTACTTCAAGCTTCTGGCTGCGGCCATCGGGCCACATGCGGTTGGCGTGGGTGAAGGACTTGGCGTTTTGCTCACGCAGCTGGAAGAGCATCAGCGCCGAGCCATCGTCGAGCCGCAGGGCGAACCAGTCCCAGCCCTGCTGTTTAAGCCCCAAAAAGGCCGAGCTCCATTCGCGGTCGAGCCACCCCTGGCCGCTGACCTTTTGCCATGCGCCATCCAGCAGTACTTCACCCTCAATATGGATAAAGGGCGCCGAGTAGTAATAGGAAGCGAGCCCCGCATCGGCGCTCTTGGCGCTGTAGCCTTGCTCGCCCTGTAATTGCAGCGGTGATGTGCTTGAGAGTGTCAGCCGATAACCGAGGGGCTTATCTCCATTTGAGCCAGTGACCGTGAGGCTTGCGGGAAACAGGGCCTCAGTTTCAGACTGCCAGCGCCAGTCGGTGAGTTTAACCGCGAACGGGCTGCCACCGGCGCTTGCGAGTTCCTGGTGGCCACGGGACCAGCGTTCGGTGGCGATATGGCTTTGCTCGCGGGTCACGGCCGCGTGGGCAAACCACAGCTGGCGGCTGTCCCAGCCGTTTTCGGCGCTGGGCTGGTTTTCGCCCGGCAATGCCCTGTTTGATTCTGGCTCAAGCGCCACCCTGAACTGGGTCCATTGCAGCCCCAAGGGCTCACCGCTGGCGGTTGTGAGGTTGGCGGTGAGATACCACCACTCCTGACGGAAGTTATTGTGGGGGCCATGATCGACGGGGAAGCTCAGCGTTTTGCCCGGGGTTACGCTATCGAAGCCGGTGATATCACCGCCCATCAGTTCGCCCATTGTGGGTGGATTGCCGGTGTTGGATGCCTTGGTGTCGGCCGGATTGCCGCAGCCCGCCAAAAGCAGAGCCGCAGATAGCAAGAGTGCAGAGACTGACTGGAATGAAGCAGATGCCAGGCATTTGATTTTTAAGACTGATGGCATATCAGTTTGCCTCCTGCTGCAAGCTGCGGATAAGCGGCCGGCGGCTTTGGCGCCACAGGGGCCAGGCCAGTGCCAGCGTGGCTGACAGCAGCGCCGCGCCTATGGCACTGAGCACCGGCAGCCATTGCCAGTCCATGGTGAGACTCCAGCCGAAGGACAGCAAAATCACCTTGTTAATCAGCAGCCAGGCGAGCACCCAGGCCACGGGAATAGCCAGCAGCGCGGTGGCGAGCACCATCAGCAGCATCTGCGCCGCGCTCATGAGCAGCAGCTCACGGCGGCTGACCCCGAGGGCATGCAGCCTTGCCAGTGGATTTTCGCGGCTCGCCGAGAGCATCGACAGTGCCGAGAACAGGCCGATGGAGGCCACGAGCAGCGTGAGGGTGCCCAGGCTTGCGGTGATTTCGAAGGTGCGGCCAAACATGGTGATGGCGATTTTCTTGATGTTCTGCTGGCTGAAAATCAGCGAGCGTGACAGCTCAAGCTCGCCGGCAAGGTCATTGGCAAGCTGCTCGGCGTCGCAATCGCCGCAGCTGATTGCCAGGCTGATGGGGATAGGGGAGAGCGCCAATTGATGCCACAGGCTTTCTTCAATCAGCGCCTCATGCTGCTGGTTACCGTGATCGAAAAAGATCCCGGCAACCGCAAGGCTGACGTGCTTTCCGCCCACCTTAACCTTTAGGTTGTCGCCGAGCTTAAGACCCAGGCGCAGCGCCATCGGCTCGTTTATCAGTATTTGTTTGCCCCCTTGCTGCATGGCTTGCCACAGCGCAGCGTCGAAGGTCTTTAAGGTGCTGGTTTCCCGCACCGATATGCTGTCCCGCGCCAGCAGCCGAAAACGGCTGTCATTGCTGCCATCTGCGCCTGTGAGCAACGCCGGGCTTGAATATTGGCGGTAGCTCGCGCTTACCCGGCTGTCGCCTTCAAGTTTTGCCATCACCTCCTGCATGCGGCTATCCCCCGGCCGGATATAAATATCGGCGTGCAGCCGCTGATTGAGCCAGGCCTTCAGGGTGCCTTCAAAACTGCCCACCAGGGTGGTCATGGCAATATTGGCCGACAGCGCCAGCAGCATGGCCATCATGGCCAGCGACATCGGCGGTGCAAGCACCTTAAGCTCGGCCACCAAATACTGAGAAAGCCCGGGCCTGAACAGCCTAAACCGCGTGAGCAGCTCGGGTAGCCGGGCCAGCAGACTGGGTAACAGCAGCGGCGCCGCCAGGGTCACCAGCGCGATAAGCCCCAGGCTGTAGATAGGTAATAGCCGTGGCAATTGCTGCTCGCGCAGATATTGGCTCACGCTGGGCTCAAGCAGGGTAACTATCAGCGCCAGCAGCAACAGGGTTGCAGCAACAGCCAGTTGCAGGCGCTGCATGCGGGTATCAAAGCCCTGATTTGCGGCCTGATGGCGACCGCTGGCAAGCGGCGTGGCCACCAACCTTGCCATTAGCGGGATACAGGCGAACAGGCTGGCAGCGGCCGTCAGCCCAAAGGCCTCGATAAACCAGCCGGGCTGCCAATGGCCTGGCAACAGACGCGCGCCGTAGATTTGCTCCAGTGTCATGGCCACCAGAGGCATCAGCCCCTGCCCGAGCCAGAGCCCGAGCACAAAGCCGCTAACTGCCCCAAGGCTGACCATCAGCATCAGCTCCAGTACCAGCGCGCCCAGAAGCTCACGCTGTCCCACCCCCAGTTGGCGCAGTTGTAGCAGCAGTCGGGTGCGCTTCATCAGGCTGTAGCGTACGCCGTTGTAGGCGATAAACAGCCCCACCACAAAGGCCAGCAGCCCCATGGCTTTAAGGCTCAGGTGGAAGCTGCCGGTAAGTTCGGTAAGGGCCGCGCCATTGTCCTGGGCGATGATTTCAAGGCTTGATTCAGCGATGCCGGCCTGTAGCAGATGCTGCTTTAGGGCATCGAGGCCGATGTTATCCAGCACTTCGATGCTGCTTAACCTATGGGGGGCGTTCAGCGCGGCTTTGGCAAAGGAGAGATCGGCGACTATGGCGCTGCCAAGGCCTAAGCTGTTGTCGAGGCCAATCAGGGTGACAGCTTTGCCGCCAAGACTTATTGGGCCGCGGGCGTTAATTTTTTCAAGCTGGCTTTGGCTTACAAGTAACAGAGGCTCGCCGCTGAGCAGGTTGCCCAGGTCGAGGTTGGCCGACAGCGGGCTGGCTGGCCTCGCATCTGGCGCGGATGTATTGGTGTGGGAGGCTGCGATTGACGTGGCCGCTATCATGTCTACGCCGTCGAGGTAAAAGCGGCGGCCACCATCTTCGGTCATTACACCGTTTAATCTGGGCATCAACTTAAGCCCCTGGCGGCTTAAACGGAAATACACATCATCGCTTAAAAAAGCGTTGCCACCGCTTGGCAGCAGGGTAAAGGCGCTGTGGCCCGAGAGGGGCGCCGTGGCCTCGCGGTAGCTTGCCCTGGCATTTTCATTGATGCTTTTCACCGCCGTGAGCAGCACCACCGACAGGATAATGCCGAGCAAAATCGCCCCCGCCTGCAAGGGTGCGCGGCGGTAATGACCCACAAAGACCTTAAGGCTCAGCCACAGGCCGTGGTTGGTGGTTAGCCGATGCAGCCCATCCATATTCAGCTCTGACTCTGGCTGGATTTAACTGCTTGACCCTGCGCGGCAGGCGCGGCAGGCGGGCTTGCCGTGTTGCTCTTGGCGATTTCAGTACGGCTCTTGGCAGTCTCGTTGCGGCTCTCGGCAGTTTCAGTACGGCTCTCGGCAATCTGGCCGCCGCTCAAGTGCCAGCGCCTTTGCATAAAGGCGGCGCAGCGCTCGCTGTGGGTCACCATCAGAATGGCGGTATTGCTTTGGCGCGCAAGGCTGGTGAGCAGCGCCATCACTTCATCGCCCGAGTGTTCATCGAGGTTGCCTGTGGGCTCATCGGCAAGCAGCAGCGGCGGGCGCTGAGCGAGGGCGCGGGCAATGGCTACCCTTTGTTGCTGACCGCCGGAGAGGCTGTCCACCGGTCGCGCTAACAGCTCGGTCAGCCCCAAGCGGTGTGTGAGGGTGTCGCACCAGTCATCCCAGGGTTGGTGGTTGAGGGCGAGGGGGAAGTGGATGTTGGCCCGAACATTCAAAGGTTCAAGCAGGTTGAACTGCTGAAACACCATGCCCAGTTCGCGGCGGCGAAAGCTGTCCCAGTCTTTGGCACTGAATGCGTTGGCAGCCTTGCCAAGGAGCTTTATCTGGCCGTCGTCGGGACTATCAAAACCGGCAATCAGGTTCAGCAGGGTGCTCTTGCCACTGCCGCTTGGGCCTGTGAGGGCCACGGTTTCGCCGGCGTGGATTTCCAGCGTGAGCTTATCCAGCACCCGATGGCGCTCAGCGCCGTCCTGAAAACTTTTGCTTATCGCCTGCATGGCTACTATCGGCGTCATTACTTCTCCCTGTTCGGCCGCTACCGCTTGGCTTTCGCCAGCCAGTGCTTGCCGAAGGATAACCCGTGACAGTATGAAAAACTACGCTAAAACAAGCGGAAAAGATCAGTGATTGCTGCGGATATTGGGGCTTTGATGCGGCATCAGCAGTCGTCATCGACCAGGTTATAGCTGACCTGACCACCGGCGGCCGCCGGATAATAGACTTCGACAAAACACTGATTGGCCAAGGAGGCCGGGGTGTCGGCAAAGTAAATCAGGAAGTAAGGCAGACCGGTGGCCGAGCCGCCGTAGTGTTTGCTCAGGGTGATGTCGCCATCGAGTCCGGCGTATTCCCGCGCCGCGATAACAAACTTGATAAGGCCAAAATAGCCGGCCAGGTCGTTCACGCCATCGCCGTCGGTATCTATATTGACCACCGCCGAATCTACGGCTTGCTGACCCTGCAGCAGCGCCTTGGTGTACACCAGTTTTCGGGCCGTGTCGAACGAGGCGCGGGCCCCCTCGAGTGCCGCCACTCTGGCATCTTTTTGCAGGTTTAAAAATTTGGGCGCTGCAGTGACCGCCAGGATCCCAAGGATGATGATCACCACCACCAGTTCAATCAGGGTAAAGCCTGCGCGCTTGTGTCTGGGTTGCATGATTGCCTTGGCCAAGGTGGCGCCTCTTTTTGCTATCGCTCCTTTAGTGATACGACAAAAGTGTGAAACTTGCACTGCTTTTAATCCGTACGCAGCAAAGCTATCTGTGCCTTTCAGTGGGCCGTTTGATGGGGATTCAGGGGACTTTTATGGCCAGCCGCCGTGGATTTTGCAGCTGGATATGCGCTTCGTTGCCCGGAGCATGAAATTTTAATGATGATTTATAACTTGGTGTTTATAGTGCGCGGTTTTGCCCTTTGGGGTGTGATTTTCGGCGTATTTGGCTGTCTTTTTACTGACATATTTCTGTCATAAAGCTTTGCTTAAATGCGCCGCAACTTCCCATAAGGAAGGTGCGAATAAGTCCCGTGCTTGCTCTGCGTGAGCTTAAAGTGGATAGATGCAAGGCACAGTTCGCAGCGAATGGCCCTAGTCCTTCGCAAGAACTGTAACGCAGCAGATACCGCTGTAAGCCACGCCCTACGGGGCTTTGATAGCAACACCATTTCGGCGTTATCCAACTTCAGCAGGCCTCGGCATGCCCTCAGTTGAATGCCTTGAACTGTCGCTGCTATCAAAGCCAGAGCTGTGCGACGACTTGATCGCACCTTCCCTGATCCAAGAGAAAGCCATGAGCCAAACCGCTGAGCGTGTTTCAACCCAAACCAAGGTGATGAAATGGATTGCCATCACTGCCCTGATTTACCTTGTATTGGTGGCTGTAGGTGCAGTCGGCGATGGCTTCAAGCTGGTGTCCGGCGGCAGTGAAGGGGCAAAAGCCATCTTCGCCTTTGCTGATAATCCGCTGGTGGCGCTGCTGCTGGGGGTGTTTGCCACCGCCCTGGTGCAAAGCTCCTCCACTGTGACCTCTGTGATTGTGGGGCTGGTGGCGGGCGGTTTGCCGCTGTCGGTGGCTATTCCCATGGTGATGGGCGCCAACATAGGCACCACCATCACCAATACTCTGGTGTCGGTGGGCCATATTCGCTCGAAAGAAGAATTCCAGCGCGCCTTTGCCGCCTCCACCGTGCACGACTTCTTTAACCTGATGGCGGTGCTGATTTTCCTGCCATTGGAAGTTGCCTTCGGGGTGCTGGAGAAGGCCGCCCGTTATCTGGCGGATCTCTTTACTATTGACGCCAATCTCTCGATGAAGGATTACAACTTCATGAAGAGCCTGACCGCGCCCGCGCTGGATGTGATTAAGCAAATCACCTCGGTGCTGGATGGCAAATGGGCTGGTATCGCCATGATTGTGCTGGGTATTGGGCTGATTTTGTTTGCGGTGACCTTCCTTGGCAAACTGCTCAAACAGGTGATGGTGGGCAAGGCCAAAGCCATGCTTCACGGCGCCATCGGCAAGGGCCCGGTGGCGGGTATTTTGTCGGGCACCGCGGTAACCGTGATGGTGCAGTCATCCTCAACCACCACCAGTCTGATGGTGCCTTTGGCGGGCAGCGGTGTGTTCAGCACCCGGCAGATTTATCCCTTTACTCTGGGCGCCAACATTGGCACCACCATCACAGCGCTGCTGGCGGCAACCGCCATTTCAGGCAGTGCGGCAGAAGCGGCGCTGACCGTTGCCCTGGTGCATGTACTCTTTAACGTGTTTGCGGTGCTGCTGATTTACGGCCTGCCGCTGCTGCGTGACATTCCGGTCTACTGCGCCGAGGCGCTGGCCCGTGCCAGTGCCCGCAATAAGGGCGCGGCCATGGCCTATGTGGTGGGCAGTTTCTTTGTGCTGCCGGGTGCTCTGCTGCTGGCGATCCGCTGATAGCTGATACTTCTTTAGAAGTGCTTTGTTAAACGTATCGAAAATAAAAAAGGGCGCATGGCGCCCTTTTTTATTGCCTGAAGCTTGGCTTAACGGTTGGCGGCGTAGGCGCTCAGCTCGTCAATGGTCACGCTGGTGACAAAGCGGTTGTCGACAAAGAAGTCGACCTTGTCACCACTGCGCTTGCCGGTCATGGTCTGCTCGCTGCCGTCGCTGAAACGCACCAACATTGCCAGGGTGTTGTCATCGATGGCCACAAACTGCGCATCTTCAATCTGCTGACTGTTGTTGGCACCCAGTGCGCCCTTGAGCGGCGCATCGGTCAGCTCTTTATCCAGCTTGTCGTTGACCTTGATGATGGTCTTGGCGGGCATATCCACCAAGGCGGGAGACTTGCCTGTGATGGGGTTTTTGCCGGTCCAGAACTCGATGCTGTTGAAAATAAACAGGTCGGCGGTGGCGGTCAGGCCGTAAACCGGCGCCAGCAGCAGATACAAACCGGCACGGCCGTAGCGGTTGTCCACCGCCGACAGGTTGCCCTGAGTCAGCATGCTGCTCAGGCCCATTTGGCCCATACAGGCAGTGAGTTGGGTGCTGGCAACCAGCGCCAGCGTCAGGGTGACTTTATTCAGTTTCATGTGGCTCAATCCGTGTGAAATCAATATGGCATTTGGGGCGCAGATTCTAGTGGCTGGTCGATTTGCCACCGCGTGGCAGCTCACAATTCCGGGTAAGGATTTTGTTGTTGCGGTAACCGGTTTGCGCCGTTTGTAAGCTGTTGTCTTAAAAGGTTTGCTTCAGAGGCGATATGGGTTGCGGCGGCGGATTTTGATAACAAAGGTTGCTGCGGGAGCAAAGGTTACGGCGGGCGAGGCCTTTGCTACCAAAAGGACGCTCGCCTTGATGGGGATCACGCTTCACCTGCGGCTGCTTGCCAGCGGTTTGGTCATCTGGCAAGCTTGCTTCCCCCGCGGCCAGACTGCGGGTTCCGTTCGGATGAAGGTAGCAGGAGAGTTGGGGCGTGCCCCACACCGACGAGGCCAACTTCGATGCATGTCGAAGGACTCTTTCAGGTGCCAGGAATTGACCTGGTGTGGACTGCTACTGGACGAGCCTCTGGAGAGATCCGGGCTGTTTCGTCGCACCTTAAATTGTGCAAATCGAGACAAGCGCCGGGCGCCGAAGGCGAAAGCCCCTCAGGGGTGAAACGCTCAGGCAAAAGGACAGAGGAGAGGATGCTTGCCATACCTTGGCCTCTGCCCGGCGTTTTTGCGCCTGCCCCGGGGCCATATCTGGGATCATTTCTTTTCCTCCTCCTGTATTAATTTGGTTGTTTAATATAAGAGGAATCTATGCAATTCAATGACTTGATATCGAGCCTGAACAGTATCGTCTGGGGGCCTTTAACCCTGATGCTGCTGGTGGGCACGGGTATCTATTTCACCGTTAAGCTTAAACTCATTCAGGTGTTCCGGCTGCCGTTGGCGCTCAGACTGTTGATGCGGCCGTCGCAGGGCAAGGGGGAGCTGTCATCCTTCGCCGCCTTGTGCACGGCGCTGTCGGCCACCATAGGCACCGGTAATATTGTTGGGGTGGCTACCGCCATCAAGCTGGGTGGCCCCGGTGCCCTGTTCTGGATGTGGATAGCGGCCTTTTTTGGCATGGCCACCAAGTATGCCGAGTGCATGCTGGCGGTGAAATTTCGCACCCAGGACAGCCGTGGCCAGATGGCGGGCGGCCCCATGTACTACATGGAAAAGGGCCTGGGACTTGGCTGGCTTGGCTGCCTGTTTGCGATTTTTGGGGTGGGGGTGGCCTTTTTCGGTATTGGCACCTTTGCCCAGGTTAACGCCATCACAGATGCGGTAAATATCGCCTGGGATGTGCCTGTGGTTGTGAGCGGCGCCGTGCTTACCGCCTTGGTGGCGGCGGTAACCCTGGGGGGCGTAAAACGCATCGCGGCGGTGGCGACCTCATTGGTGCCTGCCATGGCCCTTGGCTATGTGGCGGCCTGCCTGCTGATTCTGTTTGGGCGTATTGACCAGGTGCCGGCAGCGCTGCTTTTGGTGCTGGAAAGCGCCTTTAATCCGGTGGCGGCCGGGGGCGGTTTCCTCGGGGCTACTGTGGCGCTTGCCATTCAGACCGGCATTGCCCGCGGGGTGTTCTCCAACGAGTCGGGCCTTGGCAGCGCGCCCATCGCGGCGGCTGCGGCCAAAAACCGCGAACCTGTGGAACAGGGGCTGGTGAACATGACCGGCACCTTCTTCGATACCCTGATTATTTGCACCATGACCGGCCTTGTGCTGATCCTCACCGGTGTGTGGCAGGGGGAGGCCAGCGGCGCTGCCATGACCAGCGCGGCCTTTGCCGACGGCGCAGGCGCTCTGGTGGGCCAGTATCTGCTGACCATAGCGCTGAGCTGTTTTGCCTTTACCACCATTATTGGCTGGCACTATTACGGCGAGCGCTGCTGGTGTTATCTCGCAGAAAAATGGGGCGCCGGCGATGGCCTGACGAGCCTGTGGCTGTACCGGCTGTGCTTTATCGCGCTGGTGGGCTCAGGGGTGTTTTTAAAGCTGGAGCTGATTTGGCTTATCGCCGATACCGTTAACGGCCTGATGATACTGCCAAATCTGATTGCGCTGATTGGCCTGAGGCTGTTGGTGGTGGGCGATACCCGGGCGTATTTTCGCCGCAAGGCCGATGCGGCCGGGCAGTCACAGTTGGATTCACTGGCTGAACACTGAGTCGAATGTCAGAAAAAAGGTTTGGCAATCCAAACAAGGCTGACAACTTTCTTTGGATTGTGATCCTGGCGGCTTGTTAATCCGTATTACTGATGGTTAAATTGTTTGCTTTGATTTTTTTTACCAAAGTTCAACCAGTTGAGTATCAGTAAGCGCTAAAGTCGCTGTTGTCCTTCCCACGGTAGGGAAGAGTGTGCCTGACCGCTTCACCGGCCAATGCCGGTGACAAGAGTGGAGGTCACAATGCAGGACGCCAAACTCAGGACGTTCCGCAGCCGTATTTTGCTGCAAATTGCGCTGCCTCTGATTGTGCTTATGACAGGGGTATCGCTGGTTACTGCCTGGCTCGATTATCAGGCAACCAAAAAAACCTTTTTTGTCGATTTGGCAGAAAAGGCGGACTTCGCCGCCAAGCGATTAGAGTTTGAACTCACCCTTGCCCAGCGCGACACCCAGGCGCTGGCTTTCTCGCTCACCAACCTTGCCAACCCCGACCAACTCACATCTGCGCCTGCGCTCTATCGCCAGTTGGCCGAGCGACTGCGACTCAACAGCAGCTTTTATGGTTCGGCCATTGCTTTTCGGCCTGAATTTTTGCCCGGCCAGCGGCTGTTTGCCCCTTATGTCTATCGTCAGGATCTGGAGCTGGTAAACAAGGACATCGGCCTTGCTTCCTACGATTACACCAACGGTGATTGGGACTGGTGGAGTGAGGCCATCGTATCGCCAAACGGTTACTGGACTTCCCCTTATTTCGATGATGGCGCCGGTGATGCGCTGATGATCACCTTCTCGCAGCCCTTTGGGGGCGGGGAGGATGGCAAGCCGTTGGGGGTAGTGACCACGGATCTGGCGCTCTCCAGCATGCCAATTCGCCTGGGGATAGACCCCAAGCAGCTGCTGGTGGTCGACAATCGCGGCAAGCTGATTTATCACCCCGACAATAACCTCTCACGCAGCGCATCCCTAGCCGATTGGCTCGCCAAAGGCGCGGAAGGGGAGGCTGCGCTAAAGCATATTCTGGCGGCCGACAAGCAGGATGTGGCCCTTAATGATTTGAACCGTAAAGGCTATCTCGCAAGTATTGCCGCCATTCCCATGTTGGGTTGGCGGGTGCTGGTTATTACCCCCGAACAGCAACTGATGCAGGCCTTGAGCCGCGACTTTGGCACCTTGAGTTTGAGTCTGGCACTGCTGGCGCTGTTGCTGCTGGTGACCAGTTATTTCAGTGCCAAGCGGCTGACTGCGCCGTTGGAGCAGTTGGAAACGGGTATCGTCGGTTTCAGTAAAGGCCTTATCAAGCGGCTTGAAAAGCCCGAAGGCGCGGTGCGGGAAATTGCCACCTTAAACGATAAATTCAATGAAATGGCGGTTGCGCTGGAAGAGCGCGAACAGGCGCTGCTGGATTCCCGGGGTAACCGTTTTGCCCGCCTTATCGATGGTATGAGCGAGAAGTCCTTTTACTGCTCCATGGGGCCGGATGGCGCCATTGAACAGGTCAGCCAGGGGGTTGAGAAGGTGCTTGGACTGTCGCCGCAACTGCTTAAGCGCAAGTACCAGCGGCTGTTTTCCAGCAATCCCGTGAATGAGCAGAATTGGCAGTACATGGAGCAGGCCCTGGGCGGTGAAAATGTGCCGCCGCATCAGGTGGAAATGGAGGCTGCCGATGGCCGCCTGCGTCGCCTCGATGTGTTTATGCAGCCACTTGTGGATGAAGAAGGTCAGCTTATCTCGGTGGAGATGCTGTTTAACGATGTGACCGAGCAGTTTTCTGCCGCAGCCTGGTCCAGCGCCGTGCTTGAGGCCGCCCCCGAGGCCATGCTGATTGTGGATGAAGCCGGTAATCTGGTGTTCAGCAACAGTCGCTGTCAGGCGCTGTTTGGCTATAGCGCCGATGAAATGCTTGGGCTGAATGTTGAAAACCTGATGCCCGAGGCCAAACGCGCCGCCCACGCCGAAGACAGGCGCCAGTTTGTGAAGCAGGGCAAAGACAGGCCGATGGCCGATGGCCAGACCCTGAACGCCCTGCGGCGTGATGGCCGCGAGTTTCCGGTGCAGATTGGCTTAAGCTTGCTGCCAGCGGACCATCGCGGAAAACGTCAGGTGGCGGCTTCGGTAAGGGATTTGTCGCGCCAGCAGGAAGTGGAGCGCAAGATCCGCGAAAGCGAAACTCGTTTCCGGGGGCTGGTGTCCAATATCCCCGGCGCCGTGTACCGCACCCGCATTGCCGAGGAATGGGTGATGGAATATGTCAGTGACAACATCACCGAGATCACCGGTTATCCGGCCTGGCACTTTATCGAAAACAAAAAGCGCAGCTTCGGCTCGCTGATTGTGGATGAAGACCTGGCGCACTGCGGTGAGGTGATCGGCGGCGCCCTGGCCGAGCAGCACGACTTTGAGGTGGAGTACCGCATTCGCCATCGCGACGGCTCTGTTCGCTGGATCCATGAAAAAGGCAAGGCGAGCTACGATGACGATGGCAATCCCGTTTGGTTCGATGGCGCCATCAACGATGTAACCGGGCAAAAGCTGGCCCAGGAGCGGATTGAGCAGTCCCGAGAGCGGCTGGAAACCATTACCGAGTCGGTGCCAAGCACTGTGTACCAGCTGACCTGGCGCAGCGAAAAAGACCGCAGCTTTACCTTCCTGTCCAGCGCCGCTATCACCACGCTCGGGTTCCACCGTAATGAAATCATGGACAATTTTGAGCTGGTGGCCACGCGGATTGTCGAAGACGACCGGCCTGAGTTTATCCGGCTGCTGGCGGGTAAGGGCGGCATGCAGTGGACCAAGGCGTTCCGCTATCAGTTCCCCTCCGGTGAGCTGCGCTGGCTCGAGGCCGGTGCCCGTGGCAGCAAGCAGGCCGATGGTCTGGTGTGGAACGGTTACCTGATGGATATCAGTGCCCGCAAGCGGATGGAGACTGAGCTTGCCAAGAGTGAGGCACACTTCAGGGCGCTGTTTGATAACGCCGGCATTGGTATCGTCAATCTGGACGATCGCGGCATGATTAAAGACTGCAATGCCCAGTTCAGCAGCGATCTGGGTATGAGCGCTGAGCAGCTCAGGCGCCGGGCGCTGGCCGATTTGATGATGCCCGAGGACAGGGAGCTGGCCACCAATCTGTATCAGGCGCTGGCCGAAAGCGATGTGGGCAGTATCAGCGGCGAGTGGCGGATGCAAAGCGACAGCGGTGAGCTGATGTGGATGGCGGTGATTGCCTCCGAGCTTGATGAAGAGGAGGGCGAGCGCTCTGTGGTTATGAGCATTGCCAATATTACCCGTCTTAAGCTGCTCTCAGATGAACTGCTGGCCGCCAAGGAAGATGCCGATGCCGCCAATCAGGCCAAGAGCGACTTCCTGGCTAATATGTCCCACGAAATCCGCACCCCGATGAATGCGATTATTGGCATGTCGCAGCTGTGTTTGCAGACCCAGCTTGACCGCAAGCAGCGCAACTATGTGGAGAAAATCGAGCGGGCTTCCCAGTCGCTGCTGGGGATCATCAACGACATTCTCGACTTCTCCAAAATTGAAGCCGGTAAGCTGGATATTGAGATCCTGCCGTTCCAGCTCGACACCATTCTGGAAGATCTTGGCGACATGTTCTCGGTCAAAGCCGAAGACAAACAGTTGGAGCTGCTGTTTTCTGTCGCCCCCAATGTGCCCCGCCATCTTGAAGGGGACGCACTGCGCCTCGGTCAGGTGCTGATAAATCTGATGAACAACGCCATCAAGTTCACCGAACGGGGTGAGGTGATGCTGTCTATCAGCGAACTGGCCCGCGATGGCGATGAAGTGCAGCTCAAATTTGCGGTGCGCGACAGCGGCATCGGCCTGACCAGTGAGCAGCAGGCCAAACTGTTTAAGTCCTTCAGTCAGGCCGATACCTCAACCACCCGCAAATATGGCGGCACCGGCCTTGGGCTGGCGATTTGCAAGCAATTGGTCGAGCTGATGGGCGGCGAAATTGGTGTCGAAAGTCAGTTTGGCAACGGCAGTACCTTCTTCTTCACCATAACTGCGAAGGTGGCGCAAAACGCCAGGCTTAATGTGGAGCAGGAACTGGAAGGCATGCCGGTGCTGGTGGTGGACGATAACGGCACCGCCCGCGACATTCTGCGCACCACGCTGCAAAGCATGGGCTTTGCGGTGGAGACCGCCCGCAGCGGTATGGAAGCGCTGGAGAAATGCCAGCAACGGGAGTTTAAAGTCGCGCTGGTCGACTGGAAAATGCCGGAGATGGATGGTTTGGAAACCGCCGCCGGTATGCGCAAGCTGGCCAAGCCGCCGCTGGTGCTGATGGTGTCGGCCCACGCCAACGCCGGGTTTATCGATGAAGTGGAAGCGCAGGGCATAAGCGGCTACATCACCAAGCCCATCAGCGCCTCGCGGCTGCTCGACGGCATCATGCTGGCGCTGGGTCGTCAGGGTGCCAAGCCTGTGCGTCGTCGCGCCGATGAGCCGCTCAGTGCCACTCAGCTTGCCGGGCTTAAGGGCAAACGGGTGCTGCTGGTGGAAGACAACGAGATGAATCAGGAAGTGGCCACCGAGTTTCTCGAGCAAGTGGGCGTTGAGCTTTCTATCGCCGATAACGGCCAGATTGCATTGGAAAAACTCGGCCAGCAGTGCTTCGATATCGTGCTGATGGACTGCCAGATGCCGGTGATGGATGGCTATCAGGCCACCCGTGAACTGCGCAAAATGCCCGGACTGGCCGATTTGCCGGTGGTGGCAATGACCGCCAATGCCATGGCCGGTGATAAGGAAATGTGCCTGATGGCGGGCATGAATGACCATATCGCCAAACCCATCGAGGTGGGGCTCTTGTATCAGGCGCTGCTGCGATTCCTGTGCCCCGATGCCGATCCCGGCGATGTGGCACAAGCCGCACTGGCGCCAAACACAGAGGCGCAGCTGGTGAGCTGGCCCGAGCATGAGGATCTGGATATCGACCGCGGGCTGCAGCTGGTGCAGCACTCAGAGCGCCTGTATCGGCGCATTCTGGAGCGCTTTATTTCCAGCCAGGCCAAAGCACCCGCTGGCATTCGTAAGGCGCTGGCAGCGGGAGAGCAGGAAGAAGCCGTGCGTCTGGCCCATACCCTCAAAGGGGTTGCCGGTAACCTCAGCGCCGAGCCTTTGGTCTTGGCCGCCAAGTCGCTGGAAAGCCTGCTGATGAATAAAGAGCCCTGCGATGCTGCATTGGCTGAGCTTGAGGCCGTCCTCGGCCCGATAGTCGTTGCGATTGAGCGCTGGGCCGAGGCATCGGCAACTGACAATGCCGACGCCACCGGCGAGGCCGGGCCCATGCTTGGCGATGAGGAGCTGATAGCGACCCTGAACCAGGTGCTTGGCATGCTGGACGATTCAGACTCCGGCGCGGTTGCGGCGCTGGATGCCCTCGGCGGGCAGGTCAGCCAAACCCTGTGGAGCCGTTTGCGGCCGGTGCGGGAAATGGTGGCGGGTTACCAGTTCGACGATGGCGCCGATCTGGTGCGTGAGCTGCTTCAGGAACTGGAACAGGAACACAGCAGTACCGAACTCAGTGTCTGAGGCGGGGCGATTAAGGGAGATAACCGAGGTGATAATCGATAAAGCCACAGTGTTGGTAGTGGATGATACCCCTGAGAATATCGACATTCTGGTGGGGATCCTGGGGCAGGACTACAAGGTGAAAGTGGCGATTGACGGCCCCAAGGCGCTGGCCGTGGCGCAGAGTTCGCCGCCGGATCTGATTTTGCTCGATGTGATGATGCCCGGCATGAGTGGCTACGAGGTTTGTCGCCGCTTGAAGCAGGAACCCATGACGTCCCATATTCCGGTGATTTTTGTCACTGCCATGGCCGAGGTGGCCGATGAAACCCAGGGTTTTGAGCTGGGGGCGGTGGACTATATCACCAAGCCGGTGAGTGCGCCGATTGTGAAGGCGCGGGTGAAAAATCATCTGGCGCTGTACGATCAGAAGCGGCTGCTGGAAGAGCAGGTCCGTGAGCGCACCAAAGAACTTGAACGCACCCGTTTCGAGATTATCCGTCGTCTCGGCCGGGCTGCCGAATACAAGGACAATGAAACCGGGCTGCACGTGGTTCGCATGAGCCATTACGCCAGGTTGCTGTCGCGTCAGGCGGGGTTGCCCGATCCTTTCTGTGAAATGCTCTACAACGCTGCCCCCATGCACGATATCGGCAAAATCGGTACCCCGGATGCGGTGCTGAAAAAGCCCGCCAAGCTGGATGCGGACGAGTGGAAAATCATGCAGCAACACGCCGAAATCGGCGCCGAGATCATCGGTGAGCACCCGGATCCCTTGCTGCAGATGTCTCGCCGTATCGCATTGACCCACCACGAAAAATGGGATGGATCAGGTTATCCGCGCGGCCTTAAGGGCGAGGAGATCCCCATCGAGGGGCGTATCGTTGCCATTGCTGATGTGTTTGATGCGCTGACATCGATTCGCCCTTACAAAAAGGCCTGGACCATTGAGGACACCATGGCGCTGCTGGAGTCCGAAGCGGGTAAGCACTTTGACCCGGCGCTGGTCGAGCACTTCAAGACAATACTGTCCGAGGTGATTGCCATTCGCGACCAACATATTGAAACCTGATCCTCGCCACTCAAATACACCGGCTCAGATGCACTGGCTCAGACATAAAAAAGCGCCTATGGCGCTTTTTTTGTTGGGCGGTGCCTCACTTGTGGGAATTAATCTTCGAGCGACTATTTGCCCTCAAGACTATTCATCTTCAAGGCTATTCGTCGTCAAGAGAGTAGGGCAGTGGCAGCAAGCGGAAGCCGGCCTCGTGATCATCCGCCAGACGCAGCACGGCATCGGCCGGCGTATCGTTGGCGAGCACAGCCGTCATCAGCACCTTGCCGCCGCGGCTGACCACTTCGATGATATTACCGGCTTTGCGATAACCACCTTCAACGGCAATTTCCAGGGTGCTTTCGAGGCGCACCGGCGTCTGGCTTTCACCAAAGAGGATGTAAAGGGCACGCTTGTTGCCGCCGCGATACTTGGTGCGGGCCACAGTTTCCTGACCCATGTAGCAGCCCTTGGAGAAGCTGATGCCGCCCACCGCCTGCAGGTTACACATTTGCGGAATGTATTCGCTGGCGTGATTGGCGGCGATATTGGGGTAGCCTGCGCGGATCTCCAGCGCCTGCCATACGCCAGCGCCGTAGAGTGGCTGACCGCTGGCATCGATAAGGGCGCTCGCCTGGGTTTTGTCGAGCAGCAGTATAAAGCGCTCGCCATCACGGATGACGGTGCCTTTTTCGGTGTAGCTGACTGCATCGGTCAGCTCACCAAAGTAGCTGCCAACAAAGGCGGTGGCTTCGCTGCCGGACACGCCAATCAGGCTGATTTCCTGACTCAAATCAGTCAGTTCAGCTTTACTGAATACCGCGTACTTTTTCAGTTGCGGCAGGGATACCTCGATAGCGCTGCGGGGGGCCAGCAGCATCAGGGCATCGTCTTGTTTGAAGGCGCGAAAGCTTGCCAGCATACGGCCCTTGGGATCGCAGTGGGCACCCCAGCACCAGTGGCCCTTTTCCAGCGACGTTACATCGGCGGTGACCTGACCATGAATAAAACTGATGCCCTGCTCGCCGGTGACTGACACCAGCCCCAGATGATTAAGCAGACTCAGGGTAAGCGCCGGGCTTTCGCTGTCCAGTGCCCAGGTGGCCTGTGAGACGGTAAATGTCATTGCCTGTTCCTTGAAATGAACCGAGTTGTTCTGGATTGTAGCGGATAGCGCTGGCCGGGTGAATGGCTCAGGCGCGCAAAAAACAAAAGGTGCCACAGGGCACCTTTTTGTTGATTGAGGCAGAGATCAGTACAGCAGACGGGTACGGATAGTGCCTTCGATGGCGCGCATTTGCTCCAGGGCCTCTTCGGCCTGGTGGGTATCCACTTCCATTACCACGTAACCGATATCGGCGGTGGTTTGCAGGTACTGGGCCGAGATGTTGATGCCTTTCTCGGAAAACGCCTGGTTAATCTTGATAAGAATACCGGGGCGGTTTTGGTGGATGTGCAGCAGACGTGAGGTGCCCTTGTGCAGCGGCAGCGATACTTCAGGGAAGTTAACCGCCGACACAGTGGAGCCGTTGTCTGAGTATTTGGCCAGCTTGCCAGCCACTTCGATACCGATGTTTTCCTGGGCTTCTTCGGTTGAGCCACCCACGTGTGGTGTAAGAATTACGTTATCCAGACCACGCAGCGGACTTTGGAAGATATCGTCATTCGACTTGGGCTCGACCGGGAACACGTCGATGGCGGCGCCGGCGATGTGCTCTTCTTTCAGTGCAGCGCTGAGGGCGTCGATATCCACCACGGTACCGCGGGAGGCGTTGATGAGGAAGCTGCCCTTCTTCATGGTGGCCAGCTCAGTGCGGCCAATCATGTCTTTGGTTTGTGGGGTTTCAGGCACGTGCAGGCTCACCACATCGCTGGTGGCCAGCAGGGTTTCCAGTGAATGGATCTGCTGAGCGTTACCAAGGGGCAGCTTGTCTTCGATATCGAAGAAGTTAACCCGCATGCCGAGGGTTTCGGCCAGAATGCCAAGCTGGGTGCCGATATGGCCATAGCCAATCACGCCCAGGGTCTTGCCACGCACTTCCACGCTGCCGTTGGCACTCTTGAGCCAGCCGCCACGGTGACACAGGGCGTTACGCTGCGGAATGCCGCGCATCAGCATGATGATTTCGCCCAGCACCAGTTCGGCAACCGAACGGGTGTTGGAGAAAGGGGCGTTGAATACAGGGACACCGGCCAATTCGGCGGACTTGAGGTCAACCTGGTTGGTTCCGATACAGAAGCAGCCAACACCAACCAGCTTCTCGGCTTTTTTCAGCACCTCAGCGGTGAGCTGGGTGCGGGAACGAATACCGACGAAGTGGGCATCTTTGATGGATGCGGCCAGCGCATCATCGGCAAGAGAGGCCTTGTGATATTCAATATTGGTGTAGCCCGCCCGTTCAAGTACATCTACCGCAGATTGGTGGACGCCTTCGAGCAGCAGGAACTTGATCTTATCCTTATCCAGCGAATGTTTCGCCATGGTGTAGATACCCTCTTTCAAATGCCAAATAGTTGTAATTGTCTGCTGACTGTCAATGCCCGCCCAAATTAGCATTTTTTTTACACAGTGTGGAGGGCTGGATGGCTAAAGTGTTTATTCAAAAACCAGAACAATATCACATAAGCCACACCCGAAGGCTATAAGGAGGGCTAGCCTGGTCGTACTACCTCGGTGGGGGTACATCATTTGGGTGATTTGAGGGTGCAAAACTGCTCAGTTTACATTTGTTAATAAAAATAAGTCTTAAGCCCACATTGGCCGCAACTGCCCGCCAGGACTGCAACACACCCCCTTAAACCTCTTTACCGTATATCATTCAAACAGGTTGTTATTTTGATTCATACGTACGACTTATGGTTTTATACTCGCAAGCCCGCAAAATGGTTTTTCCGATTCAAGTGTCTGGTTATTTTTTAGTCACACAGGGAAGTTTGAATACGGCGGGCCGGTAAAGGGAGATAGAGCTTTGAATACGGTGAATGAATTAGTATTTGTGCATCAATTAGTTGCACCATGTCATCTGGCCATTCTGGCCGAATCCATCGGGCTTAAAACCCGTATCGTAAAACACCCGGGTGAGTTGGATGTCGAAAAGGGCAGCCAGGCTTTCTATTTGATTGCCCAAAAAGGGGCGGCGCTCGATAACAAGGGCATTCCGCTGCTGGCCAGCCGCTTGGTGCCCCATGTGCCTGTGGCTTTGTATCAGGTGGAGCGTGACTCGCTGGATCAGGAAGCGGCGCTGCTGCTGGGGATCCGTGGGGTACTCTTTGCCGATCAGCGCATGGATCTGATGCTGACCGGCCTGCGCAAGATGGTGGCCGACGAGCTGTGGTTCGACCGTCCGCTCATCAGCAAGATGTTCCGCCGTTTGGTGAATAAGCTGGACAACAACGCCGAAGTGTCTGCCGACGCCATGGCCATGTTGCAGTCACTCACCAGCCGTGAACGCACCATTATTCAGCTGGTGGGCAGTGGCGCACGCAATAAGGAAATTGCCGACCGCCTGTGCATCAGCGAGCACACAGTAAAAGCGCATATCTCCTCGATTTTCAGAAAGACCCAATCCCGCAACCGGGTTGAGTTGCTGCGCTGGGCACAGACCCACCAGAGCCACTTCGCCCTGGTCAGTTGATTTACCCTGCTGCTGATGGTGTTCAGCAGACAAGGTCAGAAAAGGAGCCCGGTGGCTCCTTTTTCAGTGTGATGGGCTTGGGTCTGTTTATATGAAAGCCTAAACCCTTATCTTATGGCTGGCGGCCTATTTGAGTCGCGGGCCGTTTCAGCGGCTTTCCCCCATTGGATTGGCATCCCGTTTCGACAGCGTTCTCTTTTCAACAGTGCCCTCTTCAACAGCGCTCTCTTCAACAGCGCTTTCTCTTCAAGAGCTATCTGGTTTCAACAGTTATCTGACTTTAGCCGCGATGCGGCTTCGTTCATTCGTTTACTTAACGCGTGGCTTAGTGCTTGCAGATACCAATAAATGAAAAACACCACCAAACAAAAAAGGAGCCATATGGCTCCTTTTTCAGCTTCCGCCGCGGGTGCGGCGGATTGGCCCTCCGGGGAGGGCGCAGTTGTTATCAGTGCTGGATAACGGTAGCAGTGTTCTCGTTACCAACCTGAGTTACGTTGATCACGTTGTTAGTGCCGGCCTGAGAACCCATAACCAGGTTGTCGTTGCCAGTTTGCGCGATCATCAGGCTGTTGCCGTCACCTACGATGGCGAAGGCACCGTTGCCATCAGCAGCACCAACCCAGTTACCGTTGCCGGTTTGGGCGATGTCAGCTGTGTTCTCATCACCGAAGATCAGCAGATCCAGTACGTTCAGATCGCCAGTCTGAGCAGCTACCACGTCAGTGTTGCTGTTGCCTTCGACAGTTACAATGGCTTCGTTGCTCACACCTTCCTGGGTCACGTCAACTTCGTTGTCGTCGCCAGTGGCAGACACGTAAGCGAAGTTGGTTTCGCCTTCCTGCATCACTTCGAGGCTGTTGTCTTCACCGAAGGCACCGGCCTGGATTTCGTTGCTGGTACCTTCAGAGCTCAGATCCAGGGTGTTGTCGTTGCCAAAGGCCACGAACTCGGCGTAGTTGCTGTCGCCTTCCTGCTCCAGATCCACATCGTTGTCGTCACCGGCAACAATGAACTGAGCGGTGTTGAGGTTACCGTCCTGCTCGATGTCGATTTGGTTGTCGTTACCTTCGATAACGGCAATCAGTGCATCGCCGATGGCGTTTTCGGTACCGGTTTGGGTGATTTCAACGTCGTTGTTGTCACCTGTGGTGAATTCCAGCACGGCAGTGTTGCGGTCGCCGTCCTGAACCATGGTCAGATCGTTGTTGTTGCCTTGCAGGGCATAAACGAAGGCCACGTTGTTGTTGCCTTGCTGATCCATTTCCACTTCGTTGTCGTCGCCGGCTACGCCGCGCACACCACCAACGTTGTTGTCACCCAGCTGAGACACGGTTACGTCGTTGTTGTTACCCACGTTGGCGCTGAAGTCCAGAGCGATCAGACCGCCTTGGTTGCCGTTACCTACCTGAGTGATTTCACCGTCGTTGTCGTTGCCCTGTACGCGGAATACGGCGTAGTTGCTGTCGCCTTCCTGATCAACCCAGGCGCTGTTGTTGTCGCCGGTCAGTTCCACGTTGCTTTCGTTAAGGGCACCGGCTTGCATTACATCTACACCGTTACCGTTACCCACGGTGTCAGCAGTGCTCTGGTTGAAGAAGCCTGACTGGGTTACGTTGTCGGTGTTGCCGTCGCCGGTTTGGGTGGTGTTGGCGATGTGCCAGTCTTCAGACTGGTCAACGGTCACAGAGTTCTCGTTGCCGGTAGAAGTAACATAGGCTTCGTTCCACACGCCGTTCTGGGTGATGCTGCCTTTGTTGTCGTTACCAATCTGGGCAAACTCACCCGCGTTCAATAAGCCGGTTTGCTCAACGGTCACTTCGTTACGCTCACCGGACTGGTTTACGCCGATCTCACTCACATCGCTTGCCATGGCCTGAGCAGACAGACCGATACCGGCAGAGATGGCCAGAGCCAGGAGTGATTTCTTTGCTTGTGATTTCATTTGACGCTCCCTGTTAATATTGAGTCACGGCTATGGATGCCCCATCGCCGATTTGTTGTATTGAAAAATTCGCACTGCCCAACTGCGAGAGTTGCACCAGGTTGTTGTCACCAATCTGGGTTACCTCGGCGCTGTTGTGGTTACCCGCTTGCAGCAGTTCCACCTCGTTGTTGAACCCCAGCTGGGTCACAGTCGCTTCATTCCCCACGCCTAATTGTGTCAGCATCAGTTGGTTGTGCTCACCCGCCTGGGTGGCAATAACCTGATTCTGTACACCTATCTGAAACAGCTCGATAAGGTTGTCTCTGCCGTTGGATTCCAACAGGGTTTGCAGAGTCACAGGGAGCGATTGCGATTCGCCGGCCTCGATGTCCGGGCCATTGGCCGATACACCGAGACTGCAAAGCAGAAGGGAGGTGCTGATAAACAACGTCTTCGTGTAAGACACTCGACACTCCTTTGCGATGCGTGAAACTCCAGTGCACATTGCACCTAATTCAGGCACCAACTTACGGAGTTGAGACTCAGGTCACAATTGGAAGAAAGCCTATTTAATTGATGAGATAAAATCGCGAGTATGACGGGTATGAGTTTTTGCAAAAAGTTAACAATACCAAGCGGATGGAGCCGGTTTTGTCGAAGGGTGTCTGGGTGGGCTAGCTGTTTAGCATTAGTAGCTTAGTATGAAGTATGGCCCCTGGGGTTTCCAATGGCTGGGGTTGCGGGCACAGTATGTGAGCGACTTTTACTCTTCGAGACCATGATACCGGGCACCCACGGTGTCATCTCCTGCGAAGGTGTCGCCGCTTGGTGTTTAACTGAGCCGACGCATGCAGTAAGTTTCAGGCGGCCTTTATGGCCGCTTTTTTTATCCGCCCTCACTTTTGATAACGCCTTGCTGTAAAAGCGATTTTATCGTCTATCGTGCGGAAAGTTGCCGCGCAAAATATCAGCATTTGAATCAGGTTTCGCCAGCGCGGCTTTATCCATTTTGGCAGGAATTATTCACCAAATTAGCGTATGCAACACCCTAAAAATTTTCATTTAGTGTTTGTATATTAAGATTTTTTCAATCTTCTCCAGCCGCCGGTTGCGGCGCGTATTCGCTATTTATTCAGTCTTGAGTGTGACACAGCCCAATTGGCCCTTCCCCGAACTGTGATCCAAGCTCTTCTTTTAGAGTTTTAACTCTGTAACAATCCCGCCCGCGTTAACGAAAGATAACGCCATTATTAAAATAACGGGGTTGAAAATATGGATAATGTTAAAAAGCTGACTGCCATTGCTGTGGCAGTTGCGGCGGCTATGCCATTGGCAGCGTCAGCCGATGTGATGATCACCGAGTATGTTGAAGGCAGTGCCAACAACAAGGCGATTGAACTCTATAACAGCGGCGATGCGGCCGTTGATCTGACCGGTTACACCCTGGTGCGCTATAAAGATGGCGCCACCACTCCCACCAACATGGTGGCTTTGGATGGTCAAACCCTGGGTGCTAAGGGCATCAAGGTGATCACCCACCCAAGCGCAGCTATTACCCTGCCGGCCGGTACCGACGCCATGACGGGCGATCTGTACTTCAATGGCACCGACGCCGTGGCCCTGATGAAAGATGGCGCCATTGTGGATGTAGTAGGTGCTATCCCCACCCCCAAAGATTGGGGCCTGAACGTCACTATCGCCCGCAAGAGCAGCGCGCTGAAAGCCGCGACTGTGTTCAACGAAGCCGATTGGGACACCTCTGACATAGATACCTTCTCTGGCCTTGGCAGCCTGGACAGCGCGGCAGTACCTGAAGTGCCTGCGTTCAGCTGCGCCGGTGCCACCCTGGTACCTATTTATGACATTCAGGGCAGCGGTGACAAGAGCCCGCTGGTACCCGATGGCAAGTTTGAATCCGAAACCGAAGTGACCCTGCGCGGCGTGGTGTCTGCCCGCGGTGAGAGCCTGGCCAAAGGCTTTTATCTGCAGGATGTTAAAGGCGATAACTCGCCGCTGACCTCCGACGGTATCTTTGTGTTCCTCGGCGAAGCCGCCCCTGAAGCCATTCAGCCCGGCGTCGAAGTCTGTGTTCAGGGTAAGGTAAAAGAGTATTACGGCCTGACCCAAATCGATATCAAGGCCGACAAGAAGTTTGAAGTGGGCGCCAAGGGCGAGGTGCCCGGTGCCGTGCCATTTGCGGTGACAGAAGGCGAGACCCTGGAGCAGGCACTGGAGCGCTTCGAAGGCATGAAGATAGTGCTGGATGCCGGCAGCGAGATGAAAGTCAGCCGCACCTTCAGCTACGACTATGCCGGTCGTCGCAACAACCTGATGCTGTCCCACAAGGCGCCGCTGATGAAGCCCACTCAGGTGCATCCGGCCCTCAGCGAAGAAGCCATTGCCCTTGAAAAGCAAAACCGTGGCAACGAGCTGTTTGTCGAGTCTGACTTCAAAGCCGCCGATGGCGTAGTGCCCTTCCTGCCAGACTTTAACGCCGAAACCGGTTATATCCGCGTGGGCGATGAGCTTAAAGGCCTCGAAGGCATGGTGAGCTACAGCTACAACGAATACCGCCTGGTCACCACCAATACCATTACTCCGGCCGACATCGTCCGTGGTATGGATCGCACCGAAGCCCCGGTTGTGGCCGAGAAAGGCGATATCCGTGTGGCCAGCTTCAACGTGCTGAACTTCTTCAACGATGTGGTGGGCGGCGATGCCAACCCAACCGGCTCCAACCGCGGCGCCCTCACTGAAGAAGAAATGCTGCTGCAGCGCACCAAGATTGTGAATGCCATCACCGCCATGAATGCCGACATCGTTGGCCTGATGGAAATCGCCAACAACGGCTTTGGTGAGAAGAGTGCGATTCAGAATCTGCTGGATGCTCTGAACGCCGAGCAAACCGCCGACAACGCTTACAGCTTTGTGGAAATTGCCGACGCCGACAAGACCGACGGCAAATACTTCGGCGGCGATGCCATTACCGTGGGTATGCTGTACCGCGCGGCCAAGGTGAGCCCGGAAGGTGCGGCCTTCGTGATTGAAACCCCCGAGCAGCACGCGCCGGAAGGCGTGGCCAGCCGCGACAACAAGGGCACAGTTGAAACCAGCCCGGCGCAGGATAAGTACCAGCGTCACAGCCTGGGCCAAACCTTCAAGGTGAAAGAAGACAAGCTGACCGTGGTGGTTAACCACCTCAAGTCCAAGGGCTCTGGCTGTCTTGAAGATTGGGTAAACTTCGACGAAAAACGCGATCCGGCCGATCTGCAGGGCAAGTGTAATGCCTTCCGCGTATCTGCGGCCAAGGTGATTGGCGAAGCGGTAAAAGACATCGAAGGCGATCTGCTGGTAATTGGTGATCTGAACGCCTACGGCATGGAAGATCCGGTGCGGGTACTGACCGATTACGATGCCGCCAAGTCCGAACGCGCGGTGAAAACCGCCAGCTACACCACACTGGCAGGCAAAACCTTCGAGCAGGAAGGCAGCGTGATTGAGAAGGGCTACGGCCTGATTAACCTGAACACTCAGGTACATGGCGCCGACACCTACTCTTACAGCTACAACGGTGAGCTGGGTAATCTCGACCATGCCCTGGGCAACGACAGCCTGGCCAAGCGGGTGGTGGATATCGAGGATTGGCACATCAACTCGGTGGAATCCAACCTGTTTGAATACGGCAAAAAGTTCACCGGTAGCCTGGATAAATCCGAAAACGCCTTTTCAGCGTCCGATCACGATCCTGTGATTGTGGCACTGAGCTATCCCGATAAGAAGGATGATGGCGGCGCGATTGGTGGCCTGATGCTGGCACTGTTGACCCTGGTGGGTCTGGGCCGCCGTCGGGTTCGCTAAGAGCTGAAACCCGGATGCCTTCTGGCTAGCCGGGCGCATAAAAGGGGATGCTTGCATCCCCTTTTTCTTTCCAGTTTCAAGCGCTTTTCATACCACGGGAGGACGTGACCGCCGGTTTACCTGTGGCACAGTGGCAAGTACACTGGCGCAATAATCCATATGTTGGGGAACAACGAATGAGTATTTGGTTCAGGCCCGTCACCCTGGAAGATTGCGCCAAAATGGACGAAGGCATGCATGGCCGTGGCACCCTGATGAAGACCCTTGGGATCCAAATCAGCGAAATCGGTGACGACTACATGAAGGCGACCATGCCAGCCACTCCCGCGGTGCACAATCCGCTGGGCATAGTTCATGGCGGTGCCAATGTGGTACTGGCCGAAACCGTGGCCAGTTATGCCGCCAATTTCGTGGTGGATTTTGAAAAGTTTTACTGCGTGGGGCAGGAGATTAACGCCAACCACCTGCGCGCCGCCCGTAACGGTGTGCTTACCGCCACTGCCAGGCCGGTGCATCTGGGTAAACGCAGCTCTGTGTGGGAGGTGCTGGTGCATAATGGCGCCGGTGAACTCACCTGTATTTCACGTATGACGGCGGCGGTTGTCGAGCGCTGAACTAGACTGTCAGTATCACAAATCGTCGTCACCACAGCCTTGAGGGATTAACGATGGACACAGCAACAATCTGGGAATGGGTGGGCTATCTGGCCTCTGTGGTGGTGGCCATTTCCCTGATGATGGCCAACATTAAAAAACTGCGCTGGTGGAACCTGATTGGCGCCGCGCTGTTTGTGGCCTATGGCCTCGCCATCGACGCCTTGCCTGTGGCGCTGGTGAATTTCTTTATCGTATTGATTGATGCGTATTATTTGGTGAAGCTTTATCGCGAGCCAGACAGTAACTAAGTTCGCCCCCAGCAAAAACGCGGCCCAGGCCGCGTTTTTGTTTTTCCGATTAAAGATTGTTTATTTCATCGGAATGATAGATTGTAATCATCTGATTTAATCGTTTTATCTGAGTTTTCGATTGGCGTAGTCTTTCCTCATCGACAAGGTCGCAGCACTCAGGAGGCAAGATGGCCACCCTTTATGACCTGATAGAAGCCTGGTACGCCAGACAGTCAACGAAATCAACGGATAAATAAGAGGAAATGCAGATGAGTCACTATATCACCAGCCAAAACGGCGCTCCTATCGCCGATGACCAGAACTCCCTGACTGCCGGCAGCCGCGGCCCGGTATTGCTGCAAGACTGGCAACTGATTGAAAAGCTAGCGCACTTTAACCGCGAGCGTATCCCCGAGCGGGTCGTGCACGCCAAGGGTACTGGCGCTTACGGTACCTTCACCCTGACCCGTGACTTGTCTGAGTACACCATTGCCGACCACTTTATCGGCGAAGGCAAGGTGAGCGAAACCTTCGTGCGTTTCTCCACCGTGGGCGGTGAAATGGGCTCAGCCGATGCTGAGCGCGACCCACGTGGTTTTGCAGTGCGCTTTTACACTCGGCAGGGTAACCACGATGTAGTGGGTAACAACACCCCCACTTTCTTCCTGCGTGATGGCATCAAGTTCCCGGACTTTATCCACACCCAGAAGCGTAACCCTCAGACTAACCTCAAAGATCCTCAGGCCATGTGGGACTTCTGGTCGCTGAATCCTGAGGCGCTGCATCAGGTGACTATTCTGATGTCTGACCGCGGTATTCCGGCCAACTATCGTCAGATGCACGGCTATGGCTCCCACACCTTCAGCCTGTGGAATGCCAAAGGCGAGCGTTTCTGGGTCAAGTTCCACTTCAAGTCCCAGCAGGGGGTGGTGAACCTGACCAACGAGCAGGCCGATAAGCTCAAGGGCATAGATCCTGACTCGTCCCAGCGGGATCTGATGGTGGCCATCATGGATGGCAACTTCCCGCGCTGGACCGTGAATGTGCAGATTATGCCGGAAGCCGATGCCAACACCTATCACATCGACCCGTTCGATTTGACCAAGGTATGGCCACACAAGGACTACCCCCTGATTGAAATTGGGGTACTGGAGCTTAATCGCATGCCACAGAACTACTTTGCCGAAGTAGAGCAGGCGGCGCTGGCCCCCAGCAACCTGGTGCCGGGTGTGGGCGCCTCGCCGGACAAGATGCTGCAAGCCCGTTTGTTTGCCTATGCCGACGCCCAGCGCTATCGCATCGGTGCCAACTACAACCAGCTGCCGGTGAACTGCCCACATGCCACTGTGGCCAATCATCACCAGCGTGGCGGCGCCATGGCCGGTACCCAGTGCCCTTATCACCAGAGCACAGGTCAGCAGACCCAGACAGGTGGTGATGCCAGCGCCAACTATGGCCCAAGCACGGCAACCGGTGCCCTGGCGGATGCCAGCCACTTTGTTGAGCCGCCGCTGCGTCTCGAAGGTGAAGCCGCCCGCTACAGCCGTTACGGCAAGGACGACTACACCCAGGCTGGTAACCTGTACCGCCTGTTCAGTGAAGGGGAGAAGAATCGCCTCGCCGAGACCATCGCCTCGACCCTGCGTCAGGTAACAACAGAAGTGCAGCAGCGGATGTTGGCGCACTTCGACCAGGCAGATGCCGACTACGGCCAGCGTATTCGCGCCGCGCTCTAAGCCGTGCTTTAAGCTGCTGTATCAGGCTTGAGAACAACAAAAGGGAAGCAATCGCTTCCCTTTCTTTTTATTCAGACACTTGCTTACAGTGCATCAGTGCCACAGCAGGGTGGCTACGCCCATCACGGCAAACAGCACCGCAGTGCCGCGGTGGATCCAGGTCATCGGCAGCTTGTCGGCACTGAAATGACCGGCGATCACCACAGGCACGTTGGCAAGCAGCATGCCCACAGTGGTGCCCATCACCACCATCCACAAGTCATCATAACGGGCCGAGAGTACCACTGTGGCCACCTGGGTTTTGTCACCGATTTCGGCAATAAAGAACAGTACCAGGGTCGCCAGGAAGGGGCCGAAACGGTAGAGCGCACTTTCTTCGGCTTCCACTTTATCGGGCACCAGCACCCACAGGGCGATGGCGAAGAAACTGCCCGCCACCAGATAGCGCGCCAGCTCAGGACTGATCAACCCCGATGCCCATTGGCCAAGCCAGGCGGCGGCAAAATGGTTTGCCAGGGTCGCAATGAAAATGCCGAGGATAATGGCGGTCTTGTTTTTAAAGCGGGCAGCCAGCAGCAGGGCCAGCAGTTGGGTTTTATCACCGATTTCGGCGATGGCCACGGTCAACGTGGAGGCGGTAAAGGCTTCTAACATGATGCGTTCCTGGGGTGGCAAACCAACAAGCACGACCAGCCCGCCACCCCGAAATAGTATAGTTGTGGCTCGTCGTACTCAGGTCTTGCCGGATAAATCGCTGATTTATCGTAAACACCATGGCATGAGGCCAAGTATGTTGATGTTTACTCCCAAGCCGTTAGTTGCCTGGGCTGGCTACTCCCCCGAAAGCGAGGTGGCCATTATACATTCGATGCGGCGGCTGACAAGTCGCGGCTGCTATCTGCCGCTGCGCTGTTACATTCTTTATCCCATGTGATGGCGCTGTAACGCCCTTGTAGAGCTCGCTCCCAGCCTCAGGCGCCGCGCTTGCCGTGCCTTGGCGCCTCTGTTAATGTCGGCTGCAGTCGTTTTTTATTGAGAAAGCCCGACAAAGCTGATGGGGATAGGTGTCTTCACTGCGAAGGCCTTCGGCAGTACTGAAAACAGGCTCAGACCTTAAGGAAGTTGCGGACAAGTCCTCGCGCTTCCCAATAACAACAATTGCTATTCAAGACTTGAACAGGACAGTTCCGTGAATTTGAAAATACTAGGCTCTATCGCCATTGTGGCGGGTACCGCCATTGGTGCCGGCATGTTGGCGTTGCCTCTGGCCACCGCCGCCCTCGGGGTGATCCCGGCACTTGTGCTGCTGATTGGCGTGTGGGCCATCTCCGCATACACCTCCCTGCTGATGCTCGAAATCAACCTGCGCAGTGGCGTGGGCGACAACGTACATGCCATCACAGGCAAGACCCTGGGCAAGAAGGGCCAGATTATTCAGGGCGCGTCGTTTTTGAGCCTGCTGTTTGCCCTGACCGCCGCTTACCTCACCGGCGGTTCATCATTGTTGGTGCTGCGTTTTGAAACCATGTTTGATATCGCTCTGGATAACCAGCTGGCGGTGTTGGTGTTTACCCTGGCACTGGGCAGCATTGCCGCCCTGGGTGTGGGCTGGGTAGATAAGCTCTCAAGGCTGCTGTTTACCCTGATGGTGGCACTTTTGGTGCTGGTGGTCGGGTTCCTGCTGCCGGAAGTGGACAGCGCCACCATTGCCGCCGATGCGGTGCAAAAAGCCTCGGGTAACGCCTGGATGGCGGCTATCCCAGTGGTGTTTACTTCCTTTGGTTTCCATGTGTGTATCGCAACCCTGGTGCGCTATCTTGATGGCGATGCGGTGAACCTGCGCAAGGTGCTGCTGATTGGCTCTACCATCCCGCTGGTGTGTTACATCCTGTGGCTGCTGGTGACCTTGGGCACCGTGGGCGGCGACACCATTGAAGGCTTTGGCGGCGCCCTGCCCAAGCTGATTGGCGCTTTGCAGGACATTGCAGCCCAGCCGCTGGTGGGCAAGTGTGTGTCTGTGTTTGCCGACCTTGCGCTTATTACCTCCTTCCTTGGGGTAACCATGAGCCTGTTCGACTTTTTGGCCGAACTGACCCGCGCCAAAACCGGCATGGCTGGTCGCCTGCAAACCTGGCTGATTACCTTTGTGCCGCCGGTGCTGTGTGCCCTGTATGTGCCCGAAGGCTTTGTGGCGGTTCTGGGTTTTGCCGCCATTCCGCTGGTGTTTATGATTATCTTCCTGCCGATTGCCATGGCGATGAAGCAGCGCAGTGAAGGCGCCGAAGGCTATCAGGTGCGCGGTGGCAATCTGGCGCTGGGGCTGGTGGGTGTGGCAGGACTTGCCATCATCGCCGCCCAGCTTTACGTTGCCCTGTAAACCGGAGCCGTAACAGCGGATTTGTAAACGGATTTTTCCAAGCTGTAACAGGCTTGGGCCATATGATAAAGTCGGGTCTTCGTGCCCGGCTTTTTTTATGGGCGCAGCAATGCGATCGATAACAACTCACAACGGAATAAAACAATGAAAAAATGGTTACTGACCGCTGCCATCGCGGCCGCCTTTGGCGCCCAGGCAGATGAAGGTATGTGGCAACCTCATCAGTTGCCTGCGCTGGCAAAAACGCTGAAAGCCAAGGGCCTGGAAATCAACCCCGAGTCCATCTCCAAACTGACCGAATTCCCCATGAATGCCGTGATTAGCCTGGGTGGCTGTACCGCGTCATTCGTGTCGCCAAAAGGTCTGGTAGTGACTAACCACCACTGTGCCTATGGCTCAATCCAGTACAACTCCACCGCCGAGAAAAACCTGCTGGCGGATGGCTTTTTGGCCAAGAGCTTCGATGAAGAACTGCCTGCTGCCCCCGGCTCACGTGTGTACGTGACCGAGTCAGTAACCGACGTGACCGCCGACATCAAGGCCGGCCTTGAGTCTCTCAAGGGCGATGCCTTCTACAAGGGTGTTGAAGCCAAAGAAAAGGCCATGGTGGCCGAGTGTGAAAAAGAAGACGGCTATCGCTGCAGCGTGTATAGCTTCCATGGCGGCCTCGAGTACTACCTCATCAAGCAGATGGAAATCCGCGACGTGCGTCTGGTACACAACCCAGCCGCCAGCGTGGGCAAATACGGCGGTGATATCGATAACTGGATGTGGCCACGTCACACCGGCGACTACTCTTTCTACCGCGCCTATGTGAGCAAAGACGGCAAGCCAGCCGACTTCTCCAAAGACAACGTGCCATACGAGCCAAAGAGCTTCCTGAAAGTCTCTGCCAAGGGCGTGAAGGACGGAGATTTTGTGATGGTAACCGGCTACCCTGGCCGTACCAACCGCTACCGCACCGCCTCTGAAGTCGAAAACCAGTTCACCTGGAACTACCCCGCCAGCCGCGAGCTGCGTGAGCGCATTATCGACCTCATCAAAGAAACTGCGCCGGAAGGCAGCGATGCCCGTATCAAGTACGAAAGCACGCTCGCAAGCCTGGCCAACTATGCCAAGAACTTCGCATCTATGATTGAGTTCTACGGCAAGTCCACCATGCTGGAAGACCGCAAGGCCCGTGAAGCCGAGCTGGCTGCCTGGATCAAGGCCGATGCCAAGCGTCAGGCCAAGTATGGTCAGACTCTGGCAGACCTCGAGCGTCTGGTCAGCGAAAGCAACAAGACTCAGGAACTGGATCTGATCCTGGGCTACATGGGTTACTCCACCCCAATGAGCACTGCCAAGCGCCTGTATCGTCTGGCCCATGAAAAGCAACTGCCGGACATGGAGCGTGAGCCAGGCTTCCAGGATCGCGACATGACCCGCTTCAAGGCCGGTCTTGAGCGCATCGATCGCCGCTACGACGCCGAAGTGGACAAGGCTGTTCTGTTTGAAATGCTGACCCGTTACGCCGCGCTGCCAGCCGACAAGCGCCGCGCCGACATCGATGCCTACTTTGGTATTGGCAAGAAGTTTGACGAGAAGAAGCTCAAGAAGCAGCTCGACAAGATGTACGCCAAAACCGAAATCGGTAACAAAGACGTGCGCATGGCGTGGATGGACAAGTCTGTGGCCGACTTTAAAGCCAGCAAAGACCCATTCATCCAACTGGCCGTTGCCACCTTCGACACCTCTATGGCCCGTGAAAAGGCCGACAAAGAGCTGGCCGGTGAGCTGATGAAGGTACGTCCTGCCTATATGGAAGCCATCATTGCCTACAACAACGAGCAGGGTAAGCCGGTTTATGCCGACGCCAACTCCAGCCTGCGTGTGACCTACGGTAACGTGAAGGGTTACTCTCCAAAGGATGGTCTGTACGCCGTGCCATTCACCCGCCTCGAAGGCATCACCCAGAAAGACACAGGTGTTGACCCATTCGATGCGCCCAAGGCGCAGCTGGAACTGATCAAAGCCAAGCAGTACGGTGATTTCTACGTGAAAGACATCGACTCTGTGCCTGTGAACTTCCTGTCTACCGTGGATACCACAGGTGGTAACTCTGGTTCGCCAACCCTGAACGGCCGCGCCGAACTGGTGGGTCTGCTGTTTGATGGTGTGTACGAGAGCATCATTGGCGACTGGAACTACGACGACAACATCAACCGCTCCATCCACGTCGACAGCCGCTACATGCTGTGGGTGATGAAGTACCTCGACAAAGCAGACAACCTGCTGGCCGAGATGGATATTGTTGAATAACAGTCTGCTCACTGACTGAATAAAAAACGGGGCCTATTGGCCCCGTTTTTTATTTAATGTCAGTCTGTAGTGAATAAGAATTGCCGGGTAAATTCCGGGCAATTTCCCGATTTTGCCCGTGAATTTGGTCGTATTCGTTGCTGGCGTTTCCCATAGTGGTTTGGCAATCAATCAAACTTGCTTTGGAGAAACAACAATGAAAAACGGACATATCAAGATAGGCGCGCTGCTGGTCGCAATGTCATTAAGCAGTCTGGCTCAGGCGGTACCCTGGTGTTATCGCGGCACCATAGTGCAGATAGCGGATGTCAGCTGGAGTGAATCACAAATTCTGGCCAACTACAGTGGCACAGTGCCCGCTGGGGTGGCGGATCCCGAATACTACATTGCCGCCACGGCTACCTATAACTACTCGCAAAACTTTGTCGGCGGTGGTGGTGGATTCGGCGGTTACAGTGTGCCGGGCTCCGGGCAGGTAAGGGTGACCCACTATGCGCCTTACACCTTCACCAATATGGTGGGGCCGGGTTACTACTTTACCAGTCAGGGGATCAAGTTCCGAATGGACAAGTGCTATACCATCCCGCCGATGACCGAGCATGTGGAGCTGGAAATTGCTGAGCCAGGTGGTGATGTACCGGTGGAGCCTTTGCCCGGCCTCGATGCTATATCCGAGTATTGGAACCGTAAAACTGACACTGAGCGCAAATAGCCTGACCTATCGCTGAGAGGCTGTTAATGCCATGTGATAGAGCTTATCCCGGGTGCCGGGCGATGATACAGTTAAACCTAATGTATCATTGCCTGGATGCCCTTTTTCATGTTTCGCCGACTGCTTATCTCCCTGATACTTGTATATATGGCGCCAGCGATGGCGGCAGAGCCTGTGTGTTTTACCGACCCCGCAGACGTACCCGAGCGGATCCTGGATTGTGAGGCTCTGATCGCCAAGACTCAGGGAATGGGAGTCACCGAGTTTGAAGCTGGCACCCATCTGATAGCGCTCTATATCAAACAGGGTGATTTGGACGCCGCCAGCCGCTGGGATGCCCAGTTGGCTGTATCCCTGAAGCAGCGCGAGTTCCCCCCGGAGCTGACATTCAACTATCTGCGTCGCAGTGGCATTCTCGCTTATCGTCAGGGCAAGTATCCGGCCGCTCTGGGGCAATTCACCCGTGCCTACGAGTCGGCACAAAGCCCGCAGCAGTTGTCCATATCGCTGAGCGATCTGGGGACGGCACATATGGCAATGGGCCAGTTTGCAGATGCTATCTCGGCGTTTGAGCAAAGTCTGGCGGGCAAAAAGCGCCTGCTTCTGGATGAGGCTCAAAATGAGGCTCAGAAAACGGGCCAAAATGTGAGTATTGCCGTAACGCTCAATAACCTCGGCAACGTCTACCTGAAAATGGCCGACTGGCCCCGGGCCGAAGCCTATTTTCTGCAGGCTGCTGAGCTATACCAACAGGCCGGCCAGCTTGATCGCATGGCCCATACCCAGGAGAACATTGCCAGGGTGCTGAGCCACCAAAGTAAGCATCAACAGGCCGCTGAGGTGTTGCAACGTAGCTTGAGCTACTTCGAGTCCGTAGCCGACAAAACCGCCATGCTCAGAGTGTTGTTGCTTCAGGCTGATGGGCAATTTTCTCTGGGGCAAACCCAGCTGGCGGCGCAGATCATCGAGAAGGCCAATCAAATGGAAACTGAAGTGGGCCAAACGGCCCAAAGCATACTGCTGAATCTGGCCATGGGCAGGCTGCTCAGTTTGCAGGGGCAGTTTCAGCAGTCTGACGCCATGCTCACCAGCGGGCTTAACCGGGCACTGGAGTCGGCCGATCCCCTGGTGACGTCACGCTTTTATGATGCTCTGGTAGACAATGCCGAGCGCTATCAACGCTGGCAATTGGCCAATCAGTACCTGAAAGCCAAGTTCACCTATGACGGTGAAGAGCATCAGAAGCAATATGACCAAACTCTGGCGGAGATCCGCACCAAATTCGAGTATGAACAGCAACAACAGGCGCTGGACATGCTGCAAAAGGACAACCAGATTTCGGCGTTGCAGATAAGCAGACGCAATTTCCAGCTTGGATTGTTGCTGGGTGGGCTGGTATTGCTGATGCTGGTGGCCGCAGTGGTTATCAGGCGTTTGCATCAGGCGAGGCTGGCGGAGCGTCAGGTGATGCAGACCCAGGTCGATGTTCACCGCGCTCGGGTGGCAGAGCTGGGTGTTTCGCTGGAGTCGCTGCGCGGCGCCTTCGGTAAGCTGAATCAGGCCATGCTGGTGGCCGATAATAAAGACAGGATCATATTTGCCAATCAAGCGAGCCTGAACTTGCTTGGGTATCGGGGCAGCGAAACCGACAATATGCAGCTTGATGTGCTGATCCCGAGAGGAAACGATAACTTTTGGGCGAGCCTGAGTGATGGTGCCGAGTTTGAAAATCTGCTGATCCGCGATGTGCAAGTCAACACGGCCTCGGGTCCGATACAGTGTCAATTGGAGGTTTCCAGCATCGCCAGTGGCGAGCCCATTACCGTTATCCATCTGATGCGAGCCGGTGAGCAGCCCGCTTCCCACCAAGCGGCGCTGCTCAGCGAGACGGAGTTTCATCAGCTGTTGGTGGATTTGATGATCTATTCGGTCGATGCCTGGGAGCAATCGAGCAGGCAAAGTCGAATTGAGCTCGCCGAGCAGAGCGGGATCTGGCGGGTGTCTATCGACGAAGGGAGACTTAGAACCCGCTCTTTGGATCGCTATCTGTCTATCCGTACCTTGCCCCGCAATCCCAGATGGCGGGAGGTGCTGCGAACGGGCCACTATGTGCTGGCGGAGTGTGGCCTGGGGGACGAGCGCGCAGCAGAGCTCAGCGCCAAATTGGAGAAGGTGAACCAGCACCTGTATGCCCGGGCATTGCTCTAGCCTGGCCAGGCAACCGGGGCTGGGATGAGCGTAGGCTTTTCTTCGAATCAAAATGGCTCCGACCCAATCACAGCAAGGGCGGAGCCGAGGGGAGCTATTTGGCCAGTTCCAGCTGGCGGCTGTCCACAATCTCCGGCATTTCGCACAGGCCACAGGCAAAGACGACCCCTTGCTCGAGCCGGTAGAGTTTATGGTGGTTGGGGTCCTTGTTACTGAAACTGGCAGGCTCGTAGAAAATTGGCCTTACTGTACCGTCATCGCCATTGCCGGTGCGATAAACAAACTGATGGCACAGGCTGGATGCGGAGCTGCGGGCTTTGGCGTACATGTCGTCGAACTGACCACAGCTCTTGGTGACCACATCCCCCGAACTGGGACATTCACCCGTTTCCTCAACATGGTCGGCGTAGCGACTTATCTGGTTGCCATGCAGAGTAAATTTCCCGAGTAATACCACCCGTCCCCCTTCGCACCATGTGGATTCTATTGGTTCTTCATGGGCGTAAAGGTTTGCACTAAGCGCGAGCATTGCACTGGCCACCATCCAATGTGTTTTCATGTCCTTTCTCCAGGGTAACTTGTTCCAGAGCCAAGCTATGCCACGGCAGATATTTTGTGAACATGAATTAGGGGTAAAAATGGGGAGAAATTGAGTTAAACAATAATTTTCAACAGCATGGGTTGAGGTTGAAAGTGTGGTTAACCCGTATGTTCTAAGGCTGCTTGATGGCCAAAGACTGCTTGAGCGCACTGAGTTCAGCCTCGGTCAGGGGCCGTATTTCGCCTTCGGTGAGACTGCCAAGGGTCAGGCTTTGTATCGATTCTCTGAGCAGATCCACCACCCGATAACCCCGGGCCTGCCACAGGCGGCGTATTTGCCGCTTTTTGCCCTCAGTCAGCCACATACGCAGCTGTGTATTGTCTTCGGTTTGAGTGGGTGGATGTTTAATCCGGCAGGGGCGGGTGAGGCCATCACCGTAATCGAGGCCGGCGGCAATGGCGGCGATGTCTGCTGCCAGCGGTGGTTTATCGAGGGTCACCAGATAGCCCTTTTCGTGATGATAATCCGGGTGCATCAGCTGCTGGGTCAGCTCGCCGTCGTTAGTGAGCAGTAAGAGGCCGCGGGAGTCTTTATCCAACCGGCCTGCGGGGTAGAGGTGAAGCTGTGGCGGAAATCGGCTCTGCAAATAATCCAGCAGGCTGCTGGGATCGTTTGGCAGCAACCGGCAGTCCATGCCAACGGGTTTGTTGAAAAGATAGTATTGGCGCGGCGCGCCGTGGCTAATGGGGGCTCCATCCACACACACCTGAGCGCCAGGTAACACCCTGATGGTGTGGTTTGCCGTTTCACCATCAAGGCTCACCCGGCCTGCTTCAATCAGCCGTGAGGCTGCCCGGCGGGAGCACACGCCTGCGTCTGCGAGAAACTTGCATAAACGTATGCCTTTGCCCGCGTTAGCGGTCGGGGCCTGGGCTTGGGGTGTGGATTTTGGCGTGAGAGTCATTTGAGCCTGCTCAGAATTCGGGGCGGGTACGCACCTTGCGGCGAATATTCCCCGCGAGAACCAGACACCACAGCATACCAAGCACCAGCTGCAGCCACAAAAGCACATCGAGCAGGCAAGGCTGCGCAGGTGTGGGCGGGCAGATCATCAGCGCAAATTTGGGCCAGTCCACCTGGCCTAAAATCGGTATGGCACAGCCAAGGCCCAACAGGCTCAGCAGCATCAAAAATGGGCTGGCGTAATGGATATTGCCCTTGAATCGTGCCGCCAGCACCAGCGCGTGGGTCACCGCCATGCCGAGGGTAAAACAAACCGCAAGGGCGCTGTGCAGGGCGCCATAATGCTCGGGGAAAATACCCATCAGTGAGACGGTCAGCCCAAGCCAGCCGCCGCTCAGGGGTAAATACAGGTCGGGAAATTGCGGCTTGGCAAAGCCCAGTGCCAGCATAGCCAGCATCAGCCACAGCCCGGCCCAAATCAGTGCAGCGTTATAGACCCAGGCCAGCGGCGAAATCAGGTAATTGCCAAGCTCCGAGGGGCGAAAATCCCAGCCCATGGTGCCTGATTGCAGGTGATACAGCATGCTGGCGAGAATGCCCAGCGCGCCGACAATCACGGATAAGAGGATCAACAAAAACACCAGACACGGCAGGTCGCGCTGGCCAGGAAGTGGAGACAGGGTAGGCACTTACAGGCTCCTCTGATTGAGGTTGGCGCTACTTTGCCTTATTGGAATCAGCCAGACAAGGGAGGCGTGGCAAACTTGTTACCGCCTCCACAATCACAGCGCCGGGCGGCGCTCTTCAATGGCCTGGTGGATGAGCGAGCGCGCCATCATGGCCAGCCCAATACCTGCCAGCATGGTGGCTGAGGTGTGGATCCACATGGTGAAGGCCACCGGGCAGAACTCTTCCAGCGGGCCGCAGGGCAGGTAATCCAGGGTCTCAGGATTAATCTGTGCCAGCAGACCGATACTGGAGGCCAGCCCCACAATGGCGGTTACGAACAAGGGGACGCTGCACAGTTCCTTGTTATTGCGGCGGGTGAGGAGCAAGAGCACAAACATCGCCAGGCTGGAGGTGACAAAAAATATCGCCGCCATCCGGTGCGACACAGGGTCGTTGAACGGGTAAATGCCCAGCAGCATGATCCCAAGCCCGGTGCAGCCGCCAATGATGGAGATATAGCGGCTGAAGCGGTTGTACTTCATGCTGAACAGGCCCAGCATGGCAATCACAAAGCTGGCCCCGGCAAACAACAGGCAGATGTTATACACGTAAGCCAGCGGCGAGCTTAAGTAGTCGCCGAGCTTATCGATGCGTAAGTTTATGATATCCCAGCCGAGTGTGCCGAACACCGACCAAATAGACAGCATTGCCCCGAAGGCACATATCATGACCCCACCGATGGACATGTGGAATACCAAACGGTGGGGATCGAACTGACCGAAATCGTTTTTGTCTTTATTGGCCATCTTGCTTCCGATGGAAGGCATGGCCTTCCGTTAACAATCAGTGGCGTTTCCTGAATACCACTATCAGCACTGCCACCAACGCGAGGATCATACAGTACCACGCATAGGATACTGCCTCCAAAGGGGTAATGGCAAAGGTTGCGCCAATCAAAAGTGCCTGAGCGCCGTACGGTATAAGTCCTTGAACAATACAGGAAAAGATATCCAGTACGCTGGCGCTGCGCTTGGCGCTGACGCCGTGCTTCTGTGCCAGGTCGCGGGCAATATCGCCGCTGACCACAATCGACACTGTGTTGTTGGCCACACAGGCGTTGGTCAGCGACACTATGCCAGCCATGCCAAGCTCGGCGGCGCGGCAGGACGCTTCGCCCTTGGCCTTGGAGAAGCGGGCAATCAGGCGCTCAATCAGGTTGCTGACAAAGGTCAGGCCGCCCTGTTGCTGCATCAGTGCCGCAAGGCCGCCCACCAGCATCGACAGAATAAAGATTTCCTGCATGTTGGTGAAACCGGCGTAAATGTCCTTGCTGAAGTTCACTACAGTGTAATCGGTGGTGGTAAGGCCCACACCGCCTGCCAGCAAAATACCCAGCATCAGCACCACAAACACGTTCACACCGGCCACTGCCAAAAACAGAATACACAGGTACGGCAGCACCTTAACCAGGTCCACAGACTGGGGCGCCACATTGGCCTCACCATGGCCTGCCAGTGTGAAGGCCACCAGGGTGATAAGCGATGCAGGGATGGCGAAAATCAGGTTCTCGCGGAACTTGTCTTTCATGTCGCAGCCCTGGGTACGGGTCGCGGCAATGGTGGTATCGGAAATGATAGACAGGTTATCACCAAACAGGGCGCCGGAGATGATGGCACCGGCCATCAGTGGCAGAGAAATATCGGCCTGCTCAGATACCCCAAGGGCAATGGGCGCGACCGCAGCGATAGTCCCCATGGAGGTACCCATGGCGGTGGCGATAAAGGCTGCAATTACAAAAAAGCCCGGCAGCAGCAAATCAGAGGGGATGAGCGACAGTCCCAGCGCCACAGTGGCATCCACGCCGCCGGTGGCCTTGGCAACCGAAGCGAAGGCGCCTGCCAGCAAATAAATCAAACACATGGCGATGATGTTGCTGTGGCCAATCCCACCGATAAAGGTATCTATGGCCTGATTGAGCTTCTGCTTGGACAGCAGCAGCGCCAGTACGATGGCGGGCAGAATGGCCACCACGCTGGGCAGCTGATAGAAGGCGAAGTCCACCCCTTGCTGGGTGAAGTAAACACCGGCGCCAATAAACAGGGCAAGGAACACAAACAGTGGCAGCAGTGCCACAAACGAAGCCGGACGCTGGCTGGAGGCGTTGGACTGGTTCAAGGTTTTCTCTCTTCATCGGGGGCGAAAGGGCGACATTCTTCCTGCATCATCGCGATTTCGCTGAAAATTTGTGTCGTTACGGCTTCATCTCCCGACAACTTAGGCGAAAGAATATGGGATAGCCAGCCATCTGTCAATTTAGACGTCTAGATGGTTTTACTTCCATTTCAAAATTGTAATGCCAAGGTTAACCGGGTCAGTGCACCAGGCTCGGGTTGCAGGGATGGCGAGGCGGTATTGGTTAAAGTAGCAGCGGCCGCAATGGTTTGTATAACTGCTGCCAGCACCGGCCTGATGTTGGCCCAATGCCCTGTGTGGCGAGGCAAAAACAACAAGCCCCGCAGTGCGGGGCTTGAATATGTTATCGCTGAGCTGAGCTGAGCTGAGCTGAGCCGAACTTAGCAGAGCTTCGCAGAACAGAGCTAAGACAGTTCTGCCGCGTTAGCCTGGCAGTGTCAGCCAGGCAATGCGCGGCGCATTACACCAAACGGCGACGACCCATGGCCATCAGTGCCAGCAGGCCGATGGCGGCCCAGCCCAGGCTGCCGCCCTTGTCTTCTTCAACAGCTTTGTCTTTCTCGGTCGCAAGATAGTTAATCAGCTCTGACAGTTCTTCCAGTGTGCGGATTTCCTGCAGGTTAATCTTGTACTTATCGTTGACCACAAAGCTTGGCACGCTTTGGATCATCAGCTCTTGCTGCTCCTTGCGCCACAGCTCCAGCTTGGCGTCGGTATCCTTGCTGTAGGCCAGTTTGTCGTATTCGGCTGCATCAATACCATGCTTGGCGAATACCGCTTTAATATCGGCGCTGGTTTGAATTTCGGGCTCGTGCTTGTGGCCAGGGGCGCTGTGGTCGTGATGGCCCTGACCACCATCGGCGCCCTGAATGGCGGCAAACATGGCGTGAACCAGCTCCGGCTTGTTGCCTTTTTGCTGGATAACGGCCAGCGAGCGCATCACTTCGGTGCCAATGTCGCTGTTCATAAAGTCAACGTGCTTGGTGTCGAAGCTGATGCCCTGTTTTAACCCTTGCTTGATGGCTGGCAGGTACATCACTTCCATGTTGAAGCAGTTGTGGCAGTAGAACGAGAAGAATTCGGTCAGTTTTGGGGTTTTGCTGGGGGCGTTGTCGGTGACCTGCACATAGTGCTTGCCTTCAACAAAGTCGGCGGCCAGACCGCAAAGGGGCAGGGCGGTAAGGGTGGCGGCCAGGGTAAGACGTTTCAGCATAATCACTCCGGGTTTCAGGCTTTCGGGTTTCGGCGAAATACACGCAGACACAAGACTCAGGCTGCATGTTCGATGGAAACAGTGTGAAAGGAAAGGCTTAATTATCTCTGAATCGGCGCGAAAACACCCGCCGCAGACTGTGATCCGCCCGGGAGTTTGAGGAATTTACCCAGTCTTGATGAGTTCAGTCGCTGTCGCGGCCACGGAGAGTTTGCCAGGCTTCGCACACTTCGCGAAAGCGGGCAGCGTCGCCGCCCTGGCGATCCGGGTGCCATTTCAGCGCCAACTTCCGCCACTGACGGCGAATTTCACGGTCACTGGCGCTTACATCCAGCTCCAGCACCCTCAGCGCCTGGGTGAGATGCATCACCCGGCCATTGATACCAATGTAGCTCTTATAGCTGGTCCAGAAGGATTCCAGCATGTCGCGCACCACATTGCTGCTGGTGTCGTAGTTGGCCCAGTCCAGATAGTAGCTCTTGAGACCTGCTTCCTGATGCTGAATAAGGTCGATATCGCCGGGCAGGATTCTGAGGATGCGGATATCCATGGCCTGGGTTTGCACCCATTGGCCGGGCAGCAGCATGTCCTGCAATTCAAACAGGGCATTCATCAGCAAAAAATTACGTTTGAACAGGTCTTTCTCGGGGATGGGATCCAGGTCGTGCATCAGTCCCTGGGATTGCAGTTCGGTGGCCAGGTGGTGAACCTTCCAGCCCTGAACCGATTTTTGCAGCAAACTCAGGAGGGGCCAGATGAGGGGGTTGTCGCCTTTGATGGCTGATACGTCGGTTGCTTTATTATCGAGTTGAGGAACCAGAGGTGGCAGCAGCATGGGTGCGATTCATCCTGAAATATGACTCGAACCACTATGCCACAGGGGCCGGTGATGACAAATGCGATTTAATTATGAACAGTCGTAATGCCCCGACATGACGGGAATATGCCGGGGCATTGGGGATGATGATGGTCAGACGCGTTACAGCAGGGTGAAGATTTCATCCTGGGGCAGACGTGACTTGGGCAAAGATGCATTGAAATCATCTGCCGAGCGATAGCCCAGAGCCACCACCGCAGAGGCGCACAGCCCTTGCTCACGCAGACCCAGTTCACGGTTCAGCGCTGTGGCATCAAAGCCTTCAATCGGGCAGGCATCAATTTCCAGCGCCGCGGCGCCAAGCAGCAGGGTGCCGAGTGCCAGGTACACCTGCTTTTCCATCCAATGCTGGGCATCCTTGAGTTCAAAGCGGTGCATATTCACAAAGAAAGAGCGGCCGTTATGTTGATTTTGCATGGATTGCTCATCGGCGAAGCGGCCATCGGCCTGCTCCTGCTTGAGCACCTTTTGCAGATGTTCTTCATCCATCTGCACCTTGGTGCACAGCACGACCACGTGGGAGGCGTTGAGAATTTTGGCGGTGTTGAAGCCGTATTGCTCGGTTGCCTTGGCGACGGTGGCTTTGCCTTCTTCGCTGGAAGCCAGAACAAAATGCCATGGCTGCGAGTTGGTGGATGAAGGTGAAAACTGCAGCAAAGTTTTCAGTGACTCAATATGTTCCTCGCTGATTTTACGAGTAGGATCAAACGCTTTACAGGTATGGCGCTGCTTAACCAACAGACTCAGTTCTTGCATTTTCGGCTCCGGGAAAGGGCAGTGGATGCAGGCATTCTACCGCGGCAATGGCATGAAACAACGGCTTGGCATCAACATTTGATTCAAAAATTTTTTGAAAATGCGTGTCAGTATCGACGTCGCTTTCGGGCAGACCGTTCAGGGCATTTTTGATGCATTTGCATGTCAATTACGGCTTGATTTGCAATTGCATGCTTGATTTGGCTAAAATATCGACATTGGCCGTTTAAGGCCGCAATCAGCGCCATCAGCCGTCAGGAGCCCCGTCCATGTCCGCGATAGCCAAACCCACAGCATCCACTGTGCTGTTCAAAGCCTTTATTAATGCCTGCCATGCGCTCGAGCTGAGCAATAGCGAGGCCAGCCATATTATTGGGGTGAACCCCAGCACCCTGAGCCGCAATGCCTCTCAGGGGTTTAAGCCTGAGTCCAAACAGGGCGAGCTGCAATTACAACTGGTGCGGCTTTATCGCTCGCTGTATGCCATCGCCGGTGGCCAGCAGGACTTTATGCGCCACTGGATAAACAGCCCCAACCATGCCCTGGGGGGCACGCCGCGGGAACTGGTGAAATCCGTGGTGGGCCTGGTGAGTGTGAATCAGTATCTGGATGCCATGCGTGGCAAGGTGTAAATGAAGCCGAGCATTCCTTCGTCGTGCCTCAATCGCCCCTATTCGGGCAGCTGCTATCGCTTGGTGGAGTCTCAGGAAGAGGCGGCCACCTTGAGCCTGGTGGATAATTTTGATGAGCAGATGATGCTCGAAAGCCTGCTGGATGACGCCAAGCCGCCGTACCGCGACGGCACCGAACATCTGCATTATCTGCTCAAGTCCCCGTTTCGTTATCCGCCGCTGCGTCACGGCTCCCGTTTCGGTACCCGGCTGATGCCCAGCTTCTTTTATGCCAGTGAAACCGTTGCGACCTGCCTTGCCGAGGTGGCCTATTACCGCTTTGTGTTTTTGCAGGATATGGCCGAGCCTTTTGAAGGCGTGCTGCGTTCGGAGCACATGGTGTTTCGGGTTGAGCTTGCCACTGAGCGCTGCGCCGATCTTACTCTTATCGACGACCTGGATATTCAGGCCAGCCTTACCCATCAAAGCGACTATCAATACACTCAGCAGCTTGGCGGGATGCTGGTGGATGAGCGTTGCCAGTTGATCCGCAGCTACTCGGCCAGAGACTTTGGTGGGATAAACCTTGCGGTAGTCGATCCTTTGGTATTTTGTTCTGGCCCTTTGGATCAGAGTTTGTGGATCTGTCAGCTCGAACCTGACAGACTTGCGTTTACCGAACGGGGGCGGGGACACCTGCCCCGCTATTTTGAGTTACAACAGTTTATGCAGGATGGGCGCTTGCCCCGACCTGCCTGACTGAGTGGGGGAAGGATGAAACAGTTATTGCCCGGGATCTTGGCATTAGTGGGTGTCTCTCAGGTGTCTGCCTCAGAGCTGGATTGGAAACTGGCCTTTGGGGTGCACGACTTTCAGGTTGAAAGCTCAGATACCCTTGGCGTACATGCGGCTGTGAGCCTTGACTATGTCACCGACGGCGGCATTTTGCTTCATGGCAATTTCGATACTTATCTGGACAGGGACAAAGACAAGCTGGACCCTGACCATATTCCCATCTGGTTTCAGTCATCCTACTACGCCCGTGGCAACTGGCTTAACCTGTCTGAAGGCCTGAAGCTGGACTGGCAGCTCGACCTGCGCGGCAAGCGCAATACCGTCAGCTCAGTGGAAAAGCAAATCAAGTTCTATCCGTCGCTGCTGCTCGACTACGCCCGTCCGGCCTTTGGTGCCACAGCAACCGTGGGGTTGGGTTACTACTTCCTCGAGATTGACGATGACGTGCCCAAGGAGCGCGGCTATGTGCGCGGCGAGTTTGGCAACGATGCCACCGCCTGGATGGGAGATGTGGGCGCCTACGTGATGCTGGCGCCGGGTTGGAAACTCAGTGGCGGCGTGGAGCACTGGGCCGATGGCAGCGAGACCCTCGAAACCAAATACCGCGCGGCGCTGGAAGTGAACACCCCCGGCCTTTATAAAGACTCGGTGCTGACCTTCTCGATGGAGCAGAGCCGCTATAACCTCGACCACTATGACAAGTGGCCGAAAGACCACGAAGACTACCTGCCAATTCTGCCCTGGGATACTGACACCCTCTACCGCCTGTACCTCACGGTGCCCTGGTAAGCTGCAGACATAAGTCAGCCCCTGAAGGGAATATCTGGTTTCAGCCAGACTCCCATTAAAAACACCGGCCACAGCGCCGGTGTTTTCAATGGCTTAGATTACAGGCCGCCCAAACGCTCCTTCACCAGGGCTATCATGGCCTCGGCGGCAAACGACAGCGGCTGGCCTCGGCGCCAGAACAGCGACAACTCCCAGTGCAGATCCGTCTCTTTCAGCGGCACGCTGACAACCCCTGCCACCGCATGCCGCTCGGCGATATAGCTTGGCAGCACCATGGCGCCCGTACCTGCCGCCACCAGGGCGATACCGAAATCCGGGTGGCTCACCCGGGTCACATCCATGGGGGTAAAGCCCGACTGTTCACAGGCATCCACAACCAATTGATGCAGCGCGTATTCGGGTTCAAACAGGATATGAGCTGTGTCTGCCAGTTCATGCAGCGCCAGTTCTCGTCTGTGGGCCAGAAAGTGTTGCCGTGGCAACACCACCACCATGGGATCGCGGCGGATCCTCAGCCCCTCAAACTCACTGCCAAGGGCGGTAATGCCGGTGGCAAGTTCAATCTCTCCCTTGCGCAGCGCGGTGGTTTGCTCGATACCGCCCCGCACCAGCAGCTGCATATCAATCTTGGGATACAGGCTGCGAAAGCGGGCAATCACAGGGGCAAACAGCTCGGCACTGCCCAGTGGCGCCAGGCCAAACTTGAGCCTGCCACTTTTAAGACTGCGCATGGCATCGAGTTCACCGAGCATGTCATCCCGGGCCGCCAGCAGCGCCAAACCATGGCGATACACCACTTCTCCGGCTGGTGAGAGCCGCAGCGACACGCCGCGTTTGCCACGCTCAATCAGTTGTAAATCGAGGGATTCTTCAAGTTGGCGTACCGCCTTTGACAGCGCGGGCTGCGTCAGATGCACCTTCTCCGATGCCTTGGCAAAGCCGCCGGCATCCACCACTTCGATAAAGTACTTGATGGCCCTGAGATCCAATTGAATATCCTTTCGGAATGTAATCTATGCTTAATATTCATTTTTTTTATTCAAATAACAACCCTAGACTAGGCACATTGTTACTCACCCGAGCGAGCCAAGATGACCCTTCAGGAAGGTAAAGCCAAGCTGAAACGCAGCGCCAGGCAGGCAGGTTTAACCCTGGCGCAGGCGGCTGCTATCTGTTTGCTGGCCTGGCTTGCCCATGGGTTGGTGCTGTTTTTCGATTTGCCATTGCCCGGCGGTGTGGTGGGGCTTGGGGTGCTGTTGCTGCTGTTATCACTCAAGTGGGTGCCTGAGCAATCATTGCAGGCCGGTGCGGCCTGGCTACTGGGGGATTTGCTGCTGTTTTTCATTCCGCCGGTGATTTCGGTTATCCAATACGAAGCCGTGCTGGAGCAATACGGCGCCCGCATGCTGGGCTTTTTGGTGGCAGGCAGCGTCACTGTTTTGCTGGGCACCGCCTGGGTGGTGGACCGCGCCTTTAAGTTTGAGCGCAAAATGCGTCTGGCACGGGACAGACGACTGGCCCATCAGGCATTGGCTGCTGCGCAGGCCGGAGCCCTGAAATGAGCCCCGAAATGAGCCACAGCCAACTGGCACTGCTGAGCCTCGTTATCACCCTGGTGGGCTATTACGGCGCCAAGCGACTTCATGGCCGCTTGGGCTACTGGTGGGCCGCGCCCATTTTGCTGGCGCCAATGCTGATTATTGCCGCTGTGCTGCTGCTGGATATTCCGCTACCAAGCTACTTTGAATACACCCATTTTCTGGTGTTGCTGCTGGGGCCTGCCACCATTGCATTTGCGCTGCCCATTTACCGCGAGCGCGCCCTTATCGGCCGTTATCCCATCACCCTGACCCTGGGCGTGATGGCCGGGCTGTTGCTGGGGCTGTTGTCATCCTGGGGGCTGGTGAAGTTGTTTGAGCTGCCGCCCGAGCTTGGCCACAGCGTGCTGGTGCGTTCGGTTTCCACCCCCTTTGCCATGGAGGCCACCACCGCATTTGGCGGCGTGCCTGAGCTTACTGCCATGGTGGTGCTGATGACCGGGGTGATAGGTATGTTGCTGTGTGGGCCGCTGTTTCGCCTGGGCAGGGTGCGCTCGGCGCTGGCGCGGGGCGCAGCCCTCGGCGCTTCGGCCCACGGTGCCGGTGCCGCCAAGGCCCGTGAGTACGGTGAGGAAGAGGCCGTGGTTGCCAGCCTGACCATGATTTTTACCGGCATTGCCATGGTGCTTACCGCACCACTGTTTGCCATCTTGCTGGTGTAGTGCGGCGGTGACGAATGAGTCGCAGCACTTAAGACACTCAGCTGTGATTGCGTATCAGTCACAGCGCTTGAATTAACCCCTTCGTTGACCTTTGTTGCTTGTTGTTTGCCGGCCCCTGTGGTCGGCTTTTTTTTATGGTTGCAGCAGCCGCTTACACAGCTTCACAAAGTCTGATGAGGTTACTATGCCAATCACCTTGCGATCGCTGCCAAGCACCGGCAGGCAGCCCAGTTTGTTTTCGATAAAGAAGTCCACCACCACGCTAAGCGGCTCATCGTCGCTGATGGTATCGCTGCCTGCATCCATCAATTCGGCTACCGAAGTCATGCGCTCTTTTCTGTCCAGCCCGCCCTGACCGTATTTGTTGAGCACATTCACCAGGGTCGACACCATCTTCTTGTGAGTGAGTACCCCCTTGTACTGGCCATCGGTTTCGCCAATTACCGGCAGGTGGCGCACCCCGCGGTTTTGCATCAACAGGTGGGCGTCCTTGAGGGTGGCTGCATCGCTGATACATACCGGTGCCGCTGTCATGATGTCTTTGACTAGCATAATCTTCTCCCTGATGACGATAGTGGGGTTAATCCCCGGCTGGCGTGGCATTTACAGAAGTATAGCATCCTGTATAACTGGTTGTTTTTCAAGATTGTTGCAGCAAAGGGCTTACCAAGTGTGTCATGCTTGTGTAATAGTAATGTTGCAAACTAAGACTCATTAGACCTCATACCACTTTAACTGCATACAACCAAAGGAATAATAATAATGAAACGGTCTTATTCACGTCGTGACTTTCTGGCCATGTCAGCCAAAGGAGTGGGCGCAGCCGTGTTGTCTTATGGTCTCATGGGCTGCTCCAGCAGCGATGATGGCACTCCCGCCGTTGCCGTCAACTTTCTTCACGGTATTGCCAGTGGCGATCCTGCCCATGATGCTGTGATCATCTGGACCCGTGTGACCCCCGACAGCGATGGCGATGTCAGCGTATCCTGGCAGGTGGCCAAAGACGCCGACTTTAAAGATCTGGTCACCGACGGCAGCACAGTCACCAATAAAGACAGAGACTACACAGTTAAGGTGGATGCCATGGGCCTGGCCGCCGGCAGCACCTACTATTACCGCTTTATGAGCGGCGATAAAACCTCGGCCACCGGCAAAACCCAAACCTTGCCAGAAGGCGCCGTGTCACAGGTGAAGCTGGCAGTAATGAGCTGCGCCAACTTCCCGGCCGGTTACTTCAACGTATACGAGCTGGCCGCCGCCCAGGGCGATTTGGATGCCGTTATCCACCTTGGCGACTATATCTACGAATACCCCCGTGGCGGCTATGCCAGTGAAAATGCCGCCGCCCTTGGCCGCGAGGTGCTGCCAGCGCATGAGCTGCTGAGCCTGAATGACTACCGCACCCGTTATGCCCAGTACAAAGGCGATGCCAGCCTGCAAAAACTGCATGCGGCCGTGCCCTTTATTACCGTGTGGGACGACCACGAAGTGTGCAACGACGCCTGGCGTGATGGCGGCGAAAATCACAACGAAGGCGAGGGCGATTTCACCGCCCGTAAAGAAGCCGCCCTGCAGGCCTATTTTGAGTGGCTGCCTATCCGCCCATGGCGCGAAGGTAACCACGAAGAGATTTACCGCAGCTTCGCCTTTGGCGATCTGGTGGACCTGCACATGCTGGACACCCGTCTGCTTGGCCGTGATGAACAGCTGCAATTCGAAACCTACCTCGACCCGGCCACCGGCGCCTTCGATGGCACCAGCTTTATGGCCGATGTCACCAGCACCAGCCGCACCATGCTGGGTGCGCTGCAACTGCTGTGGCTGCAAAGCAAGCTACTCACCAACTCTGCCCGCTGGCAGGTGCTGGGTCAGCAGGTGTTGATGGGCAAGATGTTGCTGCCTGCGGCCATTGCCACCCAGCAGCTGTCGATTCCCCAGTTTGCTGAGCTGGCTGCGCTGGCGCAGCTGGCGGCCCGCGCTCAGGCTGGCGATCCTACCCTGACTCAGGAAGAGCTGATGTACCTGGCGGCCAATCAGCAGAAGCTGACCCCGGAGGTGATTGCCCTGCTGCAACTGCCGTCTATTCCATACAACCTGGATGCCTGGGATGGCTATGCCTACGAGCGCGAGGTGATCCTCGGCACCGCCAAGTCGAAAAATGCCAACCTGGTGGTGATTGCCGGTGATACCCACAACGCCTGGGCCAACGAACTGCGCGATGTGAATGGCGACGTGGTCGGGGTGGAGTTTGCAACCAGCTCAGTGTCTTCTCCGGGGCTAGAGTACTACCTGCAACTGCCGCCAGAGCAAATTCCGGCTACCGAAGCGGCTGTGGTCGGTCTGGTGGACGACCTTAAGTACGCCAACCTCAAAGACAGAGGCTTTATGGTGCTCACCTTCACCGAAGCCGAAGTGCGCAGCGACTGGCACTTTGTGTCGACCATTCTCGATAAAGACTTCAGCGAAGCCACAGATCGCCGCTACAGCGCCCGCACGGCGGTGGGCAGCCACGTGATTGAGCCGCTTGCCTGAGCTGCGGCTTAAACCTAAAAAATCCACCTGCGGGTGGATTTTTTCGTTGTGGCTGGAGGAAATTCTCCGCCTTGTTATGCTTGCAGCAGTCAAGGCGCAAAAATTTGTGTAAAATGCGCGCCCAAATCATGCAGTAAGGCGGGTTTGGGCCCTGTCTGCGCACCAGCTCCTGCCGTTTTGCCATGCCCTTTGCAGCAGGCGGCAAAGGATTAAAAAAAACACAATAATGATGATGGGGACAAAAGACTATGTCAGATAAACACTACATTACCGCCCAGCAGCTGCTGGAAGACTCCTTCCGCCTGGCGGCCCAGGTATACGAGAGCGGCTTTCGTCCGCAATTTATCGTGGGTATCTGGCGCGGCGGCGCCCCTATCGGTATCGCAGTGCAGGAATACTTTGATTTTAAAAAGGTAGACACTGACCATATCGCGGTACGTACCTCCTCTTACTACGGCATAGGTACCGACAAGCAGAGCAAAGAAATCAAGGTGCACGGCCTGCATTACATCATCGAAAACTGTAACGCCGACGACGGTCTGCTGATTGTGGATGACGTGTTCGACTCGGGCCGCAGCATTCACGCCCTTAAAGAAAAACTGTCGCAGCTGATGCGCCTCAACATGCCCCGTGATATTCGTATTGCCTGTCCATACTACAAGCCGAAAAACACTGCCGTGCCGTTAAAGCCGGACTACTATATCCATGCCTCTGAAGACTGGCTGGTATTCCCCCATGAAGTTTCGGGTTTGACTCCGGATGAGATTGCCAGCGGCAAGAGCGATTTGAAAAACATCGCCGAGCTGTTTATCTAACGCTTTGAGCTAAGCCCGCCTGACAACGTGAACAGGCAACAAAAAGCCGTGTTACTGTGAATCCAACAGACACGGCTTTTTTGTGGGCGCCGATTTGTTGATAAAGCGTAGTGCAATTCCTACGCTTGCCCAGCCAGTGAACCTTATGCCAAGATGCTGATTTGATGGATCAAAGTACTTATCAGGGACGCAGAATTACACTCCAGCCCGTGCGGTAGCCATGCCCACGCTAAATTGCAAGGCGTAAAGGTCATGCTCGATTGGCACGCTTTGCTTCTTTGTTTAACGTAATAGCCATTTAAAAACAATCCCTTGCATCAGTCAGCAAGGGAAATAACAGGCGAGAAACCGTGCCGGCACGTTTTGCTGTGGCAAGCTATCTGGACAAAACGGACTAAGAGATTAATTATATTGAATATTAACCGGCACGGTTTTGACTGGTTTGAGATGATAAACGAGCCAGCACGCTTTACTGTGACAAGTTATCTGGACGAAGTGGACTAAGAGATTAAATATATTGAATATTAGCCGGCACGCTTTTCACTGGTCTAAGGTGATAAATGAGCTGGCTCGTTATACAAATGTTAAGGCTCCAATAACATCTGAGCAAATATGAAAATAATTCTGATATCTTTCCTAAGCATCATATTAATTGGAATACTTTTGAATTGGTTCTATCCATTTAAAAAGATTGAACTAGTAGTAATGTTCAAACTTTACTCGAAAGGTTCCGGTCTAGATGATGGCGTGCAGAATATCATCCTTAGTAGTAAGGAAAAGTACGGTAACATTATCAAAGATGTATTACTTGAAGAACGCTTTGGCTCTTGTGCAGAAATGGCTGCGGTAACTTTCTCAGAGATGGTTATAGATGAGCCCGGCGTAAGAGAGGCGCTTACCATTGTCAGGGATACGCACACAGATAAGGGCGTATCTGATTTAATTGCAGCAATTCTAGAAAGCACAGTTAAAAGAACACTTATGTCATCTGATGACAGCGTATCTGCTTATCATATAGAGCTTATTGAAGATAATGCCAATAAAAAATAAAGCCTTAACAAGTGGCAGCAATCGGACCTCCGGCCAATGTCACGTTTTTTGGCGTTGCCAAAAAAGCGCGCCATTAGCCTCCGGCCGTTGTGCCAGGCGTTATGTGCTAGCAGAGTGTTTATGATAAATAAATATTTTCAAATAACTTTATGCCTTTGTCTTTTTTCTTCGAATTGCCTAGCTCACGGTGAAGAAGTTTTACTTATTCCGTTTGGTCAGTTTTTGGCGCTTTTCGCAATTTCACTGATGTTATGGAAGCTGCCGTTCAAAGGACGAATGGTTAAATTTATAGCGTGTGTTTTAGCTGTTATATCTATGGGATATATTTGGACATTGGACAATTCTCAATTACCTTCATCGCCGACAGACTTTGACTATTTTTTTATTGGCTTTGCACCTCCGGTAGGCATCGTTTTAATATCATATCTATTTCAAAAATTTAAGAGTGAAAGTGGCACATAACAAAAGGAAAAGACAGGACAGCCATATCTTTTTGATGTTTTGCATGCCCTTGACTAGGCTTTGAAGTACCTTGTTTGAACCCGTCGAGGCTTGCTATGACTACAGCCCGTCGTCAGTTGATTGATGCTGAAAGTACGCCCTTCTACCATGTGATTAATCGCTGTGTCAGAAGGGCGTTTTTGTGCGGGGAAGATGCACTTTCCGGTCGTTGCTATGAACATAGGCGTGGCTGGATAGTGGATAAAGTCAGGCAGTTATCGTCGATATTCTGCATTGATGTGTGCGCTTATGCAGTGATGTCGAATCACTATCATTTGGTGCTGAAAATTGATTTGGCGGCTCAAAAATCTTTGTCACAGTTTGAGGTGATAGAACGTTGGACAAGGCTCTTTAGCGGCAATCCCGTTGCGGCAAAATTCTTAAAGGGCGATAGCCTGTCGGCAGGCGAGAGCATACTGCTGGATACGCTGATTAGTGACTGGCAAGAGCGGCTTGGCAGTATCAGTTGGTTTATGCGCTGTTTAAATGAAGAAATAGCCCGAAAGGCCAATCGCGAAGATGGTTGCACGGGGGTGTTTTGGGAAGGGCGCTTCAAATCTCAGGCGTTGCTGGATGAGCAAGCACTGCTCGCCTGCATGATGTATGTAGACCTAAATCCGATAAGGGCAGGCATAACTGATTCATTGCAAGCATCTGATTACACTTCGATTCAGGAGCGAATAGAAGAACTTGCAGAACCTAAACCCGTGAACGCCTCGCTTAAGCCATTGCTTCAATTTGATGGTGCAGCCACGGCCGCCCAGCAAACCGGCATTCCGTTTCACTTTGCCGATTACCTTGAGCTTATCGATTGGACTGGCCGCGCGGTGCGGCAAGATAAGCGTGGTTTTATCGAGTCTTCAAGGTCAAAGCTGTTGGCTGAACTTGGCATCAGTGATGATGCCTGGATAACCTCAGCCAAGGAGTTCCGCCGTCAATACAGTGGGATGAGCGGCCGGTGGGATGCCATGTGTGCGATGAAGGCCAAATCTGGCGGTAAATGGTGTCGGGGTAAGCGACAAAGCGAAGCCATTCATCCTGGTTAACTTGATAAATTCATTCCGTCTTCACTAAAACAGGCCTAGCCTGTGGTTTGTATGGGTGTAAATCAGCATTTTAAATATGTATCCCTGCATCGTCTGATTTTTCTATAGCTTTTCTGACAATCAAAACTGGATTTTACGGTATTTGAGAAGAGTCGTGCCCTGTCAGTTTGTGTGGTAAGTGTTTAGGATGTCCTGTATCTTCTTGTTGGTTAAGTTTCACTTCGCTACACATTATAACCAACAATTTTAGTCCGCTTAACGCGGCGTTATGTAAAAAATTAGCAGAAGTCGAATGTAACCAACTTCTGCTAATAAATTTAGATAAATCGAACGATGTACTTTTCACCATTGGCATCAATCTCGTAGAACTTTGAACCTGATTCTTGGGCATCCTTTAACATTTGGTACATGTTCACTGCTTGCTCAAGTGTAGGTAGCGCTTCGCTAAACTTGTCTGTGTTTGCTAGCTTTAAGATTTTATCTTCTAATTCGGGGGTTATACGTACTCTACGATCAGCGGTGGTTTTTTTTGCTGTAGACATAGTTTCCTCTCATTTTAAAAAGACGTCGGCTTTTACACCGACTATCTTGCCCCTATCAAATAAAGTACTGCACAGCGATAGCCATAACCGCTGAGATTGCGCCACCTAATAAAGCATCGGTCAGAGATGGCATTTTTAGCCACTTTTTCTTTCGCTTTTTCGGTGTTGATGGGTACATCTTTACTTTGTCAGTACCCTGTGCGAAATCTTGCTCTGTTTCGCATGTTTCTTGTAGTTTCACCTCAACTTTTGTTGATTCAATGGTGACTTCAAGCGTACGAGAGTTATAGGTTTTTACTTTCATGTTCTACATTCCTTACGGTTTGTAGCCCACGTTTCTCACTAACAGAATGTCGAGCTCGGACTAACTAGTTAGTTTGGCTTTAAGTGAGAAACTAACTCGACGTCTGTGTTTAGGTTTTGAGAAACTCATCTTCTCGAATATCTATTTGATATTATTCTCATTAATACTCCTTATATTGGTTAATAGAGCGCACACATCGCTGTTCATGCGGAGTGTGCTCCTTTGTACTCCGTATTGAGCACAGTCCAATAATAGGGACAAAAAGGGGACAAGTAAAGCCTTTTTTTGGTTTTTTGTGCATAAGAGGCGTATGAAAGGCGTTCAAGAGGGATTCTCAACACTTAAAAAAGACAGGACAGCCAAATCTTTATGATGTTTGGCATGCCGTTTACGCCCACGAAAAGAGAGAATTCAGGACAGCCAAATCTTTCTGAAATCGTACTTTGAATCCGAAGGCTTTCTCCAATCCATCCAAGACTCTTGTTTAACGCAGTAAAAGGCCGTGTCACAGACACGGCCTTTTGCTTTTTACGTTTTGCTTTGTTGGTTCCACCCTCTGCCGAGGGCGGATATTTAACGCCGGTTACAAGCCTTTGCAGTTGGCGTAGTAGGTGACGGTGGCGGGCCAGTCGGAGAACACCCCAATCACACCTATGTCTTTGGCGAGCACGTCGAGCAGCTCGTACACCACGCCTTCGTTGTTGGTTACATCTGTGATGCTTTGATAGTACCAGCCGCCGCCATCGGTGAGGTGGCCGGAGCGCTCCAGCGTCCAGGTGATAATCTTGAGTCCGGCGGCCTTGGCCTGCGTGGCGTAAGGTGAAGGCGCTATCTTGCCGTCGGCGCCTACTGTAACCAGCATCCACAGTGGCGGGGCGATAATTTCCACGCCATCGGCCTTCAGCGTGGCCATAGTGGGCTGCCAGGTGTCGGGGTTCATGGGGTCGAAACCGGCCTGGGTTTCATCTCTGTCGTCCAGATACACCGCCTGATTGCCAAACTCAGGGGCGGTGGCAATCCAGTGTTTTACGTCATCCAGGTTGAAGGATTGCGGGTAAACGCTTGCGCCGCTCACACCTGCCGCCTGATATTCGGCCACCAGTTTATCGGCATAATCCTGCTGACTCATGCCATCGAATGGCATGGTCACCGCGGGGGCCTTCAGTTCCGGGGTCATCTTCACTCCGGCGGCCTTGAACATTTCAATCGACTGGGCGTGGGTCATCAGGGTGCCGGTGGCAGAATACAGATCCGTGCGCCAGCCGGGCGTGCCTGCCATATAGGCTTCCACTGTGGTGGCCTTGGGGTTGGCGCCATCCATCTTGCCCTTAAGGCTCATAAACTCTTCCAGGGTGATGTCGCTGGTGCAGCACTTGGCCGACGCCGGGGTGTCGGTTGCGGCATCAAAGGGGCTGAAGGGCACGCTGCATTTGGCGGCCAGTTCCGGTACTGCCAGGATGTTGGTGGTGGTGTGCAGATCGCACTGAGAGTGACGGCAAACCAGCGCCTTATCGGCGGTGAAGGTGACGTCACATTCCACCACGCCTGCGCCCGAGTCGATGGCTGCCTGATAAGACTCGCGGGTGTGCTCGGGGAACTGCATGGCCGCGCCTCGGTGGCCGATTGACAGGTCGCTGCGGTAGAAATTCATGCCGTGGCAGGCTTCAAGTTCACTCTTGAGTGGGCCGTCTGTCATCTGCGACACCAAATAGGCAGGACGCACTCCCACTTCAGCAGGCACCTTGGGCGCCTCGGGGGGGTTGTCGTTGTTGTCGTTACAGGCACCAAGCAGGCCAAGTGGCAGCAGCCAAAGCAGGGATTTTAGTTTTAACATCTCGGGTCGTGTCCTTGGGTGGATATGAACTCAGGAGCCCAGATGCTACTGGCCCAAGGTGACGGCGCTGCGACGCTGAGGTGACAGGAGTATGACACTAAATGATGCTAACTGTTTGCTGCAAAAAGATTTTATCGGATTGCATATTGAAAAAGCCCCTGCGAAGGGGCTTTTTTGTATCGAATGGCCAGGAGTCATGCACTCAGGGCAGGCGCGTGACCACATTCACGCAGCGCTGCTGCAATTGGCGTGCTTCCAAAAGGGCGCGCTCCATACCGCTTGAGAGCTTGGGCTTGGCAGCCAAATAGTTGCTGATGGCCGCTACGCCTTCGGCGCTGCAACTTGATGGGATAAGTGCGGCGGCAGAGCGGGCAAACACCGGGCCTCTGGCATCCAGTTCGGTGAGCATGGCAAAGCGTTCATCGCTGCTCGCCTGTGCCAGTAGTTGCTGCTCTGGCGGATACAGGGAATACATGGCAATGCGAAGTTTGGGAAACGGCTCGCTGCCGGCGGCAATCTTGCCAAGCCACTGGCGCTTGATGCTGGCGTCAGGGCGCTGCACCTTGGCGCGGATAGCGGCCTTCTGGCCTGAGTCGCTGCTGTCCCTGGCCAGTTCATCGCGAATGCGACGCTCGGCGCCTATGGCATCGAGGCGGTTCAAGCGGGCGATGATATCCCAGCGTCTGTCCTGATCGATTTCCAGCCCCTGAATGCGGCTGGCGCCATCGAGCAGTTCGTCCAGGTGGCCAATGGCTTCACCGCCATAAGCGAGCGATACATAGGCATCGAACCAGTTGCCCTGAAGCTCGCTGTTGCCGCGGCTTTCCATGGCGCGGCGCAGGCTCATTTGCGACAGTGCCAGCAAGGCCTTTTGGGTGAATTTGGCCGATGCTGCCGGGGCGCTGTGGAGGTAATCGGCGCTGCGTTTGAGCTTGTCGATAATCTGGTTGCTGATCTGCAGATCCTGCTCCTTGGGGGCATTCACCAGCGCGGTGGCGATAAAGTCCTGCAATGGCAGCTTGCCGTCTTCAACGCTGTCCCAGAGGCTTTGCCACAGCATGGCGCGCAGCAGCGGGTCTTCGGCTCGGGCCAGATGGCTGCGGGCGGTCTCGAAGGAGCGGGGATCCAGGTTAACCTTCAGATAACCCCAGTCCTGATAGTTGGGGTACACAAGCTTGGGGCAGTGCCTGCCAATCAGCGAAGGCACCTCGGTTTTAGCCCCCTTGAAGGTGACTTCCACCACCCGGTCGCGGTGCAGGCCATGGCGGTCGGCATCGAACAGCGCCAGTTGCACTTTTTGCTCCCGCAGCACCGGATACTCGGCCGGAGCGCTTTGCAGCAGGCTAAAGCGGCTGATAACGTCGCCCTCACAATCGAACTCGGCCTGAATATGGTTTACACCGGGCTGATACAGCCAGTCCTGGGTCCATTGGTTCAGGTCTTTGCCGGAGGCCTTTGCGAGGCTTTGAATAAAGTCGTCCAGGGTCGCGTTGCGGTAACTGAACTCATTCAAGTAGCTGGCAACGCCGCGGCGGAAGGTTTCCTGGCCCAGCAAAATGCTCAGCTGACGCAGGCTGGCGGCACCTTTTTGGTAGGTGATGGCATCAATATTATCAAAGGCGTTACCCGAGGTGGGCACGGGCACTTCGATGGGGTGGGTGGTCACCAGGCTGTCCTGGGTGTAGGCGCGCTGCTTACCACCTGCGTAAAAGCTTTGCCAGGCATGGGTGAATTCGGGGATCTTCTCCAGCGCCATGGTGCCCATCAAGGATGCGAAACTCTCATTCAGCCACAGGCCATTCCACCACTTCATGGTCACCAGATCGCCAAACCACTGGTGGGCCATTTCGTGCATGATAACGCCCGCAAGCGATTGCTTTTGCTTGAGGCTCATCTCGCCACTGCTGACAAAGCCCGACTCAGAGAAGGTGATGGCCGCGGCATTTTCCATGGCGCCGTACAAAAAGTCCGGCACCAGCAGCTGGTCATACTTTTTAAAGGGATAAGGGATACCGAAGTAGCCTTCAAAGTAATCGATGCCCAGCGCCGTGTAGCGGAACCAGTCTTCCGGGTTCACCTTGTCGGCAATGGACTGGCGGGCAAACAGGCGCATTGGATATTTGGCGCGGCTGTCCTGCCACACTTGATAGGGGCCGGCGTGCAGCGAGAAGTTATAGGGGCTCAGCTTTGGCGTGGCCGGGAAGTCCCACACTTTTACATTGCCCTCGTCGGTCACGCTGGTTTCGCGCATGGTGGTGATCACCTGCCAGTCGGCGGGAGCTTTCACCCTGACCTTATAGCTTGCCTTGAGGTCTGGCTGGTCAAACACGGCAAACATCTGCTGGGCGGCAGCAGGCTCGAAATGGGAGTACAGATACACCTTGCCATCGACCGGGTCTTCGAAGCGGTGCAGGCCCTCACCATTGGTGCTGTGGGGGCGGCTGAAGCTCACTTCAATGCGGTTTTGGCCACTGGTAAGCAGCTTGGGATTGAGCACAAGGTAGCTGCCGTTGTAATTGGGGTATACCTTGGCGCCGTTGATCGCAAGGCCGGTGACTCTGGCCTGATTCAAATCCAGCGTCAGCGGCGAGAGGGTATCGGCCAAATCGAAGGTCACAGTGCTGGTGGCGCTGAATTCACGCTCGCCGGTCAGCGAAAAATCCAACTCGTAGCTGACATTGCTGACCCGTGCCGAGCGGGCGGCGGCTTGCTCGGCGCTGATATAAGGCGTTCCATCGCGGCCACCTGTGGAGCCGGTTGTGGCGGCGCAGGAGGCCAGAGTGAGCGCGGCTGCGGCCACCCAGATTTGGCTTGATAATTTCACGGATGCTTCCTTCAGTTGCCGGTAGGCGGCTTGTATTTTTGCCGCTTAACTTACCCCATGGGCGTTGGCTTGACCAGTGCGGCGAGGCGGTCTGGCGAGCTGGGCCTGGGCAATGCCGCTCAGCAGAATAAGGCCGCAGCCAGCCCATTTAAGTGCCGACATGGGCTCGTTAAACAGCCAAAATCCAGCCAGTACCACGACCAGCGGCTCGAGATAGGCGAGGGTGCCGAACACCTTGGCGGGCAGGGCGGCTATCGCCTTTACCGCGAAAAGTATCGCCAGAAAACCGGGAAACAAGGCTGCCATCGACAGCCAAAACCAGTCGTTGCCGCTGGGAAACGGCAGCTGCCAGATCAGCGGTAAGCAGCAAAGGGCGCCCACCGACAGTTGCACCCAGGTTTTGGCAAAGGGATCTGCGCTGGCGGGTACCTGCTTGTTTATCAAAATAAACGCGCTGTAGGCTGCGAGACAGGCCAGGGCGTAGCCCAGCCCTTCGGCCTCGGCGCCCTGGGTGTCGAGGGAAAACTCCTGCAACATGGCAAAGCCAAAAAACGCCAGCAGCACCAGTCCCAGAGAGGCCTTTGTCAGCCGCTCGTTAAACAGGAAGTGGGCGCCGATGGCGGCTACCGCAGGCGCCAGATACACCAGCATAATCGCAAGCGACATGGGAATGGTTTCGATGGCTTTTAAAAAGCACAGGATAAAGCTCGCCAGCAGCACGCCGCCAAGCACAGTGCCCCAATGGGGAAGGGCCAATAAGCGTTTGCCCTGACCTTTCATCAGCACAAACAGCATCAGCACCAGGGCGCCGAGGGCCAGACGATAAAAGGTGAGGGTGGCGGCATCGAGGTCGCCCAGGCGGGCAATAATACCTATGGTGCCCATCAATATGGCCGAGCAGGCGGCCATCAGATAGAAGCTGGATTGCATAAACAGGGCGGCTGGTTATTGTTATGGGCAGCCAATGTAGCCGGTTGATCTGATATCAGCAAGCGCCCTGTCCGGGCTTGCGCTTTATTGGCGCGGCTCGCAAAAGTTGCGCCCGTCAGTCAACCTAAAGGCGGTTTTTGCCCTGGCACGAATAGTGGCATCCCAATAGTTTGATATAAAAATGAAAATGGAAATTCATCATCGTCTTTGAACATAAGGATGTGGCATATGCATCGGATTTATATCGGTTTGCTTGGCATGGTGTTATTGGCGGGCTGCGGCGACAAAGCCGGGAATACTCAAGCTGTCGCTGACTCGCCTGCGGCGCAGCAAGCGTCTGCCCAGGAAGCAACAACACAGCAAGCGTCAGTACAGAAAGAGTCGGCAGCGCAAGCAGCAACTCAGGGAGACATGGCAATGGTTCAGGATGGTATTAAAGATTGTATCCCCGGCGATGGCTTACCCGGCGGCTGGCATCGTCAGGAAGAAGTCAGTGACGACGCCAGGGCGGCGCTGGATACCGTGCTCAGGCAGATGAACACGGCGGCCAGGCTGAAGGATATTCGTGAAGTGCGCACCCAGGTGGTGGCCGGGCTGAACTACGCCATTGAGTTTGAACTCGATAACGGCGAAGTGTGGCACACCAAGGTGTATCGCGACCTTAAGGGCCACTACAGCATGAAGGATGTTGCCGTCCACGGACCGCTGCTGCCGCTGTGTCCCCGCTAGTCGCTTGCTGAGGCAAGGCTGGGCGAAAAACACAGAACCTCAGCTGGGCTCGCGGCTTATCTTAATCTTATATAGCTATAAAGAGCCAAAGGCCCTGCCGGACTTATTCATCGTCCGGCAGGGCTAACATATCGCGGTATTTGAGCCGCAGCGCGTCGAGGGTGCCGTCTTCGCTGATTTCCCTGAATCCGGCGTTAAAGTCGTCGCGGATTTGCTCTGAGCGAAACGCGAAGCGGTAATCCAGTGGTGGAAAGATGCAGTGCTCATCGACATCCACCAGTGCATCTTTGAAACCCGCATCCACTTCCTGCTTACGGTAATAACCAAAAATACTGCGCTCGAGGATAATGGCGTCGGTGCGCCCCTTGAACAGCAGGTGGATTTGGTGCCGCTGGGCGGCAATTTCACTGTAGCTTTCCTGCTTGGCAATGCTGTTGCCAAAGCTATCCCCAAGCAGCCTGGATGCCTGCTGAAACGCCACCACGCTCTTGTCCTTTAAGTCTGACATTGAGGATATCGACAGGCCTCTGGATGCCAGGGTAAATACACAGTTGTGAAAGCGAATGACAGGTTCAGAGTAAAACACCCCATCGAGCATATGGGGCTGGGTGTTGATGATGCCATCGAGCTGGCCTTCTTTGAGCTCGCGAAAGGTGCGGGCGAGGGGGCGGTAATGCACCACCGTCATATGACCCCGCCGTGCCAGCGCGTGCTTTAAGATTTCGAGCTCAAGCCCGGTGTTGTTTTGCTGAATAACGTAGGGGGGAATGGCAAAGCTCACCCCTACGTTGATGCTGTCTGCCCACACTGGTGTGGTTATCCCTCCCGCCAGCAGCGCCAGCAGCGGAAGGGGAAGGCGATGTTTGTTACCCATGTTTGCCTTATGTTCTCAGGAGAAGGCGGCTTGATAATATTTTTGGTGCCGCACTGAAAAGTAAGCTGATTTGAGTCTAGCTCACCCGGTGAATTTTCACCTTGTTACCCTAGAAGGAAGAACCAGGTTGCTGCAAAAAGGCCTCCTCTTCGTCGCTGGATTCTCGGCCTAAAATCGCGTTTCTATGGGGGTAGCGACCGAAGCGGTCGATGATAGCCTTATGGCGAATTTCAAACTCCAGATTGCCTCGGGCCGCATCGCTGTTAAACAGTGTCATGGCGACCTGATGGATGACGGCCGACTCGCTGTGCATATACGGCATGTACAAAAAGGGCACCATCTGCGCTGGCAAGGCCTTGTCGGCACCGAGAGCAACCGCCTCCTGGGCCAGCGCCAACGCCATGGGATCGGCTTCAAAGGCGGCTGGGGTGTCGCGGTGAATATTGCGGGAAAACTGATCCAGCACTATCACTTCTGCGAGTCGTCCCAAAGGCTCGGTACGCCACTGATACAGCTCGCCTTTTTTTGCCGCAATCAGCCAGTCGCCAAAGCGGCTCAGAATGCTGTTATCGAAGGCCTCATCCTTTTGCCACCAATGTCTGGGGCTGATTTCTTCAAACCAAAAGTCGATAACGGTTTGCCAGTGGTATGCAGCCATTGAATGCTCCTTAAATCCAGTTGTGATTGTCAGGTCGAACCCGGTCGAGGGCGGCTTTTGCCATGGCTTTGGCATCGCCAAGGGGGATCCAGGGCAGGCGCAGTTCGCCGCTGGCCAGACCTATGTTTAAGGTGGCAAAGCCAGCCTTTCGCTGCCCCGGAGACTGCACTATGGCAAGGTGCTGCACCTTGCACAGGGCAATCCGCTTAATGCTTTGACCAAGCAGGCCGCTGCGATGCCAAATCACGCCATCGCCCATGCGATAACCCCAGTGGCGGTATCTGAGCCACATCCCCAGCGCCGTAAGCGTTGCTGCGGTCAGCGCCAGCTCTATCGCCACCCAGTTATTGGAAAAGGCTATCACCAGGGTCGCGACCAGTGCGGGCAGCAGCAAACGGCGACTGAGCCAGCCACTGCTTATCGGCAGAAATTCTGCGGCGGCAGGGGGCTTGTCACTGTTGCCGGGCAAGGCGGGCAGCGCATCGAGCAGTTCGCTCAGCTCCTCGCGGGTCAGCGCAGGTACCAGCAGCGGCAGCTTGACGTGCTGCTCCACTTCGTGGCCCTGCACCTGGCGGAAAAACAAGGTCCAGCGCCCCAGCAGCCGGGCGATCGGCGGTTGGTTGAATTCCAGCAACTGCACCCGGCGCATCGCCAGCGCATCCTGCTGGTGGGCAATAATGCCGCCGCTGCGCTCAAGAGTCGGCTCTGTTTGCGGGCCAAGGTGCAGTTGATAGGGGTGATACTTCAAAAAGGCGAACAACACTGACAGCAGCGAAAACAGCACATAGCCCAATACCGCCAGCGCAGCCATGGTGAGGCTTGCCATCAGCGGTCCCTGTTGCTTAATTTGCAAAGCCGCTTCCAGCCCCAGTGACTCGATGATTTTGTCCATTGGCAGCTGGCCCATAATCGAGCCCGCAAACACCATAAACCAGACAAAGTTATTGTGGTACAAACCGAAGATAATCAGTTCTTTGGGCGAGCGTTTGACCAGCACCTGCCCGGCGTCAGCCAGATTGTTAGCCTGAGTGTCCTGTAGCAGACTGTCGTCATCATCCAGGGCGTCAGCGCCGGTTTGATTTGCCTCTGCGAAGCGGCGCTGCTTGCCCAGTAAATGGGATTTAAGCTGCTGGGCGCCAGCGAGTTCCATGGCGGCAATGCTGACTTCATCATTCTTGGAGCCCGCAGTCTCCACCACCAGGGTACACAGCTTTAAGGGTTTGAAATAAAACGGCTGATCCAGCCTGACGTTCTGAATTTTATCGAAGGGGAGCTCATCTTTGCGGATAAACCACAGCCCGCGGCGCACCTCGAGTTTGTCTGCGCCCGGGCGAAAACGGTAGGTAACATACTGGATAAGCGCGTAGCTGATGATGCCAAGCAACACCGCCAGCGCCACCCCAATCACGAGCGGCGAGTCGAAACCCTGTTTCCAGCCGGTAAAAACGATAGGGATCAGTGCATAGCCTTGAGTCAGCACACCTTTTGCCGTGCCCAGGGTAAAGCTGACCACAGACCAGGGCGACAGTCGCTGCCACGGATTATCACTCATGCGTCACGCACTCCGGCCTTGGCCAGAATATGACCGCGAAGGCGTTCGGCGCTTGCCATGGTCAGGCCGCGGATCTCAATCTCGGCCCGGCCGCTGCCGGCGCTGAAGCATTTGAGCGACGCCAAATCGTAGCGGCGCTCCACCGGCCCCTGGGACAGGGTCACATGCTGAATGCGGCTGTAGGGCAGGGCGGTACGGGTCTGCCACCAAAAGCCTTGCTGACTGATGACTTCCTGCGCCGAGACGCCGTAGCTAAGACTGTGGGCCCAGCGATGGCACAGCCACAGCACCAGTGCACACAGGCTTGCGCCAATGCCGTTCACTATCAAAAGTGGCATGGCACCTGCGTGGGTGAAGATTAAAAACAGGCTGATGGCGGCGAGTACCACCAAAAAGCCGACGGCCGTGCTGGCCAGCAGCATGCCCGGATAGCGCTTATCCACCGGCATCAGCTCGGGCGCATCGAAGGGGCTCCAGTCTTGCTCCGGCAACAGGAATGGCTGCGAAATGGCATCTTGTTCCTGCATTTGTTTCATCCTTGCCACATTTTCTGGGATGTTTGGCAATATAACAGTGAAAACTCATATAAATCCAGCGGTTTGGCCAAACACTCTGTTGGGGCAGCAGCGAAGCGAAGACGCTTGGTAAGTCACGAAAATTCGCGTAATTTGAGGGAAATACGTTCAGGAGTGAGCCATGGCCAAAGACATCGACAGCGAGCCTCAAGTGAGCAAGCAGCATAAAGCCTTTCTGCGAAAATTGTACCTGGCGCACCTGATGGACGATGAGCGCCACAACCTGTTGTCGCTGGGTAAACTCACAGGTATGCCCAGGCGTACCCTGCAGGACGCCATTGCCAGTTTTGGCGATATAGGTATCGAGGTGGAGTTTGTCCAGGACGGCGAGCGCCACAACGCCGGTTACTACCGGGTGCGTACCTGGGGCCCCATCAGCAGCGCCTGGATGGATACCCATCTGGATGAAGTTAAAGCTTTGCTTGGAGTCGAGTCGTGATCCCGGCTGGCGGCCTGAACGAGAGCCTGTGGGCCCATACCCTTGGCGAAACCATGGCCCCAAAGCCTGCCCTTGAAGGCGATATCGAAGCCGATGTCTGCATTCTCGGCGCCGGTTATTCCGGGCTGTGGACCGCCTATTTTCTGAAGCGCTTTAATCCGAGCCTCAATGTCGTGGTGCTGGAAGCGGCCATGGCCGGTGAGGGCGCTTCCGGTCGAAATGGCGGCTGGTTTATGGGCAGTTTTGGCGGCGATATCGACTATTTGGCGATGCTGGATGGCGAGCGTCGCGACCGCGCCAGGCAGCTTATCACAGGCACTGTGGCGAAGGGCGGTAGTCTGCTGGCCAGCCTCGGTATCGACTGCGATTTTCACCATGGCGGCAATTTGCATGTGGCGGCGCGCTACCCACAGCAGCTTAAGCGCTTAAAGGCCGAGTTTGAGCACTTTCGTGCCTCCGGTTTTGATGACTCAGATATCCGCTGGCTCGAGGCAGATGATGCAAAAAAGGCGCTGAATTTACCCGCCACTGAGGCGGCAATTTTTACCCCGCATTGCGCCAGGGTGCAGCCGTTAAAACTGGTTCGGGGGCTTGCCCGGGTAGTCGAAACTCTGGGCGTGAAGCTCTATGAGCAGAGCGCCGTGACTGAGGTTCAGCCGCAGCAGGAGCGGCAAAAGGCACTGACCGCCAAAGGCAGTGTCACGGCCAATATTCTGGTTTCGGCGCTCGAAGGTTATCAGCGGCTGCTGGGGCTTGATGGCAACACCAGTTTGCCGATATTCAGCATGCTCTGTGCAACCGAGCCACTTGACGAGGCGCAGTGGCAGAGCATTGGCCTCGACGGCAGGCAGACCTTTGCCGATGCCTCGCGGCTTATCACCTATGGTCAGCGCAGCCATGATGGCCGTCTGGTGTTTGGTGCCCGCGGTGGCTATGGCTTTGGCGGCGCGGTTAAAACCCGTTTTGGCTTTCAGCCAAGGCGTCTGGGTGAGCCGCCCATGGGCGATATGTTTGACCTTCGAAGTGAGCTGCTCAGCGCCTTTTTCCCGGCCCTCAAGGGGGTTGAACTGACCCACGGCTGGGGCGGCTGCCTTGCGCTGTCGCGCCGATTCAGGCCCCACGCTATTTTTGATAACACCACAGGCCTTGCCTTTATCGGCGGCTATGGCGGCGAAGGCGTAGGCGCCAGCATGTTGTTTGGCGAAACCCTGGCGAGCCTGATTGTGAAACCCGACAGTGAACTTGCCAGTATGCCCTGGGCCTATCAGGGCAAGGTCACGGAAATCTTAAGGCGCTGGGAGTCTGAGCCCTGGCCCTGGCTTGGTTACAGCAGCAGCGGCGCGCTGTTTCGCGCCGAAGAAAAGCTGCTGGTTAGCCGCCCCCAAAGCAAACTCACATCGGGGGTATCCAAACTTGCCGATGCCCTCGAAGCTTTTATGAACCGGACCGATTGAGGGCGCCGGACTGCTTAAGCCATATCCCCAGCGCCACCACGGTGGCGTCCACTGCCGCCTTGTGGCGGCCGGCAACAAAGCCCTGATAGTCAGGGGTACATCTTTGGTCGTTAATGGTGAAATCCCCCATTTTATCAATGGGTTTTAGCTGCTGGTTATAGCCAGAAAAATACTTGTGGCCGATATCCTGTTGCCAAAAAATTCCCCAGCGCTGGTTGCAGCCTGCCATGGGCGCACTCAGTGCCGTCAGGGTTTGTCTGGCCGTGGTGTCCCGCAGTTGGCTTAGAGCAGCGCTGACGCCAGGCCCGGACGCTATCCCATCGAGCTGCGGGCAACGCATACCGGTCAGCGTCGAAACCGGCCAGGTATCTATGGGGTCGCTGATACTGAACAGGCCGCGAAAGCCCCAGCCGAGGTAACTCACCAGCGGCGCGAACTCAGGTTTCCAGGCGATGATTTTCGGACCGTGATACACAGGCGCGGTATGGGCCGGTACGGTCACATCCTGGATCAGATGGATTAACGCGCCGAGATAATAGCCTTGCTGGCTGCTGTCTGCCTCCGTAAGCCCTGTGACGCCTGCCTGCCATAGCCTTGCCATCGACATATCCGTTTTGCCCGACAGCCGCTGGGCGTCCGAGGTCTTATCCGGATGATAAAAATGCCAGTTATGGATCCGAACCTTCATCGGGTAAAGCGCCTTGGCCTGGTCGCTGTCCATCAGGGTATCGGGCAGTTTACCCGCGCCCTTGTCCATGGCCAGGTTGCCAGCCATCACCTGCTGTTTAAGCTCGGCGCTTAGCGGCATATTGCACTTTTCCAGCACGTCAAAGGCAGCCTGAGTCAGCTTGTGGTGGCCTTCGTTTGGCTCGTAAGCCTGCGCGGCGGGGCTTATCAACATCAGTGGCATCAGTCCGGCCAGCAGACTGCGGGCACGACGGGCAACGCCTCTTGTTGAGTGGCGGGATAACGCAAAGGGAGAGGGGGTCACATCGACGTCCGTTTCTTGTGTTTCCCCGACTCTAGCAAATGCCAGTGGGGTCGCCAAGGCGCGCAGGCCCGCTTTCGGGAACAACTATGCCAAAACCGGGAATGAGATAAGCACATGGATTTCAGTGCGTTGTGTTTGGTTAGCAATCGGGAAACAGAACTTTGGGTTCCGGATGTCGTGCGCTTTAGTCGGGCCGCTAAATAGGGGCAATGCCGTGAGGCAGCAACCAACCCCACATCGTTGCCGTGGTATCGCAGCGTCTTGGGGCAACACCCAACAAGAGGCAGGATAACCATGAAAAAACACACTTTGGCGCTGGCCATTGGCTGGGCGCTGGCGGGGGCCATATTGCCCGCCTGGGGCGCAGAGCCGGACACTAACGACAAAACCACCGAAAGCACCGCAGAAGAGTCCAGCGATAAGCAGGCCGTGGATGAAGTGATTGAGGTGCGCGGCATCCGCAGCAGTTTAAAAGAAGGCCAGGAAATCAAGAAGCTGGCCGACAACGTGGTGGATGCCATCGTCGCGGAAGACATCGGCAAGTTCCCCGATGAAAACATCGCCGAGGCACTGCAGCGGATCCCCGGGGTCAGCGTCAGTCGCAGTAACGGCGAAGGCCAGACAGTCACGGTGCGCGGCCTGACCGGCAATTACAATATCACTACCCTCAATGGTCGTAAGCTGGCGTCGGATAACCCGTCCCGCGACTTCAACTATGATGTGATTGCCTCTGAACTTATTAGTCAGGTGCAGGTGCACAAGACACCCCAGGCGCACCTCACCGAGGGCGGCATAGGCGCGGTAATCGACGTGAAAACCGCCCGGCCGCTGGATATGGGCGAATTTGTGCTGGCGGGCAGCCTGCGCGGCGCCTACAACGAGCGGGCCGAGAGCCTGGATCCCCGCGCCTCACTGCTGATCTCCGACACCTTCCTTGATGATACGGTTGGTGCGCTGTTTTCGTTGACCCACTCCAAATACACCAACCGTCACGACGCCTATGGCGCCGCTTCGTTCCACGCCCGCGAGGTGGATATTGGCGCAGACGGCAATGTGGAATATGCCAATGCCCGTTTCCCGGGTTATGTGCAGCTCACCTCCTATGAAGATGAGCGTGAGCGCACCGGCAGCACCTTTGCGCTGCAATACCGGCCGCTTGATAACCTCGACATTACCCTCGATGGTCTCTACAGCCAGTACGATATCGACTCCCGTGGCAAGCAGCTGTCTGTGGTGACTTACTCCGAGTGGTGGCTGCCTGCGCCCAACGGCACCTACACAGATGCGCTTATCGGCGACGATGGCTGGGCCGACCGTCTCGCCTGGGAAGGTCCGGCGTTGATGGACATAGTCGATACCCGAAGCCCAAGGCGCAACACCACCTGGCAGCTCGGGCTTAACTTTGCCTGGATGCTGGACGACCTGACCCTGACCCTGGATATGGCCGAGTCCCGCGCCAAAAACGAAAACAATGGTGATAACAAATACATAGTCGCACGTTCCGGCATTCAAAGTGCCAGCGTCGATTGGACCTCGGGCGGCGATGTGCCGGATATTCTGCTGTCTGAGCCAGTAACTCCGGACGGCACCTTTGGCGCCTGGTATACCAACAGCGATGGCATTGGGGTGGAAGACAAGACCCGCCACTTTGCCTTCGATGGAGTGTGGGAAAACGAGGGGCTCTTCAGCAAGCTGATGTTTGGCGTGGGGTACGATACCCAGAAGAAAGATCGCCTGACTTTCCGCTCGGTTAATCCATCAATTTTTGCCGGTGAAAACCTCGATAAGGTGAATGCCCCGTCCTCGGCGCTGGTGAATTTTTACGGCCATGAGTGGTGGCAGCTGCCCTCAAGCGTGATGCTGCCGGGCGGTATCAACGACTTTATGAACGGCATAGATGCCAATATTCCCGATGACTGGGCCAGCGTGGATGTGGATGCCCTGTACGATTATCTCGCCACCCTCGACCCGGCTGCGGCGGCGCTGTTGCAGCCTGAGCTTAAGCTGGCGCAAACCTTCAGCATCGAAGAGAACATCTTTAACGCCTATGTTGAAACCAACCTGACCGACAGTGTGTTTGATATGCCGTATCTGGTGAACCTGGGCCTGAGGTACGTTCGCACCGATGTTACCTCCAGTGGTTACACCCAGAACATCCATAAGCTGGAGTTCGATGCCAATGGCGATCCTGTGGATGACAGCTGGATGGCAACCCAGCCGGTGGCCGAGGATTACAGCTACGATAACTGGCTGCCAAGTATCAACGCCAAGCTGGATGTGACCGACGAGCTGGTGCTGCGGGCGTCCTGGTCGCAAGTTATCTCGCGCCCATCGCTGTGGGAGCTGTCGCCCTATACCTATATCGGCATTACCCCGAACGAGCAGGGCGTGCGATATCTTGAGATGTCGGTGCCGGATCTTAAGCCTTACACGGCGGATCAGTTCGATACTGCGCTGGAATGGTATTACTCCGATGAAGGCACCCTGGCGCTCGCCACCTTCTACAAGGATGTGGCCAGCTTTATTAAATGGGACAAAACTCAGGAAGAGATTGGCGGTCAGCCATTTGAAGTGTGGCGCCCCTACAATGACGACAGAAGCTCGCTTATCCGCGGCTTTGAAATCGCCTGGCTGCAAACCTTCGATGCCCTGCTGCCCTTTGAGGGCCTTGGGATCCAGGCCAACTACACCTACAACGACAGTGTTTCGGCCGAAACCGATGATGAAGGCAATCACAAGCCGTTTCCTGGCCTCTCGGACGACCAGTACAACCTGGTGGCCTTTTACGAGCATGACGGCTTTGAGGCGCGTATTGCCTACAACTACCGTTCGGGCTTTTATCTGGGTGAAGCCTGGTCCTGGGTGGATAACGACTGGCTTGCCGAAGAGCGCTGGGCCAATGCCAGCAGCTGGCTGGATATGAGCATGAGTTACGACATCAACGATAACTTTACCGTGACTGCCGATGTCACCAACCTCGAAGACAAGGTCTACACCGAGTATTTGGCAGACCCATCCCATATCACCTACGCCGCCAGCTATGGCAGGCGTTTCTCTCTCGGCCTGCGGGCGCGTTTCTAGGCCCGAGCCTTGCTGGCGCACCTGCCTTCCCGGGGGCGCCGGCTTTTCCTGGCATGCTGATTTACCAGGATTATCAGAGACCTTGTCTCATTTTGCTGGCCGTCATTGACGGCCTTTTTTATTTCCCGAAGCTTTATTTCCCGAAGCTTTATCTCCTGAAATCAGCACTTTTATTCCTGAAAACTCAGCTGCTGATTGAGTAGATTGTATGCAATGTTTAGTATGAGCAAAAAAATCATAAGAGCCATCGCCATGCAAGACTGGATAACCCGCATCGCCTTTGACAACGCCAGCCCCCTCGTTACCCAGGCCAGCGAACACAAGTTCGGTTTTCAGGTACATCAGCCCGAAATCATGGCGCACAGCCATTGGCATGGCCATGTGGAAATTAATTATCTATTTGATTGCTCCGCTGATTATTTGATTAATGGCCACAAGATAAGCGTGCCAGAGGGCAAGATGATCATCTTCTGGGCGTCGATTCCCCACCAGATGATCGCCAGCCAGGGCGATGGCTATATGGTCAATGTCTATATTCCGCTGCAGGCCTTTCAGTCGTGGAAGTTCCCATCTGAGTTTGTCGGCTTGCTGCTGCGGGGCGAGGTGCTGGTGTCGGACAAGCTGCACCTGAGCGACTATGAGCTTACCCGTCAGTGGGAGCAGGACCTGACCCGGGGCGACCCGGCGCTCACCGCTCAGGTGGTGAGTGAAATCCGCTGCCGCATCCGGCGAATGTCGGTGGAGAAATACACCCATTTTGGCCTGGCCGAGCAGGAGGTGCCCCGAGAGCTCAAAAGCCCGGTCTCGGGGCTGTTCCACATAGATACCATGCTCAGGTACATCGCTGAGCACTACGATGAAAAAATCACCGTCGATAACGTGGCCGCCGCCACCGGGCTGCACCCCAACTACGCCATGAAGCTGTTTAACAAGGTGATGAAAATCTCCATCAAGCAGTACATCAACCGTTTGCGACTGCAACATGCACAGGCCTTGCTGGTGGATACCGAGCGTGGGGTGCTGAACATTGCCATTGAGGCGGGGTTTGGCTCCATCAGCCGCTTTTACGACATCTTTCAGCGCGAACTCAAAATGACGCCACAGGAGTTTCGCGCCCGCACCCAAAAGATGCGCGCATAACCTTTTTCGGGAACTGGAAGCGGGGAAAACGCACGTCGTCCCTGCGGGCAACTGGCATGCTGGCACTTAGGCCCAGTCAGAAATCAAACGTCTGTAAGCTGTTAAAAACCAATTAAAATAACCCTATGGAGATTGCAACCATGCGCCGCTCCCTTGCATTGGCATTGTGCTGCCTTTTATCCCCGCTGCTCACCCCTGCCCAGGCTCAAACGCGGCCGCAGGTCAAGCCCGTCGCTGTACCAGAGCTCCCCACGCCCCAAGACCGCTGGCAGATTAATGATTCGGGTATTGAGTGGCAGGTGGCAGATGCCCATGAAGATCATCTGGAGATGGCTGGCGAGCAGCTTGCGGCCATTATCCGCTATGGTGCGGCGGCGGATGGCTCGCTTATCTTGTCGCGCAAACTGGTGTGGCCCATGCTGCGCACCCTTCCCAACGACACCCACGCCAGCCTTATCCGCGATTTCGATGCCATGCCTGAGGTGCGCGTTGGCGATAAGCTACAGATATTCAAGCTGCGTAAGGTCGCTTTTAATGGCGCCCTGATCCTGGAGGCTGAGGCGCTGGAAACCGAAGCGCTTGAAGCCAAGAAAGGCGGCGGGTTGCAGCTGTCTGTCTCTATGGCACCGGACGTCACAGAGGCGAGTTTTTACGAGCAGTACCAGCTTAAAAACCGTGGTGACAAGGCTATCTCTTTGTCGGTAAATCTACCCTCGCAGCAGGAGCAAACCAAGGCCGCCGAAGGCGTGTATGGCAGCTACATACTCACCCTCGAGGGCGCCTTTGACCCGGCGGCCAAGGCTAATGGCGGGCAGCCGCTTACCCTCACTCTCGCCCCAGGTGAGGCCGTGACCTTTGCGCTGCGCTTCAGTGGCCGCGCCGAGCAGGAGCCGGGATTTGCCGGGCTCAATGTCGATATGGCAACCGATGCCCTGAAAAAACGCGCCGCCAAAGTGGCTGAGTTTAATCGCAATCTGGTGTTGGAGACGCCGGATCCTGTGATAAACCAGATGTTTGCCTTTGCCAAATTGCGGGCGACCGAAAGCATTTTTCGCACCCGTGGTGGGCTGATGCACGGCCCAGGCGGCAGCCGCTACTACGCCGCTATCTGGGCCAACGATCAGGCCGAATATGTAAACCCCTTCTTTCCGTTTTTGGGCGATGCCAACGGCAATCACTCCGCCATGAACAGTTTCCGGCACTTCGCCCGTTTTATGAATCCTGACTACCGCCCACTGCCCTCATCCATCATCGCCGAAGGTAAGGATATCTGGGCTGGCGTGGGGGACAGGGGCGACTGCGCCATGGTGGCCTATGGTGCCGGCCGTTATGCGCTGGCCCGTGGCAGCGTGGCCGAGGCGAAAGAGCTATTACCTCTGATTGACTGGTGCCTTGAGTACAACCGTCGCCAGAAGACGCCCGAGGGAGTTATCGCATCCGACACCGATGAGCTCGAAGGCCGTTTCCCGGCGGGCAAGGTGAACCTCAGCACCAATATGCTCGGCTTCGCTGCGCTTAAATCGGCAGCGAATCTCTACCGCTCGCTGGGGCAGGAAGATACCGCCAAAGGGCTGGATGCTGAGGCGGCTACGCTGCGCCTTGCCATTGACAGCTACTTTGCTGCTACGGTGGAAGGCTTTGATACCTATCAATATTACGATGGCAACGACAAGCTGCGCGCCTGGATTGCGCTGCCGCTGGTGATGGGGTTTGATGAGCGCAAGCCTGGCACTCTGGCTGCGCTCTTGTCAGACAAGCTTTGGAACGAGAACGGCATCTACACCGAGTCCGGCGACAAGACCTTCTGGGACAGGGCAACCCTGTATGCGTTTCGCGGCATTTTCGCCGCCGGTGAAACCGATACTGCCATGGCCTATTTCAAATATTACAGCCAGCGGCGTTTGCTCGGTGAGCACGTGCCCTACGCTGTGGAGGCCTGGCCCGAGGGTGGCCAGCGCCATCTGTCAGCCGAATCAGGGCTTTATGCGCGGGTCGTGACCGAGGGGCTGTTTGCCATCGAGCCCACCGGCTTTAAATCCATGACCCTGGCTCCCCGTCTGCCGCAAAGCTGGGATAAGATGTGTTTGCGCCATATTCGCGCCTTTGATGATGACTTTGATATCTGCACCGAGCGCAAGGGCGATGGGCAGCAAATCCGGCTTATTAAAAATGGGGCAGAGCTGATGAGTCAGTATTGGGATGGCAAAGCGCCGCTGCCAATGTCGCTCTAAGCCTTGCCTTGGGCCGGGTTTATCAGACCTGCATAACCCCGGCCTTTTTCAGGAATACACAATGAAGGACTCTGCAACAGACCCGCTGGGGCTTGCCACCGCCCTGTGCCATGACGATGCCATTGCCAGCGAAACCTTTGGCGCCGTGGTGCCGCCCATCTATCAAAACTCGCTGTTCACCTTTGCCAGTTGGCAGGCTATCGACAGCGCCTTCGATGACAAGATAAATAACGCCATCTACACCCGTGGTCATAACCCAACCGTGGTGCAGGCCGAGCAAAAACTGGCCCAGCTCGCGGGCGCCGACAAGGCCAAGCTGTTTGGCTCTGGCATGGCCGCGATTGCCGCAGGCATACTGCATTTTGTTCGCCCCGGCTGCCATATCATTTGCGTGCGTAACGCCTATGGCCCCTCGGTGCGCTTGCTGGATGATTACCTTAACAGCCGCATTGGGCTTGAGGTGAGTTTTGTCGGCGGCGAAGTCGATGAGATAGCTGCCGCCATCAGGCCAAACACCACACTGATTTATCTTGAGAGCCCCTCATCCGGGGTGTTCGGCTTGCAGGACATCGCTGCCATCGCTGCCCTTGCGAAGGCGCGGGGCTTAGCCAGCATGATAGACAACACCTGGGCTACCCCTGTGTATCAAAAGCCGCTGGCCATGGGGGTGGATTTGGAGGTGCACTCCTGCTCCAAATACCTTGGCGGCCACAGCGATATCGTCAGCGGTGTGCTCATGGGCAGCGCCAGAATAATCGATGCCATTATCGCCAACGAGTTTGAGCTTTTGGGGGCCAAGATGGCGCCGATGGAGGCCTGGTTTTTACTGAGAAGCCTGCGCACCCTGCCGCTGCGGCTTGAGCGCCATCAGGCCTCGGCGCTGAAGCTGGCCAAGTATCTTGAGTCCCACCCCAAGGTGGCGTCGGTGAGTTACCCCGGGCTTGAGTCGCACCCGCAACATGCGCTCGCAAGGCAGCAGATGCGCGGCTTTACCGGCCTGATGGCGTTTCGGCTCGCATCGACCGACCTTGATGCCATCAAGGGCTTTGTGAATGGGCTTAAACTGTTTCGCATCGGGGTCAGTTGGGGTGGCCACGAGAGCCTGATCTTTGCCCCGGCCATCAGCTATTTGAAAGAGATGACTCCGGCGCAATTCGAGCCCATGGGGTTGTCATTGGGGGATATGCGCATTTCAGTTGGGCTGGAGGACAGTGAAGATCTGATAGCCGACCTGGAGCAAGCCCTTGCGTACCTGGCGTAAGTGCATATCCGGAGCAAGTGCATACCTGGCGCAAGTACATGCCTGACGTAAGTACGAAGCTGGAATTGAAAAGGGAGCCAACGGCTCCCTTTTCTTTTGGTTCCTTTTTCTTTTGGCTCTCTTTTCTCTAGGCAACTGCCGATTACAGCGGCGTCAGTATGGCCGCAAATCCGCCGCCGCCCACCATGGGAATGGTAAGGGGGGCGCCGCTGTCTATCACTGACTCGCTGAAGCGATAGTCTTCGGCGTGGCGGCTTGCGTTCACCCCATCCTGCATCAGACTCAGGCGGTATTTGCCTGCTGGCAAAAAATCGAGGCTCGCTTCGAGGGTGCGCGGCTGCTCATTGGTCATGGCGCCTATATACCAGCTGTCACCACTGCGCCGCGCCAGCATCAGGTATTCACCTATGGATGCGTGCAGCACCCGGTACTCATCCCACACAGTGGGAATGCGGCTGATAAAGGCCGGAATGTCAGGTTCGGCCAGGTAGCTTGAGGGGGTATCGGCCAGCATTTGCAGCGGGCTTTCGTACAGCACATACATGGCGAGCTGATGGGCACGGGTGCCAAGGCTCATGGGGCGTGAAAACACGCTGTTGAAGTTTTTAAGGTGGGCGTTACGCATGGCGCCCGGGGTGTAATCCATGGGGCCGGCAATCATGCGGATAAAGGGCAGGTGCAGGTTATGGGTTGGGGTGATCACGTTGGACCATTTGTGGTTTTCAAGCCCCTTTACCCCTTCGCGGGTCATCACGTTGGGGTAGGTACGATGAATACCGGCTGGTTTGTATGAGCCGTGGAAGTTCACCATCAACTGGTACCTGGCGGCCATGGCGGCGGCGCGCCAGTAAAAATTAACCATCGACTGGCTGTCGCTGTTCATAAAGTCGATTTTAAGGCCGGTGATGCCCCAGTCGCGATAGCGTTTCATCGCTTTTTCCATCTGCTTGTCGAGCCCGCTCCAGGGCACCCACAGCTGCACGTCTACGCCCTTGGCTTTGCCGTGGCGGATGATTTCCTGCATGTCGATGCCGGGCAGTACGGTGAGCACATCTTCGTGGGTCGACCAGCCATCGTCGATGAGAATGTTCTCAATGCCAAACTTGGCCGCAAAATCAATGTAGTACTTGTAGGTTTGGGTGTTGATGCCAGCGTCGAAATCCACGCCTTTGAGGTTATTTTCGTTGTACCAGTCCCAGGCGATTTTGCCGGGCTTAATCCAGTCTGGCTTGTCGATGCGGGAGGGCTCGGACAGCAGATAACTCAGCTGATTGTCCATCAGCGCAGCGTCGCTGCGGGCAAGGCCGAGAATGCGCCAGGGGAAGCTTCGCGGCCCATCAATTGTGGCGATGCGGCTAAGCTCCTTGCCGTCTTTATCCAAATCCTGAGGGTGCACGCCATACAGGCCTCCCTTGCCATCACCCTTAATCCACAGGCCGGGGTAGTTTTGCAGGTCGGTTTCTGTCAGCAGCACATTGATGCCGTTTGCCACCACCAAGGTTGGTAGGCTGCCAAGCTCATCACCATCGATGGCCTTGACCGCCACCGGGGTAAAGCTGGGTTGGGTGGCGGTGCGAAAGTGCTTTTCGTAGGGGAAATAGGCAAAGCTGCCTGAGGCAAACTGAAACTCGCTCTGCTCGCTGGCAAGCTCGCGCTTGCCCTTAAGATGGGAGACAAAGCGGTAGGCAATGCCTTGATTGAAGGCTCTTAACTCCAGGTCGAACCCCTGGGTGAACTCCAGCGTCAGGCTATTGTATTGATTGGGAATACTGGCGCTTCGCACTGCCACTTCCGGCCGGATAATCTCATCTTTGCTGCCGCGATGCTGCCCTTTAAGCTCGGCGTCTGGCCCGAAAGCGCGTCCGTCGCTAAAACTCATGGCGATAGTGGAGGGCAGCAGCACCTTGGTGCCATCGATACTGGCGCTGAGCGCGAGCTGCTGACCATAACTCAGGGTGGCCTGAATGCTGCCATCGGGGGAATTCAGTGACATCTCAGCGATCTCTGATTCGGCTTTGCCAGTAAGGCTGTTTGCCGAAAAGGCAGGTGCGCTCAGCACCAGCGCAGCCAGGCTGGTGAGCATCAGCGATCGGGCTGATACAAATAAAGGTTCCATTATGTGGCTTTCTCCTTGAAATGGGGGAATGGCCACAAAGCGTGGCCGGATGAAAGCCATTGAATCAGGAGCGTAGAAGCCTATCCCTTGGTTTTGATGCTATTGCTTCCCGGTTTCTAAGCAGGCTGCCTATCAGGAAACAACGCAGCGGCTAAGCTGGGCCAAAGCAGCAGCGGGTCAGAACAGCAGCGTTCGGCCATCCTCCGCCACAAAGCGGCTCGGCTGATAATGCCACACGGCATGGATATTTTGCGGTGTCAGGCATTCATCCGGACTGCCACTGAGTTTGAGCCTGCCGTTATCGAGAACATGAATACCATCGCAGTATTCGGCGGCAAGGTTCAGGCAGTGCAGCACCACCACCACGATAAAATTGCGTTCGCGGGCAAGGCACCGGGCAAGCTTAAGCACCTTATGCTGGTGGGCGAGATCCAGCGCCGAGGTGGGTTCATCCAGCAGCAGAATGCCCCTGTCGGTTTGACTCAGTTGCAACAGCACCCGTGCCAGTTGCACCCGTTGGCGCTCACCGCCGGAGAGTTTGCCATATTGGCGCTCCTCAAAGCCGTCAAGGCCAACGGCAGCAAGGCTTTGGCTGACGCAGCCTGCAAGCTGCGACTGTGACAGCGACAGTGGATAGGCCCCCATTTCAACCACTTCTGCCACCTGAAACGGAAAGTCCAACTGCGCTTGCTGTGGCAGCACCCCGAGGCGGGTGGCGAGCTCAAGCCTTGGCCACATTGTCAGCGCAATATTATCCAGCGCAATGTCACCGCTGCTTGGGATAAGTTCCCGGCACAGCAGTTTCAGCAGCGTCGACTTGCCCGCGCCATTGGGGCCAAGCAGGCCATACACCTTGCCCGGTTGCAGCGACAGCTTGATATCACTCAGCACCCTTTGATGAGAGGGGCCGAAGCTAAGATTGGAAACCGTCAGCATCTGTTTTCTCCTAACCCAGTCTGTGGCGCTGTTTGAGCAGCAAAAAGATAAAGAACGGTGCTCCCAGCAGCGCCGTGACCAGGCCCACCGGCATTTCGGCGGGGGCCAGCAGGGTGCGGGCTAGAATATCCGCCAGTGCCAGCAGCAGGGCGCCTGCAAGGGCACTTTGCAGCAGCAGTTTTTGATGGCTGGCACCACTTATCATCCGTACCAGATGAGGCACCACCAAACCGATAAAACCTATGATGCCGGTGGCTGCCACCGCTACCCCCACACCAAGGGCGCACAGCATGACCAAACGCCGCTTCAGCTTTTGGGTATCTATGCCAAGGTGCCGTGCTTCACTCTCGCCAAGCAGCAGTGCATCCAGCGCCTTGGCATCACGTCTGAGCAGCCCATAAAGCAGCACCACAGTGACCAGGGTGAGGATGGCATAGTGCCAATTGGCCCCGGAGATGGCGCCCATCTGCCACAGGCTCAAATCCCGCAGTGCGGTATCACTGGCGATGTAATTCAAAAGCCCAATGCCAGCCCCGGCGAGTGCCGCCACTGCTACCCCCGCCAGCAGCAAAAGCACCACCGAGGTGCTGCCCCTGTGGCTGGCGAGTTTGTAGATAAGCACTGTGGTTGCCAGACCAAACATAAAGGCAAAAACAGGCACGCTGATGGCGGGGGCTGTGGGCAGGAGCACCAGACAAATGGCGGCGCCCAGCGCAGCGCCGGAGGAGACGCCGATGATCCCCGGATCGGCCAGCGGATTGCGAAACAGCCCCTGCATCACGGCGCCGCACATGGCGAGGATGGCGCCCGTTGCCATGGCAAGCAGGGTGCGTGGCAGCCGCACATTTTCGATAATCAGCCGCTCGTGGGGCGCAAGGCTGGCAAGCTCGAATGGCAGCAAGGTATCCAGCAGCCCGCCAAGGGCATGCAGCGGGGCAATCGCCAGTGGACCTGTGCTCAGCGACACCAAACTGCAAAGGCCAAGCAGCCCAAGCAGCAAAGGCACTGTCAGCCGCTTGCGGGTCGAGGTTGGGGCAGAGTGCATATCAATCTTTCCGTACAAAATGGGCTTGCAGCGCTTCGGCCGCATCGATGGCGCCAAGCCCCACACCGCCAATCAGGGCGGCGGCGCTCAGCACCTGGATTGCCCCTTTCTCACCGGCTGGCGTATGGGCGAGCAGCGGAATTTCTTCAAGCAGGGTGGCTGCGGAAATCTCTGCCTCGCCGCGGCTGGCCACCAGAATAAGCTCTGGCGCCATCATCAGCAGGCCTTCGGCCGATACATCCCGGTAGCCTTCAAAGTCAGCGATATTGTTCACACCGGCGAGCTTTATGATGCTGTCGGCGGCGGTACCTTTGCCGCCTACCCGGGCCGGACGGCCTGATTGCAGCAGCACAAACAAAACCCGACCATTCACCTGGGTGTTACTCAGCGCATTGAGGCGATCTTCAACCCCTTTACTGAGCGCATTGGCCTGCTCCGCTTTACCCAGCTTTTCGCCAAGGGCCTGAATGTTGGCTACCAGAGTGTTGGCGTCGGTGGCTGTGGGCAGCACCATCACCTCAAGCCCTGCGCTTTGCACTGTATCCAGGGTGCTTTTGGGGCCCATGGCTTCGGAGCCAATCAGCACAGAGGCGCCCAGAGAGAGCAAACCTTCGCTGCCAAGCTGGCGGTGATAGCCGACTCTTGGCAAGGCGTTCAGGCTGGCGGGCACAGTGCTGGTAACATCCACAGCGGCGAGCAGTCCGGCGCCATCCAACGCCAGAATAAGCTCAGTCACACCGGCCCCGGCGCTGATGATCCGCTGGGCGCTGGCCGGGGTTTCGGTTGCTGCTGTATCAGGGCTGACAAAGCCTGTTCTGACAGTATCAGCGGCATGTGCCGGGATGGTCAGGGGGGCAAACAGGGCAAGCAGTGGCAAGCAATATGTGGCAGTAAAACGTCTCATAGGGGCTCCGGCGTGATGCGACAAAGGATTGATCTTGATCAATATAAACGACAATGCAAATGATAATAATTATTATTTGATCTAAAGTGAATACTCAGATATTGTGCTTGCGATAAAAAATTGCCAGCAGCCACCCGGATAGAAGCCCGTGGCCACCTGGCATCGATTACGCGGAGTAAACAGCATGCACAAATCCTCTCTGGCGTTGGCGGTTCTTGCCGCGCTGACAACCTCCACCGCCAATGCAGAGCAAGGCCAAGCCTCTGCTTCTGAACAAAAAGCCGTTGCCGAATTGCCGCTGCATGTGGTGCAGGCCACCCGCAGCGAGGTACCGGTTGAGCTGACCGGGCGGCATATTTCAGTGATAGAAACCGAGGCTCTGCAACAGCAGCAGGCGGCGTCTGTGGCCCAGACGCTGGTCGGTGAGGCCAACGTCGAAATCAGTAATGGTCCACGAGCCAGCAGCCAGGGCGTGGCTATTCGGGGCCTTTCCGGCAGCCGGGTGCTGCAAACCATTGATGGTGCGCGCCAGAATGTCTCGGCCGGTCACAGAGGCAGCTTCTTTATCGATCCTGAGCTGTTGTCATCGATTGAAGTAGTGCGCGGCGCAGCTTCCAGCCTTTGGGGTAGCGGTGCCATCGGCGGCGTGGTGGCCATGAACACCAAGTCGGTGGCCGAGCTTTTGGATGAAGGCGACAACTTTGGCGGTTACCTTAAGCAAGGCTTTGAAACCAATGGCGATGCCATGCGCTCATCGGCTGGCCTGTACGGCCGTGGCGGCGCCGTAGACTGGCTGCTCGGCGGCAGTTACCGCGACAGTGATGATATCGAGATTGGCGGTGGCGAAGCCCTGGCTCACAGCGCATCGCGCAGCAAAAATGGCCTGGCACGGCTTGGCTGGAGTATTTCAGACAGTCAGCGCCTGGAGCTGATCGCCCGCATGAGCGACATTAATGAGCTAGTGCCGAGCAATCCGGCCGCCGCCGAGAGCCGTTCGGTGCCGCTGGTGCAGCGAAACACCGAAGACAGCAGCGTGAATCTTAAATACCGCCTGGCGCCGCAAAACAACGACTGGCTGAATTTGACCGCCCAGCTGTATCAAAACCAGAGTCAATATCAGGAGCACAGGGTCAGCCGCAATCAGTTTGATGATACCGACTACGACACCCTGGGCTTTAGCCTGCTTAACCAGAGCGAGCTTGGAAAGCTTACCTTGCTGCTGGGCGCCGATGGTTACCGCGACCAAATGCAAACCCTGAGGGATGACAGCGGTCAAAGCGGCCAGCGCCCCGGCAATATCGACGGCGAGACCAAGGTATTTGGACTGTTTTCATCCGCCAGTTACGCCTTCACCGAGCGCTGGATTGTGGAAGCAGGGCTGAGATACGACAGCTTCGATAACAAGAGCATCAACCTCGACCGCGCCACCTCGGACGATGCCTTAAGCCCGAGCCTGGGGCTGGTATGGCAAGCCGAAGACTGGCTTACCCTGAGCGCCCGTTACGATGAGGCGTTCCGCGCCCCCAGCGTGGAGGAAATGTACTCCAGCGGCAGCCATTATTGCATTCCGCCTATTCCGGGCTTTCTACCCCAGGGGCTATGTAACCAGTTCCAGATTAACGAAAATCTGCGTCCAGAGCAGGCCAAAAACAAAGAGCTGAAGGCCGATTTGAATTTCAGCAACCTTGCCGGCGACGATGAGCTGCACTTAAGCGCCACCATGTTTCGCAACGATATCGACGACTTTATTGTGCAGCAGGTAACTGACCCCTTGATGGGCATTCCGGGGCTTGAGCAATACACCCGCTGGGACAATGTGGGTGAAGCCAGACTCAGCGGATTTGAGTTTGAAGGCAGCTACCGTTACGGCGATACCCTGTTTGGTTTCAGCTACGGCGAGACCCGCGGCAAAGACAAGCTCGATGGCAGCTACATCGAGGGCATGCCTGCCAACAAACTCAAGCTGGATTTGTCCCGCGCCATCATGGATGGCGATATGAAACTCGGCACCCGCTATCTGTACGTGGCAACCCAAAACGAGGTTCCGGCCGGGCATAGCGTGCCGGGTTACGAGGACTATGCCCTGTGGGATCTGTACCTGAGCTGGCAGCCGCAATCCGGCAGCCTCACAGGCACCCGGGTCGACTTTGCCATTGAAAACGTAGGCGATGAAATGTATCGCCGAGCCTGGCAAACCCTGTATGAGCCCGGCCGCAATATCAAGCTGAGTCTGGCTTACAGCTTCTGAGGTGGCGATGAAATCGAATCACAATCCCGCTATCGCGGCACTGTTCAGTGAAAACCCTGCCATCGGCTTTGCTGATGCGGCGCGCCAGCTGAATATCAGCGAGCTTGAGGTGGTGAGCGCCATGGCTGAAACCTTGGTGGCCTGGTATCCACCGGCCAAGGGCATAGAAGCGCTGCTGAGCGAGCTTGCCAGCTGGGGCCCCATGACCGCCATCATTCAGGTGGCTGGCAATGTATTTGAATTTAAAGGGCCTTTTCCCATAGGTAAGCCGGGCCACGGCTACTACAACCTTATCCAGAAAGGCGAAGGGTTGGAGGGGCATATCAAGCCGGACAGTTTCGCTGCGGTGGCGCTTATCAGCCGCCCTCTGCGTGGACGCGACAGTCATCACTTTTGTTTTTTCGCCGCCGACGGCAGCGTGATTTTCAAGCTGTATTTGGGGCGGGATAAAACCGGGGAGCTGCTGGCCGGGCAGGTGGATAAATTTCTGTCGCTGCGAAGCTTACTGGCAGCCGAGGAGGAATAATCATGGATCACACCCAAAAAGATGAGCGTTTAAGAGAGCGGCTGCTGCCGGAAATCGATGCCTTCAAACACAGTCGTCAAACGCTGCAGTTGGCGACCCGGGACAGCGACGGCATCCCCAATGCCAGCTACTCGCCCTTTGCCCTGACCGAGGCGGGCTTTTACATTCTGGTGAGTGATATCGCTCGCCATGGCAAGAACCTTAAAGACAGCAGCCAGGTTTCGGTGATGCTGCTGGAAGATGAGTCGGAGGCAAAAACCGTATTTGCCCGCCGCCGTCTGACCTTCGATGTCACCGCCGAGGCAATCGCGCGTGACAGCGCCGAGTTTGAGGCGGGTGTGAATGCCCTGGCGCAGCGCTTCGGCGATATGCCAAAAGGGCTGGCTCAGCTTGCCGACTTTAACCTGTACCGCTTAACCCCCAAGCAAGGGCTGTACGTGAAAGGCTTTGGTCAGGCCTTTGCCTTGAGCGGCAGCGAGCTGTTGGATATTCAGTGGCAAAAGGATGGCCACAGGGGCGATAGCAGCAAGCTGGAAAGCTCGGTTTCGGCCGCAGCACCTGCCAGACCCTGAAGCGGGAACTGTATGATAGATGCAACCTTGGCTGTCTTGAAAAAGCGGCCAAGGTTGTTTTTTATCCGCATCGCCCACATATTGATTTGCAAGCCCTTCTCACTTCCCGCTGGAGTCCCCATTGCCGGATGCATCCGCTCCTGTCTCGTCAACCGTCACTATACCGTCCGGCAATGTCGTTGCTTGGATTGGCGGTTTTTTACGCCCCTATAAACTCAGGGTTATCATCGCCCTTGTGTGCCTGCTGATTGGCTCGCTGGCCTGGCTTGCGCTGGGGCAGGGGGTAAAACTCATTGTGGATGAAGGCTTTGTGGCAGGGAACGTCGACAGGCTCAATCAGCTGGTTTGGGTGCTCATCGGCATCGCCGCCATCAGCTCCAGTGCTGTATTTTGCCGTTTTTATCTGATGAGCTGGCTTGGCGAGCGGGTGAGTAATGATATCCGCGCCCGGGTGTACGATAACCTGTTGACCCTGCCTCCGGCCTTTTACGCCAAGCTGCGTACCGGCGAAGTGATTTCCCGCTTTACCGCTGATTCCACCTTGCTGCAAACCGTGATTGGCTCCAGCTTCTCCATGGCACTTCGCTCTTTTGTGTCTGTTCTTGGTGGCATTTTGATGATGGCCATTACCAGCCTTAAACTCACGGCGCTGGTGCTGGTGGCCGTGCCTGCAGTCTTGGTGCCTATTCTGATTTTTGGTCGTAAGGTGCGGGCACTTTCCCGCGACAGCCAGGACAGGGTGGCCGATCTCGGAGCCTATATCGATGAGAGCCTGCATGAAATCCACACAGTGCAGTCTTACACCCACGAACAGGTGGACAGAGACAAGTTCGGCGGCTTGCTTACCAAGGTGCTTGGCAGCGCTGGCAGACGGATTCAGTTTCGGGCGCTGCTTATCGCCGGAGTGATGTTTTTAACCATAGCCGCCATCGCCCTGATGATTTGGGTCGGCGCAAGGGATGTGATGAGCGGCGCCATCAGCGCCGGTGAGCTGTCGGCGTTTTTGTTTTATGCCCTCTTGGTGGCGGGTGCTACTGCGACCATCAGCGAAGTGATTGGCGATGTGCAGCGGGCCAGCGGCGCCGCCGAGCGTTTAAAAGAACTGAGTGAAGCGCTGAGTGATATTCCTGCTGCCGCCAACCCCATGAAGCTTCCCAATAATCTTGCCGGCGATATCCGCATCGAGGGGCTGAGTTTCAGCTACCCCGGCACTGACATCAGAGCCCTGGATAATATTTCGGTGCATATCCGACCCGGTGAGAAGGTGGCGCTGGTGGGGGAAAGCGGCGCCGGTAAAAGCACCTTGTTTCAACTGCTTGGGCGCTTTTATGCCCCGGACAGCGGCGCGATTTACCTTGATAACACCGACATCGCCCTGACCGATTTACAATCCTTGCGCCGTGCCTTTGCGCTGGTGCCCCAGGAGTCGGTGATTTTTGCCGATTCAGTGCTGGAGAACGTGCGCTACGGCAAGGTGGATGCAAGCCTCGATGAGGTCAAGGCTGCCTGTGTGGCCGCCCGCGCCCACGAGTTTATCGAGGCCATGCCCGAGGGTTACCACAGCTATCTTGGCGAGCGCGGAGTAAAACTCTCCGGCGGCCAAAAGCAGCGTATCGCCATCGCCCGGGCGATACTCGCAAGCCGCCCGGTATTACTGCTGGATGAAGCCACCAGTGCCCTCGATGCAGTCAGCGAGCGCTATGTGAAAGAAGCACTGGATAGCCTCATTTCCGGCCGCACCAGCCTTATCATCGCCCACCGCCTCGCCACTGTAATCAACGCCGACCGTATTCTGGTGATGGACAAGGGCAAAATCATTGCCGAAGGCAGCCACACCGAGCTTTTGGAAACCAGCCCGCAATACCGCGAATTTGCCAGCCTGCAGCTGCTTAACGAGAGCTGAGGCGGTTTGGCGCGGCCTTGGCCGAGAAAGCTGAGCTTGAACCGAGCAAGCTGAGCATGAGCCGAGCGAGCTCTGCCTGTCTCGAGAAAGCAGAACCGAGCAAGCTGGCAGCTTCGCCCTTTTACTTCATCAGCCACCAATGAGCAGCGACTGGCGCTGCTCATTCCTGCGTTTACACGACTCATTCGTTTGCGTTTACACGACTTGGCGGCGCTGTCGCTGAGCGGAAATTTGCTGCCGGCATAAACCGCTATGCCATTGTTTTAAATGGATCTGTTGTTGACTGACTTGCTTGCGCTCTCACTCATGGCATAGCAGGTAGCCGAATTGTCTCATCATTTAAAAATCAGTTGATTAACAAATGAAACGAATCACTTACCTTTGTAAAATGCATTGTCATGCAAATGAGAATCACTATCATCTACGGGCTTATTAGATAACCAACAAGACCGTTTATGGAACCTTCAAGACTCTCACTGACCATCGCCGCCTTGCTCACCAGCACACTTCCCAACGCCGGCTTTGCGGCCGACACTGAAAAACAGCCAAAAGACAAAGACATCGAAGTTATCGTCGTTAACGGCAAACAGCAGCGAAATCTGGCTGAGGCCTATCACACCAAGGGGATTTCCAACGCCGATATCTTTTCGACCAACACCAGCGTTGAAGCCAATAACCTGCGTAACGAAGCCGGCGCGTTGGATATAGGTATCCGCGGCGTGCAGGGTGAGGGCCGGGTGCAGATTTTTATCGACGGCAGTCTGCAATCGACCCATACCAACCGTGGTTACATGGGGACGTCGGACCGAACTTACATAGACACAGATCTGATTAGCCATCTCGATTTGGAAATGGGCCCCAGCAGTCAGGGGTCGGCCTTTGGTGCCGGCGCCATTGGCGGCACAGTGCAAATCCGTACCCTGAGCGCTGCCGATGTGGTCGGTGACGGCAAGCAGTTTGGCGCCCTGGTCAAGCTTAAAACCCACAACAATAATCACATGCCCGACGTCAGCAGCGACTTTCACCAGCAGCAATATTACGAGGTGCATGAAAAGCCCGGCAGCCTGGATTTTTCTGGCGGCGGGGTGATGGTGGCTACCGCTATGCAGCTCGATAAGGTCAATGCGCTGCTTGCCTTCAGTGATAAGCGCATGGGCAATTACTTTGCCGGCAAACACGGCTATGACGCTTTTGTTGAACAGCGAATCGGATGGAATGGCACAGTTATCCGCGATCTGCCGCCGGTCAATCCCGAAGGTGAGGTGGTTAATACCAGTTTTGAGAGCGAGTCCTACCTTGCCAAGCTTGGCATCGATTTTACCAATGAGCATTCCCTTGAAATAAGCAGTCGCCTGCATCAGCAGGAAGCGGGCGAAATGCTGGCCTCCTATTGGCATAAGCAGCGCGCTGGCGATTCCAAATTCTGGTCCACGGTCGATGCAAACGGTAAAACCCAGTGGCACTCAGAGGAAATTCCAGAAGGCGTGGAAACCATGCCCCAGTGGAAACCGGGTACGGCCGATGTGCAAAGTTACAATGTGCTGTACAAGTTCAGCGCCAGCGACAATCCGCTCTGGGATGTGCAGCTAAATCTGTGGCACACCGATGCCGAGCTTGAGCAGTACAACGCCCTTGGCAGTAACCTTGGCCCCAACGCGGGTCAGTATTTTCACCAGTACGATAACAAGCGCCATGGCGTGGGGCTGTTTAACACCTCAAGAATTCAGCTCACCGACACTGTGCCGCTGACCTTGATGTATGGCGCGTCCTGGCAGGATGAAACCCTTTCACCGTTCGACAACTGGCAGGACATCTTCAAACGTCGCCATGCGGCTGCGAATAAAAACCTCAAGCCAACGTCGCGCAATGGCAAGCAGACCAAACGCAGTGTGTTCGCCAATGGTCACCTTGAACTGGCTGACTTGGCGCTGTCGTTAAACCTCAACCACCATGATTCGGTCAATGAGGATTTTCAGATAAGCAATACCCTGGAGTTCGGTCCTAAAACCGACCTGACCCTGGAAGCCGTGTATGAGCTTTTTACTAACACCGCGCTGAAGGCCAAGTACAGCAACGCCTACCGTATGCCAAGCCTCTACGAATCGACCGTATCGAACGAGGTGTTTTCCTATTCGCCGGATTACCCCATCAGCGAAGAAAATATCGAGCTATTTGAAGCCGGTATTGAGAGTGTTTTCACCAAACTTTTGGGCAGCACCGATGAGCTGACGCTCGGGGTAAACTACTTCCACACCCGCATCAACGACATGATAGCCACCGGCTTTTTACCGAGCAAAAAGCCCGGCGCCAACCCTTGGGAGCAGGCTTACACCTTTACCAACTACGATAAATTTGATTTACCGGGGATAGAGGCAGAGCTTGAATACGACAGTGAATGGCTGACTACCCGCGCATCCTACACCTATTACACCGATGTCCGGATGTGCTCGACCCTGGTTGCAGAGGCCGAAGGCGTGGATACCTGCAACGAAACCGGTTTTTCCGGTGGTTTGACGCCGCTGCGTATTCCGCCGAAAAAGAATCTGGTGGTGAGCGTGGGCAAAAAACTGTTTGATGATGCGCTGGAGCTTGGCCTGACCTACAAGGGCCATTCGGCCAAGCGTCATCCGGGGGGCTTTTTGTCGGGCACCGGCGCCAACGCGCTGCAGCGCATTCCATCAAGCTATCAGCTCGATTTTTATGCCGACTATCGCTTCAGCAAAAACTACGCAGTCTATGCTTCGCTCACCAACCTCACCAACAGGTACACAGTGTCGGCAGGCTCAGTGGTGGCCATGCCTGAGCCCGGTCGTACCCTGACATTGGGGCTGGAAGTCAAGCTGTGAGCTACGGCTGAAAGCCAAACTCTGATTAGCCGCCGTTAAGTGCACAGGCTTTGGGGTGGGAGAAAGGGATTTTTCCCACGCCGGCCAAAACATGATCAAGATCGGCATGTGCGCTAAAAAATGCTGCTATAACAGCTAAGTCTGAATCATCAAGGAAGCCCGATGGTACCCAAGTACTGTGCCACTGCTCTTGAGGCGGTGTCGTTAATCGATAATGACGAGTTTATCTGGACCCACTCCATGGGGGCGACCCCGAGACTCTTGCTCGAAGCGCTGGCCGAGCACGCGCTGACCCGTACTAATCTCACACTATTACAACTACATACAGAGCACGCCGAGTGTTTGAGCGGCCCCGAGCTTGAGGGGCATCTGCGCCATCGCTGCTATTTTGGCGGCAGGCCAACCCGGGCGCTGCTGGCCGAGGCCCGAGCCGACTATGTGCCGGTGTTTTTATCTGAAGTGCCCAAGCTGTTTCGCCGCCGCGAGCAGCGCATCGATACTGCCATAGTGCAGGTGTCGCCGCCGGATAAGCACGGCATGTGTTCCTTGGGCATTTCGGTGGAGGCGACCCGCGCAGCCTGCGAGGTGGCGGGTAAAATCATTGCCCATATCAATCCCAGAATGCCCCGCACCCACGGTGACAGCTTTATCCCTCTAAGCCGTTTCGATGCGATTTTTGAAGCGCCGATGGAGCTGCCCGAGCATGCGCTCGCCACGACCGATGGCGTGAGTCAGGCGATTGGCCGCAATGTGGCGGCCTTGGTGCGCGACGGCGATTGTTTGCAAATGGGTATAGGCGGCATTCCCGATGCGGTGCTCGGCTGCCTTGGCAATCACCAGCACCTTGGGGTGCATACCGAGCTTTTTTCCGATGGCATTCTGAGCCTGGTGGAGCGCGGGGTCGTGGACAACAGTCACAAACGTTTTTGCCCCGGCAAGCTGGTAACCGGCTTTGCCCTTGGCAGCCGCCGATTGTACGACTTCGTCGATGACAACCCGCAGGTGGCCTTTCTCGATATCGAGCAGGTGAACGATACTGCGATTATTCGCCGCAACCCACAGGTGATGGCGATTAACTCGGCGCTGCAGGTGGATGTGACCGGTCAGGTGTGCGCCGACTCCATCGGTACCCGCATCTACTCCGGTGTGGGGGGGCAGATGGACTTTATCCGCGGCGCCGGGCTGTCGGAAGGTGGCCGTTCGGTCATTGCCATGCCAAGCACGGCCTGTGGTGGCAAGCTGTCGCGCATCAGTACTGTGCTGTCGCCGGGGGCTGGGGTCGTGACCACCCGAGCCCATGTGCACTACATAGTGACTGAATACGGGGTGGCCTATATGCGCGGCAAGTCGATAAGGGAGCGGGCGCGTTCTCTGATTGATATTGCCCATCCGGATTTTCGTGAGCAGCTTGCGCGCGAAACCCATGAAATGTGGGGCCTGTCGGTTTAGCCTGCCCCTGATGCTGATGAAAAACACCTCGCCAGGCGAGGTGTTTTTGTATTGCGCTTGCGAGGCTGATACTGATTAGTTTCTAAGCGCCCGGCGCAGTATTTTACCTACGGTGCTTTTGGGCAGAGCATCAACAAACTTGATGATTTTCGGCTGCTTATAACCGGCAAGATTGGCCGCACAGTGCGCGGCAATGGCGGCTCTGGCTTCATCCTGGTTGCTATCGCCTTTGAGCACTATTACCGCTTTAACCGCTTCGCCACTGCGCTCATCGGGCACACCAATCACGGCGCACTCCAGCACCATGGCATGGCTTGCCAGCACGTTTTCCACCTCGTTGGGGTACACGTTAAAGCCAGATACCAGCACCATGTCCTTCTTTCTATCGACGATGCGATAGCAGCCATCAGGCTCGGCGATGGCGATATCACCGGTTTTGAAAAAGCCATCCTGTGTGAACACCCGCTCGGTTTCTGCGGCTTGCTGCCAGTAACCGGCCATCACCTGCGGGCCGCGCACAGCAAGCTCACCCGCGTCACCTTGGGTTACCTCTTCATCATTCTCATTCAGGATCTGCACTTCGGTGGCCAGCACCGGCTCGCCAATGGTGCCAAGCCGCTCGTGGCGCGGCCGATTGAGAGTGACCACAGGGGAGGTTTCCGACAGACCATAGCCTTCGCTGATGGTGCAGCCCGTGGTTTGTTGCCACAGGTTTGACGCCGCTTCGGTCAGCGCGGTACCGCCGGAGATGGTGAGTTTAAGCTTGCTGAAATCCAGCGCTTTGAATTCGCTTTGATGACACATGGCCACAAACAGGGTGTTGAGTCCGGCAAAACCGGTGAAGGAATACTGCCCCAGCGTCTTAATCAGCGCCGGAATATCCCTCGGGTTGGGGATAAGCACAGAGCAGCCACCACGCTCAACATAGAGCACCAGATTCACCAAAAACGCATAGATATGGTAGATGGGCAGCGGCGCCACAAAAATATCTTCACCCGGGGTGATGACATCCTGCAGCCGGTCGCGGCATTGCAGCGCATTGGCAATCAGGTTGCCGTGGCTCAGCATGGCGCCCTTTGAAAGCCCTGTGGTGCCGCCTGTGTATTGCAGTGCTGCCAGGGTGCTGTGGTTGGCAGGCATGGGGCTAAAGGGCGTATTGGGCCCAAGATGCTCGGTGCCAAGGGCCAGCGCCTTTAAAAACTCGATGTTTTTAAGGCCGGTTTTAGGTTGGATCTGCGGCGAAATCAGATCCAGCGCATGGGTCGAAATCACCTGTTCGATTGGGGTTTCGGCCACCACCTTCGCCAGGGTTGGCAGCAAGTCCGACAGCACCACCAACACCTTGGCGCCGGCATCTTTGAACTGATGGATAAGCTCCCGCTCGGTATACAGCGGGTTGGTATTCACCAGCACCATACCGGCCTTGAGTGCGCCATAGGCAGCAATCACAAACTGAGTCAGGTTAGGCAGCTGAATGGCGATTCGATCGCCAGGTGTCAGGTTGCAGTGGTGAGTCAGGAAGGCGGCAAACTGATCGGAAAGCACATTGATTTCAGCAAAGCTGTGGCGTTTGCCCAGGCAGGCAAAGGCTGGCTTGTCGGCGTAGCGTGCGCAAGCCTTGGCAAACAGGTCTGTCAGTGAGGCGTATTCCGCTATATCCAACCCTGGATGGTGATTCTGGCTCATGTGGTTCCTCACTGAAATTCTGTCTTTGGGTATGCCAGCTTAGGGGGCTTGGAGGTGGCTGGTCAATCCCTGTTCGTTTCTTGCGCTTAAAATGCTTATTTAGTCTTAAATAACATTGGCTTAATTTAAAATTAGTCATTTCTTAAACAGAATAACCTGCTGTAAAAAATAATGAGCAGTAAGTTCTTGATCTTGAAATGGTTGCGCAAATGTAAATTTTAAGATGCGAAAAGGTTATGGCAAACAAAACCAAAGTGTTATAGAAATGTGTGGGGGACAATTTGTCTTAACCCAGGCTGTCCCGGCCGAAAAGCGCTTATTTCGGTTCGGGGGAGAAAAAAGATAATAATTGATTGAGAGCAAAGATGATGACTTCACAAGACAAGAAAAAATTCGGCCTGAGCTCACTGAGCCTGGCAATCACGCTGGCTATGACGGGGGTTACCGCCGGCACCGCATGGGCAGAAGAAGCCCAGGAAGAAGCTCAGGCAACTGACAATATTGAGAAAATTGCGATTGTTGGTTCCCGTGCTGCGCCTCGCTCTGTGGGTGAGTCGCCGGTGCCTGTTGATATTATCGGTAACGAAGAGTTCACCAAAAACGGCACCACCGACATGAACGACCTGCTCGGCAAGGTGGTTCCTTCTTACAACGTTAACACTCAGCCTATTTCAGATGCCGCCACCCTGGTTCGCCCGGCCAACATGCGTGGTTTGGCGCCAGATCACACTCTGATCCTGGTGAATGGCAAGCGCCGCCACCGCGCGGCGGTTATTTCTTTCCTCGGCGGCGGTGTTTCCAACGGTGCCCAGGGTCCCGATATCTCTGTGATCCCCGCCATCGCACTCAAGCAGGTTGAAGTGCTGCGTGACGGCGCGGCGGCCCAGTATGGTTCCGACGCCATTGCCGGTGTGATTAACTTCCAGCTCAAAGACAACGCTGAGGGCGGCACCATCGAAGCCCGCTACGGCGAATTCTATGAAGGTGACGGCTCAAGCCCGATGATCGCCGCCAACGTAGGTATGCCTCTGACTGAAAATGGCTTCTTTAACGTCAGCGCCGAGTACAAAACTGCCGATGCGACCAGCCGCAGCGTGCAGCGTGACGACGCCGCCGGTCTGATTGCCAGCGGCAACACCGCCGTGGCCAATCCTGCGCAAATCTGGGGCGCCCCGGAAACCAAGGATGACTTCAAGTTCTTCTTCAATGCCGGCTTGGATCTGAACGCCAATCAAACCGCCTATATGTTCGGTAACTGGGCTCGCCGCGATGTAGAAGGTGGCTTCTACTTCCGTAACCCCAATAACCGTGGCGGTGTATATAGCAATGATGAGGGTGAAACCCTGCTGGTTGGCGATCTGACCGGTGACATGTCAGGTAATTGCCCTGTTATTACCATCACCGACAATGTGCCTGACGCAGCGGCGCTTGAGCAGGTGAAAAACGATCCAAACTGCTTTGTATTCAACGAACTGTTCCCCGGTGGCTTCACTCCCCGTTTCGGTGGTGTGATTGAAGACACCTCGCTGAGCGCCGGTGTGAAGGGCACCATGGCCAACAACCTGAACTATGACTTCGGGGTAAGCTACGGCAAGAGTGACGCCGACTTCTACATCAAGAACACGGTTAACGCCTCTCTCGGCCCGGATTCTCCCAACGATTTCAAACCAGGCCGTTATGTGCAGCTTGAGCGCGGTGCCTCGCTGGATTTCAGCTATTTCGAAGTGGATGAGTGGAGCTTTGCAGCGGGTCTGGAATTCCGCCGTGAAACCTTCGAAATCTACAATGGTGACCCAGCCTCTTTCGAGATTGGCCCACTGTATACCCAAGGCTTTGGTATTGGTTCCAACGGCTTCCCTGGCTTCAAGCCTCAGGATTCCGGTTCCTGGAGCCGTAACAACTACGCCGCTTACTTTGATGCCGAGCACGACCTGACCGATAACTGGTTGGTAACCGGCGCCCTGCGTTATGAGTACTACGATGACTTCGGCTCTACCACCAACTGGAAGCTGAGTTCTATCCTGAACGTGACCGATGACTTCTCGCTGCGTGCCGCCGCCAGTACAGGTTTCCGTGCGCCAACCGTTGGTCAGAGCAACGTGCGTAACGTGACCACGGCTTTCTCCGGTGGTCAGCTGGAAGATCAGGCCACTTTGCCGCCAACCAACCCAATCTCAATTCAGAAGGGTGCAACGCCACTGGAGCCGGAAACCTCAGTTAACCTGTCGTTTGGTGCCGTGCTCACCGTGGGCGAGTTCTTCCTGACTGCGGATTACTTCCACATCAGCCTGGAAGACCGCATCACCCAGAGCTCAAACCAGGAACTGACCCAGGCCGACAAGGACGCGCTGATCGCTCAGGGCGTACTGGATGCCAACAGCTACAGTTCAGTGCTGTACTTCACCAACGACTTCGACACCACCACCCAAGGTGTTGACTTGGTGGCAAGCTACGCCCCTGAGTGGCTGGACGGTGCCAACTTTGCCCTGGCTTACAACTGGACTGAAACCTCTGTTGACAGCTTCAACCCAGAGAACATCAGTGAAGCCCGTGTGAAGGTGCTGGAAGACGGTTTGCCACACCACAAGGGCACGCTGACCTGGACCCAGGAAATCAACGCCAACCTGCGCTCTATGGTGCGTATGAACTACTACGGCGAGTTCTACGAAGATCACCTGGATTCAGAGGGCGATCTGCCTATCTATAACGGTTCTACCGTGACCTTTGATGCCGAAATCGGTTATGACTTCAACGAAAACTGGAGCATTGCCATCGGTGCGCAGAACCTGTTTGACACCTACCCAGATGAAAACCCATGGGCCGGGATCGCCGGTGCAGCTTACCCTGTGACCTCTCCATACGGTTTCAACGGTGGCTACTACTATGGTCGCCTGAACTATAACTTCTGATAGTGAACCTACCTCAAAGGGCTGCTTCGGCAGCCCTTTTTTTATCTGTTCATTGCGCTACAGATGGCGCGATCATTTCCTCGCTGAGTACGCCCGGGGCATATTTTTACCTTGATTAAGTCGGCTGTGGGTAAGGTTTTCAACAACAAGCTATTCACCTAAGTTTTTGTATTTTAGTGGCTATATTTAATTCTTCTGAATTCGTTTACAACTTTTGTACATTTTTACCCACAGCTTTATTCACAAAATTTAGAATTAGGCTATAGTTGTAAGTTCCCGTAGATGGTTTTTCGGGGCCTGCCGACCCGGGAGCATTCCCACGGATATTTGGTGACTCTCTCTGGTTGCCGTCCGCCGGTCAGGGACAGAGCCCCAGACCAGGCCGTTGTGGCCGACGCTCGTTGATTGACTTGCTGGCGCTTGCCAATCACCTTTTTCCCCGGATAGCCCCATACCTCCTCTTGGGCTATCCGGGGCCTTACCTTCATCGCCTTTTCTCTCCCGCTGTGATACTTTTGACCGGTCGCTCAGTTGCCTGTTTTAGGGTTTTCCTGGCCGGGTTTTGGCTATTCGCCTTGAGAGCGGAGCTTTCAAATCAATCAAGAACGGAGTCTTCCCATGAAAAAACTTGTGCTAGCCGTGGCAGTCCTCGCCGCCGGAGCGGGCGCCTATTGGTATAGCCAGCAGCAGGGAGAAGGGGCACTTGCCAATGCCGCCCTGGATTATATTCCTGCCGATACCCCACTGTTTTCTGCACAGCTGAAACCTTTCCCGCTGAAAGATTACCTGTCCGTCACCGCATCCAATGCCGCCCTGATGGCGCAGCCTGCCGCGCTCGATGAACTGATGGCCGATGAAAGCGAGCCCTTGCCACGCTTTGGTCTGTATCTTTACAAGGCATATCTGGAAGGGCTGAAGTCGCCCGAGACTCTGCTTAAGCGCTTCGGCCTGGCCGATGAAATGCGCGCCTATACCTATACTCTGGGCGCCTTGCCGGTTATTCGTTGGGAAGTGGGTAATCCTCAGGCCTTTTGGACCCTGATTGATGAAGCCGAAGCCGACAGCGGTTTAACACACACAGTTGCTACCCTGGCCGGACAAAACTACCGCGCCTATCGCCTGACTGAAGAAGGTGATGAGGAATCTGTGGATCTGGTGCTGGCCGAGCGCGATGGCATGATCACCGCAACCTTCGCGACCAGCATCCTTGAGCCGCAGCTGCTGGAGCAGGCGCTGGGGATCACCAAGGTCACCAACCCGATTTCGAGCAGCACCATCCTGAGCGATATCGTTAAAACCCATGGCTTTATGGAAGACTCCATCAGCTACATCAACCACAAGGAGTTGGTGCGGGCGCTGGTGTCGGGTGACAACCAGCTGGGTAAACAGCTGGGCACCATTTTTGCCAAAGCCGGTGAAGATCCGCTGGCAGAGTATCGCACCCCAGCCTGTCAGGCCGAGCTGACCGGCATTGCCGCTAACTGGCCGCGCACAGTGGCAGGTTTGACCGCCATGAAGGTGGACGCCAAGCATGCCAGCATGGACATGAAGTTTGTGGTGGAAACCAACAACACTGTGGTGATGATGGCACTGGAAAAGATGCGTGGCTTCCAGCCTGCATATGTGCAAAAGCCCGGTGATGCCGTGCTGACCGCGGGCCTTGGCCTGGATGTGGGCGAGCTGGCACCGTCACTCAGCAAAATCTGGAATGACATGATTTCCCCACGCTTCCAGTGCGAGCCACTGGCGCAGTTGCAGGCAGAATTGGAGCAGGCCAATCCGGTAATGATTGGCATGGCTACCGGCATGGCCGATGGCGTTAAGGGCATTGGTCTGTCGGTGCTGGATTTTGAGCTGGATATGGCTGGCGGCGAGCCAAACCTGAAGAAACTGGATTCACTGCTGAGCCTGTCTGCGGACGATCCGGCGTTCCTGCTGGAAATGGTGAAACCCTTTGCGCCCATGCTGGCGGGTATCGACCTGAAGTCAGGTGAAGATGTTGACCTGTCTGACTTTATCCCCCCCGAGTTTGGCGTATCGGCCAAGCTTGGTCTGCGTGGCCAGCACCTGGTGCTCTTTACCGGCGAAGGCAGTAAGAAGCTTGCCGATGGCCTCAAGGGTGAAGCCCTGACCGCCAACGGCCTGTACAGCATGTCTGCCGATTACGGCCGCATGATGGGCCCGGTAATGGCCATGCTGGAAGCCAGCGGTGAAGAAATCCCGCCTGAGTTGCAAGGGCTGGAAAACTACAAGATGAAGGTGCAAATGGCTGTGGATGTGGTGCCGGAAGGCCCTGTTTTCCAGTCAGGTTTTGTTACCAATCCTTGAGCTGACTGAATAAAAAAACGCCGCAATTGCGGCGTTTTTTTATCGCTGATATCCGGTAAACGTGAGCATTGCTCCCAAGCTTTTGGGGCGTGAGCCAATACTAAGGCTGTGGCTGAGTCTGTTTGGCGTTCTCAGACTTTGGCCCAGTGGCAGGCTTTGGCTCAGTGGCAGGCGCTGGCTCAGCCGCTGGCTTGGACTCTAAAGCCTTGTCAGCGCCTGTTTCTGTTCCTGTTCCATTGGTTTCAGCGGCCTTGCCTGCTTCTGAATTGGTGTCGGTATTGGGTGAATCGGTCATTTCTGGCGTGTCGGGAGTGGCAACTGCGGGCAGCTCCGTCAGCTCTCCAATCAGCGCCAGCAGACCTTGGGCGTCAAAGCTTTCCTGGCCAGCAACCCAGATATCCGGGCTGGTGCCGGCGCCGGAAATCAACCGGCCATCACGGGCGTAGGCGAGGGAGCTTGAGAAGAAGAAATACTGTTTCAGGTTCGGCAGCCGAAAGCGATGCAGCTTGCCAAGGTCGCCCAGGGTGTCCTCGCCGATGATAATGGCGCGCTGCCAGTCTTTGGCGCTGTGCACCACCCATTCACACTCCTGGCGGCAGCCTGGGCCGGCAATCAATGCAAGGCGGCCATCAACCTTGGCACGTTTGGGCTGGCTGCGGGCAAACCACTGACCAAAGCGGGTATGGGCCTCATCTTCTGCCATCAAGGGGCCATCGCCTACCGCGCGGTAAGCCTCGGTGCCCAGGTAGTCGTTGCGTTTATCGGCCGAAGCGCGGTAGCGGGCAAAGCCGACCAGGGCGCTGTCGTTGTCGTCATAGGCGCCCAGCACAGTAAGCAGCGCCGGACTCTGGCCTCTGGCGCGGCGCAGGTCCAATACCAGCAGCGGCGAGTTCATGGCGTCTTCCAGTGCCAGCAGATGACCGCGGTTGTGCTCAAGCTCGTCCAGATCGCCAATGGTTACCAGGGTGCTGTGGTTATCCATGGGGCTGACGTTAAAGGCCGGTGGCCCATCGAGCTGTGGAGCCGGGGGTAACAGTGCCAGAGCTTGTCTGCGGCTTTGGCCTTCGGGGCTGGTGAGTGTCAGCACCACCTGCTCGCGCTCCTTTAACCCCAGTTCGGCCCGCAGCAAGGTGATGCGCTCAAGCCAATGCCCCTGCTCACTGAGGCTGTAACGGGCGGCGCCGGGTAAAAACGCCTGGGCCGCTTCCTGCCAGCGGGCGATGGGAATGCCATCCATGTGGCTGACAAAGGGATACTCTTCATCCAGCGGACTCAGGTCGTCTTTCAGCGCCAGCCAGCGATTTTCCATGGCCCTCAGCGATACCGGCAAACGTCGGCCAAACTCGGCTTCTTCGCTGGTGGCTATCCCTGGGTCCTGCAGCAGATTCAGGATTTTCAGCACTTCGGCGCCAAACACATCGGCGGGGATCTGATCCGGATAGCGGTTCATCAACGCCTTCATGTAGGCGTCGATACGCTCGAGCTTATCGTGTTGATCCAGCGAAAGAAATGCCGAGTGGGTTTCGATTTCCCGCGACAGTACAAACAGATCCTGGCGCATTTCTCGGGCCGTCAGCAACTCAGCCCGTGGCGTTTCGGGCCACAGGAACAGACTCAGTCGCATGGCGCTGAGGGTAATGATAATGACCAGAATGGCCAGCACTGCCTCAAAGGTCGGCAGGCCGGCGTCCTGTGCTGGTGTCGAAGACGCCGTCATCTGGGCCCGCGTTACAGGATGTCGTTGATTGAGAAACCTATACCTATACGTTGTGTATGGGCGTTGTAGTCGATAAGGCTTTCGCCATAGCCATTAAAGTATTGGGTATAAAGTCGCAAATTGCCGATGATGGGGTAACTCCAGGTGAACTCAAAGGCGCCGCGGTTGGGGCTGTCGAGATTGTTTCTCAGCAGCATGGTGAAGCGATGTTCATCCAGACCATACACCGCCTGCAGCTCGAAATTACCCATGTAATCATCGATATCCGGGTTGTCATCACCACGTGGGTCGCCTTCGTATTCTTTGGCATCTTCCGGCAGTCGCCACCACACCTTGGCACCTATGGCCAGCGGGCCACGATCAAACACCATGGTGCCGTAGAGGCGGTTCCAGCTGCGGGACAAATCGCCTGACTTGCCGTTGGACTGGTGCACAGCGCCAAAACCCCAGAAGGAGTTGGTCATGCCAAACACTTCCCAGTCGTTGTTGAACAACATAAACAGCTCGGGTTCGTGGTTGGTTTCCCGGAAGGGGGAGGAGATGTCCTTGTTATACACCTGCCAGTAGGACTGGTTGGTGTAGGCAAAAAACAGGTGGCCGTTGTCACCAAACACGTTATACCAGAGGGGAAACTTAAAGCTTATCTGAAACTTGGCTTCCATCTCGTCCAGGGTGAACGGATGTTCTGCGGCCTCTTTTTCAAAGGGCGCCATATTGGGCGAGCTGTTGTAGGTCACCGGCAATATGTAGTTCACCTTGTGGGGGGTGATAACGAACGGATGTTCTGAAGTGGCAAGCTCGTCTTTGACCCGCTCATCCACCAGGCTATCTTCTCCGGCAAAGGCAAAGGGTGAGCAGAACAGCAGGGGGATCAGTATTTTGCTGGCGTTTTTCATCATCTTTCCATGAACATTGGGGAAATTGCGAAAAGATAGTCGCAGCTTCCTTGGCACCTTTTGCTGAGCAGATTACCTGCGTGACGGGGCTTTTACCAGAAAAGACGGGCCATCTGCGGGATCCCTGTCCGCTTTTGCAGCGCAATATAGAACATTTCGCCATAACTTAGTTGAGCACTGTGACGCTGTTAACGTGCAAGCTAATACTTAAGGCTTTGTATTTACTTGGTTTGTGCAAAAGTTCGTCATTTTTGTCATTTCAGGACGCCCGGATGGCCGCGGGTTCGGGTCTTATATTCTTTCTGGTTATAAAAACTAATTATTTACTATTTTTTAAGGAATATAAGGACGGCTATATTTGCTTCCAATTGAGATATTGGGGGTGTGTATGGATGTGGTAACGCTGCAGGGCCAAGGGTCTATCGGCAAGGTGTGGTTGGTTGGGGCCGGTCCCGGAGACGTGGATCTGCTCACCCTCAAGGCCGCCCGTGTGCTGGCAAACGCCGATGCGGTATTGTACGACGCCCTGGTGAGCGACGACATCCTCGCGCTTATTCCCAAACACGCTGAAAAGATTGCCGTAGGCAAACGCGCCGGTGCCCACAGTGCCCGCCAGGAAGAAATCAATCAACTGCTGGTGACCAAGGCTTACACCCGTAAAAACGTGGTGCGTCTCAAGGGCGGCGACCCCTTTATCTTCGGCCGTGGCGGCGAAGAGCTGCAAACCCTGGTGGAAGCCGGAGTGCAGTTTGAAGTGGTACCCGGTATCACGGCTGCCAGCGGTACTTCTGCCTATGCGGGTATCCCGCTCACCCACAGGGATTTTGCCCAGGGCGTGACCTTTATTACCGGCCATTGCCAGCTCGAAAGCCGTCCCATGGACTGGCAGGGCTACGCCAATCCGGCCAATACCCTGGTGGTGTACATGGGCATTCTCAATGCTGGACTTATCCAGCGTGAGCTGACCAAACATGGCCGCAGCGCCGACACCCCGGTTGCCATCGTCTCCCGTGCCACCACTGCCCATCAGCAGCGGGTGATTGGCACCCTGGGCGAGCTTGAAACCCTCGCCAAAGATGAGCGGGTGGTGATGCCGGCACTGATGATTGTGGGCGAAGTGGTCAGCCTGGCTGACAGCCTTAACTGGTTCGAGCCAGCCGCCGTGAGCCGCCCTGTGGCCAAACAGATTACGAATTGATGCTGCCTTGGCAGCCAACCCCTTAAACACTCGGAGAAACAAGATGTCAGGGCCTGTGTTAAGTCACCTTGAGCAACTGGAAGCGGAAAGCATCCAGATCTTCCGTGAAGTCGCGGCAGAATTTGATAACCCCGTGATGCTGTATTCCATCGGCAAGGACTCGTCTGTGCTGCTGCACCTGGCGCGTAAGGCCTTTTATCCGGGCAAAATTCCGTTCCCGCTGCTGCACGTGGATACCGACTGGAAATTCCGCGAGATGATCAAATTCCGCGACGAAGCGGCGGTGAAGTACGGTTTCGATCTGATTGTGCACAAGAACCCCGAAGGCCTTGCCATGGGCATGAACCCCTTTACTTTTGGTTCATCCAAGCACACTGACGTGATGAAGACCGAGGGCCTGAAGCAGGCACTGAACAAATACGGTTTCGACGCGGCCTTTGGCGGCGCCCGCCGTGATGAAGAGAAGTCCCGCGCCAAGGAGCGCGTGTATTCCTTCCGCGACAGCAAGCACCGCTGGGATCCGAAAAACCAGCGCCCCGAGCTGTGGCACACCTATAACGGCCAGGTGAACAAGGGCGAGAGCATCCGTGTGTTCCCACTGTCCAACTGGACCGAACTGGATATCTGGCAATACATCTATCAGGAAAACATCGACATAGTGCCGCTGTACTTTGCCGATCACCGCCCCGTGGTTGAGCGCGACGGCACCCTGATCATGGTCGATGACGACCGTATGCCACTGAAAGAAGGCGAAGTGCCCGAGCAAAAGCTGGTGCGCTTCCGCACCCTGGGTTGCTACCCGCTGACCGGCGCCATCGAATCCAGCGCCACCAGTCTGACCGGCATCATCGAAGAGATGCTGCTGTCCCGCTCCAGTGAGCGTCAGGGCAGGGTGATTGACCACGATTCATCGGGTTCCATGGAAAAGAAAAAGCGCGAGGGGTATTTCTGATGTCTATTGCACAGCAAGTTAAAGATCTGGGTATCGAGCAGTACCTGGAAAGACAACAGCATAAGTCGCTGCTCAAGTTTCTGACCTGTGGATCTGTGGACGACGGTAAATCGACCCTGATTGGTCGACTGCTGCACGACAGCGCCCAGATCTATGAAGATCAGCTCGCCGCCCTGTCGAAAGACTCCAAGGTGCACGGCACCACAGGCGAAGCCATCGATTTGGCACTGCTGGTAGACGGCCTGCAGGCCGAGCGTGAGCAGGGCATCACCATCGATGTGGCCTACCGCTATTTCTCTACCGAGAAGCGCAAGTTCATCATCGCCGACACCCCGGGCCACGAGCAGTACACCCGCAACATGGCCACAGGCGCGTCCAACTGTGATCTGGCCATCATCCTGGTGGATGCCCGCTACGGCGTGCAAACCCAGACCCGTCGTCACAGCTTTATCTGCTCGCTGCTGGGTATCAAGCAGTTCGTGGTGGCGGTGAACAAGATGGATCTGCTGGGCTTCGATGAAGCGCGCTTTGAAGAAATCAAACGTGAGTACCTGGCCTTTGCCGAGCAGCTGCGGGTGCCCGACATCAAGTTTGTGCCCCTGTCGGCCCTCAAGGGCGACAACGTGGTCAGCCGCTCCGAGCAAAGCCCCTGGTACAGCGGCGAGACTCTGCTGTCTATTCTCGAAAGTGCCCCGGTAACCGGCGCCAACCGTGAATTCGAAGCCCGTCTGCCGGTGCAGTACGTAAGCCGCCCGAACCTGGATTTCCGTGGTTTTGCCGGCACCATCGCCAGCGGCAGCTTTAAAGTAGGCGATTCGGTTAAGGCGCTGCCGTCCGGCAAAGCATCAACCGTGAAAAGCATTGTCACCTTCGACGGTGACCTCGAAGAAGCCTTTGCCGGTCAGGCAGTAACCCTGACGCTGCAGGATGAAATTGATATCAGCCGCGGCGATGTGATTGTGCCTGCAAACAGCGACGTTACAGTCTCCAACCGTTTGCTCGCCAAAGTGGTGTGGATGCATGAGCAACCGCTGACCCTTGGCAAGCAATACAACATCAAACTGGGTACCCGCAAGGTGCCTGGCACAGTGCGCCACATCATTCACAGCATAGATGTGAACACCCTGGCGGAAGACAAGGCCAACGAGCTGCCACTGAACGGCATTGCGCTGGTGGAAGTGGAGCTGGATGAGGCCGTGGTGTTCGACCCTTATCAGGATAACCGCGACACAGGTGGTTTTATCTTTATCGACCGCATCAGCAACATCACCGTGGGTGCAGGTCTGGTGGAGAGTGCCCTCGAGGCTGAACTGAAAGCCACTGATTTCAGTGAGTTTGAGCTGGAACTGAATGCGCTTATCCGCAAGCACTTCCCGCACTGGCAGGCGCTCGATATCAGCAAGCGCTAATTGCCAAACATTGCTGAATCAAGCAGATACACAGCGGGCCTCAGGGCCCGTTTTTCCCCGCGAATAAGGAATAGGCTATGACGCTGGAGCAATATTGGGTAATAGGTATGGTGCTGACCCTGGTTGGCACGCTTACCTGTACCCGGGTGCCGGCGTCCTGGGTGTTTGCCGCAGTCGCGCTCTTATCTTATGTTGCCAACTCATTGAGTTTGAATGAGTTGTCGGCTGCTTTTACCGATTCATCACTGCTGACGCTGGTGCTGTTGCTGCTGGCCTCGGTGGCGCTGGAAAAGACCCGCCTTATCAGTTGGGTTGGGGTGCAGTTAAGCCGTGGTGGTTTCCGTTCTGTGCTGACCAAGCTGTGGTTTTCCACCTCTGTGTTGTCGTCATTTACCGCCAATACCGCCGTGGTGGCGAGCCTGATTGGCGCCATCAAGCGTAACCAGCGCTATGCGCCGTCCAAGCTGATGCTGCCCATGGCCTTTGCCGCCACCTTCGGCGGTACTCTTACCCTGATTGGCACCTCCACTAATTTGGTCATCAACAGCTTTTTGGACCGTGCCGGGCTGCCACTGCTGCAGTTTTTCACCACCACCGGGGTTGCCCTTGGGGTTGTGCTGGCTGGCATGCTGGTGCTGTGGCTGATTGCCGATAAGCTGCCGATTACCGAAAAAGCCGAAGACGAGCAGGATCTGCCCTACTTCCTCGAGGCGCGCATCGCCGCAGGCTCGATTCTGATTGGCAAAACCGTGAGTGATGCCGGCCTTCGTCATCTGCGAAAGCTGTATCTGGCCGAAATTCAGCGTGTTATCGATGGTGAAAAGACCACTATCATTCCAGTCACTCCCGAAGAAGTATTGCAGCAGGGCGATGTACTGCTGTTTGCCGGTGATATGGAATCGGTGGCGGTACTGCAGGAAATCGAGGGGCTGAGCCTCTATGGTCACCACACCATGAATGGTCAGAGCCTTGCTGAAGCCATTATCAGCCACTCCTCCAGCCTCAATGGCGTGAGCCTGAAAGATGCCCAGTTCCGTGAGCGTTTCGATGCCGTGGTGGTGGCGGTGCGTCGTGGCCATGAGCGGCTGCGCGGTGGTCTGGGGACCATCGAACTGCAGGCCGGCGATGCGCTGCTGCTGGTACCCGGCAAGCAATTTGGCGACCCATCCCAGCGGCTCGATAAAGAATTTTTGCTGGTCAATGGCGTGGATTCCTCCACCCGCTTGTCCCCCGGCCGCAGCGCCTGGGTGCTGGCAAGCTTTGCCGCTGTGATTGGCCTTGCCATGTTTAATGTGCTGCCACTGCTTAAGGGCCTTACCCTGTTTGTGGCAGGCCTGCTGCTGACTCAGGTCGTCACCCTGTCTGAGCTAAAGCGCCGCTTCCCCATCGACATAGTGCTGATTGTAGGCGGCGCCCTGTCGCTGTCTCAGGCGATGACCAACAGTGGCATCTCCGGCTTGCTGGCCGAAACCCTGACCCAGGGCTTTACCGGCGTGCACCTGTTTTTTGTGATGGCAGGGATTTACCTGCTGACCTTGCTGCTGACTGAGCTGATGTCCAACAATGCCGCCGCCGCGCTGGTGTGCCCCATTGCCATCAGTTTGTCTCAGGGGCTTGGCATCGATCCTATGCCCTTTATCATGGCGGTACTTTTTGGTGCCAGCGCCAGCTTTATCAGCCCCTGGGGTTACCAGACCAATTTGCTGGTATTCACCGTGGGCAACTACCGACTGAAACAATATGTAGGGGTGGGGATCCCGATGGCTATTGCCTACACAGGTGCCGTGCTGGCGCTTATCCCCCTGCTGTTCCCGTTTAAGAGCCTGTAACGGCCGAGGAAAGACTATGAGCAATATCGTCTGGCATCAACACGCCATTACCCACAGCGAGCGCGCCGAGCAAAAGGGGCATCGCGGTGCCATCCTCTGGTTCACCGGCCTCTCCGGTGCCGGTAAGAGCACCCTCGCTGGCGCCCTGGAAGCCGAGCTATATCGCCGCGGCCTGCACTCGTACCTGCTGGATGGCGACAATGTGCGCCACGGCCTGTGTAAAGACTTAGGCTTTAGCCTTGAAGACAGACGGGAGAACATCCGCCGGGTGGGCGAGGTGGCCAAGTTGATGCTGGATGCTGGGCTGCTGGTACTTTCCGCCTTTGTCTCGCCCCAGCGCGCCGAGCGGGATCTGGTGCGCTCTCTGGTGGGCGAGGGCGAGTTTATCGAGGTGCACGTAGCCACACCGCTTACTGTGTGTGAGTCCCGGGACCCCAAGGGCCTTTACCAGAAGGCCAGGGCTGGTGAGATTAAAGATTTTACCGGTATTTCCTCGCCTTACGAGGCGCCTGTGAGTGCGGAGCTGGTGATTGACACCAGTGAGGGGGATCTGGATTCGCAGGTGGCGAAGCTGGTGGATTATTTGATTAGTGGTGGGTATATTTCGGCCTGATTGAGCATCAGGTGGGCTGCATTGTTGCGGAATGCTCCGATGCCGAATGCCTGAATTAGCGGCTAAATGCTGATTGATGCCTAACGTCGCAAAGTTTTAATCTCTGTTGCTTTTTGAGCAACCAAAGTCGTGGGGCTTCACCCCACACCCGACCAAGAGGGGATCTACAGCAATCCCCTCTTGGATCTCCCGTGCCGCCCCTGACGAAGCCGAGCACCTTGGCTTTATGGGCTGAAAACGAGCACCGTGACCGACTCGCTCCAAGCTCGACGGTCACTGCCTCGACGAAGCACATCCCTGTGCTTCACTCCCAGCTCGGCTGTCCTGCCTCGCGCTCGTGAGCTTGTCGCTTCGCGACACTCGCCCTATCTCGGCTTGCCCGTTTCCTTCAGCCCAACAGCCAAAGCGGCTTCGATGGGGAATAAGCGTGTCGTCCGACAGTGAGATGAACAATTTCATCTCACTAGCGTTTCCCGCAAATAACTGTCAGGAACAGTTATTAACAGCGATAGCTGGCCCAAAGGGTGCCTTGCAGGAAGCAAGGCATCAGGCCTATGGCCGCCACGCGGAGGTAAAACAGGTACTCGCTGCGAGCAAAGTGTTATGCCTGTACTTTCTTCCAGAGCAAAAAACCGTATCTGTATACGTAAAAATCACTCTTGCGGGTGACATAAAAAATGGAGGTCAATCTACATTTCTCTGAATACCTACGTGTGCGAATTCTTCATCTAGTTGATGTTGAAGTTCCGTAGGCACCTGTATGCGAGCCGCTACTTTTGCTAGATCACTTTGAAAAAATTTTAATTTACAATTTGCAAGGTAAATTAAAAGTTTAGTTGTTTCATAGGGAAACTGAGTTACCAGTTCACTCCTAGTTAATTCAAAAAGCAGATCAGTTCGCACAATAGAAATTTTTGGAAAGCTAATTGCCATAGTCACTGCCTCGGAGTATTTTTCATCCAAATGGGGCAAGCACTCAAGCATGCTCTGTACTTCATTTTCATCAAGTTTTACGGGTACTCCTTGAAGTCTCTGTTGCCAATAGCGTTGAATCCAGCGCTCCCAAAGCTCCAGCTTGGTTTGTTTATTTGCCCTCATGAGAATACGTTTTAGCTGAACTGCAAAAATTAATCTGTCTTGAAGTGAACAATTATGAAAAAGCGTTGGAAGCAACTTTTCGAACGGATCATCAACATAAAATGTCAAGACTTGGGTGCAGCACATGATAAATTTATCTCTATTGTAGCTCAAATCAGAATTGAGTCTCTGTATTGCCTCAAGAAATGTAGGCAGCAAGGCATCAACAAGTTCCGGATTCAATTGACCAAATAACAGAAACCCGTCCCAAGCTGAGGAAAATGATGCACTGTTTGAATCACTGAATAGTGGAATAACGTAATTACGGGTCCAATCCTCGTCTAATCTAAATAGAAATGAAATTTGACTAGCTAGCACACAGCGACCTATGCCTCCATTCGATGTTGGATCTTGAACAACATAAGTAAACCAATGCCGGTAGCTATCAGGTAACACACGATCTGAACCAGATTTATCACGTAAATATAAAGAAAGGCCATGGATCCAGAAATCAACAATCACGCCTGCTGGAAAATTTGCAGAGTAGGAGCACCAATCATGAATCTCTTCCCATTCTGGATCGACTTCCAAAGAAAACCATAGCGACTCAGCGATTAAGTTAGCTTGATCAAGCAGCTCCAAACTAAATGGCTTGCCCTGGTTCACAACTAAAGTTGCAAGTAATCTAGATATGTCCCTAGCATGCCCCGAATGCAGTTCTGGTTTGGCGACTAACGTCAGCAAATCACGCCAGTCACCAACAGTCAGTTCTGACTCCTTCATTCCACGGATCAAAGCTGACCATAGATCAGATGCCCACAGTTTTCTGTTGGTAAGTGCCTGCGCCAATTTAAATGCCCATTTGGGATCTTGTTTACAAGCCTCACGACAATCGGATAACAATCCATTTCGCCCCTCTCCGTAAAAGCTATCCCCAGTGAAACTTATCAGCTCTTCGAGTTGCTCGTCAGGGCTCATGTTAAGGAGTTGGTCTACGGACCAAGGACTTTCTGAAACTATGAATGATGAACTACTCATATAGTGAGTGAAATCCGGATGATCCGACGGAAGCCATTCGGTATATTGCGCCTGAACTTGAGCCAAAGCTGTCTTCACCAATTGACAATCAGGGCTAGCCTCAGAAAGCCAAGAAAACCAGTTGTAATGTGCTCGTGGAGACAACTCCTCATCAGATATGGAGCAGTTGCCAGTTAGAATTGATTCAATAAAATTCCCACGTGCAAATTCAGTTGCCTTAGGATATTTTAAACTTGCTAATCGAAACATTTCGTGATGCTCCGATAGGCCGTGCAGATTTATTTTTTCCTGTAACCAACAAAGGCATTCATCAGGTGTTCGATCGGGGGCAACGCTCATAGCGTGAATAGCTAATCGGCGATTTATAGGAACATCCGAAATCACTAACTTTTCTATCCATATATTACACAACGTGGATGAGTTTTCTGCTAACCATTCTAGAGCATCTCGTACTGCATCAATCAAAACATCAATTACTTCCGGAAATTGATCTTGTTCATGTCCCTCAATTGCGGAACGTCCGTAACTTATTGAATCATAGTCTTTTGAAGCAGAACCCCAGATAACTATGTAAGCATGCATCTCCTCGAAGCGCTGTGTAATGCTCTTAAGAAGAGGCGTAACAATAACATGTAGATTCGGCTTCAGATGCTTAGTCCAAACCTCATTTAGAGGCCAATGCTCTGTCAATGATTGCCATTCAGCATCCAGGCGCGGCAAAATATCTCCTTGTTCGTTTGGCCAGCTGAAGCCTTTTTTAATGTCTAGCCGATGCTCGCACATTTTCATGAACAGCATTAATACCAATTCAGTGCAGTCATAATCGGCGCAGCAATTTGCTAACCACCAAAAAATATCATGATTGGAATTGACTGATGCATTCGTCAGCAAAAGACTAACCCAACGTTTGAGTACAAGTACATCAATCGGCTGATTATTTAAACCTACTACTCTACCAATCAACCACCAGACATCAGGATTTAACTTCAATTCATGGAAAGCCAATATGTCAAACACAACCTGAGCATGCTCTATTGCATAATGGTCTGCTATCCAATGTGCCAACAATAAATCGTGATCACTTAGAGGGTTTGATGAAAATAGACCAGCTAATTTGTTTCTATCATTCAGCCAGATAAGCCATTCAGAGCCACGAGCGAAATTGAGCAGAAATCGAGTTGTATGAATTTCAGATAATGCTTGCTCAACCTCAGAAATCGCTTCTTCGTCAGTTGGTGGGAGACGAGAACCTAAATCAGCAAGGCGAGACTGCCAGTCCAAAGCACCTCGCCGGGTACGCTCTGCAAGTTGTCGCACCCCGTCGTAAAGTTCCTTAAAACTTTCCTTACCAACACCTTTTTTAAACCGGATGGGTGTTATACCTAGCAGGTCCCAACGCCCATCATCATCAGTCAAAGCAAAACGGCCAGCAAAGTTATTGGCAGGAAGTGCGCGCGCAAGATAGTTCATCACAGCGTCTTCATGGCTGTAACCAATAAACAGTACCGTGTACTTCCGGAAAACATCCACTAGAAACCGACGTGCCCACCCTTCAGTAAGATAAGCTCGCCCAAAATCCGCATCAGTTAGAACCAAGTCCTGTGAACGGGGTAAAGCACCATGAACATGCACAATGCCTGAAAAATCATAACCTAAAGGTAATGCAGGTGCCCTATATACATCTGGAACGGAATCAAAAAGATCTTTTGCTGCTGTTTCAAAATGCAAATCAAAGTTGGTAGTGACAAGACGCACACGCCCAACCGTCCTAAAAAGTTGCAACAGGTTACGATGTAATTCGTTGGGAGAGCTTCCCGCTGGAGAAAGCAGGGCTGCTGCTCGCTCGTGAACATCGACCTCTCGATGATGAAGCTGCCCAAGAAATCTATCTAACGGTTCATATGCCTTTAACCCGGTGCCCTGGGCAATGTCACTGGCGAGCGTCCAGAAATCACTCAAATTTGAAGGCGCTCCCATTGAAACGCCCGCTCCCGCGAAAATAACCAGATTGTCGTCACGTAATGCATCAAGAATACAATGAGGAAAATCGATAGAACCAAGCCTCAACGTTAGCAATGCTTTCTCCTGTTAAATGTGATTATTAGGGATTATCAGTGATTACGACTATCCACCATATACAAGGTCTAGTTGAATGGAGAGCTAACCAACTCTAAGGTTCATTGATGGCTTGCGTTTTGACGGCATTGCTCATGATCAATTTTTGCAGCATTTAGCGCATTCGAATTAATCTGAAGTTCCCTTTGCTTCTTCCTCTGCGCAAGAGGCGGATTCCGCCTACTTTACATTTTTTATCATAGTGTTAGGCTTACTGCAAAGTTGTCCAATCTTACTTTTGTCGGTGTGTGAACGCCACACGACCGAAAGGAAATTCTATGACCGTAGCCGAACTGCAGGAGCTGCTGGCCAATCTGGATCCAAATTTGGAACTGGTATTAATGTCAGATTCAACGAATAAGGATTTGCCGCTGTTTTCAATCGAAAGTGTCAGTGTGCACGATGCGATTAGAGACAAGGATGAAATGCGCCGTCCACGGTTGACCTTCCGAAAGGATAAGTGGTCAACCCCTACAGCTGTTGTGACTATCACCAGTGTTTTTTAATTCACTGAGGTGACAAAGTGTCAGGACACCCAAAATGAAAGAGTCAGGACACCCAAAACACTTTTTCTGCGGGTTATACCAATCCCGCTCGAAGCGGCTGTGGGCATTGGCGATCGCAGCTTGGCGAGAAACATTTATCACCACCGGATAAAGGTGGTGCTCATGTCTTAGTTGGCAGGCTGAACCTCTGCCGACACAGCATTTGCTTCAGATGAAGCCTCATCGATAGCCGCTTCAGTGATAGCCTCTTCAGTGATATCCACTTCAGTTCCATCAGCAACCGCCAGCTGTGCCAACTTCTCCCGCTCTGCCTTGGACACATACTTGGGTTTGTTGTTGCCGTGCAGCTTGGCTTTTTTCTTTTTGTCTTTGGCAATCAGGGTCTGATTGATTTTCTTCTTTCTGTTCATGGGCGGCGGTTCATGGCGGTTGCAGCGGACAGGCAAGTGCCGCTGGATAAAAAGACGGCGCACTATAGCAGCATTCGTGCAGGGGTTAAACGTTGGTGAGGCTGTGATAGGGGCCGCCCCGTGAGGGCGTAATCCCCTACAGCGGTTAACTTACCGAAAAATCTTTGGCCAGTAAGCCTTTGAGGGCGCCTGCGAAGTTGTTGTCACCGTGGGGGCGCACCAATTGCGCCAGTTCATCGCCCACCGGGGAGAAGCGGTAGTAGGTGAGGATCAGGTGGGCATGTTTTGGCGTAATGCTGAGCTCGGTCTTGGACAATTGCAGTGAGAAGCTGCGCTTGGGCTCAAGCTCGCCGGTTTCAAATTCGCTGCTGTGCAATATGCCGGCGTCCATCAGGGTTACCAGTGCCGAAAACGGCAAACCAAACTGTGACAGCGGGATCGGGGTTGCCGGAGACTTGCGGAAGTACTGGCCAAGGCCGCCAACCACCCGGTAACCCGACAACACCTTCAGCCTGCCGTCGTGGCCAATTTGTACCGCCACTGCCAGGGCTTTTTCGAGGGTTTGCGCCTCGCGCCAGGTGAGCCTGCGTAAGGTTTCCAGGGTGCGCAGGCTGATATTGCCAGGCTCGGTCAGCTCCCGAGCCAATATGCGGCCCCAGAGCTCCTGCATCCGCCGGTTGTGGATTTGTTCGGCCATCTGAAAGAACTGATATAGCCAGTCAGGGTCGGGGTCTGAGCCGACAACATCGGATGGGGTGTATTTCAGCGCCAGGGTGTAAATGGCCTCCACGTTGGCCTGGCATACGGCCGCCTGTTTGCGCGCGCGGTGGGCGGCACGTTCGGCCACCGACACATTGGAGGGGCGATAGTCGTCTTCGCTGGCAAGGCCCAAAATCCGCCCCAGCAGCAGCGCTTTGCGTCTGGCAGACACATCGCTTTCTGGCTTACTTGCGCTCGCGGTGACTGGGGCCTTGTCTGAGTCTGTCATGGTTACGCCTCTGATTTACATGCCTTAATTTTTTGCTTTGACCTAGTTTAGCTGCGCTGACGAGGATTTGTCGCCAAACAGCAGCACTTCTTTGCCCGGCGCCGGATGCCTTGGCACATTAAGCGACAGCAGCAGTGAACACACCGCCATGGCGGCACCTATGTAGAACACGGCGGCGTTGGATTGCAGCCACAAATAGCCCAGCAGCACAGGGATCACCACCGCCGCTATGTGATTGATAGTAAAGCTGACCGACATGCTGGCGGCAATGTCGGCCCGGTCGGCAATCTTCTGGAAATAGGTTTTCATGGCGATGGCCATGGCAAACAGCAGGTGGTCAATCACATACAGGGCTGCGGCGAAGTGGGCATTTTCCACCAGGGCGTAACTGACAAACACCGCAATTAAGCCAAGGTATTCAATACACAGGGCATTTCGCTCGCCGATGCGGCCAATCAGGCGGCCAATAGCCGGGGCAAACAGCAGGTTAATCACGTAGTTAATCAGGAACAGGGCCGTGATTTCACTGACGCTGTAGTGGAATTTTTCCACCATCATAAAGCCTGCGAACACCACAAAGATTTGCCGTCTGGCGCCGGAGAAGAAGGTCAGCAGGTAATAGAGCCAATAACGGCGGCGCAAAATAACCCGCTTATGCTGGCTGTCGCCGGTATCGAATTTGGGGAAGTAGAGCCACAGCGCCAGCGTCATCAGGCAGCCCATGCCGCCCACAAAGGCGTACATCCACACATAATCGAGTTTGAATACTGTCATCAGCAGCCAGATGCTGCCGTATCCCCCGAGTGCTGCAGCGGCCTTCCACGACAACGCCTTACCCATAAAACCGGCGGTTTCGTCTTTATCCACCCATTGCAGGGTAAGCGACTGATTCAAGGTTTCGTAGTAGTGAAACCCCACAGACATCAGCACAGTGGTGAAGTACAGCCCCATAACCGAGGGCAAAAAGCCGGTAATGGCTACCCCCAGGCTCATCACAAACAGTGATATAAGCGCAAAGGATTGCTCGCGAAGCATGATAAGCACGAAGATGGCGGTGAAGGCGAGAAAGCCCGGCACTTCCCGCAGGCTTTGCAGCATACCGATTTCGGCGCCGGTAAAGTTTGCCCGCTCAATCACAAAGTTGTTCAGCAGCGCCTGCCATACGGCAAACACCATGGACATAATAAACGTCATCCACAACAGCAGTTGTTTTGCTTTGGGTCCTTCGGCGGTGGAAAGCATGGTGTTACCAATGAAAATAAGTGGTTATGCATGTTAAACCAGCCGGTGCCAATTCGTATACAAGTTTGCCGAAGATGACAGCGCAGCACCCTGGCGTTGGCGATATATGGCGATAATTGTGAGGCTGGCGGAATTTATCACCATCAAGCTCAACAAGCCCCGGAGGGCGTGATCCAATTCAATAAAAATTCGCTGCGATTGACCTATCATGCCTCTGAGTCCAAAGCAATTTAACAGGTGCAACGTGAGCAAAACGCTGATCCTTTTTTCCACCGTTCACGGTCAGACCCGCAAGATCTGTGAGCGCATGGCCGAGGTGATCCGCAAACAGGGCGATGACGTGACCCTGGTGCCTTTGTGTGAAGCGCCGCCGCTGTCCCACTACGATAAAGTGGTGCTGGGCGCCAGCATCCGCCATGGCAAGCACAACAGCGCCGTGTACGGCTATATTGAGAAAAACCTCGAGGCGCTGAAATCCAAGGCCGGCGCCTTTTTCTCGGTCAGTTTGGTCGCCCGCAAGCCGGCCAAAAACACCGCTGCCACCAATCCGTATATGCAGGATTTCCTCGGCAAGTCGCCCTGGCGGCCTGAGCTTTTGGAAGTGTTTGGCGGCAACCTGGATTACCGTGGCTACAGCGCCATGGATAGAAACATCATTCGATTTATCATGTGGTTAACCAAGGGGCCTACCGACCCCGAGACCAAGGTGGAATACACAGACTGGCGCAAGGTTGATAGCTTCGCCCGTGAAGTGGCCACCATGGAGAAACTATGCCCTTAACCGCCCCGCAAAAACTATGGCAATGGCTTGCCCCGCGCCTGCATCTGTTGGTGTTACTGCCCACTGTGCTGGTGCTTGGCAGCTCGCCTTTTTTGCTGATGGGTCGGCGGCTGCGTGAAAACGCCAGCGTGTGGGACCTGACCCATGTCTACCTTGGGCTGCTGCTGGTACCGCTATCGATTCTGCTGTTGTGTTACTGCCTAAGTGGCGGGCGGGCAAAGCAATTTTTTCCTCTATTTGAGCCCTCCGGGCTTATCAGTGATCTTAAAGGGCTGGCTAAAGGTAAGCTGCCCAAGGGCGGTGGCAATGGGCTTTTCAGTCTGCTTGAGGGCATTTGTGCCTTGCTGCTGGTGGCCACAGCTGTTACCGGCCTGGGCTGGTTTCTAACCGAAGGCAGCAGCGAAGCCCTTGTCTGGCGTGGCTGGCACAAGGATCTGGGGTTGGCATTTTTTATCGCCCTGATAGCGCACCTGCTGGCGGCGGTTTCTCATCTGCTGGACTTCTTCAGAAACTGACTGCAGCCTTGGTTAGCTGCGGGCTTGTCTGCAAAGGCCGCTTTACGCCTTTCTGTTGCCTGCCCCGTTACTCTTTTCTTCCATTTCTCGCCCATTTCTCCTGGTTGGCGCCGAAGCGCACTGGCTTGTCTCGTTAACTCGCGACAGTTTCCAGCGTTTTTCCCTGAACCTCTGCGGCTGTGAAGCAGTTTTTACATGCAATCAGCTTCGGTGAGAGTGTTGTCAGCTGTCAGTCTCATGGGTGACGACTATACTTTTTGCATGGCACAGAATACTGACTGAACCCAACTGAGCGGGGAGCAGAAGATGTTGATATCCATGTCTAACTTAAGTTTACGAAACAAGCTGTTACTGCTGGCTTTGTTGCCGCTGGTTATCATTCTAACTGCCGTGATGGCCTATTCCTGGCGCCTTGAGAGCGCAGCGCTCACCGATGCGGTGGGGCTGTTTCGCGACAAGCTGGTGAATGAGCGTAAACAGCAGCTCAAAGAGGCCACCGAAATCGCCCTGGCCACCATCGATTATCAGCTCAAGCTTGGGGATGCCGGTAATGTGAATGAGTCCCTGCGGGTACAACGTTTTGGCACGGCGGGGTATTTCTTCATTTACGACTACAACGGCATCAGCCTTTTCCATGCCACCAAGCCGTCCCAGGAAGGAACAGATCAGATTGGCATGACTGACCCCCAGGGCAACAAAATCGTGGTGGGGTTGATTGATGCGGCCAAACGCGGCGGTGGCTACTTCACCTATTTTCATGCCAAGCCCGGAGTGGAGGGGCTGGTTGAAAAAATCGGTTATGCCGCGCCCATTCCCGGCAAAAATTGGCTGGTGGGTACTGGGGTCTATCTCGATGATGTGAATGCCGTGGTGAACGCTTATGCCAGCAGCGCCGAAAAGGCGATGCGAGAAAAGGCGCTGGGCATTTTTATCATGTCGGTGGTGTTAACCCTGGTGACCTTTACCGCCATTGTGGTGGCCTCCAATCGCATGGTGGTGCCCATTCGCACCATGGTAGACAGCCTCAACGACATTGCCAAAGGCGAGGGGGATTTAACCGCGCGCCTCAAAGTGAAAGGCTCGGATGAAATTGCCGAACTTGGCAACGCCTTTAACCTGTTTGTGGACAAGTTGCAGCGGATCATCCGCGATGTGGCCGATACCACAGGCCGGGTGAAACAGGCCGCAGTGGACATTGACCGGCAAACCTCCGCGATGGCGTCGCAGCTTCGAAACCACAATAACGAAACCGATCAGGTGGTTACCGCCATCACTGAGATGTCTTCCACCGCTGCGGAAGTGGCGCAAAATACCACCCAGGTGGCCGAGGCGACCCATGCCGCCACCGACGATGTGGCCCGGGCTCAGTCCTGCGTGGATACCTCGCTGACCGAGATTTCCACCCTGATGGCACAGGTGGACGATGCCGCTGCCAACATCAAATCCCTCAGCGAACAGTCGCAGAAAATCAACTCTGTGCTATCGGTGATTGGCGGTATTGCCGAACAGACCAACCTGCTGGCGCTGAACGCCGCCATTGAGGCCGCCCGCGCCGGTGAGCAGGGCAGGGGCTTTGCGGTGGTGGCCGATGAGGTGCGTAACCTGGCCAGCCGTACCCAGGCCAGCACCCTGGAAATCAATGAAATGCTGACCGACTTGCACAAGCTGGTCTCGGCCGCGGTGAAAACCATGGATGAAAGTCAGCAAAGCTGCCAGCGCTCAGTCGATGCCTCCCGGGCCATCTCCGACAGCCTCGGCTCGGTCACCAGCGCCGTAACCGCCATCAATGATATGAGCACCCAAATTGCCACCGCAGCCACCGAGCAAAGCTCTGTGACCGAAGAGATCAACCGCAACGTGTATGCGATTCAGGAAATTGTTAACGCGCTGCTCGACTCAAGCCAGGATGCCAGCGCCGTCAGCCAGCGGGTGTCCAGCGAAGGCGTGCAGCTTGCAACCCTGGTCGGGCAGTTTAAGGTGTGAGTTTTAGCAATGAAAAGGCGCCTGATGGCGCCTTTTTTACATGTATGCGGAGCTTGGTTTGCGCCCATATCCGGCGCTGCGGTTGTCAGCCTTGGATTTTGAGCGCCTTGATTTGCAGGATGTATTTAACGGGTCATTTTCTTCACAAATACAACCACGAACAGGGCTATGGTAAAACTACCGGTAAAGGCTTCAATTGCGGCGATTAATCGCGAGAAGCCAATGGGGGTGAAGTCGCCGTACCCCAGGGTGGTAAAGGTGACAACTGAGTAATATATGCAGTTAAAAAATAAGTAAAAATTCATCATAAATGTGTTTTCTGTGCGGAAAACATGAATATTGCCGCTGTAGCTCAGTCCGGTGAAAAAATAGCAAACGGCGCAAATCAGAATCAGTACCATGGAGAAACCGATAACCCGCATCGGCGATTCGCCATAACCGCAGAAGACATCAATCATTTTTGAAATCATCCGCGCCCTTGAGAACTTGGGCAATTGATGGCGACGCATGGTCAGCTCTTTTTGAATAAAATGCCCCGCCATGACAAACAAGCCCTCGCGCTCGGCGGCTTTGCGCAGGTCGCGGTAAATCTCTTCGGCTTGCTCAAAGTAGTCCTGGGCAATTTCGGCCTCTCCGACCTTTTCGGCTTCCAGCGCCATCCGCTCCTGTTTGATGAGTTTGCCGGTGTTGATGTTTTCGATTTTGGTGCCGTTCCACTTGATGCCCAGCAGATTGGTGTTCAGCAGATTGGCGCAGTGCACGTTGGCATCGCGCAGGTCGGCTTTCATCAAACTGGCATTTTCAAGGTTTAGGTTGAACATGTGCGCGCCCTGCAAATTGGCGCGATACAGTTCGGCATGGCTCATGTCGTAGCCGGTTTTGCTGTGGTGGCGAACCAGGTCGATGCCTTCGAGGTTGGCCCGTTTGAGATGTATGCCTCTGAGCATGCCACCCTTGCGGGCGTATGCTTCCAGTTTGGCTTTGTCGTCCGGGCCATCTTTGGTGATGCGGGGGTCGTGCCAGTAGCACAGGCCGCTGGGGCCTGCGGGCTCACTGCATGAAAATCCCTCATCTTCGTGATAGCAGCAGCTGGGTACTTTGTCTTCCATGTCCCAAGTATAGACAGGCGCAGATGAGCCGCCACGGCAGCCAATAAAAAACTTAGCACCTGATCCGCTGTGGTTTTTCGCCTTGAAGCCTGCTACCGCTGGGCCCGACAGCTGCCATGTGAACCGGCTTGATACCGCAGAGAAACGGAAAATTTACCCCGCTTCAGCCAGAATAAAATATCGCCAAAAAGACCGGGCGAAACCACGGGCGGCAACTGGCAACCAAAGCGCCAGTTTGATAGAATACGCCGTTTATTTTTTCTGTTAATCCAATCGATTTAAGTTGAATCACCATGTTTGAAATCAATCCGGTTAAATTCAAAATTAAGGAGCTTGCTGACCGCACCTCGCTCCTTAGGGGGTATCTTTGACTACGACGCCAAAAAAGAGCGTCTGGAAGAAGTCACCCGTGAGCTGGAAAGCTCAGATGTCTGGAACGAACCTGAACGCGCACAGGCGCTGGGTAAAGAGCGTTCCAGCCTCGAAAATGTTGTAGGCACCATAGATTCTCTGGACTCAGGTCTGGAAGACGTTGAGGGCCTGCTGGAACTGGCTGTTGAGGAAGAAGACGAAGAAACCTTCGAAGATGCCAAGGCCGAGCTGGAAGAGCTTGAGCAGCGCCTTGCGGATCTGGAGTTCCGTCGTATGTTCTCCGGCCCACACGACAGTTCTGATTGCTACCTGGATATTCAGTCAGGTTCCGGCGGTACTGAGGCACAGGATTGGGCCGAAATCGTACTGCGTATGTACCTGCGCTGGGGCGAAGCCCACGATTTTAAACCTGAGCTGATTGAAGTGTCAGAAGGGGATGTGGCGGGCATCAAGAGTGCCACCATCAAGTTTACCGGTGAGTATGCCTACGGTTGGCTGCGTACCGAAACCGGCGTTCATCGTCTGGTGCGTAAGTCGCCATTCGACTCCAGTGGCCGTCGCCATACCTCCTTCTGTTCTGTGTTTGTGTATCCGGAAATTGAAGACGATATCGAAATCGACATCAATCCGGCCGACCTGCGTATCGACGTATACCGCGCCTCGGGTGCCGGTGGTCAGCACGTAAACCGAACTGAATCTGCGGTACGTATCACGCACTTGCCCACCAATACTGTGGTGCAATGCCAAAACGACCGTTCTCAGCACAAGAACAAAGACACCGCGATGAAGCAGCTGAAAGCCAAGCTCTATGAGCTGGAGCTGCAGAAGCAGAATGCCGAAAAGCAAGCCGCCGAAGACGCCAAGTCTGACATCGGTTGGGGCAGCCAGATCCGTTCTTACGTTCTGGACGACTCCCGCATCAAGGATCTGCGTACCGGCGTCGAGACCCGCAACACCCAATCGGTGCTGGACGGCGACCTGGACAAGTTTATTGAAGCCAGCCTTAAATCCGGGCTGTAATTACTGCGAGAAGAGACGATGACTGAACACATTCAAGATGAGAACAAGCTGATTGCCGAGCGTCGTGCCAAGTTGGAACACGTTCGCAAACAGTGCCCAGCCAATGGTCACCCGAACACCTTCCGCCGTAAACACAAGGCCGCTGAGCTTCAGGCCGAGTTTGGCGACAAGTCCAAAGAAGAACTGGAAGCCCTGGGTTTCCAGACTGCTATCGCCGGCCGCATCATGGCCAAGCGTGGTCCTTTCCTGGTGATCCAGGACGTATCAGGTCGCATCCAGGCCTATGCCGAGAAGTCAGTTCAGGCCGATCTGAAAGATCGTTACGTGGGTCTGGACATTGGTGACATCATCGGCGTGGAAGGTACTCTGCACCTGTCCGGCAAGGGCGACCTCTATGTGAACATGGAGCGCTACGAGCTTTTGACCAAGGCGCTGCGTCCGCTGCCTGAGAAATTCCACGGTCTGACCGACCAGGAAACCCGCTACCGCCAGCGCTACGTTGACCTTATCGTTAACGAAGACTCACGCGAAGCCTTCAAGATGCGTTCAAAAGTGGTTTCTGCTATCCGTAACTTCATGATCAAAAAAGAGTTCATGGAAGTTGAAACCCCAATGATGCACGTGATCCCAGGCGGCGCTTCTGCCCGTCCGTTTATCACTCATCACAATGCGCTGGACATCGACATGTACCTGCGTATTGCCCCGGAACTGTACCTGAAGCGTCTGGTTGTGGGCGGTTTCGAGCGCGTGTTCGAAATTAACCGTAACTTCCGTAACGAAGGTCTGTCGCCACGCCATAACCCAGAATTCACCATGATGGAATTCTATATGGCCTACGCCGACTACAAGGATCTTATCGATCTGACCGAAGAGATGCTGTCCAGCATCGCCAAGGATCTGCTGGGTGACACCAAGCTGCCTTACGGTGAGCATGTGATTGATTTCGGCGGCCCATACACCCGTATGAGCATGCTCGAAGCCATCAAGCACTACAACCCGGACAACGCCACCATCCAGGCCATGACCTACGAAGAAGTGAAGAACATCGACTTCATGCGTAAGCTTGCCAAGGACGTGGGCATCGAAACCGAAACCTTCTGGAGCTGCGGACAGCTGTTGGAAGAAATCTTCGGTGAAACCGCCGAGCCTAAGCTGATGCAGCCTACCTTCATCACCGGCTATCCAGCAGATATTTCTCCGCTGGCCCGTCGCAGCGATGGTAACGACTTTATCACCGACCGCTTCGAGTTCTTCATCGGCGGCCGTGAAGTAGCCAACGGTTTCAGCGAGCTTAACGACGCCGAAGATCAGGACAACCGCTTCAAGGCGCAGGTAGAAGCCAAGGATGCAGGTGACGACGAAGCCATGTTCTACGATGCTGACTTCATCACCGCACTGGAGCACGGCCTGCCACCAACTGCCGGTCAGGGTATTGGTATCGACCGTCTGGTGATGCTGTTTACCAACACTCACACCATCCGTGACGTGATCCTGTTCCCAGCCATGCGCCCACAAGCGCAGTAATTCTCTGGGAATTGAAAAACCGGCCATCTGGCCGGTTTTTTTATGCCTGAATCCGCAGCCAACCCTTCCGTAAACGGCCACAACGCCCGCGCCAGGCGACTGCGGTGTCTCAGTCTTGTGCGGTATTCCCTCTGATGAGCCGAAGCGGGAAATAGCCTGCAACAAGCTTTCGGCAAGGGTAACGTCAAGGCATTGAAATAAAGTGATAAATGCAAGTTATCTGCAGATGCGGGAATCCTATTTCGACATTTTATGTCAAAAGCTGTTGATCTTTTGTTCTCTTCTGCTAACTTGATATCAAAGTGATATCAATAAGGAGTGGGTTATGATCCAGGAAAAACGCGGATTTTCAATCAACGGTTATCTGGTGTTTACGGTATTGGTGGCATTGCACCTGTGCTTTTTGTTTGTGATTGTGAGTGGTTATGAGCCGCTTGGGATCCTCGGCAATGTGCTGACAGGCCTGTGCTGGCCGGGGTTCTTTATGGTGCAGCCCAATCAGGCCAAGGTGCTGACGCTGTTTGGCAGCTACGTGGGGTCGGTGCGTGCGACCGGTTTGCAGTGGACTATCCCGTTATTTGCCAAGCGCACTATCTCGCTGCGGATCCGTAACTTCGAGAGTGCCAAAATCAAGGTCAACGACAACCTGGGCAACCCGATTGAGATTGCCACCATTGTGGTTTGGTCTGTGACCGACAGCGCCGAAGCTGTGTTCGAAGTGGATGATTACGAAAGCTATGTGTCCATCCAGAGTGAAGCGGCGCTGCGCAACATGGCCAGCAGCTATGCTTACGACCCACAGGATGAGAGCGAAGTGGCGCTGCGAAGCCATCCGCAGGAAATTGCGGACAAGCTGAAGCAGGAAATTCAGGACCGCCTCGGCCGCGCCGGTGTGACTGTGCATGAGGCACGCATCAGCCACCTGGCCTATGCCCAGGAGATTGCCAGCGCCATGCTGCAGCGCCAGCAGGCCACCGCGATTATCGCTGCCCGCGCCAAAATTGTTGAAGGTGCCGTGGGCATGGTGGAAATGGCACTGGAGCGCCTCAAGGCCCAGAACGTGGTGGAGCTGGATGAAGAGCGCAAGGCGGTGATGGTCAGCAATCTGCTGGTGGTGCTGTGCGGCGACAAGAGCACCCAGCCTGTGGTCAATGCCGGCAGCCTGTACTGAGGCGCCTATGAGTAAGAAAGCCTACCCCTTGCGGATAAGCAGCGATGTACTGGCAGCCATGCAGCGTTGGTCGGACGATGAGCTTCGCAGTCTCAATGCCCAGATTGAATATGTGCTGCGGGATGCGCTGGTGAAAAGCGGCCGGGTGAAGCTGGTACAAAAAGTGGTGACTGAAGTGGTTCAGGACAGCGAAGACGGCGCTGACAACAGCTAAACCACAGTGCTCAGACTGAAAAAGGAAGCCTATGGCTTCCTTTTTTATCGCCCGGCCACCTCAGTGCCTGGATGAGCGCTGCTTAGAGCTGACGGCTCTTTTGCAGCAGCTCCTGACGAATGGTTTTCGAGAGGTTGTTCACCCACTTGTTGTAGTTGCGGTGAATGCTGCCATCATCAAAGTCGAGGTTTTCACTGTCTTTGTAGTGAATGGAGTAGCTGTCTTCGCTGAAGGGGATAAGCACATTGGCGCCGTGGCTGCGCACCGAAATTTGTGCCTCAATCAGACCTGGCTCGACTACCCGGGCAATCCAGCCTCGCTTGCGGCTGGCATCCAGGATGCCGCGCTCCACCGAGTCCAGACTCAGGCGGTTGCCGGTCACGGCAACGGGCACCAGCTGATCGTCCAGATCGTGTACCGGCTTGCTGGTGCAAGCGCCAAGCAGGCTTAAGGAAAGTATCGCAGTCAGGATCAGTCTCATGATGTACCTCGCTCATGTGGACAGCGTGCGGGGGAGGATGTGCTGCCGAATTCGATCGACGGCAGATTAGCAGACCGAGCTGAACCTTAGCTGACCCCGGCATACATTTGCTGCCGGATTGTGAGTTAATTCCTGTGTTGCCTCACATTTGCCAAAAATAAAGCCGCCCGGAGGCGGCTTTAGCGGATTATTCACCCTTATTCGACTTTCCAGCCGATGGTTTCACCGGCGCGGATTGGCACCACAGTGCCGCCGCCCAGCGGGTAAGATTCCGGCACCTGCCAGGGGCTTTTCACCAGGGTCACGCTGTCGGTGTTGCGTGGCAGACCGTAGAAGTCAGGGCCATTGAAGCTGGCAAAGGCTTCCAGCTTGTCCAGTGCACCTTCGGCCTCAAAGGCTTCGGCATACAGCTCCAGCGCGGCATGGGCGGTGTAAGAACCGGCGCAGCCACAGGAGGCTTCTTTTTTATCCTTGGCGTGGGGCGCAGAGTCGGTACCGAGGAAAAACTTCTTGCTGCCACTGGTGGCGGCAGCCAGCAGCGCTTGCTGGTGGGTGTTGCGCTTCAGAATGGGCAGGCAGTAGAAGTGCGGACGAATGCCACCTGCCAGCATGTGATTGCGGTTATACAGCAGGTGATGGGCGGTGATGGTGGCGGCCACGTTGTCACCGGCTGACATCACGAAATCCACAGCATCCTTGGTGGTGATGTGCTCAAGCACAATCTTGAGGCCGGGGAAGTCGGCGACCACTTTGGCGAGGATGTTTTCGATAAAGATGCGCTCACGGTCGAAAATATCAATAGCAGAATCAGTAACTTCACCGTGAACCAACAGCAGCAGGCCTTCTTCTTCCATGGTCTTGAGCACGTCACGGATGTTGTCAACATCGGTTACGCCGGAATCAGAGTTGGTGGTGGCACCGGCTGGGTAAAGCTTGGCTGCCACCACTTTGCCGGATGCCTTGGCGGCGCGGATTTCGTCCGGGCTGGTTTTGTCGGTGAGGTAGAGCACCATCAGTGGCTCGAAAGCGGTGGTGCTGTGGGCCTTGATGCGCTCGTAGTAGGCAATGGCGGCCTCGGTGGTGGTCACCGGTGGCACCAGATTGGGCATCACAATGGCACGGCCCATGTAACGACCGGCGTCGCGCACTGTATCGGCAAGGGAGTCGCCATCGCGCAGGTGAATGTGCCAGTCATCAGGGCGGGTGAGGCTAATTTGGGTCATAGGGGTATCTTCTGCTGTGAGGGTGGGCAGATTTTAAATTTCGCGGGCTCAAAGGGCAAGGAAAGCCGACGTTATCCCCTGGTCGGGCTTTGCCCCAAGCCGGGTTTGGGATATAGTCTGGCCTCGACTACGGAGCGGTTCCAACAAGGAAAAGATGTTGAAAATCCTGTCTAAATTAGCACTTCTGTTTGCCTTTATTCCCCTGTATTCCCAGGCGGACGCCGAACGGATCATCGCCTTGTCGCCCCATGCGGTGGAGATGCTGTACGCCATTGGCGCCGGCGATCGCATAGTGGCTACTACGGATCATGCCGACTACCCGGAGCAGGCCAAGCTTATCCCGCGCATTGGCGGCTACTACGGTATTCAGATGGAGCGGGTGTTGGAGCTCAAGCCGGATTTGATAGTGACATGGGATGGTGGCAATCGCGCTGAAGACATTGAAATGCTGAAAAAATTCGGCTTTAAGCTGTTTGCCAGCAATCCCAAAACCCTGGATGCGGTGGCCCAGGAACTGCTGACGCTGGGCGAACTCACCGGCACTCAGGGCAAGGCTCGCACTGTGGCGGCGGATTACCGCGCCGATCTGGCGGCGCTGCGGCTTGCCAATCGCAGCAAACCCAAGGTTCGACTCTTTTATCAGCTGTGGTCTCAGCCGCTGATGACCGTAGGCAAGGGCAGCTGGATTGAGCAAATCATTGATGTTTGCAACGGTGAGAATCTGTTTTTGGATGCCAGCGGTGATTATCCCCAGGTGAGTGTGGAGTCGGTGCTGCTGAAAAAGCCGGAGGTTATTTTACGAAGCCAGGACGAAGGTAACGTCAATGGCATCGACTGGAGCCGCTGGCCTGAAATCCCGGCGGTAGCCAAAGGGCAGATTTATGAGCTTAATGCCGACCTGCTGCACCGCGCTGGCCCCAGAGCCATAGATGGTGTGGAAGCACTCTGCGGAGCGCTGGATAAGGCGCGCTGATAGTCGCTCCTCAAGCTAGGTCATTAATCAAACAAAAAGGCGACCCGCAGGTCGCCTTTTTGTTTTCATGCAGTGGATTAGCTTCGTCAATCATCAGTTACCACTGCCAGCCATCAGTCACCACTGCCAGCCGGAGCTCTTCTTGCCAAGAATATGGCCATCGAAGATTTGACGGGCGGGGGCATCGCCTGCGGCGCCGAAACACAGATGCAGCGGTAACAGATGCTCTTCTCTGGGATGGCAATGCAGCGCCCCCGGGGCTTGCTGCCAGTGGATAAGCGCCGATGCTTTGGCGGCCGCATCGGTATTTGTGTCCAGCAGGCAACCGGCAAGCCAGTCTTCGAAGGCGAGATTCAGCAGGTCTTGGGTGGCGCCATTTCGAAACTCACGCAGGTTGTGGAATGAAAAGCCCGAACCAAGAATAAGCACATTGTCGTTTTTCAGCGCTGCGAGTGCCTTGCCGATGGCGATGTGCTGCGCAGGGCTTAGCCCTTTCACCAGTGACAGCTGCACGCAGGGAATATTGGCCTCTGGGTACATCAAGGCCAGCGGCACAAACATGCCATGGTCAAAGCCGCGCTCATTATCAATATGAGCCGCTATACCAGCTTCTGCCAGCAGCCCCTTTATCCGCCGCGCCAGCACCGGCTGGCCCGGAGCCGGATAACGTATCTGATAGCTCTCAGGCGCAAAGCCGTAGTAGTCATAAATCAGTCCGGGCTGCTCGGCGCCGGTAATCGTCGGCTGGCTTTCTTCCCAATGGGCGCTTATCACCAGGATGGCGTCAGGCTTAGGCAAACTGGCGGGCAGGGCTTTGAGAAAGGCCACCAATTCCTGATGCCCCGGATCGCCAAGCAGTGGCAAGGGCCCACCACCATGGGGGATAAAAAGCACGGGCGCAGTCGTGGCGTTAAGGGTGCTGGTATTCATGGCGTTATCTGTTGCCTTGCTGTTGTCAGTCAAAGCAGCGAACCATTCTTGGCGGTCCGCTGCCAGGTTCGGATTACAGGTTGCCAAACTTGCCGTTGGCGTTTTTCCATTCTGAGCTTGGTGGGATCTGCTCAATCACGTCCCAGTGCTCGACAATTTTGTTCTCTTCAACCCGGAATAAATCGTAGTAAGAAGTTGGCTTACCGGCAAAGTCGCCTTCGCTGATGGTCAGCACGAAATTCCCTTCTCCCAGTACCTTGTGCACCTTGGAATAACTCATGGTGACGCCCTGCGCCTGCATGGCCTCAATGGCATTGGCAAGGCCTGAGAGTCCATCGGCAATCATGCTGTTGTGCTGATGGTAATTTTCACCCTCGATAAACTGGTCCAGCTGGTCGTAATGACCTTGCACCAGCACCTGCTCGACAAACTGAGCCACCAGGGCTTTGTTGGCTGCAGTCAGCTTCAGGGAGGTGGCGGCGGTTGGACCATCAAGTTGGGTGCGGCCGCTGGGGTTTGGCGCCGTTTTCTGTGCCAGGTTGTCCCAGTGTTCGACAATTTTGCCATTTTCAAAGCGGAACAGATCGAAGCCGACTTCGGGGCCGAAAAAGTCGTAGTCGGTGTGGGTAAAAACAAAGTCACCATCCTCGAAGGCTCGCACCACATTTACCCGGGCACTGCCTGGGGGCAATTGTGCCAGCAGGGCAGTAAAACCCGCCACGCCATCGGCTACCGCCAGGTTGTGTTGGGTGTAACTCTGGGCGTTGATATAGCCCACGGCATGCTGGTCGCCAGTTTCAATGGCGTTCAGCAGGGCAACGGCTTTTTCATGGTTGGATAGAGGCATGGTGGATTCCCCCTGGGGTGCCGCAATAGCGCTGCCGCCCAAAATCATGGCAGCAAACAAAGTGGCGATGGATGAGATTTTCATGGTGTTGACCCGGTGATTTCGACAGGGGGATAGCATCGCCGCTTTGGCGGCAGCAATGCAGGTCAGAACCGGAGTGAAAATGGTAAAAATCGAACCTTATTCCGTATGCCTGAACTGATTCGGAGTCATGCCAGTATGCTTTTTAAAGTATTTGACGAAGTTGCTTGGCTCATCAAAACCAAGCAAGCCCGCCAACTGCTGAACCTGTAACGTATCGACTCTGAGCCTGAGTTTCGCTTCCAAAATACGATGTTCATCAATCAGTTGCTTGGCAGTTTTACCGGTTGCCGCTTTGCAGATAAGGTTAAGGGTTTTATAGCTGGTCCCCAGTTTCTCGGCATATTGGTGGGCGCCGGAGGTGGCGCTTAGAGGGGTATTCCCGGCGCTGGTATTTGTCAGCGCTTTTTGCAGCATATGTACAAAGCGCTCGAACAGTATGCCGTGATGATGCGCCAGCTTATGGTGCTTAAGTTCGGGCCTTGCTTCGCTCGCCTTGGTTAACAGCGCCGCAAACAGCACCTTCAAAAAGGTGGGATTGGGAGCGCGTCGGCCAAACTCGGACACCACTGCAACAATCAGCTGCTCCATGGCGTGGCAGGTGTCGCTCGACAGGCAAAAGCTGGGCTGATAGCTCATCACAAACTGGCTTGGCGCAAACAGTTGCACGTCGATGCGGTTAAGCACATCGTCCAGAAAGGCTTTGGTAAACAGCAGCAAAAATCCCTGTGGCCGGTTTTGGGTATCGAATGCGTGTACCTGGCCCTGATTGATAAGCACCAATGAGCCCGAGCTGACCGGATAGCGCTGAAAATCAATGAAGTGCTCGCCCGAGCCCGAGGTAATCAGCAGCATATTGTAAAACTGGATCCGGTGCGGCTGGGCGGCAAAGTCAACCGGCGCTGCCAGTGCCCGCTGGTAGAGGTGCTCAAGGGGCATGATTTCAAACCCAAGCTCCGGCAGTGAAGGCGCACTGAACCAAACCTCGGGAATGGTATCGGTTTGAGCGGAAGCTGAGTGGGTCATCGTGGGGCCGTCCGATTAGTTCGGGTCATGGATCTGAGCCTGCGTTGGCTTTGCATCAACTGATTGTTGCATCCCGTTGCCATTAAACCAAATTCTGCTTCATGGCTGATACCGGCGCCACTGTGTCTTTGTCTTTGCCCGGAACCCTTCGATTGCGCCAGCGGCTGTTGGCGCTCAAGCACATCAATCCTTCGTCGGTGATGGCACGGCCTTTTTTGTAATCCAGGTCACTGTTCCTGTGGCTTCGTACTTTCAGACTATTGGGCTTGGCGATTTATTCACCGTAAAGTCAAATGGTTATCTTACGCCATACCGCTCGGCTGGCGCTGGAGTGTTAATACGGAGAATGGATTATGAGTAAAGCTTTGCATGCCAAATGGAAACCTCAGCTTAAGGCCCTGTGCGCCGCAGTTGCTGTGGTGTTTGCCGCCTCAGTCCCCATTCAAAGCGCCACAGCCTGTACCGGTGTCACTCTGATAGCCGAGGATGGTGCCGTGATTTTTGGCCGCACCGAGGAGTGGGGCACCTTTGATTTGAATTCGCGTCTCGCTATTGTGCCGCGGGGTTATCAAATCAATACCGAGCTGCCGGATGGCAAACAGGGTTTATCCTGGCAGACAAAATTTGGCTTTGTCGGTGTCGATGCGCTGAATAAAGACCTGCTGATCGATGGTATGAACGAAAAGGGCCTGACGGCGAATCTGTTCTACCACGAGGGCTTTGCCAAATACGCCGATTATGATCCGAAAAAATCCGCCAATTCAGTGCCGATTTTGGCGCTGGCGCCCTATCTCTTGAGCAACTTCTCCAACACAGATGAGGTGCGTGCCGCGCTGGCAAAAATTGCCGTGGTGGGGGTGCATGTCGAGGCGATTGGCGGCGAGCCACCGGTACATATTTTCCTGACAGACAGTCGCGGCAAGGCGATTGTGGTGGAGTTTACCCAAGGGGTAACCAAGGTGCATGAGGCACCCCTGGGGGTGGTGACCAACGGCCCCAATTACGATTGGCACATGAACAATCTGCTCAACTACGTCAATCTGGATGAGCCGCTGCCGCATCGCCATGCCAAAGATATCAAGGCCATCAAATTCGGTGCCGGTGAGCGACTCTATGGCTTGCCCGGCGATTTGACCTCGCCATCGCGTTTCCTGCGTGCGGCGGCCTACGCCAGTTCGGCGCGCAAAACCGCCGATGGTCCCGAAACCCTGTACGAGATTTTCAGGGTGCTGGATAACTTTAACCTGACCGTGGGCACGGCTGCCGAGGGCGGTGGGGAAGTGAACCAGCAAGGCATGCGCAGCTCCACCATCTGGACCACAGCTTACGACACCAAAAATCTGGTGATGCACTATCACACCATGCACAACCGGCGGGTGCGTGAGCTGGATTTCAATAGTCTCGATTTCGATGCCAAAACGGTTGTGCGGCTGCCGCTTGATCGTGAAAAAACTCAGGATATTGAGAAGCTTATTCCTCCGAAAATTTGAGTTTTACCAATTTGCCTTGCCCGGATCTGAGCATGTTGGCCGTTCCGGGCTTTTTTATATCCGTGGGTTTCCAAAGCCTGCCACTAAAGCCTCGAGAGTATCGCCTTGCCGATGGCGCTGCTGGCGGGCAGCAGGGTATGGGGCAGCGGCACCTTCACCAGTTCACAGCGGTCGTCCTGCGTCAACCAGGGGGCGGTAACTTCGCTGAATGCCACCACGCCATCGTTACTTTCGCCATAAAAGGGCGCTATGGCTTTGTTACTGATGCCCTTCATGCCGACAAAGGCGCAGCAGGGAACACCCAACAGCGCACTGGGTGCACCTATGGCGGCCATTCTGTCACCGCTGCCAAGTAGCTGACCCGCATCGCCACTGAATAGCCTGAACAGTGCGCGATGTTTAAGGCCAATCGCCAGTCTTGCCGGGTTAACCGGAGAGCCCAGTAAAAAGAGTTTTTGTGGCAGATTGGCTGGCGGCGCAGGGCCTGTCAGCAGGTAGCGGCTTATCACGCCGCCGAGGGAGTGGCCGATAAGTACATAGGGCGTATCAGGCCCCAATGCATTGATTTTTCGGGCAAGCCGCCCGGCAATGCTTTCGACCGATTCGGTGGCGGCAAGGTATGCGACAACATGGCACTGAATACCGGCCCGCCGCAATGTCAGCAGCAGTGGCAAGCCCGACAGCGGCGTCCGCCCCAGGCCATGGATAAAAATGGCGTGCAATTTTTCCATCTCAGTCTCCCTTGTGTATCACCCCATTAGCTGGCTAAATACCCAAAAACACAAATGAATATTCGTCCATCTATTTGCTATCGGGAAGCTGATTATGACCATTTTGCTCACCTGCCTCATGATTGCCATGTTGCTGCCTTATCTGGCCAAGGGGCCTGTGGCCGTCGCCATGGCCAGGATGGGCGGCTACGATAACCACCATCCCCGCAGCCAGCAGGCGAAGCTCGAAGGCTTTGGTGCCCGGGCGCTGGCGGCTCACCAGAATGCCTTTGAGTCTTTGCTGATTTTTGGCTTGGCGACGCTTGCGGTACTGGCCACTGACAAGGTCAATGGAACGGCAGAAATCGCCGCTGTGGTGCATGTAGTTGCCCGTATTGGTTATCAGCTGGCCTACCTTTACGATACCGATAAGCTTCGCTCAAGCCTCTGGTTTGTGGGCATTATTGCCAGCTTTACCCTGTTGGCACAGGCGTTTTAATCGACATTGACCCCTGAGCCGTTCAGGCTTTAGAGATATAGCCGTGCTCTGGAAATATAGCCGCCACTGCCTTGCTGATGAAGCATGCCAAGTGGCGGCTTTGTTGTATTTAGTGGCGGCTTTGTTGTATTCAGTGGTGCTTGTTTGTGCTTGCTGGCGTTGATCCGTTTTGTGCAGTTTTACCGCTTCCCCCCAGCCTAATCCCTCACTATCTCTGCATTACTTTCTCGGCCTCACTTTCTTGGCCTGACTTTTTTTGCCTTCACTTTTCTTGCCCTCACTTTTTGCCCGCACAAAGCCGTGTCGCTTTTAGCTGCCGCCAGGGCGAGGGTGTACGCGGGCTGTCCGGACACCTCCAGCACGCGGACACTTTCAGTTAGATCGGACACTTTCATTTGTCCGCGGACAGCGAAATGCTGAAGTTGAATTGCTTAACTGTATGAAAAATAAATATTTTAAAAGTTGGCACGTCACTTGAATTGTTAGCTGCATCCAAAAGACAAATAACATGACCGGACACTCCGGTCGGGGATGGAAGCGATGATCAGGGACACCAGTGGACAGGACAAGGTGCTGGCACCGAAACGACATAAACGCCTCGTATGGACGCTTGGCGGCGTAGCGCTTGCCGCCGTGGCCGCAGTGTGGGCCATGGGCAATGTGGATGGCGCCGCCCATTCGGCCAAGCGCAGCGACCTGGTCACCGCCACTGTGACTCGCGGCACCCTGGTGCGGGACATCATCGCCAATGGCAAGATTGTCGCCGCCAATGCGCCCATTCTCTACACCCCCGAAGAAGGCATGGTGACCCTGGAAGCCCGCCCTGGCGATGCCGTGACAAAAGGTCAGCGTGTTGCCGTCATCGACAGTCCGCTGCTGACCAGCAACCTGGCTCAGGAGCAGGCCCGCCTCGACGCCCTCAGCGGTGATGTGGAGCGCGCCATGCTCGATGCCCGTCGTCAGCAGCTCAGCGCCCAGCAGGTGCTGGACACCGCCCGGGTCGAGCTGGAAGCCGCCGAGCGCGAAAGCCGCCGTGGCGACATCCTGATCCAGAAAGACCTTATCAGTCGCATCGACTTTGAAAAGACCAAAGACGATTTCAAAAAAGCCAAGCTCAACTATGCCCATGCCGAGCAGGAAGTGGCGCTGATGCGAGACACTTTGGCTTTCGAACTTAAAAACAAACAGTTGGAACATAAGCGTCAGCAGCTGCTGGTGGAAGATCTGCGCCGTCAGGTGACTGCGCTGGATATCAAGGCGCCGGTGGACGGCATCATCGGCAACTGGCTTACCGAACAAAAGGCCCGCCTCGCCCGTGGTCAGGCAATCCTGACAGTGGTGGATCTCAGCGCCTTTGAAGCCGAGCTGGCGGTGTCCGAATCCTACGCCGATGAACTGGGGCTGGGGATGGAAGTGGAGCTGGATTTGGGCGGCGACAAGGCGGCCGGTGTGCTGTCCTCCATCTCGCCCGAAGTGCAGGGCGGCCAGGTACTGACCCGGGTACGTTTTAAGGATGCCGAGGGGCTTAAGCTGCGTCAAAACCAGCGCCTGTCAGCCCGTATCCTGCTGGAAAATTTAGAAAATGTGCTGATGGTGCGCCGCGGCAGCTTTATTACCGACCCATCCGGTCAGGTGTACAGGGTCGAAGGAGACAGCGCCAGCCGTACTCCCATCAAGCTCGGTGCCCGCAGTGTCAGCCATGTGCAGATTATCGATGGGGCCAATGAAGGTGATGAGTGGGTGATTTCCGGCGCAGAAACGCTGAAAAAAGCCGACCGGGTAAGGCTTTACTGATGAATTACAGACTGATTAAACAGATCCCCGATTTTGCGCTGAGTGGCCTGATGCTGGGTATATCGCTGCTGATTCAGGCCCTGGCTGTTGGGATGATTGAATTTAACGAATTGGGACTCTGGCTGCTGCGTTAAGCCATAAAGAAAAGGAATAACACCATGTTAAGCATGAAAAATATCAACAAACTCTTTCGTACCGATCTGGTGGAAACCCACGCCCTGCGCGACTTTAACCTGCAGGTGAATGAAGGGGAATTTGTGGCGGTGACCGGTCCTTCCGGCTCAGGTAAAACCACCTTTCTGAACATTGCCGGGTTGCTGGAGAATGCTTCCGGTGGCGAATATTGGCTCGACGGTGAGAATGTGGCGAACCTGAGCGACAGTGGCGCAGCCAAGGTAAGAAACCATAAGATTGGTTTTATTTTTCAGGGCTTTAATCTTATCCCCGATTTGAATCTGGCCGAAAACGTCGAGCTGCCGCTGCGCTATCGCGGCTTTAATGGCGCCGAGCGTAAACGGCGGGTGGAAGAGGCGTTATCCCAGGTGGGGCTGGCCGCGCGCCAAAGCCATCTGCCATCTCAGCTTTCCGGTGGTCAGCAGCAGCGGGTGGCCATTGCCAGGGCGCTGGCCGGTAAGCCGCGTTTTCTGCTGGCGGATGAACCCACGGGGAATCTCGACTCACTGATGGCGCGTCAGGTGATGGAGCTGCTGGAAGATATTAACCGCAAGGGCACCACCATCATTATGGTGACCCACGATGGCGAGCTGGCCCGCCGCGCCGAGCGCAATATTCAGATTGTCGATGGTCAGGTGTGCGATTTCCTCAGCGGCCGCGCCGTGGTTAACGGTTAAGGGGGCGCTATGTTCAGTCATTATTTGGATCTCGCCTGGCGCTCTATCCGCAAGACGCCGATGATGTCGTTGCTGATGGTGATGGCCATCTCCATTGGCATTGGCATCACCATCATGACCCTCAATGTGCATCAGCTGATGGCGAACAACCCCGCCGGGGATCGCAGCGATAAGCTCTATTCGGTAAACCTGTGGAGCCAGGGACCGGACACCTGGGATGAGTTCGTGGTCAATCTGACCTATCAGGACGCCATGAACCTGCGCAAGTCAGATGCGGCGCCGCGCAAAGCGGCCATGATCCGCACCGGGCTGGCGTTGACCTCGTCGAATCCTGATATTGAGCCCAAGCTGGAAGATGTGCGGGTAACCGACCGCGACTTCTTTGCCATGTTCTCGGTGCCTTTCCTGTTTGGCGGCGCCTGGGATGTCAGTGTGGATACTGAACCGGCCAACGTGGTGGTGATAGCCAAGAAAGTCAACGACCGGCTGTTTAACGGCAGTAACAGTGTCGGTGAGGTGGTGTTCCTGAACGACAAGCCCTTTCGCATTGTTGGGGTGATTGACGACTGGCATGTGCTGCCGAAGTTCTATGATCTGCACAACGGCCCTACAGACGAGACCGAAGTGCTATTTGTACCCTTCTCGTTGCTGGCGCAGGAAAAATATGACCCCTGGGGCAATGTCAGTGGCTGGAAATATGAAGATGGCGGTTTGTTTAACACCGAAAAAACCTGGGTGCAGTTCTGGGCCGAGCTCGATACCCCGGCCGAGCGCGAAAACTACCGCAACTTTCTTGATGGCTACGTTGACAGCCAGCAGCAACTGGGGCGCTTCACCGACAAGAGTCGTACCTCCTGGGTGAGGCTCAATGATGTGGCCCAGCACCTTATCGACAACAAGGTTGTTCCCGAAGACAACAAAATTCTGATTGGTCTTAGCCTGCTGTTTTTGCTGGTGTGTCTGGTGAATATTCTCGGCCTGATGCTGAGCAAGTTCCTCAAGCGGGCGCCGGAAGTCGGAGTGCGCCGCGCCATTGGTGCCAGCAAGGGCCATATCTTTGCTCAGCATATGGTGGAAGTGGGCATGATAGGCGCCTTGGGCGGCGCCCTGGGATTGCTGTGGGCCTGGGTGGCTTTGCAATATCTGAGCAAAAGGTTTTTGCTGGATGGCATGGATAATCTTGACCCCAGCATCTGGTTTATTGCCCCCGCTATTGCCATCAGTTCGGCCATGTTGGCGGGTATGTATCCGGCATGGGTGATTTGTCGAACCAAACCCAGCGTGTATCTCAAGAGCCAATAAGGAGCGGCCATGACTGCGATTAAACCTATTTTGAGCGCCATGCTGCGAAGCCGCAGCGCGCCGATCCTGCTGCTGCTGCAAATTATCCTGTCGGTAGCCATAGTGGCCAATGCGGCCTTTATCATTCATCAGCGTCTGGGCCTGATGGAGCGCTCCTCCGGTGTCGCCGAATCAGAAGTGCTTACCTTCAAGTTGTACAACTATGGCGAGGGCATGGATTTAATGGCCCGCAGCCAGCGCGATATGGATATATTGCGTGGTCTGCCCGGGGTGAAAGCTGCGGCACCGGCCAACATGCTGCCACTTGGCAGCAGCGGTTGGATGTCGGGCTTTAATGATGGCCCCGACCCTGAAACCTCCAAAAGTTTGCCCGGAATGGCGGTTTATATGGGCGATGAATACCTGCTGGATGCCTTTGGTCTCAAGCTGATTGAGGGGCGCAACTTCCTGCCCGGTCGTATCGCTCAGGGCCTGGATGATACTGAAGTGCCCCGCGAGGTGCTGGTTACCAAGACCTATGCCAAGGAAGCCTTTGGTGAGGAAAGCCCCATTGGCAAGCGGGTGTATGAGGGCAGTAAGGTATTCACTATTGTCGGTGTGGTTGAGAAACTCCAGGGCGCCTGGGTAAATAACGACGACATTGAAAACAGCGTGATGGTGAACGTCAATATGAATGGCGGTGGGCAGTTCAACACCATAGTGGTGCGCGCCGATGCGGTGGATCACTCTTATCTTAGGGAAGCCATTAAGGAAGCGCTGCACAAGGACGACCCTCGCCGGGTACTGTTTTCCTTCAGAAGTATCGCCGAATACCGCGAGCGGGCTTATGCGCAACACGCCATGATGGCCTTTGTGCTCGGGGCCATGATAGTGCTGTTGCTGGGCATTACCGCTCTGGGACTGTCGGGCATGGTGATGTTCAATATCGAGCGGCGCACCAAGCAAATCGGCACCCGCCGCGCGCTTGGAGCCACCCGTGGCAATATTCTGGGCTGGTTCCTGACCGAAAACTACCTGCTGCTGGGGGCTGGCGCTCTGATAGGCTCGCTGCTGGCTTTTGAGCTCAGCCGTCAGCTGATGGCGTTTTTCAGCCTGGATGCCCTGGCCTGGCAATATCCGGCGATGACGGTGGCGCTGCTGTTTTTGGTAACGACGGTTGCGGTGATTATCCCGGCCAGAAAGGCGGCGGCAATCTCCCCATCCATTGCCACCCGAAGCGTATAAGCTGGTCGAACGAGGGCTCGCAAATTGCGGGCCCTTAAGTTAAGGTTTAGCAAAATTACTCAAAATGAATCAAATGGATAAGATACTCATCGTCGACGACAATCTGGATGTTTGTCAGGCGCTTTCGCTAATGCTCGAGCTGAACGGCTATAAAAGCCATTGTGTGCAGAGCCCGGAAGCGGCGCTGAAGGCCATTGGCGAGCATGAATTTGCGCTGGTGATCCAGGACATGAACTTCACCCGCGATACCACCAGTGGTGAGGAAGGGCGCGAGCTGTTCCATGCCATCCGCGCTGAATGTCCATCCATTCCGATCATTTTGCTGACCGCCTGGACCGAGCTTGAAATGGCGGTGGAGCTGATGAAAGCCGGCGCCGCCGATTATCAGGGCAAGCCCTGGGACGATGCCAAGCTGCTCACCAGTATCGGCAACCTGATTTCGCTGCATAAGTTGTCCCGTGAAAATGGTGAACTTAAGCGCCAGAAGGCGGAGCGTACTGCGGTATTTGATGAAGCCGACCTCTGCGGTCTGGTGTTTGGCAGCCCGGCGATGGAGCGCTGTGTCGATTTGGCGCTGCAGCTGGCCAAATCCGATGTATCTGTACTTATCACAGGCCCCAATGGCGCCGGAAAAGATCGCCTCGCTGATATACTGCACGCCAACTCGCCGCTAAAAGATAAACCCTTTATCAAGGTGAATGTGGGGGCGCTGCCGATAGAGCTGATGGAAGCTGAGCTTTTTGGCGCCGAGGCCGGTGCCTTTACCGGTGCTACCAAGGCGCGGATTGGTCGTTTTGAAGCCGCCGATGGCGGCACCCTGTTTCTGGATGAAATTGGCAACCTGCCACTCTCCGGCCAAATCAAGTTGCTGCGGGTGCTGCAAACCGGTGAATTTGAGCGCCTTGGCAGCCATCAAACCCGCAAGTGTAAGGTGCGGGTGCTGAGTGCCACCAATGCGGACCTGCGGCAGGACATTATCGACGGCCGTTTCCGCGAAGACCTTTTCTACCGTCTCAATGTGGTCGAACTGGCGTTGCCGCCACTGGCGGAGCGCAAAGACGATGTATTACCACTAGTGGCGCACTTTACCGGCGGTCGCGAGCTGGATGCTCAGGCCAGGGCGGCGCTGCTGGCCCACAACTGGCCGGGCAACGTGCGTGAGCTTGAAAACGCCTGTAAACGCGCATCTATACTGGCACGGGCCGAGGCCCTGAGCGCTGCCGATTTCGGTCTGACGGCAGTGTCACCCGTCAATTCAGCCGCCGGCGCAACCTCTCCGGCGGCGTTTGCGGCGTCCACCCAGATTTCTGAGTCTGTGGCGACTGCCGCTACAGCAGCGACTCCTGAGTCAATCAACAGCAAGCCCGATCGCAGTGAGATTGAAGCGGCGCTCGCAGAGCATCGCGGGGTAATAGCCCGGGTGGCCAAGTCCTTCGGCCTTAGCCGTCAGGCGCTGTACCGGCGCATGGAAAAGTTCGGCATTGAGGGCAAGCCCTCCAAAGAGAGTGAGTAAAGTCCTTGGCGGATGATAAGCACGAACCCCTGGCGGCGCTGGGATTAAGAGCAAGACTGCTGCTGGCCATTGCGTTCAGCTGGGCGCTTGGCAGTGCTCTGGTGTGGTTGGTGGTGAGCCGCTTTGGCGTTGACTGGCTACTGCCGTCGCTGGCACTGGGCGCGCTTTTGTCGCTGATGCTAAGCGCCTGGCTGACCCGCAGGCTCAGCAATGCCCTTAAGTCGATGGAGCTTGGGCTGCTGAATCTTATCGATAACGACTTCAGCGCCTCGCTGCCCGGCAGTGACGACCCAGTGCTCAGCAAACTCTCGTCGCTGTTTAACCGCGCCAGCGAGACACTGCGCCGTGAGCGCCAGCATCTGTATCAGCGCGAACTGCTGCTCGATAAGGTGATCCAAAACTCGCCCAACCTGATGTTACTGCTCGATAGCAGCGGCCACATCATTTACGCCAATGATTCTGCCCGCCATGAACTCCACGGCGGCAAAGCCATCACCGGCATGACCCTTACAGCCCTCGCTGCCGCCATCGGTGAGCCCATGGCGCCCATTCTGACCGGCGACACCGATGGCCTGTTCACCCTCGAACGGGAAGGCGACAGCGAAACCTGGCATATCAGCCGTGGCCGCTTCACCCTGAATGGCTTTGAGCATCAACTGATTTTGCTCAAGCAGATGACCCGCGAGCTCAGTCGTCAGGAAGTGGCGGTGTGGAAAAAGGTGATCCGGGTTATCAGCCACGAGCTGAATAATTCACTGGCGCCGATGCGCTCGATGGTGAACTCGGGCCGTATGCTGGCGGGCAAGTTGGATGAACCCAGGCTCAATCTGATTTTCGATACCATCGACAAGCGCACCGCACATTTGGGCGAGTTTATAGAGGGCTACGCCCGCTTTGCCCGCTTGCCTCGGCCCATCAAGGCGCCGGTGGACATGGCGCGGCTGTGCCATGAGCTTGGGCTGCAAACCCCATTTGTGGTGGTTGGTGAACTGCCTGCAGAGCCCTTGATTGCCGATGAAGTGCAGCTGGAGCAGGTGCTGCTGAACCTTTTGAAAAACGCCCATGAAAGCGGCTCGGCGCCACAGGAGGTGGCCATGGCGGTTCGGCCTCAGCCAGCTTCGGCTGCCAGCCCCGCGGGGGTTGTGATTGAAGTGATGGACAGAGGGCCGGGGATGTCGCCGGAAGTGCTGTCTCAGGCGCTGTTGCCGTTTTACTCCACCAAGCAGCAGGGCACCGGACTTGGGCTTGCCCTTTGCCGCGAAATCATCGAGGCCCACGATGGCCGCATCAGCCTGCAAAATCGCAGTGGCGGCGGCTTGGCAGTACAGCTGTTTTTGCCCGCCCAGAGCGCCTGAACGAAAGTATTAGTCGCCAATTCGCCTGCTATACCTTTGGGCTAATTTGCTGTAAAGATTAGCCTTTTATGATGACCTTTCCGAGCCATTCCTGATAGATTGCTTGCTTGTTCGTGAGTGATGTAGCGGGACACTGCGGCCTAAGGAGAGGCATGTTGAAGCAGGCATTATTGGCAGCCATCTTGCTGTCCTTGTTATCCTTTTCTTCGTTTGGCGTGAAGGCCAGCGACGATGAAGTTGAGATCAGCGGTCTGGTTATCGACCGGACTCTGACCCGTTTTGGCAAGGAATTCAGCTTCTATTACTCCTCCTATTGGCGCGAATTGCCCTTTACCCAGGGCTTTAACGTGACCCTTACCGAAACCGTATTTCCCCAGGCCGGCACCTTGCTGGTGATGGAGATTAACGGCACCAAGATTTACAGCACTCACTTTGGCCGCAGAGCCAGCTCAATCAAGGATAAGGCCGAGCAGGCGGTACTTATCACGGTGGACTATTTGGCGCAGGTCAGGGCCAATGCTATCGTCGGTGATGACATAGAACTCGGACACAGCAAACAGGAATGACAATGAAAAGGATGTTAGTGATGGCGGTGCTGGCGCTCGGCTTTTCCGCCCAGGGGACCGAATTGGTCTACACCCCGATAAATCCGAGCTTCGGCGGCTCGCCGCTCAATGGCTCGTTTCTGCTGAACAAGGCCCAAAGCCAGAACGATAACCAGTCGCCGTCCAACGAAAAAGACTTTGTGACCCGCTTTAAAGAGTCGCTGGAGCGCAACATTATCAACTCCATCACCCGCAAGGTGGCCGATGGCGATATCACCGACGGCGTGTATGACACCGGTGATTACCGCATTGAAGTGGCCTCCAATGGCGCCGGGGTTATCCTCACTATCACCAACCAGCTCACCGGTGAAGTGACAGTGATTGAGATGCCCGTGTATGGAGGTAACCCATGAGACTCTTAGCCGCAGCTTTGCTGCTTTCTCTGGGTGGTTGCAGCCTTGTGCCCAAGCCGGATCTGAATATCACAGAGGCGCAGGTAAACCCACTGAGCCAGACCATGGAGTCGCTCAAGGCTCAGCCCGGCCCCAAATTCCCCATTCCTGTGGCCGTGTACTCCTTTCGTGACCAAACCGGGCAATATAAGCCGCAGGCCAACGTAAGCAGCTTCTCCACCGCCGTGACCCAGGGCGCCACCTCCATGCTGGTGCAAACCCTGCTGGATTCGGGCTGGTTTACTCCGGTGGAACGTGAAGGGCTGCAAAACCTGTTGACCGAGCGTAAGTTTATCAATCGCCAGAAGAAAGGCGATGAGCTGCCTACCATGGCCAATGCCAGACTGCTGCTTGAAGGCGGCATTATCAGCTACGAAACCAACACCAGCACAGGTGGTGTGGGGGTTGAATACTACGGCATTGGCGCCTCTGAAATGTACCGTGAGGATCAGGTGACCATCTATTTGCGTGCGGTGGATGTGCACAGCGGTAAGGTGCTGATGTCGGTAAACACCACCAAGCGGGTGATGTCCCAGGAGATGCGCGCAGGACTCTTTCGCTTCACCAGCCTTAATCGCCTGGCTGAGGCCGAGGTAGGCTTTACCACCAATGAGCCGGTGCAGTTTTGTGTGCAGCAAGCGATTGAAGTCGCGGTGGCCGAGCTTATTGAAAAAGGCATTCGCCAGGGTTACTGGTCTGCCTCGCAAACCGCCCCCGGCAGCCAGCAGCTGGAGCAGGAAGGCTGATTGGGCCTGTTTCCCCATAACAAAAAGGGTGCCTTGGGCACCCTTTTTGTTTGTCACAGTCCTGTTCATCAGGGGCGCATGGCACGCCAGAACAGCTGAAAGCTAGCGTCTCTGTGCTCTGGGTCCAGGGCAAGTTCCGGGCGGTCCAGAAAAAAGCGGGTGGCAGACAGATACTGGCCGTGGCAGTTTTCCAGCATTAACGGCAGCGGCAAATGGGCGAGAACCCCTTGCTGTTGCCCCTGGCTAATCATGGTGCCGATAAAGCCGAGGATCCCCTGCATCGCTTGTTCTCTAAGGGCTAGCGGGATTTCCACCGACAGTGAAAACTGTTGGAAAAACTGTTGTTTATCCGGGTTGCTTATGCCCCAGTCGAGGGCGCCGAGCCAGAGGGTTTTGGCCTGCTGCTCCAGGTCGCTGCCGGGCAATGCCATGGCGCCAAGGGCGTCGGCAAACTCCTTTTTCACTGCCAGAAACAGCGTTTCCAGCAGTGCTTCCTTGGTGGGAAAGTGGTGAAACAGGGTGCCGGTTGCCACCCCCGCCGCCTTGGCAATGCTGGCGGTGGAGGTGCCATGAAAGCCCTGTGAATTAAAAAGCTTCAGGGCTGCATCCAGGATCAGGCTGCGTTTATCTGCGCCGCCGCTGACTTTGCTCATAGCCAAACCTCAGCGCAAGAATACTTTCATCAGCAGCTGCTGAATGGCATTGCCGTAGGGCGGATGCACCAGCTTGCCGGTATTCAGGCGGCCACGCTTGAGCACGGTTTTGGCGTGGCTGAAGGTGCGAAAGCCTTCTTCGCCGTGATAGTGCCCCATACCAGATGGACCTATGCCGCCAAAGGGCGCATCGTCTGCGGCCACATGGAATACGGTTTCATTGAGGCAGACACCGCCGGAGTGGGTGGCCTTGAGTACCTTGTCCTGGGTCTGGCCATCGAAGCTCATCAGGTATAACGCCAGCGGTCTTGGGCGGGCATTGATGTAAGCGATGGCGTCTTCAAGACTGGCGTAGGGAATGATGGGCAGCAGCGGGCCGAAGATTTCCTCCTGCAACACCAGCATCTCATCATTCACATTGGTCAAAAGCTGGGTCGGCAGCTTGCGGATGGCATCGAGCGGCGCTTCACCGCTGGCACTGTGCACTGTCGCGCCCCTGGCCTTGGCATCCTCCAGCACCTGCATCAGCCGTTGCCACTGGCGCTCGTTGATGATGGCGCCATAGTCGTTATTGGTTTCAACCTTGCCATAGAGGGCGGCAAAATTGGCCTGATAGGCGGCAATAAAGGCATCTTCCTTACCCTGAGGCACCAGTACATAGTCGGGCGCTACGCAGATTTGTCCGGCATTCAGGCACTTGCCATAAATCATCCGCTCAACGGCGGTATCCATGTCCATGTCTGGCGCCACAATCACCGGCGACTTACCGCCAAGCTCCAGAGTCACCGGCGTCAGATTGGCACTGGCGGCGCGCATCACATGCTTGCCAACCGCGGTGGAGCCGGTAAACAGAATATGGTCGAAGGCGAGGGCCGAGAACGCGGCGGCCACATCGGCTTCGCCTTCAACAACTGCCACCTGATGTTCGGCAAAAACCTTTGCCAGCAGGGATTTAAGCACCTTGTTGGTTTCGGGGGTAAATTCCGACATCTTCAGCATGGCGCTGTTACCAGCGGCAATGGCGGTGACCAGCGGCCCCAGGCTCAACATCACCGGGAAGTTCCAGGGCACGATAATGCCAATAACCCCTTTGGGCTGATACTCCACCTTCACACTGGCGGGTGCCAGCAGTATGCCTGCATGGCGGCGGCTGGGCTTTGTCCAGCGCTTGAGGTTGGACAGGGTGTAGTTGATGTGATTTACCACCGGCATGATGTCGGAGATACGGCTGTCGTCGGCGCTGCGATGGCCATAATCCCGGGAAAGCGCAGCTATTAGCGCATCCTGTTGTTCGAGCAGTGCGGCTTTCAGCGATTGCAGTGCGGCTTTGCGGCTGCTTAAGTCCGGATAGCTGTGGCTGGCAAAGTGCGAGCGCTGGCTGGCAAAAATCTGCTGCATTGCGGCTATTTCGCCGGATGTGGCTTGCTGCATCTGGGTGGCTGCATTCATGGTGGTATCCTTGCTGAAAATAAAACCGACTGATTAGTCGGTCTATGGTAGTCCGGGGGACGGATTTTGACAATGCCTTCGGGAAAAACTTGATCGGGATCACCTTTGGCAAGGGCAATGCCCGCCTACAATAAACAGAGAAAGTGGTGAAGGAGCACGATATGACAACTCTCAGACACGGACTCACCATTGGCGTTGAACGCCATGGCAAAGATGATTTCTTTGTGGTGCTCAAGGTGGTTGGCACCTTAACCCACGAAGACTACGAGCGCATGGTGCCTGTGCTGGAAGGCGCCATTGAAGGCGTAAAAGACCCTGACATCTACATGCTGGTGGATGCCACCGAGCTGGAAGGCTGGGAAGCGCGGGCCATGTGGGACGACCTGAAGCTTGGTATCAAACACGGGCGGCACTTTGAAAAGATTGCCGTGGTGGGCAAACCCGGTTGGCAGGAGTGGCTGACCAAGCTTGCCGACTGGTTTACCCCGGCCGATGCCAGGTTCTTTGTCGACCGTCAGGATGCGCTGGAGTGGCTTGGCGATTGACGTCAGGCCTGCACATTTACCAGGCTGGATCTGGAGGTAATTATGGTCAGTAACGCAATTTTGTGGCCGACCGACTTTTCGGAAACGGCATCCCATGCCCTCAGGTATGCGGTGGAAATGGCCAACCTGTATCAGGTGGGGCTGAAGATTTTGCACGTGGTCCCAAGGCCCATGGGCGATGAAAACTTTATGATTTTGGCTATTACCCCGGAGGAGCTGGCCAAGAGCATGGAGGAGGCGGCCGCCGAGAAGATGAAGTCACTGCTCGCCAAACTCAATACCGATTTGCAGGTGGAAACCAAAATCCGTATGGGTGAGGCGGCGGATGAAATCATCAAAGAAGCCAATGAGTTCGATATGGGTATGGTGGTGATTGCCAGCCACGGATACTCAGGCATTCGCCACTTTTTGCACGCCAATGTGGCTGAAGCTGTGGCCAATGGCGCCAAGTGCCCTGTGCTGGTGGTGAAGTAAACCGCGAATGAGGTGGTGACGCAGGTTTCGAACTGGGCTGTGTTGTGCTGGCTTATGCCTTTAAGGCGTAAGCCCGGGAAGCTTTGTATGCTCACAAACCTACGGGGATCCCCGTTTGTCAGTCGCTTTGCCAACATGACAATAAAAAAGCAGCCCTGTGGCTGCTTTTTTGAGGTTAACGTGCGCTCAGGCTATCTCAGGCGTTTTGCTGCTGCATCTTCAGCAGCCACTTGCCGTAGATAAAAATCCCCACCGCAGAGATGGTGCCGATGGCGGCAATGATGTACCAGGCCATGCCAATATTGTGGGCATTGTAGAGCACTTCCGTCAGCTCGCGGCTGCCGCGACCGGTGAATTCCACCAGGCGGGTAAAGGCTTCACCCTGGGGGATGGCGGCCACATCGGTCGGGCTCATGCCTTCTTCACCCAGCATCTGGCGCGCGAACTTTTCTTTCGAGGCGTACATCTCATACAGCTTGGGGCCGAAATAGCCTTCCAGGCCCCAACCTATGCCCTGTGGCAGCATTACAAAGCCCAGATACATGGCTTTTTTGCCCTCGGGGGCGATATTGCCCATAAACTCGTTCTTTTTCGGGCTAATCATCATTTCGCCCACAGAGAACATGGCAATCGCCAGCACTATGTACCAGGCGGCATGGGTGGCACCTATCATCACAAAGGCACCGATGGACAGCAGGCAGCCCCACAGCATGGCGGTGGTGATGCGGTACTTGGCGGTAAGGGCTGCCACCAAGAAGCAGCTGGTCATGATAAGGCCTGCGTTCAGGTTCAGCATGCCCTCTGGCATCACCTTGGTGCCTTCGTTATTCAGCCCCAGCCAGAACTGCAAAATGCCACTGCGGGTACCTTCTTCGCCAAACAGGGTCGAGACAATCACGCTGGTATCCACCCATTCGGCAATGTGAATGGGCAGCACATCGAACAGCGAGTTAAACAGGAACCAGAAACCGGCGAACACCAGCATGTAGTAAATCACCACTGGCTTTTTCAGCTCGTTCCAGGCGTCCTTCCACAGGAAGTCCTGCTTCATTTCGCCGGCTTTGATTTTGCGCTGGCGCTCGAGGCGGGCTTCTTTGCCGGGCTCTTTATAGGTAAGCAAAAACAAAAAGTTAAGCGAGATAATCGCGGCGCAGGCGTAGAACACATTGTCCCAGGAGAGCTGGCGCATATGCACGGCTACCAAGGGGCCAAGGAAGCCGCCGATATTCACCACCTGATAGAAAATCCCCCAGGCCATGGAGCTGTTGTCGCGCCTTGTTGCCAGCACCAGGGTGCCTTGGATACCGGGCTTAAAGATACCTGTACCGGCTGCCAGCAGCATGGCGCCTGCCAAAAAGCCCCAAAAGCTTGGGAAAAACGCCATGCACAGATAGCCGCAGATTTTAATGATGGTGGAGGCGAAGATGGTTTCTTTGTAGCCCACCCGGTCGGAAATACCGCCGGTAAATACCGGGATAAAGGTCTGCAGAATGGCCCAGCTGGAAATAATAATGCCGTAGTCAGACAGGGTAATGCCCAGACCGCCTTCGGACACAGGCGCTTTGGCATACAGACCGGCACTGGCTTTCACGCCGTAGTAGGCAATGCGCTCTACCAGTTCCATGCCGCCAACCAGCCAGAAAATGTAACCCAGGCTCATGATGGAGGCCCACATGCCGAGCTGTTTGACCTCGGTAAGGTCGTTGCCCGACAAATTGCTTGATTGACTCATGACTTGTCCTTCTCTTTGTCTTTTTTATTGGTGTTGTTATCGCGGCAAAACATCAATGGTTATGCCGCTTCCGGGGGAGTCTGCCGCCGGAATAGGCCACTTTACCCTGTTTGCCAGTAAAGGCCAAAAAATGCGGCCGAAGATGTGGCACAGCGCGGCCTGTTTGAGGGGAAAAAGGACAAAAAAAGGGGAGCCTGAGAAACTCCCTTCCAGATGGAAAATCGCTGCATTAAAGGCCGGTAAGCCCTAGAAGGGATACCAGATAGCCTCTTTACGGCGCAGGTTGATGATATAGAAACAAAGCGCCATAAAAACCAGCGCCGGAAAGGGTGAGGGCACATCGAAGGCAATGTGGAAACCTGCCGCACCAGCCATTATTGGAACAAGTCCAGTGGCGGCAAGGGCGCTCCAGCGGGGCAGCAGCAAGCCGATCCCGGCGGCCACTTCAGCCGCACCAATAAAGTAGCCAAACCAGGCTGGCAAGTTCATGGCATGAAAGGCACGGTGCAGCTCGGGCACGCCAGCCAGTTTGGCGGCGCCAAACCCAAGCATGGGCAGTGCCAGCAAAACAATGGGGGCGAGCTTTAATATGCCTTTGAGCTTACTCATAAAATGCTCCGATGTTGATGAACCGCCCTCAGTATTCACAGCTTAAAAAATAAATTATATTGATGTTAATTTATCAGGATGATTCATCAGGTTTATCTTTATGCCCTCTATCGATCAGTTCAAGGTGCTTAAAGCCGTGGTGGAATGCGGCTCGCTGCGCCTTGCCGCCGACAGCCTGTGTAAGACCCAACCGGCGCTGACCCACGCCATTCGGCAGTTGGAGTCCCAACTCGGGCTGCGTCTTTTCAGTCGTGAGGCTTACCGACTGGCGCTTACCGACGAAGGCAAACGCATCCATCAACTGGCGCTGCGGACCCTGGAGACCCATAACGAGCTGTTGCAGGTGGCGACCTTCCTGGCGGGAGGGAACGAGGCCTCAGTCACGCTGGCGGTGGAAGCCTCTTTTGAGCTGGCGCCGATATTGCCAGCCTTTGAGGCGGTGCAGGCCGAGTTTCCCGCCTGTGAAATCGTTATCCGTCAGGAATACTTAACCGGGGCGGTGGAGCTGGTGCAAAAAGATCTGGCCGAGCTTTGCATCAGCCCGGTGAATCCGGCACTGAGCCCGGGCGTGAGGTTGCAAAGCCAATTCCTGACCCGGGGCGAGATGGTTAATGTGGCGTCGCCCAAACTGCTTGCCCGCCATGGTGCGCTTCACTCGGTGGCCCAGCTGAAGGATGAATACCAGATCCTGGTGCAGGACAGCGGCAGCGGCACCCGCGGCCTCAAACTTGGGGTGCAAAGCGCCCAGCGCCACTGGTACGTCAACAACTTTGCCACCAAGCTGTCGCTGATTGAACAAGGGATGGGCTGGGGGCGCTTGCCGTTGTGGATGATAAAAACGGCCCTCGAAGAAGGCCGTTTATTGGTGCCGGAATTGAATGATTTCAGTGCCCGTGAGCAGTTTGGATACTCACTGGTGCGCCGTGCCGATGGCGCACCGGGGCCAGTGGCTACGCGGCTGTGGCAGGCGCTTGCGGGCACTGCAGGCTAGCTTTCACGCCCGCAGGCCCTGTCGTTGAAAGCCTGAGAGACAGGGAGTCTGCTTCGCAGCGTCAGTTATCCAGTGCACAGCTTCAGTTGTTCAGAGCGCAGCTTTAGTTATCCTGTGCGCAGCTTTAGTTATCAATAACACAGCCGCTGATTTGCTGATTGGCGCCCAGGGTGCACTCAAACTCGCCGTGCTTGCCAACAAAGGCATTCAGGCTGCCATCCACGGTTTGATAACCGAAGAGTCCGGCCTCGGCGTCCAGCGCCTGAACCTTACCTTCGAGTTCGATGCGGCTGGTTTGCTGCTTGGCTTCGATTTCAGTCACGATAAACTCGCCCGCTTGCTCGTAACCTGAGAGCGATACCCAGTTGCTGCCGTTAACATCGGCGGGCAAGAGGTCATCAAACTCGGCGGCGGATGACAGGGTCAGGCTGATGCCATTAAGGTTGATGCGGCCGTTGGCATCCAGAGTGGCAAAGCCCGGGGCTTCAAATTCGCGCTCATCCAGCTCAAAGCCGCTGTCGCCCTTGTGCTCAAATTCAATTTCTTTGGCCACCAGGTTCATGGCGCCCAGATCCCAGCTGCCTTCCACTTCAATTTGGTTGCCCACCTTCAGATCGGCGGCGCTGCCGTCTTCAAAACGGGTCTGGTCGGTGATGGCCACCGAGGTTTGCTGATTGAGCAGCAGATGCGAGCCGTCCTGACTCATCCAGCTGATAAGCCCTTCGGCCTCGATTTCATCGCCCTGATTATGCTCGCGGTTTTGCTTTTCGATATTGCTGGCCTTGAGGCTCAGACCATCGAGCAGGCCTTCAACTTCGACCAGATCGCCGTTGTTCAGGCTGATGGAACTGGCGCTGTAGTCCACGGTTACTTTGCCGAGTTTGAACTGTTTCGCCTCGGTATTCAGCGCCGTGACCACACCTTCGAGTTCGCTGTGGCTGTCGTCGCTGCGCTCAATAAAGCTGGCTTTAAGCTGGTCACCATCGAGGTAAAAGCCGCTCACTTCCAGCATATCGCCTGGCTTGATGGCGCTGAGACTCAGGCCGTCATCGAAGTGAGCCTCTTTGGTGAGCACCCGAATGCCCGCCATGGTCAGTACATCGCCATCAATATTGCTCACCGGGGCCTGCAATTCGCTGTTGAGGATCACGTCGGTGGCGACGCCTTTTTCGGTTTTAATGTCGAGTACCATGCCGGGCTTAAGCTCAGATAAGCTGGTGCCTTCGAAGCGGGCACCGGCGGCGTCCAGGCTGCGGCCATTGATGTTAAGGATGCTGCCGGATACGGCTTCGAGCTCACCGGAAATACTGGCCGGGGCCGTTGGGATAACAGGCTGGCCACTGTCGTTATTGTCGCTGCCGCCGCAGGCTGTGAGGCTGGCGACCAGGGGAATAAGTGTCAGAGAAGCTAACTTCTTCATGTTGCAAAGTACTCCTTATTGCAATCGGGTTATTAGGGAAAGGCGCGGATTCTAGCGCCGCAGATGGCGGCCAGAGAAGGGATGTGAACCACAATTAATCCTGATTTAACCTCGGCGGGAGAAGATGTGATCCAGGCCAAATTGGCCGTGTAAATGACTGTGAACCCGGGCTTTACCCGGGCCGGGCACAACCGCATAATGCCCGCTTCTTTTGATACTGTGGATGGATACATGTTCAAGAAACTTCTTGCTGCCGTTGGTATTGGCAGCGCCAAAGTTGATACCCAATTGCACCAAAGCCGCCTGTTCCCCGGACAGGAATTCGAGGCGACTATCGTTATTCAGGGCGGTGATGTACCGCAAAAAGTCGAGGGTATCGATCTTGCTCTGATGACCCGGGTGAAAGTAAGCGGTGAGAACGGCGACTTTTTTAAAAACCATTGCCTGGCCAAGTGGCGGGTGGCCAAGTCGTTTGAAATCCAGCCCGGCCAGGTGCTTGAAATCCCTTTCAAGGGCCAACTGCATCCGGAAACCCCCTTCACAGCGCTGCCGGTGCGCAACAACCAGTGTCAGGTTTGGCTGCAAACCGGGGTGGACATAGACGTTGCCCTCGACCCATCCGATAACGATGCCATAGAAATTTTGCCCACCCCGGTACTGGAACATGTGCTGACCGCCATGAACGAGCTGGGCTTTGCCCTCACCAAGGCCGATGTGGAGCAGGGCTTTTTGAATGCCCCAAGCTTCCGTTCCCGCTCCGGTTGCTATCAGGAGCTGGAATTCCACCCCCGCAGCTTTGGCTTCTCCAGCCTACGTGAAGTGGAAATTTCACTGGTGTGCGACACCGCCGAGACCCACCTCTTGATTGAACTCGACCGCGCTTTCCGTGGCGATGGTTACACCGCGTTCTCGCTGGCCAATAACGCCAGCGCCAGTGAAGTGCTTAGCAGACTCAAACAACATATCCGCTGACAACAACCCACCCCCAAAGGCGCCTGACGGCGCCTTTTATTTGCCGTTTTGCCGTATTCAGGTAGCGCCCCCAAGCACCTTCCCTTTGCTTCGCGTTTATTTCAGCGCTTATTCCGCAGACATGTTATGTTGTAAAAACGTTAAGGCATGAGTAAGTTAGGCCGCTTCCAGGCAGTTTGCTTTATGCCCCAGCCCAGAGATGGATTATGCAAAGCGATATTTCCCTTGCCAGAGTGAAGCAGTTTCCGCGCCTGATGTGGATTTTGCTGTTTGGCTCTTTTATTACCCGTGGCAGCTACTACATGGTGTGGCCGTTTCTGGCGGTGATCCTCTATGAGCGCTTTGGGCTGTCGGCCACCGAGGTGGGGCTGATTTTATCTGCGGCGGCGCTGGTGTCTGTGCTGGTAAGTTTTATTTGCAGCGCCCTGTCGGACAAGGTTGGCAGGCAAAAGATGATGTATGGCGCCGGGGTGCTGTACATCATTTCGTTTTCGCTGCTGGCCGAAGCCGATTCGGTGCCCGGATTTGCGCTGGTTATCACCCTTTGCTCTATTGCCGCATCGCTGTGGCGGCCTTTGGTGGCGGCCCTGATTGGTGACATCATCCATGAGTCCCAGACCCGGGAACTGGCGATGCAAAGCATGTACTTTATCGTCAATGCAGGCTGCGCCATCGGCCCCATTGCCGGTGTCTGGCTTGGGTTAACCGGCGAGCAGTCGAGTTTTTACATCACCACTGTGGCTTTTGCTATTTTGCTGTTGCTGCTCTGGTGGGGATTTGCCAAACACGACTTTAGCCGGGTTGCTGATGGCGTGAACGGCAGTCAGCCGGGCGATACAGGAGTTGGCAAAGAGGGCAACGAGGGCTGCGAGGGCCAGGAGGGCGGAGATGGCAGAGAAGAGCCGCCTGCCGGCAACCACAAGGCCACATCCGGCATGCGCTATACCCTGCGGGTACTTGCCAAAGACAGGCTGCTGCAAAGCCTTATTCTGGCCAATGTTATCTGCATGTTCATCTTCGGCCAGATGGATGGCTCCCTGGTGCAGTACTTAAGCCGCGCCGAGGTGCCCAATGTGCTCGAGCTTATTTCGTCAATGATTTTCACCAATGCGATGATCATCATCACCTGCCAGTTTTTGCTGCTCAAACTGATGGCTCACTGGTCTTTGGTCAAGCGTATTCAGGTGGCGTTGGTGCTGTTAATCGCATCGCAGCTGTGGATGGCGTTAAACCCGGTAACCCTGTTTTGGGGCTGGATTGGCGCCGTGGTGGTGATGAGTCTGGCGGAAGCGGTGCTGTTCCCCACCATGAACGTGCACATCGACCGCATCGCACCGCGCCATCTGCGCGGCGCCTATTTTGGCGCATCGTCCTTCTATGAATTCGGCTTCGCTTTGGCACCACTTGGCGGTGGCATAGTGCTGGATCTCTTAAACGGCTCCTGGCTGTTCTTCGGCTGCGCCGTGCTGACGCTTTTGGTGATCTTCCTCTATAGCCAATTGGAAAGCCTATCCCGCCCAGACTTTGCTACCGAGCGGGCTGGGGGTTAACGCCTTGCTAAGAGGCGAGTAATAGTTGGCTAAAATGTGTAGCGAAGCGGAACCGAGCCAACTGTTACGAGTCCTGCTTGAGCAACTTGTTAGCAGTTTTCACACCTTTTCCTGTTGCTTTTTAAATTCTGCAATCCTTTCTTCATCTGCTTTTCGCTGAGCCTCACGGTCTTTTGAAGTGTAAGTATTAACGTGTAATCTTTTAGATGAAGAGTTAGTCATTCTTTCGAATTGTTCTCTGAGCTTCTTTAAATCTCCTGCCATTTTATGCAGAGGATCGCCGCCTCCAATTTCTGTAATTCCTTTTAGTTCTGCAAAATCAATAGTTAACTCATTGGAATAGTCACTACCTTCAACATCGGTATAAGAAACAACTATTTTGAAAAACGGGGTAAAAATGTCATCACCTTCAAGTTTTCCTTTTAGCTCAAAAAAACTGAACAAGAAACTATCAATTTGTTGATTAATTCCCAAGGAGTGCATGCCGTTAGAAAAGATATGAAGCTTCAAAAAGTGATCCACGATTACATTTTCACCTTCGAGAATTTCAGCCCCGCTTTTATCAATAAATTTGAAATTTACATTTCGAGCAATGCCTTTTCCTAGGTTACTCACATTAATCATCATCAAATTAAATGATATATCACTATTTTTAAGAGTTACTGAAACACTAGGCCTAATATTTTCTTTTCTAAGGGAATTAACTTGCTCTATTTGGGCTTCCCTTAAGTACCAAGTTTCTTTAGCTAAGATAAATGTTAAAACAGCTATAGCAACAGTAGCTAAAGCAGATACCCATGAGGACAATGAGTCAGCAGTTAGAATTGAGGATAATTGAATTTGGCTACCTGCCACCATTCCAAGTATGAAAATTAGTGGAGCACTTACAAGCCCAATAACTGAAACTAAAGGAATCAAACTTCTCTCATTTTTCCGTTTACTCATACCTTTCCTTAAACTGCTAACATTTGTATAGTGCGCATGCGCATAATCTCCCCGCGTGACGCGCAGAACGCTTCGGCTCTCGCTAAACATGCAAAACTGTTTACATTGTTGCCACTCACGCGGTCGCTAATACCTTCCGACCACTTGGTGAAATCTATCGCAACACACTGTTTTTAAATTTGAATTTTAACTTAGCAAAATTCATCCAAGCTGGAAAGCGCGCATGCGCATGATTTGCGCCCGTTTTGTTTCGAGCACCATTTTTTCGTGAGGAAGAGTCACGAAACCCAAAACACCTTTACTGAGGAATACACCTATCCCGCTCGAAGCGGCCGCAGGGCATTGGTGGTCGTTGCGTGGCCGAGGCATGGATGCCGAGGCAGCGTCAGTCGAATCAGGGATGAGCGTCTGACGCGGTAGCAAAAGAACGTCAATGCCCAAGGGGATGTCCGCTTCGTCGCGGGCGGCAGGGGAGATCCAAGAGGGGATTGCTGTAGATCCCCTCTTGGTCGGGTATGGGTTGAAGACCCACGACCTTAAGCCGCTTGCAAAGCGACACAACATAAAACGACAAATCACCCCAATGGCAATTGGAACCACTGCCGAGCGGGGATAAAAAAGGGCTCCCTATGGCGCCCTTTTCAGAGGTTATCAATGATGCTGATAGTGAGCATCGAAGGTTTACAGCGCCTTCAGAATCGCCTCAACACTGTCCTTGGCATCGCCAAACAGCATCTGGGTGTTGTCGCGGAAGAACAGCGGGTTCTGTACCCCGGCGTAGCCTGTGTTCATGGAGCGCTTAAAACCGATAACGGTTTGGGCTTTCCACACTTCCAGTACCGGCATACCGGCGATGGGGCTGGCAGGGTCTTCCGAGGCCGCCGGGTTTACGGTGTCGTTGGCACCAATCACCAGCACTACATCGGTCTCTGGGAAGTCTTCGTTGATTTCATCCATTTCCAGCACTATGTCGTAAGGCACCTTGGCCTCGGCCAAAAGGACGTTCATATGGCCTGGCAGACGACCGGCAACCGGGTGGATACCGAAGCGTACTTCAATACCACGGTCACGCAGCTTCTGGGTGATTTCGGCCACTGGATACTGAGCCTGCGCCACCGCCATACCGTAGCCGGGGGTGATGATGACTGAGCTTGCGTTTTTCAGCATGTCGGCCACATCTTCGGCGTTGGTTTCGCGGTATTCACCCAGGTCTTCATCACCGCTGGACACGGCGCCATCGGTACCAAAGCCACCGGCAATCACCGAGATAAAGGAGCGGTTCATCGCCTTACACATGATGTAAGACAGGATGGCACCCGAGGAGCCCACCAGGGCACCTGTGACGATCAGCAGGTCGTTGGAGAGCATAAAGCCCGCTGCAGCCGCCGCCCAGCCTGAGTAGGAGTTCAGCATCGACACTACCACAGGCATGTCGGCGCCGCCGATACTGGCCACCAGATGCCAGCCAAAGGCGAATGCAATCAGGGTCATGATAACCAGCGGCAACATGGCGCCATCGGCTTTCACAAAGAGGACCATCAGGCCGAAGGATACCAGTACCGCCAGCAGGTTCAGCTTGTGGCGATGTGGCAGCATCAGCGGCTTGGAGGAAATCAGCCCGCGCAGCTTACCAAAGGCGACCACGGAGCCGGTAAAGGTCACGGCACCGATAAAGACGCCGAGGAAGACTTCTACCAGGTGGATGCTGAGCATGGCGCCGGTGAGGTGATGACCTTCGGCGGCTTTGCTGGCTTCCTGCAATGCGGCTTTGGCGGCTTCCAGGCTCTGGTCGATGTCGCCACCGACGCTAATCACCACTTCGGTGACGGCCTGAGGATGCAGATCTATAAAGCTGTTAAAGCCAACCAGTACGGCCGCCATACCCACAAAGCTGTGGAGAATGGCCACCAGTTCCGGCATCTCGGTCATTTCCACCTTGAGGGCCAGACGCACGCCAATGGCGCCGCCGATAACCATGGCGAGAATGATCCAGTGCACGCCACTGGTTTCCGGGTTGAGGATAGTGGCAATAAGCGCAATGGCCATGCCCGTGATACCAAAGAGGTTACCCTGCTTGGCGGTCTCCTGACGGGACAGACCCGCGAGACTCAAAATAAAACACAGCGCTGCTACTATGTAGGCTGCTGTTACCAGTCCTTGAGACACAGTGATTCCCCCTTAATCCTTACGGAACATCTTCAGCATGCGATGAGTGACAGTAAAGCCACCGAAGATGTTGATACTGGCAATAAGCACGGCAACAAAGGCCAGCGCGGTAACCAGCGTCGAGCCGCCGCCAATCTGCAGCAGTGCGCCCACCACGATAATGCCCGAGATGGCATTGGTGACCGACATCAGCGGCGTGTGCAGCGCGTGAGTTACGTTCCACACCACGTAGTAGCCCACCACGCAGGAGAGCAAAAACACGGTGAAGTGGGACAAGAACTCAGGCGGTGCCACGCTTGCCACGGCGCCAAAGCCAATCAGACCCAAAGCGCCCAGAATGTACTTGAGCTTGGAAGGCTCCTTGGGCTCGGCTTTTTTCAGCTCTACCTTGGGGGCGGCTTTGGCCGGAGCGGCAGACACGGAAATCTGTGGTGGCGGGAAGGTCACTTCACCGGCTTTGACCACAGTCATGTTGCGCATCACCACATCGTCAAAGTCGATAACGGCATTGCCGTCTTTCTCTTTGCACATCAGCTTCATCAGGTTCACCAGGTTGGTGCCGTAAAGCTGCGACGACTGGACAGGCAGGCGGCCTGGCAGGTCGGTGTAACCAATCACCTTCACGCCGTTTGCAGTTACAAACAGCTCGCCCGGGACCGTGTATTCACAGTTACCGCCGGTGGCGGCCGCCATGTCCACAATCACAGAGCCGCTCTTCATCGAATCCACCATTTCCTTGGTGATAAGACGCGGTGCTGGCTTGCCGGGGATAAGGGCGGTGGTAACGATAATGTCGACTTCTTTGGCTTGCTCGGCAAAGAGTGCCATTTCGGCCTTGATAAACTCTTCGCTCATTACCTTGGCGTAGCCGTCGGATGAAGCGCCGTCTTCGCCGCCGAAGTCGAGCTTGAGGAACTGGCCACCCATGGACTCGATTTGCTCCGCCACTTCAAGGCGGGTATCAAACGCGCGAACCACGGCGCCGAGGGAGCCTGCGGTACCTATGGCGGCAAGACCGGCCACACCGGCACCAATCACCAGTACTTTGGCGGGCGGCACCTTACCGGCAGCGGTGATTTGGCCAGTGAAGAAGCGGCCAAACTCGTGAGCGGCTTCGACCACGGCGCGGTAGCCGCCGATGTTGGCCATGGATGACAGGGCATCCAGCGACTGGGCGCGGGAAATGCGCGGCACCATGTCCATCGCCATCACGTTAATGTTGCGCTTTGATAATTTCTCAACCAGCTCAGGGTTCTGAGCGGGCCAGATAAAACTCACCAAGGTTGCGCCGTCTTTGATTTCTTTTATTTCATCTTCGGTTGGGGCATTGACCTTAAAGATAAGGTCGGCCTGCCATACGGAGGGCACTACGCTGGCACCCGCCGCCTCGAAGGCTGCATCACTGAAGCTGGCAAGGGTGCCGGCACCAGATTCGATAGCCACTTCAAAGCCGAGCTTTTTAAGTTGCTCTACCGTGGCCGGGGTCGCAGCGACCCGGGTTTCACCGGCGAGACTCTCTCTCGGAATTCCAATTTGCATGACGATTCCCTGATGGTTGAAAAAACATGAACACACCGTGTCCTGTGTCGGGCGAAACAGGGCAAGACTGATTGAACCGTTCGGTTCAAGCGACTGTCTGTAGGGGACAGAGCTTTCCACGGCGTGAGCTCATTGTGGCAAGTCTTCCTGCTGACACAAGCGCATATTCTTCATGTGGCGACTTAAGCCACTGGTCGGAGCAAAAATTTTGCGCCAAGCCACACTTTTGTAGCTTAAAAAATCGACTCTGCATATTCCTAAAGTGAATTAAAAATTAATATTTATTCTTTTTTGCTTTGGAAAAACTTCTCTAAGCTAGCATCCATCAAAATGTCACTGGGTCGTCCTCATGCTGTTAAAAGAATTATCATCCCTCGCGTCCCCGCTCAGTGCCGAGCAGGTCGACAAGCTCAAGAGTCTGAGCTTTGAACTCAATGCCGTGCAACTGGCCTGGGTCAGTGGTTATCTGGCGGCAAGCGCGCAATCTGCCGCTGGGGGGGCGTTTGCTGCAGCGCCAGCTGCCCAGGAAGCTGCTACGTTAACGGTGCTTTACGCATCGCAGACCGGCAATGCCAAAGGCGTGGCCAGTAAAATCAAAGCTGCGGCAGAAAGCCGTGGCTTAGCTGTGCAGTTACAGGATATTGCCTCGTATAAAACCAATGCGTTGGCAAAAGAAAAATTCCTCATCATTGTTGCCTCGACCTATGGCGAGGGTGAGCCACCAGAGAGCGCTGTTAGTTTCTATAAGTTCCTGTTTGGTAAAAAAGCGCCGAAGTTACCTGAGCTGCAATTTGCCGTGTTGGGCCTTGGCGATACCAGCTATGAGTTCTTCTGCAAAACCGCCACTGACTTTGACAGCCAACTGGCTGCATTGGGTGCAAAACGCTTGCATGAGCCGGCCCTGCTCGACGTCGATTATGCCGAGGGTGCGAAAAACTGGCAGGAAGCAGCCTTGGATGTGTTTGCACCGCTGCTTAAAGCATCAGGCGCCGCTAGCGAGCGAGTGATTGCATGGCCAGGTGCGACTGGCACCGCGGGCAGCCACAGCCAGTATGATAAGCAAAACCCAGCGACAGCTGAGTTAAGTGTTAATCAAAAGATCACAGCGCGTAATTCCACTAAAGATGTGCGTCATATTGAGATCTCGCTGGAAGGCACTGGCCTGAGCTATCAGCCGGGTGATGCTTTAGGGGTGTATTTCCGCAATGCGCCGGAGCTTGTCGCCAGCGTGCTGGCCGCCACAGGTTTAACCGGCAGCGAGCAAGTTGAACTGTCTGGCCAGACGTTAACCCTGCAAGCGGCGTTAACCGACGAGCTGGAGCTTACCCAGGCTTATCCGTCGCTGGTGACCAAGTACGCAGAGGCGAGCAACAATGCCGAATTGCAGGCGCTTGGCGCAGACAAAGACGCGCTGCGCGCTTATCTGGCCGATAAACAAAGTGCCGATGTGATTGTGCAAAACCCTGCCAACATCAGCGCACAGCAGCTGGTAGACAGCCTGCGCAAAGTGCAGCCACGTTTGTATTCCATCGCCTCAAGCCAGGCCGAAGTGGGCGAAGAAGTGCATTTAACCGTTGGCGTGGTGCGTTACGATGCTTTTGGCAACACCCATTTAGGTGGTGCGTCAGGCTTCTTGGCCGAGCGCTTGGCTGAAGGAGAGCCGGTAAAAGTCTTTGTTGAACACAATGACAACTTCCGCCTGCCAAGCCCCGATACGCCAGTGTTGATGATTGGCCCCGGCACAGGTATTGCGCCGTTTAGGGCGTTCCTGCAAGAGCGTGATAACGCAGGTGCGACCGGCCAAAACTGGCTGTTCTTTGGCAATCCGCATTTCACCCGTGATTTCTTATATCAGGTGGAGCTTCAGGACTACTTGAAGCGTGGGGTGTTAACCCACCTGGATGTGGCATTTAGCCGCGATCAAGCACAAAAAGTGTATGTGCAGGACAAACTGGCTGCCAAAGGCGCCGAAGTCTGGTCTTGGCTGCAACAAGGTGCGCACTTATATATTTGTGGTGACGGCAACCGGATGGCAAAAGATGTACATCAGGCGTTATTACAGATTGCCCAAACCCACGGTGGCTTGTCTGAAGAAGCAGCCGACGAGTATTTTGAAGAGTTACGCGAGAGCAAGCGTTATCAGAAGGATGTTTATTAATGAGCCAATATCCAATTAAACCTGAACTGCAGGTGCAGGGCCAGCTGTCTGATAACGAGCGTCTGAAGGCTGAAAGCAACCATCTGCGTGGCACTATCACCACAGATTTAAAAGACGAGATTACCGGTGGTTTTACCGGTGATAACTTCATGTTGGTGCGTTTTCACGGCATGTATCAGCAGGATGACCGCGATTTACGTGCTGAGCGCGCGGAGCAAAAGCTGGAGCCGCTGCACAATGTGATGCTGCGGGCGCGTATGCCCGGCGGGATTATCAAGCCTGAGCAATGGCTGGCGATTGATGAATTTGCCCGCGAGCACACCATGTATGGCTCAATTCGGTTAACCACCCGCCAGACCTTCCAGTTCCACGGGGTGTTTAAACCGGATATCAAGCCGATGCACCAGATGCTGAATAAAATCGGCATCGACTCGATTGCCACCGCAGGTGACGTAAACCGCAACGTGCTCTGTACCTCAAACCCTGTGGAATCGGAGTTGCACCAGCAAGCTTATGAGTGGGCTGCGAAAATCTCTGAACATTTGCTGCCAAAAACCCGCGCCTATGCCGAGATTTGGCTGGGCGAAGAAAAAGTAGAAACCACGGAAACTGAGCCGGTGCTGGGTGATAGCTACCTGCCGCGTAAGTTTAAAACCACTGTGGTGATCCCGCCGCATAACGATGTCGATGTTCACGCCAACGACTTGAACTTTGTCGCTATCGCCGAAAATGGCCAGCTGGTTGGTTTTAACGTGTTGGTTGGTGGCGGCCTCGCGATGACCCACGGCGATAAAACCACTTATCCGCGCCGGGCAGAAGATTTGGGCTTTATCGGTCTTGAGCATGTGCTGAAAGTCGCAGAGCACGTGGTGACAGTGCAGCGTGACTACGGCGATCGGGTTAACCGCAAAAATGCCAAAACCAAATACACCATAGATCGTATCGGCGTAGACGCTTTCAAATCTGAAGTGGAACAACGGGTTGGCGTGGCCTTTGGCCCAAGCCGTCCTTACGAATTTACCCACCGTGGCGATCGCTTTGGTTGGGTGGAAGGCATAGATGGTAAGCACCATTTAACACTCTTTATCGAAAACGGCCGTCTGCTCGATTACCCGGGTAAGCCGCTGAAAACGGGTGTGGCTGAAATTGCCAAAGTGCATAAAGGCGATCTTCGCATGACGGCAAACCAGAACCTGGTCATCGCAGGGGTTGCAGCCGAAGATAAAGCGCAGATTGAGCAACTGGCGCGCAGTCATGGTTTGTTGGAAAACGTGACTACTCAGCGTAAAAACTCGATGGCTTGCGTGTCACTGCCAACCTGTCCGCTGGCGATGGCAGAAGCCGAACGTTACCTGCCAACCCTGGTCACCCACGTTGAAGGGATTTTGAGCAAGCACGGCATTGCCGATGACCATATCATCCTGCGCGTCGTGGGCTGCCCGAATGGCTGCGGCCGCGCCATGTTGGCAGAAGCCGGTTTAGTGGGCCGTGGTCCTGGCAAATACAACCTTTATCTAGGCGGTAACACTGCGGGTACCCGTATTCCGAAATTGTATTTGGATAACGTAGCCGAAGCGGAAATTCTGGCTGCACTGGATACCTTGATTGGCCGCTGGTCAGTTGAGCGTAACCCAGGTGAATGTTTTGGTGATTTTGTTATTCGGGTGGGTGTTGTTGCCGAAGTGAAAGTCAGTAAAACCGACTTCCACGCCTGAGACCAGTCAGGGGGAAGCAAGGCTTCCCCCGTTTGTTTTGGCGGCCCTATGGCCGGTGCCAAGACCTCTAGCGACGCCAGAACCCTTGGAGATAAGCATGAATTATCACGATTTACTTAGTCTGGACGCAGCCGAGCAAACGGCCGCGCTTGCGGACATCAATCTGCAGCTGGCCAAGGCCACGCCTGCCGAGCGGGTTGAATTTGCGCTGCGTGAATTACCCGGCGAGCATATTTTAAGCTCCAGTTTTGGTATCCAGGCGGCGGTGATGCTGCATTTGGTAACGCAGGTAAAAAGCGATGTGCCTGTGGTGCTGACCGATACCGGGTATTTGTTCCCGGAAACCTACCGCTTTATCGATGAGCTGACCGAACGCCTCAAGCTGAACCTCAAGGTGTACCGCGCCCCGCTAACCGCTGCCTGGCAGGAAGCCCGCTTCGGTAAGCTGTGGGAGCAGGGACTGGACGGCCTTGAGCGCTACAACCGCATCAACAAGGTTGAGCCTATGCAAAGGGCGCTGGAAGAGCTGGAAGTGGGTACCTGGTTTGCCGGCCTTCGCCGCACCCAGGCATCGACCCGCGAAGGCCTGCCCATTCTTGCCATTCATGGTAATCGCTTCAAATTGCTGCCAATTATCGAGTGGAGCAACAAGGATGTGCATGAATACCTGACCAAGTTCGAGTTGCCTTATCACCCGCTGTGGGAGCAGGGCTATGTGTCCGTGGGCGATACTCACTCCACCAAGCCGCTGGAGCTTGGCATGAGTGAAGAAGACACCCGCTTTAATGGCATGAAGCGCGAGTGTGGTCTGCACTACGAAATCTGATGCAGATGTAAACAAAAACGCCGGCAATCGCCGGCGTTTTTTATGGGGCACTCAATTGTCAGCCATGGCCCTTGGCGGCATGGATGGCGGTTATCACGTCTTTTTCGCTAAGTTCCCCAGGCAAAATTCTGCCCTTTGGCAGCGACGGGCCGTAGACCTTGTTAAAGGGGGCGCCGGGCGCGGCGACATTGCCGTAATAAGGCGCGATACGTTCGGCTTCCTGACTCCAGTTAGCCTGCATCAGTACCACCTTGCCTGACAGCAGGGTGCTGACCACCTCGGGGCGATGCAGCACGCCGACCCGGTTGGTCTGACAGGCCATGCACCAGTCTGAGTGCAAATCAACAAATACTGTATAGCCGCCCTGAACCAGCATGGGGATTTTATCCACCGCCAGCGGTTGCCACAGCAGCTCACGGTAATCCTGCTGATCGCTGGCTCTATGCACAAAATAGGTGGCCGAGCCCACCATCAGCGCCATCAGGCCAATCACGGGAATGACCGCCAGCGGTATGGGTTTGCCCTTGCTGCGGGCAATAATCAGCGCCACCACGGCGGTAACAAGAAGCAGGGTCATCAGGGTGCTGAGAGTGAGGATCATCGGTTATTCCTTATGCAATCACCCCTTCAGCATAAAGAAGCGCCCTTAAGCCAAGGTGAAAGCGGCCGACTGTACGGCCGCCCTTTGACCTGGCGCACACCCCGAATTGCGCCGTTATGGGGCGAAGAACACCGATTCCTGTCGGACAGTTTCTGATTCATCCCCGTTATCGCTCACTCTGAATACAAGCTTGCTGCGACTGGCTGGAATGGTGCCAGTCGCCGTCAGCGTCAACGGCAGCTCAATTTGCTCGCCGGGCCCAATGCTGACAAAACTCGCCGAAACTGCCAGCGGCATTGGGCTTGCCACCGTGATGCTGTATTCCCGTGGCTGCTGGGTTTTGTTGCGGATTTTCAGAAGGTAAGTATTTTCGATGCCGCCGGTGCCGGTTTGACGATAGAGGCTTTGACGGTCACGCAGTACATTGAGTTCGATAGCGCTGCGACTTGCCATGTCCAGCCCCATGGTGGTGAGGATAACCACCAGTGCCAGGCCATAGCCGATAAAACGTTTGCGCTGCCACAATGGCGGCGTTTGCCCCTTAAGCTCGGCCTCACTGGCGAAGGCGATAAGGTCGGGTTTGTAGCCAAAATTGGCCATGGTCTGATTACAGGCATCGACGCAGGCGCCGCAGTTAATGCACTCATACTGCAGGCCATTGCGAATATCGATGCCGGTGGGGCAAACCTCAACGCACAGATTGCAGTCGACGCAGTCGCCAAGGTTGGTGGCGGCCTTACGCTTGCGTGGCCCCCGGCTTTCGCCACGGGCTGCATCGTAAGTCACGGTTTTGGTGAACTCATCGAACATGGCCGACTGAAACCGGGCGTAGGGGCAGCAATGCAGGCACATTTGCTCGCGCATCCACCCAGCATTGAGGTAGGTACAAATAGCAAAAAACCACACCCAGGCGGTGTCCCAGAATCCGGCACTGAAGCTGAAAATGGCCGGGTAAAGCTCCCGCGCAGGGACGAAATAGGCGATAAAGCCGCAGCCGGTCAGCAGTGACATCAGTAGCCAACTGCTGTGCTTCCCAACACGTTTGGTGAGTTTTTCCCGGCTCCAGGGCGCCTTGTCGAGCTTGATGCGTTGATTGCGGCTGCCTTCAAACTTCTCTTCGACCCAGGCAAACATAAAGGTCCACTGGGTTTGTGGGCATAAGAAGCCGCACCAGACCCGGCCCCAAAACAGGGTCACGAAAAAGAGACCAAAGGCGGCGGCAATAAACACCCAGGCCAGCAGGGTAAAATCCTGGGGCCACAGGCTGGTGCCAAAGAAGTAAAACTGCTGATTGCTCAAATCAAACCAGATGGCCTGGCGGCCGTGCCAGCTGATAAAGGGCAGCAGAAAAAACAGCGCTATCAGGCCAGCACCTGAGGCAGTGCGCCAGCGCTGAAACAGCCCTGACTGGCTTCGAAACTGAATTTTGCCGCTGCTTTTGGCCGCCGCTTTTTGGGAGGGTTTATGGCCAGTTGAAGGCTGTTTTAAGGCTGAAGGCTCTCTCTTCGCTGAAGGCCCTTTTGCGGCTGAAGGCTCTTGGTCTGCGGATGGGATAAAAGTGACGGGAATGCTTCCCTGAGATTGATTGCTTTGTTGCACCTTGGTTGTTCCTGAATGACTCACACAAGGGCGTTAATGGCAAGAGCTGTGCCAGTTGGGTGTTGTGCTAACTCATTGATTATCAATGGGTGACGTCTTTGGTTGGCACCATGGGGTCGCGATATATCGTTACATTGCGATATATCGTGACTTTTGCTGGCGTTGAGCTGCACTGTGCATTTGTTTGTTGGCTCAGATGGGGGGAATCGGCAGGCTTCTTATTAATGACCCAACCCGGGGCGATGGATCTTAAGCTTTTGCATCCGTGAACGCAGGGTGCTTGGGGGCAGCCCCAGGGCTGCTGCGGCGCCGGATGGCCCCGAGATCCGCCAGTGACAGGCATCCAGGGTCGCGCGAATGTGGCTTGCTTCCACTTCGGCCAGGGTGTTTCCCGCTATTGGCAAATTACTGCTGCCCGGGATGGAGCTGACCTTGAGGATAGGTTCGCGGCTCAGAATTGCTTCCCGCTCCAGCAGGTTTTGCAGCTCACGCACATTGCCGGGCCAATTGTACTGTTGCAGCCGCTTAAGGCTGGCGCTGTCGACTCCGGCAAGGGGCTTGCCAAGCTTTTGCGACAGGCCTTTGAGCAGCTGCTGCACCAGCTCGGGAATATCCTCGGTGCGTTGGCGTAGCGGTGGAACCCGCAGCGGAAACACATTCAGGCGGTAGAAAAGATCCATCCGGAACAGCCCCTGTTCGACCCGTTTTTGCAAATCATGGTGACTGGCGGCAATCAGGCGGATATCCACCTTGATGCGTTCGCTGCCGCCGAGGCGTTCAAACTCCTGCTCCTGAATAACCCGCAGCAGCTTGGACTGCGCCTCCAGGCTAAGTTCGGCCACTTCATCCAAAAACAAGGTGCCACTGTGGGCCAGCTCGAAGCGACCCTTGCGACGGCTGCTGGCGCCGGTAAAGGCACCTTTTTCATGGCCGAACAACTCGCTTTCGAGCAGTGACGCCGAGAAGGCGGCGCAGTTTACCGAGATCATCGGTTTGTCGCGGCGACTGCTGAGCTGATGAAGCTCGCGGGCAACCAGCTCTTTGCCTGTGCCGTTCTCGCCCTGAATGAGCACAGTACTGCCGGTGTTGGCTACCAGACGGATTTGTTTTTGCAGGTTTTGAATGCACTCGCTGCTGCCGGTGATTTGTGAGGGGCCGCGCTTGTCCTCAAGCTCGGCCTGCAGCAGTGAGTTTTCCGATGCCAGCTGCTCTGACAGCGCCTGCACCTGCTCGAGCGCCTGGCGCAGCGACTGCTCGGTTTGCCTTTGTAAACTGATATCACGAAATATCGCGACTACGCCTTTAAGCTTGCCATTCTGCCACACCGGGGTTGAGCTGTAGTGCACCGGGAAGCTGCTGCCATCCTTGCGCCAGAACACTTCATTGCTGATTTCCCGGGCCTTGCCGTCTTTCAATGTTTGATAGATGGGGCAGTCTTCCTGGGGATAGTGGCTGCCATCTTCGTGGCTGTGGTGGTGGAAGTTATGGATGGTTTTGCCGAGCAGTTCCTGTGCCTGCCAGCCGGTCATGCGTTCGGCCGCCGGATTGATAAATACGGCATTCCCATCCAAATCAAAACCATAGATACCTTCGCTGACTGCATCCAGCAGCAGACGATTTTCCGGCAAAAAGCTTTCCTGTTTGGCCATGGGCGTTTCCGGGTGGCGGTGGTATTGAGGGCATTATAGGGCTGGGAGCGCTGGGCGTCATGCTTCTGCTGTTATAAGTCACCAAATATCGTGACTTAATCGCACTTTTGCCAGGCAACGCGAAAGCATTTGCTTGCAATTGTCCTTTTGCCTGAGGCAGACGCAATTTGTACTCTTGCTGTTTTGGCTTTTTTGCTGCCGGAAATCGCCTTAACCCTGTCTCTAAAATAACTACAGGAATGACACCATGAAACGACTGCTTCCCTTGCTGCTGGGGCTGTGCCTGCCAGGATTGGCCTTGGCCGCCGACGATAAAGCGCCCGCAAACAATGTCGCAACGCCTCAGAGCTTTACCACCGAACATCGCGCAGATGTGGGTGGCCAGCGCATGGCCTACAAGGTGGTGGCCGGGGAAACCGTGCTGCAAAACGACAAAGACAAGGATATCGCCTCAATCTTTTCAGTGAGTTATTTCCGCACCGATGTGAAGTCTCCCAAGGCGCGGCCGGTGACCTTTGTGTTTAACGGCGGCCCAGGTTCAGCCTCTTTGTGGCTGCATCTGGGGATCTTTGGCCCCAAGCGGGTGGTGGTACCCGGTGATGCCCGTGATGATGGCGCCGCCCCTTTTACCCTGGTGGATAACCAGTATTCCCTGCTGGACGTATCAGATTTGGTGTTTATCGATCCTGTAGGCACCGGCTTTTCCCGTGCTCTCGGTGAAAGTCAGGGCAAGGATTTTTGGGGTGTACGCGAAGATGCGGAGTCGCTGGCGGAATTCATCCGCATTTGGCTCACGGAAAATGGCCGCTGGAACAGCCCCAAGTATCTGGCCGGCGAAAGCTATGGCACCACCCGCGCGGTGGCACTGCTGGATGAGCTGCAGGGCGGCTGGACCGATATTGCCGTTAATGGTGTGATGCTGATTTCATCTGTGCTGGATTTCAGTCACTTTCGGTTCCAAAACGGCAACAATCAACCTTATATTGGCTTTTTGCCGACTATGGCGGCCACGGCCTTTTACCACAATAAGGTGAGTGAGACCGATCGCAGCATGGGGCTGGCGGCCTTTGTGGAGGCTTCGCGCCAGTTTGCCCTGGGTGACTATGCCACTGCGCTGCTGCTTGGGAATCGTCTGGACAAAGACAAATACGACGCCGTGCTCAAACAGCTGGCGCGTTTTACCGGCCTTTCGAGTGAGTATCTGGCGCGGGTAAACCTGCGGGTGTCCGGCAGCCGCTATACCAAGGAGCTGCTGCGTGACCGCAGTCAAACCGTGGGCAGGCTCGACAGCCGCTACACCGGCCGAGACTATGACGATGGTGGTGAGCGAACCGATAACGACCCATCCGGCTACGGCATCGATGCCGCCTACACCGCTGCCATTCACGAATACCTGTTTGGTGAGCTTGGTGTGAAAATCAAACGACCTTTCAATGTGTTATCCGTTGATGTAAATCGCACATGGAACTGGCAGATGGGCAATGGCGGTGCGGCCAGCAACGTTAATGTGGCGCCACTGCTGGGCAAGGCGCAGCGGGAAAACAGCGATCTGCGGGTATTTGTGGCCAATGGTTACTTTGACTTTGCCACGCCTTTCTTCGCCACTGAAAACACCTTTGCTGACAATGGTATTTCCCCCGATGGCGTAACCATGACCTACTATGAGGCCGGGCACATGATGTATATTGAGCCCGCGTCGCTCGAGGCTCTGGCCCGGGATCTGCGCCGGTTTTATAAAGAAGGCAAAAAATAACGCCGGGTTTTATTAAGAAACAAGTTTTGGGGGAAGGATGAGTTTCAGTGTTTGGCTGGCCCTGCTGGCCGTGTGTTGTTTGGGGGCCATGTCGCCGGGGCCGAGTCTGGCCATGGTGGTGCGCCACACCCTGGGTGGCGGCCGCGGTGCCGGTATTGCCTGCGCCTGGGCCCATGCCCTCGGCATTGGGGTGTACGCACTCATTACCCTGCTGGGGCTGGCGCTTGCCATGAAAGAGGCGCCGCTGCTGTTCAATGGCATAGCGCTGATTGGTGCCCTGTACCTGATGTGGATGGGCTGGGGCGCGCTTAATTCAAAAGGCGGCATGCAGGAGAAGCTAGCGGCGGGCAAGGTCTCTACCCTGAGTGAAGCTGCCCGGGATGGTATTGCCATTTCGCTGTTTAACCCCAAGATTTTGCTGTTCTTTCTGGCGCTGTTCAGCCAGTTTGTGATGGCCTCATCCACACTGGAGGGCAAGGCGATTATTGTGCTGACGCCGCTGGTGGTGGATGGTCTGTGGTACACCCTGGTGGCGCTGATGCTGTCGCATCCAAGGTTGCTGCCCAAGCTTCGTGAGAAGGCGGCGATTATCGACAAGCTGTCGGGAGCTATCTTAATCCTGCTTGGCCTACGGGTTATCTGGACCCTGTGGCAGGGGCTTTGACGAGTTAGCCACACATGAAAAAGGCCGCATGATGCGGCCTTTTTGCTGGCTAAAAAACGGCACTCAGAGCTTAAAAGTCTGCACGGCGTTATCACTGGCAGGCTCGGCTTCCGGGGTGGGGACCACCGGCGGATTGGCAATATGGTCGTCCAGATTGTCGTTCAGCATGTCCTGATAATCATCACTGAACCACTTGAGGGCATTGGCCTTTTCGGTTTGCAGATCGGCTGATTTAATGGCGGCCTCGAAGGCGTTGAAGCGCGCGGCCGCAAAGCGCAGTGCGGTACCTACTTTACCCACATCGCCCTCGGCGGCGCTGAGCTCATTGGCCAGCGAAATAAATTTATCGGCAAGTTCAAACAGGTTGGTATTAGTCTCAGACATAGTCGGGTCCTGTATTTTCGTCTTTGCTGATTCTACATGATCCGGCTTTGCAGGCCACTGCCATCGGCCCTGATTGGGATCTGCATCGGCTCTCATCAGGCTGGCAGGCAACTGCGGCTGATTTGGCCGCGACTATGGGGTACACTGCAGCCTTTGAATTTTGACCCGGATGCCCCATGGCCATTGCAAGCTGGCAGGACTTTATTGCCGCCGAATCTGATAAGCCCTACTTCAAGACCCTCATCGACTTCGTGGCCGCTGAGCGCCAAAGTGGCAAAACCATTTATCCTCCTGAAGAGGAGGTATTTGCTGCGTTTGAGCACACGCCACTGGATAAAGTAAGGGTAGTGCTGATTGGCCAGGACCCTTATCACGGCGCCGGTCAGGCCCATGGACTGTGCTTCTCTGTAAAGCCCGGAGTTAAGCCGCCGCCATCGCTGGTAAACATGTATAAAGAGCTTTGTACCGATATCCCCGGCTTTGAAATACCCTCCCATGGCTATTTGTTGCCCTGGGCGAAACAAGGGGTGTTGATGCTCAATACCGTGCTGACCGTGGAGGAGGGCAAGGCGCACTCCCACGCCAAGGCGGGCTGGGAAACCTTTACTTCGGCGGCGCTCAAGCTTTTGAATGAAAAAGAGACGCCAATCATTTTTGTGCTCTGGGGCAGCCACGCGATTAAAAAGGGCAAGGGTATCACTGCGCCTCAGCATCAGGTGCTGTCCGGGGTGCATCCATCACCCTTGTCGGCTTATCGTGGCTTTTTCGGTTGTGGCCACTTCTCGAAAATCAATGAGCTGCTCAAAGCTCAGGGCGGCGAGCCTATCGACTGGCGCCTGTGATGGGCTAAGATGCTTAGCCATCGTTGACAATAAAAAACCTCGCAGATGCGAGGTTTTTTATTGAGTGAAGTGCGCAATCAGTTGCTGCGGACTATTAGTTGCTGCGGGAGACTGCGATTTTGGCCAGCGATTCAAGCGCTGTCTTAAAGTCACCTTCCGGCAGCACGCTGAGGGCGGCAATGGCCTTATCTGCTTCTTCTTCTGCGCGCTTACGGGTGTAATCCAGGGCGCCACAGCGGTGCAGGGCAGCGAGGATCTCCTCAATGGCGCCTGTGCCGTCAGCCTTTTCGATGGCAGTGCGGATGAGGCCGCGCTCGTGCTCGTTACCGTTACTGATGGCGTAAATCAGTGGCAGGGTTGGTTTGCCTTCGGCCAAATCGTCACCAATGTTTTTACCAAGCTCTTCGGCATCGCTGGTGTAATCCAGCAGGTCATCAATCAACTGGAAGGCGGTGCCCAGGTATTTGCCGTAATCGGCCAGAGCTTCTTCAACCTTTTCGTCACTGCCTGCCAGTACCGCGGCCAGACGAGTAGCCGCTTCAAACAGCTTGGCGGTTTTACAGTAGATAACCCGCATGTAGCTGTCTTCGGTGGTGTCCGGGTCGTTGCAGTTCATCAACTGCAATACTTCGCCTTCGGCCAGCACGTTGGTGGCATCGGCCAGTACCTGCAGCACCTTCATGCTGCCAAGTTCGGTCATCATCTGGAATGAACGGGTATAAAGGAAGTCACCCACCAGAACGCTGGCGCTGTTACCAAACAGGGCATTGGCAGTTTCACGGCCGCGGCGCAGGGTGGATTCGTCCACTACATCATCGTGCAGTAAAGAAGCAGTATGGATGAACTCAATAATGGCAGCGAGTTTAAGGTGACCTTCGCCCTCATAGTTCACGGCGCGGGCCGCCAGTACCGACAGTAATGGCCGCAGGCGCTTGCCGCCACCATTAATAATATAGAAGCCCAGCTGGTTAATCAGGGCAACGTCGGATTCCAGTTGTTTGTAGATCAGCTGGTTGACCGCCTGCATGTCGGCGTCGGCCAGCTGTCGAATCGCATTCAAATCCATAGCAGACTCTGGTGTTCAGGGCAGGGTATAATCAGGCCCTGTTTTAGGCATAAGTGTTATATTAGACGCGATCTTACCTAAAAATATTGCAGAAGGCAGTAGTTGCCCGGTCAATGTGGGAGTTATGCGGATCTTTTTTTAAACTTTGCTAATTAGGGCTTGTCAGCTGGGCATTCTTCGCGTAAACTCCGCGCCCATTGTCATTAAAGTTTTTTGTGGCGAATCGCCCCTATCCCGAGGGACTCAGGGCCGAGGCGTCAGAAATTTTCGGAGTAAAATAGCTATGTACGCTGTTTTTCAAAGTGGCGGCAAGCAGCACCGTGTTGCTGAAGGCCATACTGTACGTTTGGAAAAAATTGAAGTTGCTACCGGTGAAACCATCGAGTTCGATCAGGTTCTGTTGGTTGCTGATGGCGAAAACGTGAAAGTGGGTGCTCCACTGGTTGAAGGCGGCAAGGTAGTTGCTACTGTTGTTGCTCACGGCCGCGGCGAAAAGGTAACTATCCAGAAGTTCCGTCGTCGTAAGCACCACGAGAAGAAGATGGGCCACCGTCAGTGGTTCACCGAAGTTAAAATCACTGCTATCAACGCTTAATAGGAGTCTGACTCATGGCACACAAAAAAGCTGGCGGTTCTACTCGTAACGGCCGCGATTCAGAAAGCAAACGCCTTGGTGTAAAGCGCTTCGGCGGCGAATCAGTTCTGGCTGGTAACATCATTGTTCGTCAGCGTGGTACCAAGTTCCACGCCGGTGTGAACGTAGGTATTGGTCGTGACCATACCCTGTTCGCTCTGACTGACGGCAAGGTGAAGTTCGAAGTTAAAGGTCCTAACAACCGCAAGTTCGTTAGCATCGAAGAATAAGCTTCGTTACAGCTATGCTGATTAAGCCCCGCCTTTGGTGGGGCTTTTGTTTTGTCTGGGGCTATAGAGAGTTTTGGTCTGCCACGCTGCAGGCGGTATAATTGCCCTATTCTGTGGTGAGGAGTTGATATGAAGTTCGTCGACGAGGCGGTCATCAAGGTTCAGGCCGGTGACGGTGGCAGCGGTTGCGTAAGTTTCCGCCGCGAAAAATATATTCCCGACGGTGGTCCCGATGGGGGCGACGGTGGTGATGGTGGCAGTGTGTATCTGGTCGCTGACGCCAGCCTCAACACCCTGATTGATTATCGCTTTGAGCGCTTTTACCTGGCCGAGCGTGGCGAAAACGGCCGCGGTCGCGACTGTACCGGTAAAGGCGGCGAAGATCTTTACCTGCGCGTGCCTGTGGGTACCCGCGCTGTGGACATAGACACAGACGAAGTGCTGGGCGACCTGACTGAAATCGGTCAAAAGCTGTTGGTTGCCAAAGGTGGTTTCCACGGTTTGGGTAACACCCGCTTTAAGAGCAGTGTGAACCGCGCCCCGCGTCAAAAGACCTTGGGCACCAAGGGGGAAGTGCGCGAGCTGCGCCTTGAGCTGTTGCTGCTGGCTGACGTTGGTCTTCTGGGTATGCCAAATGCCGGTAAATCGACCTTTATCCGCGCCGTATCCCGCGCAACACCTAAAGTTGCCGATTACCCCTTTACTACCCTGGTGCCAAACCTGGGTGTGGTGAATCCGCGTCCCGGTCAAAGCTTTGTGGTTGCCGACATCCCTGGTTTGATTGAAGGCGCCGCCGAAGGTGCAGGTCTGGGTATTCGCTTCCTGAAGCACCTGGAGCGTTGCCGCGTACTGCTGCACATCCTGGATATCGAGCCAATCGATGGCTCAAGCCCGGCCGAAAGCGCCCGTGCTATTCTGGCTGAGCTTGAAAAATACTCACCTGAGCTGGCTGCCAAGCCACGTTGGTTGGTATTTAACAAAACCGACCTGCTGCTGGAAGAAGAGCTGCAGGAACGTGTGGATGCCATTGTGGCCGAACTTGGTTGGGAAGGCGATGTGTACACCATGTCTGCCGCCACCCGCGAAGGCACCAAAGCGCTCAGCGAGAAGCTGTACGACTTCATCAAGAGTCTGCCGGATGAAGCGGCCAGCGCCGATCCTGATAAGGAAGTGGAGTTCAAGTGGGACAACTACCACAAGGCTCAGCTTGACGATCTGAACCCGGATTACGATGATTCGGATGATGACGACGATGATTTCGACGATGACGACTACGACGTGGAAGTCATTTACCAGAGATAAGCCTTCAATCGGGGATTGCTGTGTACGCAGATACCCAGAATGACATAACCCGGCAGGTGGTGCGCGTAGCGCAGCTCCTGCTGGCCTACGGCGCCGAGTCTGATCTGGTGGAAGAGATCAGCCAGCGCCTCGGCCGGGCCCTCGGGCTTGGGAGCATTGAACTTTCCATCTCTTCCAACTCGCTGGTGCTCACCAGCCTGGTTCACGGCCGCTGTATCACCACGACCCGCCGCATTCGCGAGCATGGCATCAATATGCGCGTGGTGTGCGAGCTGCAGCGTATCTGTTTGCTGGCAGAAAAAGGCCTTTACGGCCCCAACGAGGTGCGTAAACGCCTCGCCCGCATCGCTCCCAAAACGTACCCAGCCATGCTGGTTATTCCCATGATTGGCCTTTCCTGTGCCAGCTTCTGCCACCTGTTTGGCGGTGACTGGATGGCCTCAGCCATAACCTTCCTGGCGGCGGCAATTGGCATGGCGGCGCGGCTGTTTTTAGCCAAGCGCCACTTCAACCCCCTGGTGGTGTTTTCTCTGACGGCTTTTGTGACCACCGCGGTGGCGCAGCTTGGGTATGAGTGCCCGCTCACCAAGACCCCTGAGCTTGCCATGGCTGCCAGTGTGCTGATGCTGGTGCCGGGCTTTCCGATGATCAATGCCATTTCTGACATGGTAAAAGGCCATATGAACGTGGGGATTTCCCGTTGGGGACACGCCACCTTGCTCACGGTGGCCTCGGTGATTGGCATTACTATTGCCATGCAACTGGGGGGCAAATTTCTGTGAATCTTTTGCTGACCCTGCTCAATGATGCTTTCTTCTCCGCCATACCGGCCGTGGGCTTTGCCATGGTGTTCAATGTGCCGAAGCGGTTCTTGCCTTACTGCGCACTGGCCGGTGCTTTGGGGCACAGTTTCCGTACCCTGATCCTGCACTTTGGCTTGCCCATCGAATGGGCGACCTTTGCCGCCGCCGCCCTGGTTGGCATGATCACTATAGGGTTTGCCAAGCGTCATCTGGCGCCGCCGCTGCTGTATGCGGTAGCGGCCATTATCCCGATGATCCCGGGCACCTACGCTTTCAATACCGTGATTGCTTTAGTGCAGCTCACAGCCCAGTCGCAGGTGAGCCCGGAGCTAACCGGCGCCGTTATCAGTAATGGTCTGAAAACCGTGTTTATTCTTGGCGCCCTGTCGGTTGGATTGGCGCTGCCTAGCTTGCTGTATTACCGTACCCGTCCCGTCATATAACCACAAACAAAGAGGGAACTTAGATGCGTATCGCCATTATTGCCGCGATGGCCAATAACCGCGTGATTGGCAAAGACAATCAGATGCCCTGGCATCTGCCGGAAGACCTGAAACATTTCAAAGCCATGACCCTGGGCAAGCCGGTGGTGATGGGGCGCAAGACCTTCGAATCCATCGGTCGCCCCTTACCAGGGCGCCACAATATCGTGATTTCCCGTCAGACCGATTACCCCCACGAAGGTATTAGTCTGGTAGCTTCCTTCGAAGAGGCCATGGCCCTGGCCGGTGATTGTGAAGAACTGGTCGTGATCGGTGGTGGTCAGCTCTATAAAACCCTGCTTCCACGCGCAGATAAGCTATATTTAACCGAGATAGCACTGGATGTCGAAGGCGATACCCATTTCCCTGATTGGGATGATGGCTCATGGGAAGCGATTGAAACCACTCAACATGTGTCAGCCAAAGGGCTGGAATATCGCTTTATCACCTTGGTAAAAAAGTGTTAAATTAGCTGTGCTTGTATGTACCTTACAGGTAAAGCCGGTTTATCGGTTTTATACATAAATAAAATAACAAACCAAGGAGTATCAGATGCGTGTGTTGCCCCTGGCCCTTGCAGCTGTGATAGCTGCTTCTTTTATTCCCACACAAGCCAAGGCAAATACCGATCCATTGGTGGCCAGTATTTGTGATTACGTGAAAGCGAACGACAAAAACCGTCTTCGTAAAAAGCTCAAGGAAAGTCGCGTTAAACTGCGTAACATCTATGCTGGCATAAGCTGTGATGGTACCAGTCTGCTGCGCACCGCAATGGGAGCCGGTGCCAACGACGTGGGTGAATTCATTGCCAAGCGTTTGTCTGCAAACGAGCTTGGTGCGACTGAAGGCGATGGCATGACAATTGTGGCTTGGGCAGAAGCCAATGGTCATGGTGGCAGCCCTATCACAGCCGCAATCAAAGACCGTCTCTCTGGCGGTGGTGGCGAGGAAGATTGATAGCCGCTCAGTATGTGTGAACCGCAGTATCGAAAAGGCCGGGTTTTCCCGGTTTTTTTGTGCCTCGAATTTAGTATGAGCCGCTTTTACTCAGGATTTCTGCCAATAAAAAAGCCCCATGAGAGGGGCTTTTTTATTATCGTTTTTAGGGTTCCCAGCGGGCCTTTAGCGTGCCTGCTTACACTCTGAACTCTTTTACTGAGCTTTGCAGTTCTTCTGCAAGGCGAGCCACCTCATGGCTGGACTTGGCAGTCTGCTCGGCGCCAAGGGCGGTTTCTTCAGAGATAGACGCGATGTGCTCAAGCTTTTCAGACACCTGCTGACTGACCAGGTTTTGCTCCTGGGCTGCCTGGGCGATATGAGTGCCGGCATCGTAGGCTTGATGCACCGACTGGCTGATGGTTTGCAGCGCCTGGTTGGCCTGTTCTGTCTTCTCGACGCAGCTCTGCGCCTGATTCTGACCAAGCTGCATCACACCCACAGCTTCCTGAGTACCTTGCTGCAGCACTTCAATCATCTGCTGGATTTCGCGGGTGGAATCCTGGGTGCGGGAAGCGAGGCTACGTACTTCATCGGCTACCACGGCAAAGCCACGGCCCTGCTCACCGGCGCGCGCCGCTTCGATGGCAGCGTTGAGTGCCAGCAGGTTGGTTTGCTCGGCAATGCCGCGGATCACATCGAGGATCGAGCCGATGGAAGCGCTGTCGGAATGCACCTTGTTGATCACCTTGCTGGCTTTGGCGACTTCATCGGCCAGCGACAAAATGGTGCGTTTGTTCTCATCGGCAATGGCCCGCATATGCTGGGTTTCATCATCGGCTTTCTTGATTTGATTCAGGGCGTCATCGGCGCTCATGTTCACCTGATGGGCGCTGGAGCTGAGTTCAGTTGTGGCGGTCGCGACCTGGTCAACCTGGCTCTTTTGCTCCTGAATGCCGATGGTGGTTTGCGAGGTGATGGCTGAGGTTTCTTCGGCCGCTGCTGCCAGCTGGTTTGAGCGGTCGAGAATACCGGCAATCAGACCGCGCAGGCTATCCACCAGACGGTTACAGTTGCGGGACAGGTCGGCAAATTCATCATGGCCTGAGTCATCCAGCTTGTGGGTCAGGTCACCGGAGGCCAGCACGTTCAGGGCGTCGTTGACCTGATCCAGCGAGCGCTTGAGCGGACGAACCACGGCAATACTGATCACCACGGCAACCACAATGGCAATCACCACTAAAATGAGGGTCTGCAGTGAGGCGCGGTTGATATCAGACAGCGCCTGATTACTGATGTCGTTGGTGACAGACTCGATGTCTTTGGCCAGACGCTTCATCTGCTCGGTCACTGTCTGAGCGTTCTTTTCTACGTTGGTCAGTTTTTCAGACGCGAGGCGGGCACTGGCAAGCTGCTTGGCTTTGAGGGTTACCAGCGTATCTGGTCCCTCAAGCATTTTGAGCACCTTGCTGGTGTCCTGTTTGAGGGTATCGACCAGCTCTTCATCGATGACGCCTTCGCCGTGGCGGGCAACGTATTCCATCTTGGTTTTGACTTCACCGAGCATGTAGTCGAGCTCTTTGGCAATCAGCTCATACTTGCTTTGCTCTTCGGTTGCCACCAGATCGTACACTGTGGTGATGATGCCGGTCATGGTGGTGTCAATGGCGCTGGCCGCAGCAGCAATTTCGCGCTCGGTGGCGTTCTGGCTGCTTTCCAGATCTATGAGGTCAAACAGGTTGGATGACGCGTCATCGGCGCTGTTTTCCAGCTTCTCACGCAGTTTGAGCAAGGCTTCCTGCTGCGACAGTGACTCGAAGCGAGCTTTCAGCATGGCGTCACTGTTGTTGTCGAGGGCCTGATAGCTGCCGTTAAGGGCGCTCAGTTGGCCGGCAAAGTTGTCTCTGTCTTGCAGCAAAGAGGAAAGCGTTGAGAACTTGCTCTGAAAATCGTTGCCCAGCTGCACAAAGGATTTTTCCAGCGGCGGTACCGCCGTGGATGATTTGCTGTGGAAGGCTTTAAGAATAAGGCGCTGCTGTTCGCTGAGGGTTTCTGATAAATGACTGGTAGCTTCAAGCGCCGGCATGCTGAGGTTCTGCATGATGGCGGTGCTTTCTTTGAGACTGTTGTTGGTGACCAGCGAAGCGCCACCGAGTACGACCAAAAGAAGGGTGACAAAACCAAACCCGCCAATGACTCTGGTGGCGACTTTTACTTTCATAGGATACTCCGGCGATGTTTTAGTTGTTTTCCCGAATCAAAAAGCATCTTGCGATGGCATTGCGCGGCTCTTATTTATCGGCCGATGCAAACTTTAGTTTAACCCTAATTTAACTTCTTTTGGGTAATTTTTTCCCCGGTTTCAAGCTGCCACAGGGTGAGATCTTCGCCCCAGCAACAGCCGGTATCCAGTGCAATTCGGTTGGCTTTTCCCGTGTGCCCCATCAGGGCCGCCCAATGACCAAACACCAGCGTGTAATCATCCAATTGCGAGGGGAACTCAAACCAGGGCTTCAGTTCGCTGTCGTTATCCTGCGGCGGCTTTTTACAGGCGAAATCCAGGCGGCCATCCGGATACAAAAAGCGCATCCGGGTTAAGGCATCGATGCAATAACGGTGGCGCAGATAGCCGGAAAGGTTAGGATCCCAGCCTTCGGGTTCTTCGGTGTACATGCTCTCAATCAGCTCAAGATAGCTGTCGCTCTTGAGCACCTGGCTGACTTCATTCGCCTCGGTTTTGAGAGTCTGCAAGTCCCACTGGGGCGGCACCCCGGCATGGGTCATGATGAGCTTGTGCTCAGGCAGTTCCCGCATCAAAGGTTGATGTCGAACCCAGTCGATAAACCTTGGCAGGTGTTTGGATTCCAAAAGCTTTTTCAGCTTGTCACTGGGTTTGGGCTTTTTGAGGCCAGCGGTGATGGCAAGCAGGTGCAAATCGTGATTGCCAAGCACTACCTTGGCGGCATCACCAAAAGAGCTCAGCAATCCCAATACCTTGTGGGATTGAGGCCCGCGGGCAACCAGGTCGCCGACTGACCACAGCTCGTCTTTGGAGGGGTGAAAATCCACCCGCAGCAGCAACAGCATCAGCTCTTCGTAACAACCCTGAATGTCGCCAACAAAGTACTTTGCCATCTCAGTGCAGTACACCCGGCACGGCTAAGCGAAAGGCGGGAATGGCTGCCGAGAAAGATTTGCCATCTTCCCAGACCATGCCGTAGCGACCTTCCATAAAGCCGACAGGCGTGTCCATTACGGTACCGCTGGTGTATTGATAGGCGGTGTTGGGCGGTATGGTTGGCGTTTCGCCCACCACACCGGCACCCTGCACCTCGGTGATATGACCATTGGCATCGGTGATAAGCCAATGGCGGGTCTCGAGTTTGGCCGCTCTGTCGCCCAGATTGATAATGGTGATGGTGTAGCTGAATACGTACTTGTCGTCAGCGGGCGTGGACTGCTCTTCGAGGTATTCGGTATCCACCTGAACCTTGATGGCGGGATCTACGTCAGTCATCGTCATTTCAATAAAGCCGTTCTCTTGGAATGGTTAACGCTTGTCGAACAGATAGTTGGCCATGGCAACGTATTGCGGCACGCTGATGTCTTCGGGGCGAAGACCGGCATCAATGCCCAGCGCCTCAAAATCGGCGTCGTTCAGCAGCGGCTTTAAGTTGTTGCGCAGGGTTTTGCGGCGCATGTTGAAGGCGGTATTACACACCTTGCGCAGCAGTTCTACGTCTTTGGCTGGCCATGGCTTCTGGGCATAAGGCACCAGACGCACCACGGCGGAGTCGACCTTGGGCGGCGGCGTAAAGCAGCCGGGCGGCACTTCCAGCACAGGCACAACCTGGCAGTAGTACTGTGCCATTACCGTTAGCTTGCCGTATGCCTTGGTGCCGGGTGAGGCAGACAGGCGCAGCACCACTTCCTTTTGCAGCATAAAGTGCATGTTCTCAATGTGTTCAGCAAATTCGAACAGATGGAACATCAGTGGCGTGGAGATATTGTATGGCAGATTGCCAAATACCTTGAGCTTGCGACCGGGCACAACCAGTTGGCCGAAGTCGAACTTCATGGCATCGCCCTGATGGATGGTGAGTTTATCCTTCAGGGTGGGGTGTACTTTCAGACGCTCGGCCAGATCGCGGTCGAGTTCGATAACCGTGAGGTTGTCGATGGACAGTGCCACCGGTTCGGTCAGGGCCGCGAGACCCGGGCCGATTTCCACCATCACGTGGTCGTTATCGGGGGCAATGGCGCCCACGATACGATTGATGATATTGCCGTCGGTCAAAAAGTTCTGACCGAAACGTTTTCTGGCCGTGTGGCCCAAATGCACTTTATTACTCATGACTCTCTATCAGTTGGTCTTGGCAGCCAGTTCGATGGCCTTGTTCAGGGCGCAAACGAAACTGCCGATGTCGGCGCGGCCGGTTCCTGCCAGCTCCAGGGCGGTACCGTGGTCCACCGAGGTGCGAATATAAGGCAGGCCCAGGGTGATGTTCACCGCCTTGCCAAATCCCTGTGCCTTCAATACCGGCAGGCCCTGATCGTGGTACATCGCCAGCACTACGTCGGCGTCATCCAGATACTTGGGTTGGAACAGGGTATCGGCAGGCAGGGGGCCGACGATATTATAGTTCAGCTCTTCCCTGAGTTCGTTGAGGGCCGGGATAATGATATCCAGTTCCTCGCGGCCGAGGTGTCCATCTTCCCCGGCGTGGGGGTTCAGGCCGCAGACATAAATTTTCGGGTCGTTGATACCGAATTTGCTGACCAGATCGTCATGTAAAATTCTGATGATCTTGTGCAGACGCTCGCGGGTAATGGCCTTGGCCACGTACGCCAGCGGAATATGGGTTGTGACCAACGCCACTTGCAGACCGGGGCAGGCCAGCAGCATGACCACGTCCTGACAGTTTGCCTGATTGGCAAAAAACTCAGTGTGACCGCTGAAGGAAATCCCGGCCTGATTGATAATGCCCTTGTGAACCGGGCCCGTGACGACGGCATCAAACTCACCGCTCATGTTCTTTTCCCCGGCAAAGCGCAGGGTATCGACCACGTAGCTGCCGTTTTGCTCATTGAGCTTGCCGCATTCCACCTCGGCCGCCAGTGCAAAAGGCACAATCGACAGGGTACCGGCAGCCTGAGGCTTGGCCGGCGCCGCGGGGTCATATGGCTCAAGGGTAATGGGCAAACCCAGCTTGCGGGCACGGGATTCCAGCAACTCAGGGCTGGCGCACACCACAAGCTGTACCGGCCAGTCCTGCTGGGCCAGCTGGATCACCAGATCCGGACCAATGCCCGCTGGTTCTCCGGGGGTAACGGCAATGCGTTTCACAGTCACAGATTAACCTCGGTTGGCTTCAGGCTCCCACACATCAATGTGGGCTTCACTGCGGATTTCATCAAGCCAGCTTTGCAGTTCTTCGTTGAACTTGCGGCGGAAGATAAGCTGATGCGCCCGGTTGGTGTTGAACTTGTCGGTGGCATCTGTCTTACGCTTCTCTTCCAGCTGCACTATGTGCCAGCCATGTGAGGTGCGGAATGGGTCACTGATTTCATCCAGGCTGAGCTGCCCCAGCATCTGAGCGAATTCAGGAACATAGATACCTGGCTCGGCCCAGCCCAGTTCGCCGCCCTTGGTGGCAGAGCCCGGGTCTTCCGAGTACTGACGGGCAATATCCTCAAACTTGGCTTCGCCGCTGCGAATTTGCTTAACGAATTGATCCAGCATCGCCTTGGCGCGCTCTTCCGACAAAATCGGCGACGGCTTCAGCAGCACGTGACGGGCGCGCACTTCTTCGATTTCACGGGTTTGCAGGCCGCGGATGTCCATGATTTTCAGAATGTGGAAACCAGAGCCGCTCTTGATGGGGCCAATGATTTCGTCTTTCTTGGCATCACCAACCACTTCGGCAAACAGGGTGGGCATCTCGTTGATGTTCATGTAATCCCACACACCACCTTCCAGCGCCTTGGGGCCGGACGAAGCGGCAATGGCGATGGAGCGGAAGTCGTTACCGCTGTTGAGGCGATCGAGAACTGCCTGGGCGCGCTTGCTGGCAGCTTCCAGTTCGGCGCTGCTGGGGTTGCTTGGCACTTCAATCAGGATGTGACCGATTTGGTATTCCACATCTTTGTTGCCTTGCTCTTCAATCATCTTCACCAGGTTGTTGATTTCCTGAGGAGATACCTGAATACGGCGCTGCACCTGAATACGCTGAATTTCACCCAGGGTGATTTCTTCACGCAGCTGCTCGCGGTATTGGGCAAAGCTCATCCCTTCAGATTCGATGGCCTGTTGCATCTGCGCCACGCTCATCTTCTGTTCGCGGGCGATGTTTTCGATAGCCTGGTCGAGTTGCAGGTCGCCGATGTGCAGACCGATACGCTCGGCCATCTGCAACTGCAGACGGGTGAGGATCAGACGTTCGATAACCTGGGTGCGCAGGGCGTCGTCAGAAGGCAGCGTCTGACCGGCAGCGCTGGCATTTTTCTTAACGTTATCAACCATGTTCTGGATTTCACTTTCCAGTACGATGCCGTCGTTCACTTGTACGGCAACACGGTCGAGCAACTGGGGAGCAGCAATGCTCTGGGCGCTGAGCGCCATTGCCAGAGCGGCAAAAATCAGTTTCTTACAGGGTTTCATCCAAATAAATCCTTGGCTTTCTTCAGTTTTCATCCACCCTCGGGCAGAGAAAACCCGGCAGTGTTAACCTGTTTGGACAACGCGTCCTGAATGTGGTTTCGCAATCTACCACATTTCTGCATTAATTCCTCAGATAAAGCGGCTTTCTGTAGTTGAACAGCCCTTCATCCAACATGTCGCTGACCCCCATGGGGCCTGAGCCACCGAGGCCCTTGATGACGAAGTTCAGGTAGACACCGCTTTCAAACAATTCGCGGTTATCCTGCACCGGATTGAAATCGTCCTCGTAGTTGGTCTTGATGCGGTAGTGGTAACTGAGGCGCACCGCCCAACAGCAGCTTTCGTATTGGAAACCTGTGTAGGTTTCCACCGCGCGGCTCTCGTTGAGGTCGTAGTACCAGTTGCCAACAAAGTAGAGGTTGTCGGTCAACGGCCAGGTGGTTCTGAAACCTGTTTGGCTGATGCTGACTTCATCATTGGTGTTGGTGTTAATCAAATCAGGTACATAGCGGTAGCTGAATTGCACCAGCTTGTCGCCGCCCGGACGGTAATCCAGGGTCACTTCCGACTTTTTGTTCTCACGGGTGCGGGCGTCGTACTGAATGGCGCCACTGACGAACCAGTCGTCGGTGATACGGGCATCCAGCTCGGCGGCAATGGCTGAGGCGCTGGGGCGCTCTTCAATCAGGCCTTCCGACAGCGATACCTTGCTTTCAGAGAAGTAAATAATCTGACCCACGCTGAGCTTGAATTGCTCCAGGTTGTGGTCATCGAAGAAGCGGGTGGTCAAACCCAGAGTCAGCTGGTTGGCGTCGGCAATCCGGTCCAGACCTGAGAAACGGCGGGCGCGGAACAGACCATAGTAGTCGTCCTGCAGGGTGGCACTGTCGTAAATGCCGATACCGTCCTGATCTTCATAGCCGGCGTACAGATACTGGAACTGAGGCTCCAGCGTCTGGCGATAGGGTTCACCCAGCCAGGAGGTGTCGCGCTCGAGGTTAATCTGGCCGTGGATCTTTGCCCGTGGAATGGTGCGGCTGACGTTGTCATCCAGCGCATCTTCTCCCATCAGCTCGGTATTGCGCTGCCAGTAATTGGTTTGCAGCAAGGTCAGTTCACTGGTGAGTGAACCGGCCGGGCCGTGGATGGGCAGGCTTAAGGTGGGCTGCAGGTGTAAACGGGTGGCGGTGACCTGGTCGCTGTCTTTGTGCTCGAAGTTACTGGCTTCACCGAAGAAGCTGAACTCGAGGGTATTGAGCAGATCGCGGCTGCGGTAATTGAATGCCAGTTGCGGCATCACCTGATAGGGCACTTCGTCTTCGCCCAGTACCTTGATGTCCTGCACCCGGGCGCTGACGTTCCAGTCGTTCTCGAAATAGCTCATCTCACCGATGCGGGAGATCTGGTTGTCGGTGGCGCGGGCCACGGCCGAGTCGAGATCGTTGAAGTAGTTGTTGTCGGACACATCGGTGAAGGCGGCGTTGACACGCCAGTGCTTGTCGATGGCGCCCTGATGTTCCCAGTGATACAGGTAGCGGTCGCTGTTGTTTTCCAGCATGCGGTCGCTGCCGAGGTATTCCAGATTCAAGCGGCCTGCCTGAGCGTCACCGGCTAGATAACGGAATTCACTCTGCAAATACAGGCCCCGCGCCGACATATAATGTGGCGTCAGGGTCAGGTCGTATTCGGGGGCAATGTTCCAGTACCAGGGCGTGGCAATTTCCACCCCGTTGGTGGTGCTGGTGCTGAAGCTGGGGAACAGGAAACCGGTTTTACGTTTGTCCGACACAGGTACTGTCATGTACGGCATGTAAAACACGGGCACATCGCCGATACGCAGCTTGGCATTCCAGATTTCGCCCCATTCTTCACTGGAGTCGATTTTGATGCGCTCGGCTTGCAGTAACCAGGAGCTGTCGCCGGGTGGACAGGTGGTAAAGTCGGTGCCATTGAGAATGAGATTGTTGTCTTTGGTGATCTCAAGCTTCTGGGCATTGCCGTGCACCTGCTGCCCGTGGAGCCAATATTTGGCACCCTGCAGCTTGGCGCTGTTGTCCTTGAGCTGAGCGCTCAGGCTGTCGGCGGTCACAGTGAACTGGCTGTCCTGAAACACCAGGCTGCCGGCTGCATCCAGGCGCTGCTGCTCGTAATCCATGCTGGCTTTGTCGGCCGAAATGGAGCGACTGCCCTGACGAAACTTCACGTCACCTTCGAAGGTGGCGTTTTTGTTCATAATGGCATTGGAGCTGTCGGAGAGGATTTCAACCTGTCCTGTGGCGGATTCGGCCACAGCACCTTCTGGCACCGGAATGGGAGGCACCACCAGACATTGGTCCTGGGCGGGCGTTTCCACGGCGGTATCTGCCAGCGCCGGATAGGGAAACAGGCCAAGGGCCAGTAAGTAACGGATTTGCATCTTATGAGTATTCAGTTTGAAATTCTTTATCTGGACGTTTTTCTGGTTCTTTAACCGGACTCTACTGTGGACATGGCGGGGCGGGAAAAGTTGCACCTGCTCCCTGTACAACCAGGCCAAAAATCCAGTGTCGACGAATTGGCTGTTTCCAATAAATATGCTGGCTATAATAAAGCAATTTTTTGCCAAGAGCCATGGAACGACCGTGTCAGACTCCAGATTTCTTTCCCTTAATCATTGGCTTTCCCACACCTTTGGGGAGGGCCTGTCGCCGCAGCTGATTTCCGGTGATGCCAGTTTCCGCCGCTACTTTCGCGCCAGCTTTCAGGGCCGGGACATGGTTATCATGGATACCCCGGTGGCACTGATCCCCACCGAGCCCTTCGTGGCGGTGCGTGATGCCTACGCTAAAGCCGGTTTACCGGTGCCGGCCATTATTGCCAAAGATGATAAGCAAGGCTTTATGGCGCTTGAAGATTTTGGTGATGTGCAGCTGCTGTCGCTGCTGGACCGCCAAAGTGTGCGTCAATGGTACCCCAGGGCGCTGGCGCTCTTGCCGGGCATTGCCTCGGTGATGGAGACCGAACTTGGTCCTTTACCTGATTATGATGAGGCCTTTGTGCGCCGCGAGCTGAGTATTTTCACCGAGTGGCTGCTTGGCACCCATCTGCAACTGACATTGACCGCAGAGGAAGACGCCATCCTCGCGGCAGCCTTTGACATGCTCACTGACAATGCGCTGGCGCAGCCCAAGGTCGGCATGCACAGAGATTTTCACAGCCGTAACCTGATGGTGGTGGATAACGAGCTGAAACTGCTTGATTTTCAGGATGCAGTGCGCGGCCCTGTGACCTATGATGCAGTCTCCCTGCTCCGGGATTGTTACATTCGCTGGAGTGAAGATCTGGTGGATGACATGTTGGTGGAGTACTTTGTGCTCGCCCACGAACATGGCCTGGTGCCAGCAGACACCGACATGGTGGTCTTCCGCCGCTGGTTTGAACTGATGGGGCTGCAGCGTCATATCAAGGCCGCCGGCATTTTTGCCCGCCTGAACCACAGAGACGGCAAGGCCGGTTATCTGAAGGATATTCCGCTGACCATGCATTACATTCGCGACGTGGCCGTGCGCTACAAAGAGCTGGGGGACTTCGCCCAGTTCATTATGGGCCGGGTGATGCCTGCGCTGGAGGCCAAAGCATGAAGGCGATGATCCTGGCTGCCGGGCGCGGCGAGCGCCTGCGGCCGTTAACCGACTCGCTGCCCAAGCCATTGGTGGCTGCGGCCGGTAAGCCGCTTATCGAGTATCACCTCGAAAAGCTCGCCGGTGCAGGTATCCACGAGGTGGTGATCAACACCGCCTGGCTTGGCGAAAAACTGGTGCAAACCCTCGGGGATGGCAGCCGGTTCGGTGTGGCGATTCAATACAGCCACGAGCAAGAAGCGCTTGAGACCGCAGGCGGCATTTTACAAGCGCTGCCGCTGCTCGGGGATGAGCCGTTTTTGGTGATAAACGGCGATATTTTTATCGATAGCTTGCCGCTGTTGCCCGAGCGTCTGGCTGACGGCGTGCTGGCCCATGTGTATCTGGTGGACAACCCGCCACAGCATCCACAGGGCGATTTTGCCCTGAACCAGAGCCTTGTGGCGCAAGAGGGCGCGGATAAACTCACCTTCTCCGGCATGGGGATTTACCATCCGGCACTTTTTGCCGGACTTGCTCCCGGCCGTCACGCGTTGGGGCCGCTGCTGCGCCAGAAAATGGCGTCGCAGCAAGTGACCGGCGAGCGCTTTGAACACTATTGGTGCGATGTGGGCACCCTGGACCGGCTCGATGCCCTCAATCAACGACTCTTGGGCCAAGGAGTGTAATCCCTGCTTATGAAGTACAAAGGCAAGCTGTTTGGTTTTCTTATCGGCATGATGTTTGGCAAGATTTTCGGCGCCATTCTCGGGCTGGTCGTTGGCCACTGGTTCGATAAAAAATTCGCCGCTGCCGCAGGCTCTGGCAGCAAGCGTCAGCAGGTGTTTTTTACCACCACCTTCGCGGTAATGGGTCATGTGGCCAAGGCATCCGGCAGGGTGACCGAAGCCGATATTCGCCTCGCCAGTGATTTGATGAACCAGCTGAATCTCGATGCCGAGGCGCGGCGGCAGGCGCAGCAGGCGTTTCGCGACGGCAAGGCAGGTGACTTTGACCTCAAGGGCAATCTGCGAGCGTTCAGGTTGCTGTCCATGGGCCGTAACGATTTGTTGCAGATGTTCCTTGAGATCCAAATTCAGGTGGCGCTTGCCGATGGTGAGCTGCACCCCAATGAGCACAGGATCCTCCAGTTTGTCGCATCCGAGCTGGGTTTCAGCGAACAGGCACTGGAAATGCTGCTTGGCCGCTGGCAGTCCGAGTTTAATTTTGCCCGCAAAGGCGGTAGCGACAAACGCTCGCTCGCCGATGCCTACGGCTTGTTAGGTATTGAGGAATCTGCTACAAATCAGGATGTTAAGCGTGCGTACCGTAAACTGATGAATGAGCACCACCCCGACAAGTTGGTGGCCAAGGGCTTGCCGGAAGAAATGATGGAACTGGCCAAACGTAAGGCACAGGATATTCAGGCCGCCTACGAAGCCGTAAAGGCTGCCCGCGGCATGCGTTGATTTCAGGGAGAAGCCTATGAACACCCCCGCTCGTGTGGTTTTGGCTGCCCTTTGCCTGGCTCCTGCCCTGGCATCGGCAGATGAGTATGTCACCCCGTTCGCCGGTTACAGCTTTGCCGCCAGCAGCCTGGATGCCAGCAAGGAAGATGCCTTAGGCAGCGTCAGCGCCGAAGAGTCATCTCACTATGGCATTATGCTGGGCACCACAACCCGCCACCCCGGCAATATGTACGTGCTCTACTCAAGCCAGAGCACCGACTTGAAAGCGGGCGGCGCCTTTTCCAATCAGCGTGTTACCTCGCTCAAACTCGATTATGCCCATGTGGGTGGCAGCCTGTATTTTCCCAAGGGCAACTTCCTGCCCTATGTCACCGCGTCCATGGGGCTGACCCAGATGCGTCCCGGTGATGACTACAGCAATGAAACCCGCTTCTCACTCGGTTTGGGAACGGGGGTGGAATACCGTTTGGGCGACAACCTGGCGTTAATTGCCGATGTGCGCGCCTTTGCCACCTTTATCGACAGCGAAAACGATCTGTTTTGCGATGCCAGCAACTGTATCTGGAAGGTGAATGCCGACCTGATGTGGCAAGGACAGGCCAACGTTGGCGTGAGTTTCAGGTTCTGATGATGGCCAATATTTGCGTACTCGATGGTTACACCTTAAACCCCGGCGATCTCGACTGGTCGGTACTGGCTCCCTTCGGAGATTATGAAGTCTATGACCGTACCGCTGCCGGGGAGCTGCTGACCCGGGCCGCTGCCAGCTCTGTGCTGTTCACCAATAAAACGCCGCTGGATGCAGCCACCTTGGCAGCGCTGCCTGAGCTTAGGTACATAGGTGTGCTTGCCACCGGCACCAATGTGGTGGACCTTGAGGCCGCGCGCCGCCTCGGTATAGCGGTCACCAATGTGCCTGGCTACGGCCCGGATGCGGTGGCGCAGATGGCGTTTGCCCATGTGCTGCATCACACATCCAGGGTTGCCGCGCATCATCAGGCGGTGATAAGCGGCGCCTGGTCGGCGCAGCCGGATTTCTGTTTCACCCTGGACACCCTCGAGTCGCTTTCAGGCAAAACCCTGGGCTTGGTGGGCTTTGGTGATATTGCCAAACAAATGGCCCGCATCGGTCAGGCGTTCGGGATGCAGCTGTTGGTGCATAGCCGAAGTCGACCCAAAGACTTGCCAGCGGACGCAGAGTTCGTCTCCCTCGATACGCTCTTTGCCCGTTCTGATGTGCTGTCGCTGCACTGCCCGTTAACGGCGCAAACCCGGCATATGGTCAATGAAACAAGCCTTGGGCTGATGAAGCCAGGTGCCCTGATAGTCAATACCGCCCGCGGCGGCCTGGTGGATGAGCCGGCACTTGCCAGCGCGCTGCATCAGGGGCGGGTGAGGGCGGCGGTGGATGTGCTTTCCAGCGAGCCGCCTGCCGCCGATAATCCGCTGCTGCATGCGCCCAATATCAGCATTACCCCCCACAATGCCTGGGCAACCCAGAAGGCCCGGCAACGGTTGCTGGACATTGCCATTGCCAACCTTGCTGCCTTTGTGGCGGGCGAAAAACAAAACCGGGTCGATTGACCCGGTTTTTCTTTTGCAAACTTAAGCGTTACTGCAAGCCTGCTTCGAAACTCAGGAAGATTTCGCTCACGCTCTTGTCGGCAAGGCGGGTGTCTTTGAGCTTTTCTTCGTGCTCGGCGTGCAGCAGATAACGTCCGGCGCGGGGCAGGGTAAATTCGATAACCCCCTCGTCATTGGAGCTGAGCTTAAGCTCGTTTAGCTGATTGCGATAGCGGGTGCCATCGGCCACCAGAGTCACTTCCACGCCCGCCCTGGGCTTACCCTTGTAGAGCAGTTTCAGGCTGATTAGCTCACCTTCGACAAAGTCGGCCGGATGGGTCAGCGGCACAAGCTCCAGATACTCACCGGTTGGGTTGAATGCCTTATCTGAGGGCTTATTCAGGGTGACAAAGGATTCGATACGGGAGAAATACAGCGCGCCTTCAAGCTCGTAGCCCTCTTTGGGCATCTGAGCGCGGGTGCTCTCTTTATCGGCGCTGCTGCGTACCGGCTTGTCCTGACCTTTGACTTTGTAGCGCGAGAAGTACCTTGGCTTGGCTTCCTTGGTCAGCTTGTAGGTGCCATCTTCGGTCAGCAGGTAATCAAACACAGAGCGGCGGCTGCCACGGTAGCTGGAGCTGGGGCGCTCGGTTTTGCCTGCGGGGGTAATGATCAGCACATCTTCGGCGCCGAAGGCTTTATCGAACTCGAATACCTGATTGCTGGCGCTGACATCGGCCGACAGCCACACGCCTTTGCCGTCTTCGGCGGAGACATTGAAATGGCTCGGTAAAATCCAGCGGTCATGGGCCTGGGCGAGGGGGGCGAGCAGCAACAGGCTCAGCGGAATAAGTGATTTCATGGGGCTCCTTAGCGGGTGGCTGAACGGGTGAAACGAATGTGGCCCGGACCGGTTTCTGTGGTGGCGGCCAGGGGGCTGTCAAAACTCTCGCCAGGCAGGCTGAACTTGTGGCGGATAAGCTCGCGGCCGCCGTGTTCCCGCACTACCTCAATAAACAGCTGGTAGTCACCATCGGGCAGTGGTTTGCCGCTGTCGTCACTCAGATCCCAGCCAATGCGGTATTTGCCCGCCGGACGGGTGGCCGAGGAGATGGCATCCACCATGGCGGGGTTGTCGCGCCCGGCCTTGCGCCACCAGCGGCGGATGTCTTTAAACCACTTGTGGCCGTCGTGCTGAACCCACAGGGCGATGGTTTTCACCGACTGGCCTTTGGCATCTTCCACCCAAACGGCGGTGTAGGGCCTGTGATATTGACCGGTGGTGATTTCACTGAGGCTAAGCTCAACGTCCATATTGGCCTGTGCCAGCATGGGCAGGCATAAGAGGGCGGCCAGCGATAATCTCTTCAGTTTCATAAGGTCCTCAGGTAGGAATAAACAGCCAGTAGATGGCAATGCAGACGCTGCTGACCGCCGTCATGTACCCCAGCGAGCGCTTGAGGCGGCGCTTTTGCGGTAACAGCAAAAAGGCGCCGGTAAGGGAAAACAGCAACATCAGTACCGCACTCAAATCGATAACCCAGCTCCAGACGGCGCCTGAGTTACGGCCCTTGTGCAGGTCGTTCAGCAGCGCAACCAGGCCATAGTCGAGGGATTCGGCCACCACCACAGCCGCTTCGGTATCCAGCACCACAGATCGGTAGCTTCCAGGGCCTTTTTGCACCAGCAGCAATTCATCTTCACTCACTTCCACCTGCTGACGGCTGGCCTGCCACTCGCTGGCGAGCCAGTGGGCGGCGGCTTCCTGCCAGTCGGCAGAATCGGCTTCGACCGGTAACAAAAAGTCGGGTAGCGGTCGCTCGGTTTCTTCCCGCATGGCGTTGGATGCGCCAAACCAATCCGGGTGATTGAGGGTGATGCCGGTGAAGGCGAAAAACAGCATCAACAGCAGCAGCGCCATCGACACATAAATATGCAGGGTTCGGGCGACGGACAGCGCCCGCTTACCGGGACGCAATGAAACAGACATGGATACGAATGAAGTTGCAGCAAATTGTGGCTCAAATCTAATTGAGAACTATTACTAACTGAATCGGCTTTACATTGTTTACAAATCCGCGATTGATTGGGGGCGGCGCTGTAACTGAAGGAGGCAGGCCAGCTGCCGGATGATCTGCTGGGCGGAATGCCTGGGAGCGGCGGTTGCGATTGGTAATGAGAATAAGCTGCAGCCAGCCGAGAGTCAGAATAAAAAGAGCTGCCCGATGGGGCAGCTCTATTGCGGTCGATTCAGAATCAGATTCAGGCTCAGATCCAAGCCAAAGCCGAGATCCAGGCACATGCCCAGACCTGGCTTAGTTAAAGTGCACCTTGATGCAGGCGGCGCTTTTCAGGGCGCGGGCCACGGCGTCATCGATACTCTCAGCGCGGGCCAGAGCCACCCCAAGACGACGGCGGCCATGGATTTGCGGCTTGGCAAACAGCCGCAATTGGGTGCCTGGCTGGGCGAGGGCGTCGGCAAGACCTGAGTAACCTATGTTGCTTGAGTCGCCTTCCACCAACACCACGGCCGAGGCGCAGGGGCCTTGCTGGATAATTTCACCAATCGGCAGGCCGAGAATGGCGCGCACATGCAGGGCAAATTCAGACAGATCCTGGCTTATCAGGGTAACCATGCCGGTGTCGTGGGGTCTTGGCGACACTTCCGAGAAGTACACCTCGTCGGCCTTGATAAAGAGCTCCACCCCGAAGAGGCCGTAGCCGCCCAGGTTTTCCACTACGGCACGGGCAATGCCCTGGGCACGCTCCAACGCCAGGGCGCTCATCGCCTGTGGCTGCCACGACTCACGGTAATCACCGTCTTCCTGACGATGGCCGATAGGGGCGCAGAAATGAATGCCATCTACCGCCGAGATGGTCAGCAGGGTGATTTCATAATCAAAGTCGATAAAGCCTTCAACTATGATGCGGCCTTCTCCGGCGCGGCCACCGCTTTGGGCGTAGTCCCAGGCTTTTTGAATATCTTCGCGGCTGCGGATCACACTCTGGCCCTTGCCGGAAGAGCTCATCACCGGTTTCACCACACAGGGAATGCCGGTCGTGTCTATGCCGGCTTCAAGCTCAGCCAGGCTGTCGCAAAACACATAGGGCGAGGTGGGTAAGGCCAGGGTTTCGGCGGCCAGGCGGCGAATGCCTTCCCGGTCCATGGTCAGTCGGGTGGCCCGGGCGGTGGGCACCACCTTCAAACCATCGGCTTCCAGTTCCACCAGTGCCTGGGTGGCAATGGCCTCGATTTCCGGGATCACCAGATGGGGCTGCTCTTTGGCAATCAGGCCTTTCAGCGCGTCGGCATCCAGCATATTGATCACATGGCTGCGATGCGCCACCTGCATGGCGGGCGCATTGGGATAGCGGTCAACGGCAATGACCTCAACCCCAAGTCGGGTCAGCTCAATCGCCACTTCTTTACCAAGCTCGCCTGAGCCCAGCAACATGGCGCGCGTGGCGCCTGGGGTGTAGGGGGTGCCTATCATGGTTTGATTACCTCGTTTTTGTTGGCAGTCAAAATCATAACCCGTCTTGGCGAAAAGTGTTGGGCTGGCATTCGTAAAATGTGGGAAAAATCAAACGGAAATTGCAAAACTATTGCGCTGGATTCTGGTATCGATGCTGCAAATTGCGCTACCCTTTGGTAACAAAATCAAATCAATTGGCATCGACGGAGGTGTCTGTGTTCTTGGACTACTTTGCCCTGGGGCTGCTGTTCTTTGTGGTGATAGTGATTTTCTACGGCATTATTGCTATTCACGATATCCCTTACGAAATTGCGAAAAAGCGCAATCACCCACAACAGGATGCCCTGCATATCGCCGGTTGGGTGAGCCTGTTTACCCTGCATGTGCTTTGGCCCTTCCTGTGGATTTGGGCCACCCTCTACCGCGAAGACCGCGGCTGGGGGTTTGGCACTGTGGTAAAGCGCGAGCTGGAACTTGAAGAAAAGGTGAAAGAGCTGAGCGCCAATCTGCTGGAGCTTGAAAATCGCCTGCAGGCACTGGAGCTGGACAAAGCCAGCGCTGCCAGCCAACCCGCAGCCAACACCAGGACGAGCGACGCGCCGCTGAATACGCCATCATCCACCAAGGCAGGGGAGGAATAACCATGGATCTGCTGCTTATCCTCACCTATACCGCGTTTTGCGTGGTGATTTTCAAAGTATTCAAAATCCCCCTGACCAAGTGGACTGTGCCCACCGCGGTGCTGGGCGGCATAGTGCTGATTGGCACCTTGCTGCTGTTGATGAACTACAACCATCCGTACAGCCGCTTTGCCCGGGAATACTTTGTGTCTGTGCCCATTAACCCCTTGGTGACCGGTAAGGTAAACGAGGTGGCGGTAAAGCCCAATGTGCCGGTAAAACAAGGGGATGTACTGTTCAGGCTCGACCCGACTCCGTTTGAAGCGGCATTGGTACAAAAGCGTGCGGCCCTGAAAGCGGCCGAACAGGAAGTTCCGCAACTGGAAGCCGCCTGGGAAACCGCCAAGGCCAGTGTTGAGCGTGCCCTGGCCGACAGAGACAGAACCCTGGCGGAGTACAATCGTTATCAGGCCGGTCGTAAAAAAGGCGGCGCCAACTCGCCCTTTACCGAGCTTGAGCTGGATAACAAGCGGCAGATGTACCTTGCCTCTGAAGCCCAGCTCACGGCAGCCAAGGCCGAAGAGATGCGGGTGCGTCTGGCCTACGAGTCCAATATTGATGGCGTGAATACCAAGGTGGCGGCGGCCCGCGCCGATCTGGCCAAGGCCGAGTTTGACCTCGAACAATCTGTGGTGCGTGCACCAACCGATGGCATGGTCACCCATATGGCGCTGCGTCCGGGAATGGTGGTGGTGCCTATGCCGCTTCGGCCGGTGATGAGCTTTATCCCTGACGAGCAGCGTTATTTTGTGGGCGCCTTCTGGCAAAACTCCTTGCTGCGCCTCAAGGCCGGTGATGAAGCCGAGGTGATCCTCGATGCCGCCCCCGGTCAGGTGTTTCATGGCAGGGTGGCTCAGGTGCTGCCGGCCATGGCCGAAGGTGAAGTGCAGTCCACCGGGCAACTGCAGTCATCGGCGCGGCTGTTCCAGCGCGGCCGGGTACTGGTGATGATTGAGTTTGATAAGCCGGAAGAAATCGGCCAGTTCCCGGCAGGGGTTGCGGGGCAGGCGGCTATCTACACCGACCATTTCTCCCATGTGGCTGTGATGCGTAAAGTGCTGCTGCGGATGCAGGGCTGGCTTAACTATCTATTTGCCGAAGGGCATTAACAGACCACTGCGGCTTCCGGCGTTGTTTTGCCGGGGGATTTAGACGCATAATCGTGGGGCTCGCTGAGCCCCCTTTTTATTGAACGGATAAAAGCAGATGCAGGATGTACAGGATTTAACAGCAGTTTTACGGTCGAACACACCCATAGTGGTGATTGAAACCTATGAAGAGTATCGGGTGATTGAGCTGCTCAAACGGGTTGCTGCCACCCTGTATCAGCCGCTGTTTACCTGGTCGATTACCAGTGGCCTGTCGCGGGTCGATAAAGACATGGGCACGCAGAAGTTCAATGCCGATCCCGGCGATCTGCTCGGGCAAATTAAAGCCACCCAACAACAGGGCATTTATGTGCTGTGCGACTTCCATCCTTTTGTGCAGGATGCGCCGCGCAATGTGCGTTTGCTGAAAGAAATTGCGCTTGAGTACGACGCCCTGAAACATACCTTGGTGCTGGTAAGTCATGCTTTTGATATTCCGCCGGAAATCCGCCGTTACTGTGCCCATTTCCGGCTGTCATTGCCGAGCAAGAACCAGCTCGAAAACCTGATTGTTGAAGAGATAGACAAGGTGCGCCGTCAGGGCATTCCCCTCAGCGTCGATGAAGCGGCAGTGACCCGCCTTGCCGATAATCTGCGCGGCGTAACCTTCGATGATGCCCGCAGGCTTATCCATAAAGCCATAGTGGACGATGGTGCCATCACCAGCGACGATGTGGAGCGGGTGAATCAGGCCAAGTTCCGCCTGATGGACATGGATGGTGTGCTCAGATACGAATACGATACCAGCAGCTTCGCCGATATCGCCGGACTGCATAACCTCAAAGAATGGCTTAAGGCCCGCGCTCCGGCGGGCAGAGATGCCAGCGCGCCGCCGCCCAAGGGCATCATGCTGCTTGGGGTGCAGGGCAGTGGTAAGAGTCTGGCCGCCAAGGCCGTGGCGGGTGTGTGGCAGCGACCGCTGCTTAGGCTCGATATGGGCGCGCTGTACAACAAGTACATAGGCGAAACCGAAAAGAACCTGCGTCAGGCGCTGGAGCTGGCCGATTTGATGGCGCCCTGTGTATTGTGGATTGATGAAATCGAGAAAGGGATCAGCGGCGGCAGCAGTGATGAAGGCACCTCACAGCGTATCCTTGGGGCGCTGCTGACCTGGATGGCCGAGCGCAAGAGCGATGTGTTTCTGGTGGCCACCGCCAACGACATCCAGGCGCTGCCGCCTGAGCTGATGCGTAAGGGCCGTCTGGATGAAATCTTCTTTGTGGATCTGCCCGATGAAGAAATCCGTAAGGCGATATTCCTTATTCACTGCAAGAAACGTGGAGTGGATGTCACCAACATGGATTTGGGGCTGCTGTCGCGCTCAAGCCATGGCTTCAGTGGCGCCGAGATTGAACAAGGCGTGATTTCTGCCATTTATGCTGCGGCCAGTCGTCAGCAACCTGTGGATCAGGCCATTATCCTTGAAGAGTTGTCCCGTACCCGGCCTTTGTCGGTGGTGATGCGGGAGAAAATCCTCGCCCTTAAAGCCTGGGCCCGAGGGCGCACTGTAAACGCCCATCAGGACGAATAGCACCAAACAAAAAAGCCACCCTAGAGGTGGCTTTTCTGTTTGGTTATCCGAGGCGTTGGCTATTTGGGCGGAAACAGCGCCAGGATTTTATCGACGGTTGCCCGGGTGGCATCGGCCTTATCATCGCCGCCTTCACTGAATTCAAAGCCATCACTGCCACGCCACAAGAGTTTATCGGCGCCGCTGCTCAGTACATCAATCTGGATAACCTGATACAGCTTATCGCCGCCAAGTGGAATGCCAACGCTGGTGCCTACGCTTACGCCGCCGGAGCGGCCCCATGAGCCGCTGCCTAGGCCAATGGACAGCCCTGAGCCTGATGGCTTGCTGCCGGTTTCAAATGCCCAGGTTACCTTGAAGTCGGGGGTGGCACTTTCGCTGAAGCCCTTGGCCAGCAGGCTTTGTTCCACCGAAGTACGAATGCGCTCGGAACTGAGGGGGTCTGTGGTTTGGGGCGGCGACAGCAGGGCGAAGGTTTTCATTGCGCCAAAGTTCACTTTGGGGTCGTAGTCGGTGGTGGGGCTGCTCTGGCAGGCGGTAAGCAGCAAAGACAATAAAATCAGTAAGCTTTTTTTCATGGGCCGTCTCCCTGGTTTTTTCCTACTCTGCGCCTTGGGGCGGATGCTGGCAAGTCTTGGGTTGTAGATTATTTCGCCTTTTTAAGGGATTGATGTTATACCTAGCGGATACGCTAATCTTCGCCTTTGTCCATGGAACAATTAGTTTTTTTCGAAATTCCAAGCCCTTGTATTAACGTGTGTCAGAGTGACAACCGTGGCTATTGCCTGGGCTGCTTTCGAAGCAGGGACGAGCGTTTTAACTGGCAACAAATGTCGGATGCGCAAAAGACCGAAGTGATCCGCCTGTGCAAAGACCGCAAACGCCGCCGCGCCTACGCGCTTTACAAGGCAAAGCAGGAAGCCTTACAGGCCGAACGCAGCGCCGCCAACGCCAGCCTGGCACTGGATGATGACGCTAAGGATGAGCCCGAGCTCGATTTGGGCGATTTCAGTCTCGATTAAGCCGCCGTTGTTGTACCTTAATGCCCCACACTAACTTCAGTTCCAGCCTAATCTCAGCTTCAGTCTCAGCTTCAACGTCAGCCTCAGCCTGGCCGCCATTAAGGCTTGGTGGGTAAGATAAGGGTAAAGCGGGTTTTGCCGGGCTTGCTTTCAAGCTCCACGCTTCCTTTATGGCGCTGCATGATGCGTTTGATAATCGCCAGCCCCAGACCATGGCCCTTGTTGCCATTCTGGGCACTGCTGACCCGGTAGAAAGGTTCAAAAATTCTGCCCTGATCCTGGTCCGGGATCCCCTCGCCATCGTCTTCCACCCACAGATACCACCGGCCCTGATGACGCTCAAGCCCAACCAGAATACGACTCTGGGCGAAGCGCTGGGCGTTGGTGATAAGGTTTTGCAGCGCCCGCTCAATCAGCGATGGGTCGGCAGGGGCTGTGGCATCCTCAGTGGGCAATTGCAGCTCAATGGGCGTATCGGCAAGGGTTTTAAGCCGTTCCACTGTCTGGCGGGTCAGCGCCGATAAATTGGTGCGCTCAAATTCCAGCTCTTCCCTTGGAGCCTCCAGGCTGGCAAAGGTGAGCAGTTCGGAAAGCAGCTGCTCCATCTCTTTGATATCCATCTGCATATCCGCAAGAAAGGCATTGCGTTTGTCTTCGTCGCTGCCTTCGCCGCAGTAGGTGGGCATCAGCGCCAGGGCAAACTTCAGCCTCGCCAGCGGGGTGCGGATTTCGTGGGACACGGCATTGGTCAGGTGCTTTTGATTATCGATTAGGGCGCTGATATGGCGCGCCATTTCGTTGAAGGTGTCGGCAAGACTGGCCACCTGAGAGCGGCTGGAAAGGGCGATACGGGTATCCCATTTGGCACGGCCAAAGGCCTCGGTGGCTTCCCGCAGAATGCGGATATCCCGCGACAGCGGCCAGACCCAAATCAGTGCCACCCCGGCAAGCATCAGATAGAAAAACAGGGTAAAGAGGCCACGAAGATCTTCCCGCGGATCTATCTCCAGCGGGCCTGCCATCAGCACCTGCTCACCAATGCGCACCAGCCGCATCTCCTTGTTGTCATCCAGCGCTATGGTAAAGACTTTGTCGCTGCCAAGGGGAGTATTGCTCGACAGCGCCACCTGGCTGGCATCCACCAGTGTCAGTGGCAGGGCTTTATCGTCGTCGAGGAGTTTCAGGTGATGGGCGCGCTCGGCCGGCGGCATATCCGCCAGAATTTGTGCCAGCGCCAGGAAGGGGGCGTCCTCAGCCGTGGTGTCGTCCACGTTGTGGTGCCAGAGGCTGTCCAGTGTCCAGCCTATCCCGAGGATAGACAGACACAGGAGCAGATACAGGCTGAGGAAGAGGCGTTTCACGACTCAGTTGGTCCAGGCCTCGGGGGCAAACAGATAGCCCTGACCCCACACGGTTTTGATCCTGAAAGGGGTTTCCAGATTGTCGTCGAGCTTTTTACGCAGGCGCGAGATGCGCACGTCTATCTTGCGGTCTTTACCATCGAAGTCGATATTGAGCAGGTAATGGTAGATGTACTGACGGCTCAGCACCTGACCGGCCTGGGAGGCAAGCAGCCACAGCAGCTCAAACTCATGGCTAGTCAAATCCACTTCTTTCTCGCCCAGGCGAATAGTCTGGGTGTGCGGATCGATACTGAGTTTGCCGAAGGTGAGGCAATGGGTTTCCTGCTTGGGCGGCGCGCTGTGGCGGCGCAGCAGGTTGTTGATACGGGCAACCAGCAGCGCCGGGTCGACTGGCTTGACAACATAGTCGTCGGCGCCAAGTTCCAGCCCCTTGATCTGGTCTTCGTTGGAGCCCAGGGCGCTCATCAGCAGAATGGGGCCAGCGAAGTAGTCGGGCAGCTTTTCAATCAGGGTCAGACCGTCCATGCCGGGCAGCATAATGTCCAGCAGAATGATATCCGGCTTGTAGTTCAGCAGGCGGGTCAGTACGGTATCGCCGCGGCGCTCCAGCTCCACATGCATGCCGTTGGCCTTGAGGTAATCCACGATAAGATTGGCAAGGCGCACATCATCTTCAACCAGCAAAACTCGGTGTGGTGCTTGTGTCGTCATCAGAAGATACTCCATGGGTTACGAAAGCGCCGCCGGGTTTGGGGTTCGCTCAGGGGTTTGACTCTGAGTACCGCGTCGGCGAGCGGCTGATTACTCTGTTGATCGCGCATCACAAAATGCACGTCTTTGTCTGTGCTGATATCCAACGTCAGCGAGTCTTGTTGCTCGTCCTTAATGCACCAGCGTTGCAGCTGAGGCAAATCCACTTCGATGCACACCGGCTGTTTGGACAACCAGGTGAGGGTGACCCGAATGTCACAGCGCTCGGACTGAGGATTGAACAGGCACAGGCTGGGGGTCAGTTCCAGGCTGCTGGACTTTTTATCGGCGTCTTTGGTCGCTGCCAGGCCGGGTGGGCTTAACAGTGGCAATAAAAACAGCAGGCGACCATAGGATTTCAAAGGCGCTAGAACCTGTATGCGGCACCAATCAGGTAGGCGTAGCTGTCGTCTTCATCGAGCAGCGGGCTGGCCGCGATGGTGTCGGCAAATCGGGTGTAGCGGGCTGTCATCAGTAGTTCCCATTCAGGCGTCAGATGGTACCGGGCCGTGAGTTCCGCACCGCGGTTCCAGCCGTTTTCTGCCCGGTATTTGTCGCTCCAGTATGCACTTTCCGATGGCCGTACGCCATAGTAGTAGCTCACAACTTCTTGGCTTTTCCAGTCAAAGAATACTGCAAAATCAAGGCTTAAGTTTTTATGCCCCAGATGGTAGTTCCACTTTACCTGGCCTTCCATGCCGTCGTGCACATCGAATAGATCATGCAAAAGCGCGAGTCGCCAGGTGCCGAAGCGGTTGTACACATAGGCCTCTATTCCGCCAAGGTAAGTAAAGTGGCGTGACTCCAGCTCACCGATTTTTGGCGGCTCGCTGCTGGCCTGCATTGGCATGGCAGACATAGGTATTTGCTGAAACGAGCGTGAGCTGCCGGCAAGGAAGATATTGGATGGATCCCAGCGGTAGAAGAAGGCGCGGTCACTGGAAAAGCCGGTCACCAGATTCACAGTGAAGCGTTCCTGCTCGGTAAGGGTGTAACCCACAGCGCCATTGTCGAAAAACCAGTTATCACCGTAATAGGCGATAGTGGGCAGCACATAGATGGGGATGTCTTTGTAATCCTTGAGCGGATTGGTTTTCTGGCCATAGCCGAAGGCAATGCCCAAATCCCAACTGCCTGTGGTGATACAGTCGGTGGTGTCGTCGCACACCATTTCGGCCCGCGCGGCCAATGGCGAGAGGCTGATAACCGACAATATTAAACCGTAAAACAATGACTTCATCTTAATGGCTGACACGGGTTTCTCGTTAACATTTATGGCAACAGAGTATCATTTAATTTCAGCCAAACCAGCGGTTAAACTTTGGCGGTTGCAAATTGATACCTGTGTCTTAATCCGGTAACTGTCAGGTTAATTGCACAGCTTGCAAAGCACGGAAAGCTGGCGTTGTTGCACGCTTTGTGCTCGGCCCAGGGGCAACGCCAGCCCAACAGTGCGCTTAAGTTCGATGTCTGCCAGCGGCCGAAACACAATATCCTGTTGATCCAGCAGCGCCGGTATGGCAGGCACCAGGGCAATGCCGAGTCCGGCTGCCACCAAACCCACCGCATATTCGATGGTCTGAATACGGGCCCGCACCTGCATCTTTATCCCTTCCATATCCAGCAATTGTTGCAGACTTGTCAGGGCCTCGCAGGGGGCTCTGTGAATAAAGGGTTGCCCCTGTAAATCTTCGAGTCGGATGCTGTTTTTCAGCGCCAGGCTGAGGGAAGGGGGAATGGCCAGTAAATAGGTGTCGTGCCACATGGCCTGAAAGCTTTCGTTGGGGGTCAAGTCGGCGGTGGTGATGATGCGCCCATCGCACTCTTCACTGGGCTCCACCAGGGTTAAATCCATGTCCGGACAGGCGGCGGTGAAGTCTTTGAGCAGCATACTCATTCGATTTACGCCCAGGGAGCGGATAAGCCCCAGCCGAAACGGCACCTGGGTTTCGGGTTTGGAAAACAGCGACTGAATGGCTTTGGACTCGTTTAACAGCCGCTTGGCGAGCGGATACAGACGCATGCCTGCATCTGTGGCCGAGACACCCTTGCCGTGGCGGGCAAACAGCTGCACACCGAGCTCGGATTCCAGCGCAGCAATGGCCGCCGAAATCGAGGGCTGGGCGATGTAGCAGTGCTTGGCGGCAGCGCTGATACTGCCTTTTTCGAGCACGGCGACGAAGTAATTCAAAGCCTTAAGATTCATCTTTCCCTGCACGTAAGGTATAGGAAATTGCTATGGGAGTAAGAGAAAAAGAATATTTTTCCTAATGATTGATTATGCCTATGCTAGTGCAAATCACAAGTGGCGCTGAGGCCTCAGCTATTGGCCATCCAAGCTGCCTGCAAACAACAAGACATAACAAAGGACGACCCTATGGCCCGCGTGCAATTTGACTGGCAAGACCCGCTGAATTTTAACTCCCTGCTGACCGAAGAAGAGCGGATGATCCGCGATATGGTGCACGAGTATGCCCAGGACAAATTGATGGCGCGGGTGCTGATGGCTAACCGTGAAGAGCATTTCGACCGCGAAATCATGAACGAGCTGGGTGAACTGGGTCTGCTTGGTGCGACTCTGCCTGAAGAATACGGCTGCGCCAACGCCAATTATGTGAGCTACGGGCTGGTGGCCCGTGAAATCGAGCGGGTCGACAGTGGTTATCGCTCGGCCATGAGCGTGCAGTCGTCCCTGGTGATGCACCCCATCTACACCTATGGCACCGAAGCGCAGCGGCGCAAGTACCTGCCCAAGCTGGCAACAGGTGAGTGGGTGGGCTGCTTTGGTCTGACCGAGCCGGATGTGGGCTCGGATCCCGCTGGCATGAAGACCCGCGCCGAGCGCATTGATGGCGGCTATCGCATTACCGGCGCCAAGATGTGGATCACCAATTCCCCCATTGCCGATGTGTTTGTGGTGTGGGCCAAGCTTGACGGTGCCATCCGCGGCTTTGTGCTCGAAAAGGGCATGAAGGGCCTGTCGGCGCCCAAGATTGAGGGCAAGTTCTCCCTGCGCGCCTCCATCACGGGTGAAATCGTGATGGACAACGTGGAAGTGGGCGAAGATGCGCTGCTGCCAAACGTAGAAGGCCTTAAGGGCCCGTTTGGCTGTTTGAACAAGGCGCGTTACGGCATCGCCTGGGGCGCCCTTGGTGCCGCCGAATTTTGCTGGCATGCGGCCCGTCAGTATGGACTGGACCGTATTCAGTTCAACCGACCGCTGGCGGCCAATCAGCTGTATCAGAAGAAACTGGCCGATATGCAAACCGAGATAGCCACAGGTCTCTTTGCCTGCCTGCAGGCTGGCCGCCTGATGGATGCCGATGCCCTGCCGGTAGAGGCTATCTCACTGATTAAACGCAACTCCTGTGGCAAGGCGCTGGACATTGCCCGCATCGCCCGCGATATGCACGGCGGCAACGGCATCAGCGATGAATTCCATGTTATCCGCCATGTGATGAACCTCGAAGCGGTGAACACCTACGAGGGCACCCACGACATCCATGCCCTGATCCTGGGCCGCGCCCAGACAGATCTGCAGGCATTTTGCTGATGGGAAAACGGGGGCCGGGTGCCCCCGCTTTTGTCTCGTTCATTCAGTGAGGGATGTTCATTCAGTGAGGGATAAGCATGGAAGACAGGGCCATTGCCGTTGAGCGGCAATTTATTGAAGCATTGGAAAGTGGCCGTATCGAGGCCTTTCTCGAACACACCCAGGGCTGGGATCATCGCCGCCTCGGGCTCAGTGATGCCGACTTTGCGGGGATTTTTGAGTCCCAATTAAAAAGCCGCCTGCTGGATTTGGAATCGCGGCGGATGCGTGCCCGCAACGAAGGCTTTTATACCATCGGCTCTTCGGGCCACGAGGGCAACGCGGCCATTGCCGCTGTGCTCAATACCAGCGACATGGCATTGCTGCACTACCGCAGCGGCGCCTTTATGGTGGAGCGCAGCCGCCATGAGGCGAGTGAGACAGTGCTGTGGGATATGATGCTCTCGTTTGCGGCCTCATGCGAAGACCCTATCTCCGGCGGCCGCCACAAGGTGCTGGGCAGCAAGTCACTCAATATTCCGCCGCAAACCTCGACTATTGCTTCCCACCTGCCCAAGGCGGTGGGGGTTGCCTTGAGTATTCCGCTCACCGAGCGTCTGGGTGTTGAAGGGGCTTTGCCTCCTGATGCCATTGCCATGTGTAACTTTGGCGATGCCTCGGCCAACCACGCCAGCGCCCAGACCGCTATTAATGCGGCCTGCTGGGCGGCGTTTCAGAATATTCCCATGCCGCTGATGTTTGTCTGTGAAGACAACGGCATAGGCATTTCTACCCCCACTCCCAAGGGCTGGATTGGCGCCAACTTCAGCCAAAGGCCCGGGCTTAAGTATTTTTGCTGCGATGGTCTGGACTTGCTCGACACCTACAAGGTGGCCAAGGAGGCGGCCCATTGGTGTCGCAGCCACCGCCAGCCGGTGTTTTTACATGTGCGCACCGTGCGCCTGATGGGCCACGCCGGCAGTGATGCCGAAATTGCTTACCTTCCCAAAGCGAAAATCCTTGAAAACGAAGCCCTGGATCCCTTGCTTCGCAGCGCCGCCATGCTGATAGAAGCAGGTGTGTTGAGCGCAGAGCAAATCCTCGCGATGTATCAGGAGCTTAAAGGCCGGATCGCCGCCATCGCCAGAGTGGCTGCCACCCGTCCCAAACTGAAAACTGCGGTTGATGCCATGGCAAGCGTGGTGCCGCCGAGGCTTGCCAATCCCCGCGCAGTGAAGACGTTGGGAGATGACGCCTTTGCGAGTCTTTTTGCGGCCGACAAGCAGTCGCTCGGCAAACCTGTGCACATGGGTAAGCTGATTAACCTGACCCTTACCGAGCTGATGGCGAGTAACGATAATGTGGTGGTGTGTGGTGAGGACGTTGGCAAGAAGGGCGGGGTATACCATGTCACCTCGCGGTTGGTGGAGCGCTTCGGCCCCAGCCGGGTTATCAACACCCTGCTGGATGAAACCTCTATTCTGGGGCTCGCCACCGGCATGGCCCATAATGGCTTGCTGCCCATTCCCGAAATCCAGTTTCTGGCCTATGTACATAATGCCGAAGACCAGATTCGCGGCGAGGCGGCGACCTTACCTTTCTTCTCCAATGGCCAGTACACCAATCCCATGGTGATCCGCATCGCGGGGCTGGCTTATCAGAAGGGTTTCGGCGGTCACTTCCACAACGACAACTCTTTCACCGTGTTTCGTGATATTCCCGGGCTTATCCTTGCCTGCCCATCCAATGGCGCCGATGCCCAGGGGATGCTGCGGGAATGCGTGCGTCTTGCCCGCGAAGAGCAGCGGCTGGTGATATTCCTCGAGCCCATCGCGCTCTATATGACCCGCGATCTGCACGAGACCGGCGACAGCCTGTGGGCGGCGGAATATGTACCGGAGCGGGAAGCCACGCCATTGCCATTCGGCGAGCCAGGCCGCTTTGGCGAAGGTAAGGATCTGTGCATCATCAGCTACGGCAATGGTTATTACTTAAGCCGTCAGGCCGAAAAGACCTTGGCCGAAGCGGGTATCAATTGCACCCTGGTGGACCTTAGGTACCTTGCGCCCCTCAACGAGGCCGCCATTTGTGATATTGCCGCCAACTGCCGCCATGTACTGGTGGTGGATGAGTGTCGCCGCTCAGGCTCGGTCTCTGAGGCGATAGTCACGGCGCTGCATGAACGGCTTTGCGATGACTGCCCGCCCGTGGCGCGACTTAACGCCGAAGATTGCTTTATTCCGCTGGCGGATGCTGCCACCTTGCCGCTGCCAAGTAAGGACAGCATAGTGGCGGCCGCGCTCAAGTTGGTGCAGGGGAGCAGAGAAGAGGGTGGCATGGTGATTGGACTGGAGGCATCGGCATGAGCACAACGAAAGAAAGAGTGTTAGTGATAGCCCCCGGCCGTGGCTGCTACAACAAAGAGGAGCTTGGGTATCTTCAGCGCCTCCACGCCGATAAGGGCGACTTTATCGCAGGTATCGATGCCTTTCGGCGCCACGAGGGGCAAAAGAGTATTGCCGAACTCGATGCCATGGATAAGTACTCCTTCAAGCTGCATACCCCGGGCGAAAATGCCTCGGCGCTTATTTACGCCTGCGCCATGGCCGACTTTATGGATATCGACCGGGACCGCTTCGAGATAGTGGCGGTGACCGGCAACTCCATGGGCTGGTATATCGCCCTTGCCTGTGCCGGGGCGCTGGATGAAGAAGGTGCCATAGGGGTCATTAATACCATGGGCTCCATGATGCAGGATGGCTTAATTGGCGGGCAGCTGATTTATCCCGAGATGGATGAAAACTGGCATACGAACCCGGCTGCGACCCAAATGCTGGATGCCTTGCTTGATGAGGCCGAGGCCACCGAGGGCTGCGCTCTGTACACCTCGATTCATTTGGGTGGTTTCAGGGTGCTGGCGGGCAACGAGGCGGGGCTTAAACTTGCCGAAGCGAGGCTGCCGAAAATCGATGAGCGTTACCCTATGCGGCTTTATAACCACGGCGCCTTCCACTCGCCGCTGTTAACCGAGGTCTCTGCCAAAGGCAAAAGTTTACTGCCAAAGGGCCTCTTTAAAGCACCCAAGATCCCCATGGTGGATGGCCGTGGCGCCATTTGGACCCCATACAGCACAGACACTGACAAGCTGTGGGATTACACCCTCGGGCATCAGGTGACCGAGCATTATGATTTCACCGCAGCTGTGCAGGTGGCGGTGAAAGAATTTGCCCCGGACCGGGTGATGATTTTGGGCCCGGGCACCACTCTTGGCGGCGCTGTCGCCCAGAGCCTCATCGGCTGCAACTGGTTTGGCTGGCACAATAAGGCTGAGTTCAGCGCAGGCCAGAAGCAGAGCTGCCCCATGATTGCGCTGGGAATGGAGACGCAGCGCGAACTGGGAATTAAGCCCAAGTCTTAAAGCTGTCACGTTAATGCCAAGAGGCTCCAGCAGCCGTTTGGCGTGCACTGCAAGGATTTGGCTCCAGAGTGTGACACAACCATGAAAAACGGCCCCTCGGGGCCGTTTGTTATTCAGTGCGCAGGCGATTTACTTTAAATCCCCAGCCTCCACCGCCAGGTAACCCATCTCAAACAGCTGATCGTTAACACAGGTCAGCAGAAACTCGTCCCGCTCTTCCCGTGGCACTTCCTGTTCGAGGATGAGATCCAGACAGACCTCTTTGATTTGTTTTACATCTTCGCTGGGCGCTGCTGGCAGGTCCAGGGTGGGTTCTTCTTCGGCGGATACGGCAAAGCTGACCGCAAGCGCCATAGCCAGGGCTGCTTGGGTGAGGATTGCTGAGGGGGTGCGCATGTTGGGTTCCTTTGGGATAACAGCCGTGCGGGTCCAAGGTGCCGCTCGGCAGCCTTACAATTCCCCGTAGGCGGCGCTATTGTGACAGCAAGTAACGATATTGGGAATCGCAAGATTTTCGTAGTATCGGTCAGTTTTTTTTGCCTTGGATTGGGGATAAGTCCGCTTGCGAACTCTTGGGAAGAACTGGCATAGTAATTTATTTATTTTAAAGGGAATTATTTGCTATGAGCGAACACGGCTCGCCAATTTATCAATCCAGCGATGGCCGTATCAGTGTGCGTCACAGCGGCAGCCAGGATATTGAAGCCATTTGTGCCATCTACAGTCAGCCAAGTTGCTTTGCCAACACCCTGCAACATCCGTTTCCCTCGCTCGAGCGCTGGCAGAAACGGCTGGGTGAGTTGCCTGAAAACTGCTACAGCCTGGTGGCTGAAATCGACGGAGAGGTTGTAGGGCAGGCGGGCATGGAAGTGTTCAGCCGCCCACGGCGTAAACACGTGGCCAATATGGGCATGGCGGTGAGCGAGGAGTTTCAGGGTATTGGTGTTGGCTCAGCGCTGCTTGCCGCCATGTTGGAGCTGGCCCACAACTGGCTGGCGGTACGCCGCATCGAGCTTGAGGTCTATACCGATAATCACGCTGCCATCAAGTTGTATAAACGACATGGCTTTGTGATTGAAGGCGAGGCCATTGGCTACGCCTTCCGCGGTGGTGAATACGTGGATGCCTTTTTAATGGCCAGTTGCCGCGACTTCAACTGAGTCGCTGCCAAGGCCGAAGCGCTGCTCAAGGAAGGCGGCGGCTTCATCGGAAAGGGCGCTGCGGGATAAATACTGCCGCCCCTTACCCTGACGTAACAGGTAGCCGCGTTCGGTACGGCTGATACCATCCAATGCATCCCAGTTGAGCTCGCGGCGCTGGCCGAGGGATTCGGTGATAAGGCTGGTGTCTGTGATCGTGAGTTTGATATCACTGTTGGCAGCGCGGCTCATTAATTGGCGCCACAACCACCAGGCGCGCCGATAGCGCACACTTAAAAACTCCACCACAGTCAGGCCCATAAAAAACCAGCCGAGGTAGGTCGGAACAGGGCTTGCCAGCAGGGCAAAGGTCATCAGGGCAAAGCCGATGGTTTTCACATAGGGCTGCCAGCCTTGTGCCGTGGAAACAGATTCATCAAAGCACTCTTCAAAATGGGCGCGATTCAGGATAAAACTGTGTTGGTGGTGTAAACTTGAAGGCATTAGGATTACTTGAGTTCGGATGCTGACGGGAATGATCCCATTGTAGGCTTAATGAAAGGTTAATTCAGCTGTACCGGAGACGGGACTCATGGCATTGGTACCAAAAAACTATATTCCGCTCGGTTCGACCCGGGTGTTCGGCGGTAACGACGTACCCGAGTTGCTGCTGTGCCAACACAAAACCCGTCAGGGTTTTTTCAGTCAAATTGAGGTGTTGGACGGCGAGCTGCTGTGGTTTGGCTACCGTGAGCAAGACGGCGAACCCACCATTGAAGTTCGCCTTAGCGCCAAAGACAGAGCCATGACCCACCCCGGCAAGCTCTACCGCATCGAACCGCTCACCGAAGATACCCGCTTTCGCCTCAACGTATTTGCCCACGAGAGTCTGCATGAAGCCAATGCCAATGCCGACACCACGGTGGGCCTGTTCCTCGAAGGCGAACACTGCGACACAGACCCGGTGTTTATTGAGGGTACTGGTTACGGATTGCAGGCTCATCGCTGAGGTATTCGACAAATTCCACTTCCATGCCATCCGGGTCGATAAAGTAAACATTCCGTCGGCCCGAATCCGGCGCGCCGTCTTTGGCAATGGCAAAGCCAGCCGCGTCCAGACGGGCAATCAGGGCATCCAGTGAGGCCACCACAAAGGCAAAGTGCGCCAGTCCAGGCTGGTGGCCGGTCAGATCCCGCGCTTCACCTTCGCCGTCGTTATTCAACGCAATATATTGATAGTCATCGCCAAAGTGCAGCCATTGGCGCGGTTTGCCGTACCAGCTGCCTTCGCCGCCGCCCCTAACCTGCCAATGTGGGAAAGCGGCTTTGTAGAAGCTGAGGCTCTTTTCCAGGTCGTGCACGACCAGATTGATGTGTTCCAGATGTACCATGGTGCGCTCCTTGTATCGGTTTTATTGCTTATAGTTCCTGGTCAGTGTTTACGCCTGGTCACCCGGCAGGGGGGATCCAGCCGCATGTCACCGGCGTGGTATAGCTTGATGTGGTTGCCGCTGGGGTCTTTGAGGTTGACTTCACGCCACAGCCAGCGCTGATCTTCCGGCTCGCTGTCAAAGGCGATACCGCGGGTTTTAAGCTCGGCAACCCAGTCATCCAGTCGGTCACTCTCAAAATACAGGCTGTGGCCGCTGCCGGGCTTTTCGGTGCATAGGTGCAATGAAAAACTGCTGTCCCCTTCCGGCAACATAAAGCGGGCATAGTGGGGCGTATCGACGATTTGAATGGCGCCGAGCTCCAGATAGAAGTCCACCGCTGCCGCCATGTCGGTCACACTCAGTGTTATTTGATTCAGTCTCATCTTTGCTTCCCCTGGCTTTTTTTCTGGTTTGTTTGGCTCAAGTCGCTTCGCTTAAGTCGGTGTTTTCACTCAGCGCTCAGGTCGATGGCGCTGCTTGCCATTACATGCCGTAGATAAAAGGGTCGCGATAGGATTGCAGTGGCTTTAACAGCTCGGCGTAGCGGCCAAGTAAAGACACTGATTCAGTGATGCGCTCACGGATGGCGCTGTCGCGGCTGCTCAGGGCGCTGCCTTCAACTGGGTGCAGCATCTCTTCGACATTTCGGACGATTACATTGGCTGGGATAAACACCATCTTGTTGTTTTTATTGCCACTTACCATGAGCTCCGCCAGCGGGAACACTCCATTGACGCTGGATGAAACCGACACCAGCAGCGCCGGTTTGTGGCCAGTCACGGGGACGCTGGCGTTCATCAGCAGTTGTTTCAACATGGGAGTGGCCATGCCGCTCCACTCGGGGGTAATGAGAACATAGGCATCGCTGGCACTGAGTTTGGCCTCGATGATGGCCCAGTCTTCGCCCTTACTCTCTCGGCTGTCGCCATCCCAGAACGGCAGCGAATAATCAGCCAGTTCTATTACCTCGACATCGCTGAAGCTGTGTCTTTGTGTCTTGATAAATTCGGCCACTCTGCCGCTTTGTGAGCCTTTGCGCTGACTGCCGTTGATGATGCTGAGTTTCATGGGGTCCTTCCTTATTAGTAAAGTTTTTTGTTTCTAAATTAATTTGTAAGGTAAATACTTTACTTAATTATGTAAAGCTAAAAATAAACAAAAAAGTTTACTTAATACTTTGGTTAACGATAATAGACCCAGAGCAAGCTGCGCTTTGTATTGGGTGAGACGATGAAAACCTGCCAAAAAATCCTCGATTTGCTGAAGCTGCAAGGGCCTATGACTGCCGCTGGCCTGGCCGAATCGCTGGGGCTGACCTCCATGGGGGTGCGCCAGCATCTGCAGGCCATGGAAGCCGAAGGCAATCTCAGTTTTGAGGACATCAGTGAGGGCCGTGGTCGCCCGGCGCGTTACTGGAAGTTGACCGATGCGGCGCAAAACCAGTTTGGCGATCGTCACAGCGAGTTGACCTTAAGGCTGATTGATTCGGTAAAGGTGATTTTTGGCGATGCCGGGATGGATGCCCTGATAAGCCACCGCGAAGCCGCCTCTGAGCAGGCCTACCTTGAGCGGATGGCGGGTGTCAGCACCCTTGCCGGGCGCCTCGAGCAACTGGCGGCCATTCGCACTGAAGAAGGCTATATGGCGACGGTGGCAAATGAAGGGGATGTTTGGTGGCTGTACGAAAACCATTGTCCTATCTGCGCGGCCGCCAGCAGTTGCCAGAACTTTTGCCGCTCTGAGCTCATGCTGTTTCGTCGCCTGCTGGGCGAGGGGGTGACAGTGGAGCGTAGCGAGCATATCGTCGAAGGGGCGCGCCGCTGCGCTTATCGCATCACTGCGGCGATTGCCGACTAAGGCGCTGAACTATGATTTCCCCCCGCGGCCGACTCGACAGCTTTCTGGCCAAAACCCTTAATATCCCCAAAAAAGCGGTTCGCGAGTTACTGAAAGCTGAAAGGGTGACAGTGGATGGTGAGCGGGCGCTGGAAATGGCGCAGCAAATCGGCCCCTTCAGTCAGATTTATTTGGATGACACAGCCCTTCGCGCCGAAACGCCGCGCTACCTGATGCTCCATAAACCCGTGGGGGTGGTGTCGGCCACCAAAGACAAAGAGCACAAAACCGTGCTCGACCTTATCCCCGAGGCGATTAGAGCCGGGCTGCACATAGTCGGCAGGCTGGATTTGAATACCTCCGGACTGGTGCTCTTATCCAACGACAGCCGCTGGTCAGAGTCGATGATGCAGCCCGGTGCCCATGTGACCAAAGAGTATTGGGTGACCCTGGAAAAGCCGCTGACCCAAGACTATATCGCGGCTTTTGAGCGTGGCTTTTACTTTGAAACAGAGGCTATTACCACGTTGCCGGCCAGACTTGCCATTGTTGGTGAGCGTGAGGCGAGGGTAGAACTTCGGGAAGGCAAGTACCATCAAATCAAGCGCATGTTTGGCCGCTTTCAAAACCCGGTGCTTGCCTTGCACCGAAGCCGCATTGGCGCTCTTCTCCTGGATCCGCAGCTTGCCCCCGGGCAATGGCGGCCACTCAGCGATGATGAAAAGCGCGCCTGCCAGCAAAGCGAAGTCCAGGCTGAGGCTTAGCTAAGGTAGATACGAAAAAGACTGAGAAATCAGTCTTTTTTCGTTGCCAAATAGCTTAGGCTTTGGGCGGCCTTTGCGAGATCCACAGCTTGATGTGGCCTTTTACCACCACCACATCGTTGATGTCGTAAGCCGTTACGGGCACCAGCAAGTCACCTTCCTGCCAGTCTTGCGGCTGAACCTCGGCCACACAGCGAATATCACTGCCTGCCTTGGCGGTGTAATCCAGGCTCATACCCTTTGGGATCCAGCGCAGATGCGGCGGAATTGAGGCTTCGGCCATCACGCCCATGGCCATTTCCAGGCCGTTGCAGATGGCAATCACGTGGACTGTTTTAATGTGGTTGTGTACCGCATTGCGTTTCTTGATAAAGCATTCACAGTGGTTGGGCCTAAGCTCGGTGATCAGCGGTTTGATGGTGCCAAAGTAGGGCGCCATGCGGGCCACCATCCTGGAAAAGATAATTCTGCCAAAGGGATAGGGGATAAGCTTTTGATAAAGGGCCATCACCTTATTGGGTTTGCCAGCCATGGTTTTGCTTCCTGTCTTTGTGTGCTGCATGCTGTTATCTGGCCTGTTCAGTTGCCGGAAAAACCGTGAAATGGCAACTGGTCTGGCCTGTTTGTTTTGTCGCAGTGTAACATGCCATTAACCATCTGCAAGCGCCTCTGTACCCTGAGGTCAGTACATGGCTTTGAGGTGGTGGCAAACGGTAGCGAGCAGCGCTTTGTTGGCTTCCTAACGCAAAGTTCATTTTCAGGGGCCGCCGAGCCGACATATAATCGGCGGCAACATAAGCACAGCATCGGCCAAGTGCCGGTATTTTTTGGGGAATTGGGTGAACAACTTACTGACCTACTTTAAAGGGCTCGCTATGGGCGCAGCCGACGTGGTGCCCGGTGTATCCGGCGGTACCATCGCCTTTATCACAGGGATCCTGGATAAGCTGCTGGACAGCGTAAGGGCAATTAACCCCTCGCTTATCAAGGTGATACGTCAAGAAGGTGGGAAGGCAGCCTGGGAGCGGATCAACGGTACTTTCCTGGTGTGTCTGTTTGGTGGCATCCTCACCAGTATCTTCAGCCTTGCCAAGCTGATTTCATACCTGCTGGTGCATCACCCCATTCCTGTGTGGTCTTTCTTCTTTGGACTGATTTTGGTGTCTGTGTGGCATATGCTGCGGCAGGTAAAAGGCTTCAGTGCCGGGCGGATTGCGCTGTTTGCCCTCGGCGCCGTGGTGGCCTGGGGCATTACCGTGCTTACCCCTACCGAAATTCCGGCTACTTATTTGAATGTGTTCCTCGGCGGTGCCATCGCTATTTGCGCGATGATCCTGCCCGGCATTTCCGGCAGCTTTATTTTGCTGCTGCTCGGCCTCTACCCGGCAGTGCTTGCTGCGGCCAAGGGCTTACAGCTCGATATCCTTGCCTGCTTTGCCGTTGGCGCCATCTGCGGCATTTTGAGTTTCAGCCATCTGCTGTCGATGCTGCTGCGTAAGTTTCACGATGCGACCCTCTTCTTCCTCACCGGACTGATGTTGGGCACCCTGGGTAAGATCTGGCCCTGGAAGGAAACCCTGAGCTGGCGCACCAACTCCCATGGCGAGCAGGTGCCACTGGCACAGCAAAACCTGTCGCCCTGGGGCTTTGAGCAGCTTAGCGGCGAGTCATCGCAGCTGGGGCTCGCCATCGTCTGTGCCCTTGTTGGTATTGCTCTGGTGCTGATTATCGAGAAGCTCGGCGAGGGCAAACCAAGCCACTGATTTGGCGTGCGATAAACACCTGCATTGAATAATAAGGCCCGCGAATGTGGGCTTTATTATTCCGGGTTTCCGGCTCGAGCCTGAGCCATGGAGCGTCAGTTGCATCCTGCTTAAGCATAAAATCTACCAGCGCACATTATTCAGTGGTGTAAGTCTGCCTGGCATTAATCCAATCCTCCACCTGCTTATCTATCTCAGTTGGAAAAGGCACCCCATCTTCTACACCAATATAGAGCACGGCCATCTCAGGATGGTGCCTGAATACCTGATCGTACTTATTCAGCCAGATCTGCAGGTGGCTGTGAAGTTGCAGGAATGAATCTATCTCTTCATAAAGCTCAGGATGATTGTCGAGCAGGGTAAGCAGCTCGCGGTTGCCTTTGAGTAGCGGCCCGCTGGTAAAGGCGCGGATCTGCTCGAAAATAAACTTTTCATCGGCGGTGGATTGGGGCTGATATTGGCGGAGTCTTTGCTCCCAGCCAAGGCTCATCAACTCAGGCTGTTTGGTTGCAATGGCCTCTGCCAACTCATTTCGCCTTCTTACCTGGGCCTCAAAGGCGGTTTTGGTAAGTTTCAGGCTACGCTGCAGCGATAACATGATATCGAGCCTGTGCTTTGCACTGTCATGGAGAGATTGGGAAGGCGCAAGTTGTTCAGTTGGCGATGTGAGATAGCGGACACCGACGATTGCGGTGATAAAAAGCAGTAGCGAGAATATCCAAATAAACCTGTTACTTCGACTTCCAGCAAGGGTATCCGCAGGTGTTAGGGCCGAATTGTCGATAGTGCGGCTGCCAAATTGCGAGCTGACATCAATGATTTCATGGGCATCGGGCACGAAGCAAAAACCTCTGCCCCTAACCGTTTTAATCAGAGGTTGGCGACTGCCTGTCGAATCCAGCAACTTCCGGGTATCGGAGACCAGCCGTGCAAGCGACCAGTCAGACACTATCGTATCGGGCCAGAGCGCAGACATAAGTGCATCTTTGCTGACAAGTTCCGGCCTGGCGTCAATCAGCATGGTCATCAGCTGCAGCATTTTTGGCTCCAGTGGGAGTCGCTGCTGCCGGTAATAGAGCGCTGGCGGCGAGGTTACAAACTCAAATTCATCGAATTGAATTCTGCGGTTCGAGTGGAGTGTCCCGGGAGTTTGTTCTGCAGAGCTACGCTGGTGAATTTCCATATCCATACAGCCCGACTTGAGAATTTAAATCCGATTGTAACTCAGTTGGCAGTGATTTGTACTCCGGGCTCGGTCGCTGGTCTCGGTCGGCCGTCTTGCAATAAACCAGTGTGAAAGAAACAGCTGTAACCCTCTGATTATCCGTCCATTCAAAAAAATCACATTAAATTCAAAGCCAAATCAAGCAAGTAAAACAGCAGCTTGTACAGTCTGGAAATCGGAAAGCGATAAGGCCTGGCGTATGTATGGCTCTTGTTGCGGCCTTCACCAAGACTAGCCCGATGTGAATTTACCGCGGCTACTCATTGCAAGGAAAGGCGGCCTGGCGTTGGAAGGCATTTCCGAATCACCCGGAAAGTCCTGGCTGTATTCAGGCAGGCTGAGCGCGGGCTAAGCAGACAAAACAGTTAAATAGGTTTGTCGCCCAAAGGGATGCAGGCATCTAACGGGGCACACTTTTTTGCCCGGTTCATAGCTGTGTTATCAAAAGGAGATAAGAGAGTGGACATCATTACATGCAACGACAGAGACCTGCCTGACGATTTACAGGCAATTGCTAACGAAGCAAGCCGCATCGCGATTGAAGGCATTGAAACTGCCGCCGCCCATTTGCACGAGCCGGCAAAATTTTCATTGCCCGCCAAGGCTGCACTGGAAAATGCTGCGCTACAGGTACTTAAACTCAGACAGGTAGCCAAGCCCCGGCAAGTGCGAGCGCTACAAATACGCTCTGCCCGTAAACTAAGCGGCGCTACAAGCCACACATCAGTTCGCAGAGACTCACTGGCTACCCGTTTGCGCCTTCAACCATCGCTTGTCCGCAATGGCATTTTCAGCGAATTAAGCGCGATGGATACGAGCGTTAAGGCGATAAAGTTGAGCTCAGAAACCACGGCTGCGATTAAAGATGCCGTGGCGAATAAGGACGCAGCCCTCCTTTATAGTAGGCTCGGCATGTCGTATTCCATGCTGTCAGACAGCAAAAACTCCGCCGCTTCCGGTAGTCCGGCAGCTGCGCCTGTGAGCGGGTTTACCAAGTTGCGCCTGAATATCATCAAGGTGAAATGCCTCGATGATGTTGGCCTGGAGCTCACTGATTTTGGCGAGGATGATATCCGGCTGGGTGGCTTGGGGGCTGACAGTACGGATCAGCGCCGAGAGGTGGCAGGTTTTCGGGTCGGTAACTTCCGCAAAGGTCGGGCAAAAAGCTTTAACCCGCCTCGCAAGTTTGTCGAGTTTGATTTGACCCGCGGCGGACCATGGCCACGCACTTTCAGTACCACTTTTCTGATGGCGGAATCGGATGGCTCCGGCGCGTTTCTGGAGGCACTACGTGCCCTGTGGGATGCTGTGCACGAAGTGGTGGAAGCACTTGTAGTGGCAGCGGCAATGGCGGCTGGAGGGGCTGCGGGAATTTCGATGGGTTCTGCTGGTGGCCCTGTCGGTGTGCTTGTAGGTGCCGTGGTTGGTGTTGCTCTGGGTTTAATTGCTTACTATTTATTTGAATCCTTGGAGGACGATATATTCGAACCGACAACGGTCAATTTGCTGCTGCCCGATGTCAATACCAAGTTCTCTCAAGGCTATACAAGTGATATCCGCTCGGAAAACCTTACTCACCCCTCTGCGAGTTACATCCTTAAATACCAGTGGGAGCTGGTGAGCTGATAACAGCAACAACCACCCAAAATGTTTATAGCCAGTACCCGTTCGTTTCATAAGCCCGCATTCGCGGGCTTTTCTGTGTGTCATTAAAGATTTTTACTGTTTTAAAAAGAGAGCCATAAACAAGCTGTTGATTTCGCTCACTGATGGCAAAGAGGTGCCCATGGCGAGTCGAAGCAGCAAGCCTTTAAAGGCTTGCTTCGCCAACCCCTTAACCAGCTGGAAGCGTTCTCGCCCCAGTAAGACATTAGTCTTTTCTAAATTTCAGTAGTCAACTCAAGCGACTCTAAGTTACTGTGGTTACTCAATTAATTGAGTGTGATTAACGGTGCTCTGTGCGTTATCTGTTTGTCGGTGCTAAACGGCTTGGCATTTGGGCTGCTGTGCCGGGCACGTTCAGCGCGAACAAACGCAGGGCAAGCTAAGCAGGGATTTATCGGCAAGATTGGCTGCTGAATTTTAAGGCAAGTGCTTTGAAGGCAGGGGATTTGAGGACAAGGGATGTGACGGGACATTTATACAAGTTGAGAGGCGTGCTGCTGAAGCTCCTCATCGCAGCGGTGATGATTGGTGGCGCCATTGCGCTGTTTCGTTTTGGGCTGTTGCCACTTTTGGGCAAGCTGTTGTCGCTTGGGGAGAGCGAACTCGCTGCGCTGCGCCGCGGCGGCATTTTAGTGTGCTTGCTGCTGGGTTACTGGGGCTATGTGCATGTTGCTGAAAAGCGCCGCCCGGCCGAGCTTGGACTTAAGCCCGCCAGCATAGCCCTTGGCGCCTTGCTGGCGGTGGCCATGATTGCGCTGGCATCAATGCTGCTATTTGCCTCGGGTGTGTATCAGCTCAATGAGTATCGCGGTTTCAGTAGCGCGCTGTTTGGTGTTGCCGGAGTGATTTTGGTCGCCGCCACCATTGAGGAAGTGGTGTTTCGCGGCGTGATGTTTCAGGCACTGGAAAGCGCCTGGGGCACAGCGGCGGCGCTGTGGCTGCAATCGCTGATTTTTTCGGTGCTGCACATCGCCAATCTGGACAGCAATCTGGGCACGCCTGAGCTGGTAGTGACCGTGATTTCCGGCACCTTGATTGGGGCTTTCTGGACAGTGCTGTTTGTGCAAAGTCGCAATATTTGGGTAGTAGCTGCCAATCATGCCGCCTGGAACTTTGCGGTGCTGCTCACCGGGCTGCCGCTGTCAGGGCTGGACGACTGGCGCGCCGTGGCGCCCCTTGAGAGCAGCTATTCCGGACCCAACTGGCTCAGTGGTGGCACCGTAGGGCCGGAGGACTCGATAGTGACAGTGGTGATGGTGGCGCTGGTGTTTAGTGCGCTGCTACTGTGGCTTGGCAAACGAGGGCGATTTTTGCCGCCCGCTCCGGCAAAACAGTAGTGACAACATAGGCAAAGTTAACCCAAATCGTAAAAAAGCCCGCAGCAGCGGGCTTTTTATTTAAGCGAGTCCGCTGGTTACACCAGCACTTGATTTAATACCCGCTGCCAGTTGCCGCCGATGATTTTATCGGCGTCGCTGGCGCCAAATCCCGCCCCCTTGAGGGCATCGTGGATGCGTGACATGCGCTCGATATGGTTAAGTTCGGGAATGACGACATGCTCCGGCTCATGGTCGAAACCGAGTACCTTTTTGGCGCGCAGGCTGTGCCACCAGTCCAGATATTCCTTCACCCCTTCGGCGTTGTCATTATTGAGCTTAAGCAGATTTTCCTGGCCCCGCAGCGGATAGTCGTTGGCGATGGCCACCGCATCTATACCGCCGATGTTGGCCACATGCTTAAGCTGAGCGAGGTAATGGGCTGTGGTGGGAACCGGGTCTTTGGTGAGCCAAAAGCTCATCATAAACACCCCGAACACGCCGCCGCTGTCGGCGATGGCGCGAATAACGCTGTCCGGTGAGCAGCGGGCATGATTGACGATGGCTCGTACCGCACCATGGCTTTGCACCACGGGCATGCGTGAGGCGTTAAGGGTGTCCAGCGCCGTTTGCTCGGACGAGTGGCTCAGGTCAATCAAAATGCCGCTGTCGTTCAGTTTATCCACCAGGGCAAAGCCCTTGGGCGACAGTGGCAGGTTGAGGCCGCCGCGCTCATCGTTATCCAGGGCGCCACCGGCAAAACTGTTGCCGTAGTGGTGGGTGAGCTGTAATACCCTCAGGCCTTCGCGGTAAAACTCATCCACCTGTGACAGGCGCTCTTCGACGCAGTCGGCGCCCTGTATCTGGAAAAACAGCGCGGTGCGGTTTGTGTCGCGGGCAAGGGCGATATCACTGCCGCTAAGGCCTTGCAGGAGAACATCGGGATTGGCCGCCACCCGCACGGCGGCTTCCCTGATGGATTTCATGCACGCCTTGTAGGTGCGCTTGTAGTTGACCGTGCCGTCTTCCTGCACCACTTCTTCGATGGCCGAGATGTCACACAGGTAGGCGGCGAGTTTGGAGGCGCGAATGTCGGCAAGGTCGTCCGGTAAAAACGACAGACCGTCGATATAGAGCGGAACCGCCGAAGTTGCTGCTTTGGCCTGCTTGCCTGAACCGGCCAGGCTTTGGGCCAGGCCTGTCATTGGCAATCCGGCCAGCAGGGCACCTGCGCCCATGGCCTTGAGCAGCGAACGCTTATGGATGTCTGTCATGCCGGTTCCTTTAATAAGTCAGTTTGCGCCTTGGCTGGCGAAGGTCTTGATGGCCTGAGCCAGGGCGTACAGGCCATTGGTGCGCGAAGGGCTTAGCTGCCCGTCGAGGCCAATGGCTTTGAAATAAGCTTCAATATCGAACGCGGCAATATAATCCGCCGTCTGCCCACAAAGCTGACCCAGCAGCAGGGCAATCAGGCCATTGACGATACGGGCATCCGAGGCGGCGATAAAATAATGCCGCAGTTCACCTGCCTGGGCGCTTGAGTGGTGATACAGCCAGGCAGCACTTTCGCAGCCGCGTACCCGCGCATCGTCCTGTTGCCACTGGTCTGGCAGCGGCGTGAGCGCCTTACCGCCGAGCATCAGGGCGCGGTATTTCTCCTGCCAGTTGGGGGCCGAGGCCACTTGCTCACCCAAGGCGACCAGCGCCTGCTGGCTGGCGGCGTGGCGGGCTTCGAAATCGGCGGCCTGTGGTCGCTCGGCTGTGCTTTTGTCAGACATGCTGTCCTCTGAAAAATAGTTTGCCGAACTTGGGCGACACTGACTCAGTCATCCAGCCCCAACAGCTCGGCGCAGTCTTTGAGCGCTGCAATAAAACGGTCGATATCGTCTTTGCTGGTATAGAGGCCGATGGAGGCGCGGCAGCAACCCTTTATCCCCATTATTGACATCAGCGGCATGGCGCAGTGGTGGCCGCAGCGCACCGCAATGCCATATTTATCCAGCAAAATGCCGACATCCTGATGATGCTCATCACCCAGATTAAAGGCCACGGCGCCGCTGTTTGAGGCTTCCGGCGTTAGTGTCTCGGTGCCAGTGCCAGTGCCAGTGCCAGTGGCAGTGCCATAAAGCTTAACCGCTGGGATGCTGGCAAGCCCCAGGGTGAGCATGCTCATAAGCTGCCGCTCGTGGCGTTCGAGAGCTGTGCGGTCCAGTGAGCTTAAAAAGTCGATGGCAGCACCAAGGCCAATCACAGAGGCAATGGGCGGTGTGCCGGCCTCGAGGCGGTTTGGCAGCTCGCCAAAATGGGTGCCATCGAAGCTCACGGTCTTAATCATCTCGCCGCCAGTGAGCAGCGGCGTCAGGCTATCGAGCACCTCGAAGCGGCCAAAGAGCACGCCCACGCCATCGGGGCCATACATTTTATGGCCGGAGAACACGTAAAAGTCGCAGCCGATATCCGCCACATCCACAGCCCGGTGAGCCACCGCCTGGGCGCCATCGACCAGGGTAAGGGCGCCTTTGGCGCGGGCCTTGGCGCACAGGGCTTTGACGTCATTGACCGTGCCGAGCACGTTGGAGATGTGACTTAAGGCCACCAGCTTTACATTTTCGGTTAACAACCCATCGAAAGCAGCTTCATCGAGGCGTAGCTCTTGGGTCAGGGGAATTGGCTTAACCACAGCGCCACTGCGTTTGGCCAGCTCCTGCCAGGGCACCAGATTGGCGTGGTGGGCGGCGCTGTCCACCAGAATGATATCGCCGTGGCCAAACTGGGCCGTCAGGCCGTGGGCCACCAGGTTTATCGCCTCGGTGGTGCCGTGGGTGAAAATAATCTCTTCCCTTTGACTGGCATTAATAAAGGTTTGCAGCTTATCGCGCACCGCTTCGTAACGGGCGGTGGCGCGAGCCGACAGCGTGTGGGCGGCGCGGTGCACGTTGGCATTGTCGGTTGCCAGAAATTGCGCCATGGCGTCCAGCACCTGCCGCGGTTTTTGGCTGGTGGCGGCTGTATCCAGATACACCAATGGATACTCGGCTATCTGTTGGTCGAGGGCGGGAAACTGGGCGCGAAGGCTGGAAATGTCCATTAACTGTCAAAGCGTGGGGCTAAAAAGCGAATGGAGTGATCTTTAAGGATTTGCGCGGCCATTGCAAGGCCGCGCCATGATTGATGCAACAATCGGATCAATAATTGCCCCTGGATGTATCGCCTGCGACTTAAGGGCAGGGCAGGCGGTAGATTTCACCAAGGGCATTGATGCGCTCGAAAAGCTCATCCGGCAGGCTGACATCCAGGCTGTCGATGTTCTCTTTGAGCTGCGCGAGGTTAGTTGCGCCTATGATGTTACTGCCTACGAAGCTGCGGCTGTTCACAAAGGCCAGCGCCATCTGTGCGGGGCTGAGGCCAAACTCTTTGGCAAGCTTCACATAGGCCTCGGTGGCGGCCTTGGCAGTATCACTGCCTGTGTAACGGGCGAAGCGTTTGAACAGGGTCAGGCGCGCTTTTTCGGGCCAGTTGCCGTCCAGATATTTGCCGCTCAGGGTACCGAAGGCCAGTGGCGAGTAGGCCAGCAACGGCAACTCTTCCCGATGGCTTATTTCACTCATGCCCACTTCAAAGCTGCGATTGAGCAGGTTGTAGGGGTTTTGAATCGAGACGATGCGCGGCAGCCCGTGCTTATCGGCCAGATGCAGATACTTCATGATCCCCCATGGGGTCTCGTTGGAAATGCCTATATAGCGGATTTTGCCGGCACGGATAAGTTCGGCCAGCGCTTCGAGGGTTTCGATAATGGGCGTCTGGTGCTCGGCATCATCACGTTTATACATCAGCTCGCCGAAGAAGTTGGTGTTTCTGTCGGGCCAGTGCAGCTGGTACAGGTCGATGGTGTCTATGCCAAGGCGAGTAAGGGAGGCGTCCACAGCTTCATGGATATTGTTCCAGTCCAGCGCCATCTTGGGGCGGATGTAATCGCCCTTGCCGCCGTGGGCGCAGATTTTGGTGGCGATAATTAAATCGTCACGGTTGCCCCGGGCTTTAAGATAGTTGCCGAGGATCTGTTCGGTGGCGCCCTGGGTCTCGGGGCGCGGTGGTACCGGGTACATTTCGGCGGCGTCGATAAAGTTGATGCCGCGGCCGATAGCGTAATCGAGCTGCTCGAACGCTTCGGCCTCGGTGTTCTGTTCGCCCCAGGTCATGGTGCCAAGGCACAGGGTGCTGACCTCAAGGCTGGAGTGGGGCAGGCGACGATATTCCATGAAAAAATCCTTTAGTGACCCAATAGTTTGAAGCTATCAAGTTTGCCCCTGAATGCAAGCCGCCCCCGGCATGGGGGCGTGCAACAGCATAAAAAAGCGACAGTTTGGCTGAGGCGTCTGGCTATTTACGTCAAACGTTTGAGCATGGGTATTTCACAGGCATCGTGGCCCGTGGCACCCATGGGAGCGGTAAGGTGTTCAAATCCCAGGGATTCATACAATTTCACCGCTTCAATCAGCACCGCGGTGGTTTCGAGATAACATTCGCGATAACCGGCCTCACGGGCAAAGGCCAGCGCATGGTTGGCCAGACGCCTTGCCAGGCCCTTGCCGCGGATGGCGGGCATAAAGTACATCTTTTGCAGCTCGCACACCCCGGGCTCGCTGGCGAGTGGCGCAATACCGCCGCCGCCAAGCACCTCGCCCTTATCCAGAATCACCCAGTAGATGGCGCCGGGCACGCTGTAGACCTTGCTTAAGCAGTCGAGGGTGGGGTCGGCAACGCCATAGCCCTTGTCCGGGGTCAGGCCATATTCGGCAGACACAGCGCGGATAACGGCGGCAATGGCAGCGTCATCGCCCAGGGTGAGGGGGCGGATTTCGATGCCATCCTGGGCTTTGGACTGAATAATGGCCCGTTGGAACCGTCCCAGCGCCTGAGCGATATCGCGGCTGTCTTCATCGCTTAGCTGCGACAACACCTGATGAAAATAGGCGTCCTGCTGCTCGTCCAGTTTCACCAACATGGCCCGTCCCTTGGCGGTCAGGCTTGCCTGCACACTGCGGCTGTCACGGTTGTTGACCTTGGTCTCGGCGAGCTTTTTCTCTACCAGATGGGTGACGGCGCGGCTGGCGTTGGATTTGTCGATATTCAGCACTTGCGCCAACTGCTTGATGGACAAACTTTGCTGGCCCAGCTCCAGCAGGGCATGGGCCTGTACCGGGCTTAAGGGCAGCTGGCCACAGGCGCCCGAGAGCATGCCGAGCTGACGCACCAGTTGGCGCGACAGCTGACGGATTTCCCGGGCCAAAGGCGCGGGTGACTTATCGGATTTGTCCATGATGCAGTAAAGTTGGTTGCGAATTACAACTAAACTAACACTTTTTTAACGTCTGGCAAGTCCCGGGATCACAGATTGCGGTAAAGCTCGGGATGCAGCAGCGGTGCCATGGCCAATATCAGCGCCTGACGGTAACTGCTCTCGCGGGTTTCGGCATTGTGGGTCAACAGCGCAATGGCGCCGCCAGCCTGCTTGATATTGGTGGTGTTAAACAGCCGGTCCATCACATGGCCAAGTTCTTCACCGGCCTCAAGGGCGGTAAATACCTGCTCAGGCAAAGGCAGTTGGCTGCTGCGACCCACCGACATCTCACCACCTTCACGGATGATAACCACGTATGCGAAGGTGGCCGGGCCATCTTCGAGCCGGTCGACGCCGCCTTCCATGGCCACGTAAAACAGGGCGCCGCCCGCGGCTTCGCAGGCTTTGGCACGGTTTACAGCACCGAGGCGGGTGTCGGCGGCGGTCATGGGTTGGTCGGGAACGCCTGAGGGTACCGACATGCCTTTGCAGTCAATAACGGCGTGGGGGAACAGAGCCTCGAAGGCATTTTTTGCGGCGGCAACCTTAATCGGATTGGTGGAGCCCACCAGCACGGGAATATATTGTTGGGTCATGGTGTAAAATATTTTTTTCGTTATGGACGTTTATTTGAATGACTGTTTAAATGGTCCGAGGTGTTTTTGCTCAGATTTTGGCGCCATTGTCGCTTCGATGGCGCCCGGGAGCAACAATTGCCTGGATACGACAACAGGTTCGCTTGTCCGGTGTTGGCTGTACGGAAATGATGTCGGGCGAAGGTTGTTGAAGGAAAGGGATCCATAAGAGAATCATAATAATGACATTCAACAAACTCGTTCTTGCATTGGGGCTTGGCGGCAGTATTTTGCTGGCAGGTTGTAACGACAGCGACTCAACTGATACCACTCCACCACCCACCGACAGCGGTTTGCAGGCCTTTGCACCGGACGGCAAACTCTCGGTCAATATCCGACGCACCTCTTACGGTGTGCCCCATATCAAGGCCGACAACCTCGAGAGTCTGGGCTTTGGTAATGGTTATGTGCAGGCCCAGGATAACCTCTGTATTCTGGCGGACGGTTTTATCAAGGCCAACTCAGAGCGCTCGCTGTACTTTGGCCCCCATGCCAGCCTGGATTTTACCACCGGCATGCCGACCTCTGAAGATAATGGCAACTTAATCAGTGACTTTGCTTACAAGGCGCTGAAGACCCGTGCGCAGGCCGAAGCCAAATGGCCAAGTTTCAGCGACAACTCCCGTGCCCTTATCACCGGCTTTGCCGCTGGCTATAACCAGTTTCTGGCCGATATGGACGAAGGCAAGGTGCAGGGCGAGCCCTTCTGTGCCGGGCAGCCGTGGGTGAAACCCATAGCGCCGGAGGATGTGGTGACTTACCTGTTTTCCATCGCCCTCTTGCCGGGCGCGGCCAACTTCCTCGACCTGATTTTTTACGCCAACCCCGGTGATGGCACCGAGTATCTGCCACGCATTATTGGTCCGGCAGGGGCATCCTACGCCGCGGTTAAACACAATCCTGCTGCCAGCAAGGCCTTTGTGGCGGATGTGAACCAACGGCTGATAGCCCGCGCGGCGCGCATTCAAACGCCGGAAACCAATCCGCGGGATCTGGGCTCCAACGGCTGGGGACTGGGGAAAGACAAAACTGAAAATGGCCGCGGCATGGTGCTTGGTAACCCGCACTTCCCCCATACAGGTAACTTACGCTTCTGGCAGTCTCACGCCACTATTCCCGGCCATCTGGACGTGATGGGCGGCTCGCTGGTGGGTATGCCCGGGCCTATCAATATTGGCTTTAACGAAAACCTCGCCTGGACCCATACCTTCTCCACCGCCGAACACTTTATTGTGTATCAGCTTGAACTTAAGTCTGGCGACCGGATGCAATACCTGATGGATGGCGCCCCGATGGACATCCACAAGGAAACCGTGCAGGTGCTGGTGAATGCAGGGCCTGCGGGCATTCTGGTGGCCGAGAAGGATGTCTACAGCACAGATAAAGGGGTGATGATTGAAGCCCCGGCAAATCTTGCTCCTTTTGGCTGGGATGATGGCGGCGCCTTTATGTTGCAGGACGCCAACATGGCCAATATGGATCCTATTGATCACTGGCTGTCGATGAACCTTGCCAAAAACAAGGACGAGTTCCAGCAGGCGTTTAAAGATTATGATGGAGTGATTTTCAATAACACCATGTACGCCGATAAAGAAGGTAACGCCTTCTATATCGACGACTCCACTGTGCCGGGTTTGTCCGATGCCGCTGTGATGCTGCTGCGTACCGAGAAGGCGATTATCGATGCCCGCGCCCAGGCCGGTTTTACCATTTTGCCCGGTAACACCTCGCTGTTCACCTTCGATGGCCCCATGCCATACAACCGCGCGCCCATGCTTGAGCGCACCGACTTTGTGCAAAACTCCAATAACTCGTTCTGGTCGACCAACCTTGAGCAGCCGCTGGAGTTCTTCTCGCCCATGTATGGCCCTGAGCGGGGCAAGCAGTCTTTGCGTACCCGCATGGCGCTGAAGATGATGAGCGATGCCGGTGGCAGTGATGGCAAATTTAACCTCGACGAGCTGGAAGCGGCGGCGCTGGGTAATCGCAGCTATCTGGCCGAAATGGTGCTCAGCGATTTGCTGGCTCAGTGTGACGCCCAGGGTTCAACCCCTGTGGTGGTGGCAGATGGTGTCTCCAAGGACATCAGCGCCGCCTGCGATGCGCTGTCGCGCTGGAATGGCAAGCAGGACAACGACAGCATTGGTGGGGCGCTACTGCGTGAATTTGCCCACAACTTCAGTGACGAAACCATGCTGACCGTGCCCTTTGATTACACGGCGGCGGCCACCACGCCCAGCGGTCTTGCCAGCGATGGCAGCGCGCTAAGAGCATTGGCGCTGGCGGCGTTGGATCTTGAAAACGCTGGCTTTGCCGTGGATGCTCCGCTTGGCAGCGTGCAGTTTGTCGAGCGTTCACTGCCGAATGGTTTGCCCAGTGGCCAGCGCTTGCCCTGGCCTGGCAGTCACAATGCCGAGGGTGGCTTTAACGTGTTCTCCACCAGTTTAAGTGGCGATGACACCCTGATCCCACAGCACAGCTACACGCCTGCGCTGGATGTGGTCAGCGGCAATGCGCTTAAGTCCGGGTTGACTGCAAAGGGCTATCAAATCCGTTATGGCTCCAGCTGGATGATGGCGGTGAGCTTTACCGACACCGGCGTTGATGCCCGCGGCATTCTGACTTACTCGGAAACGAGCAATATCTTACGGCCCGAATTTGCCGACCAGACCTTGCTTTATTCCACCGAAAAGCGCTTCCGTCCGTTCCGTTTCACTGAGGATGATATTGCCGCCGACGTGAAAGAAACCCTGGATTTGACCGGCACCAGCCTGGCGCTGTAACGCAAATACCTGTGTTGACAAAACCGGCCCTGGTGGCCGGTTTTTTGTTTTTGGCCGGTTTTGCAGGCCTCGAAACCTCGATATCGTGGATTCTTTAACCGCTTGTGATTTCGCCCTTTATTTTTTAACCAAGGGTTCTTGAGTCAGTTGCTCTGATGGCTGGAAATCAGGGCGGAGCAGGACAAGTTTTATCGTGTCTGGGTTGATGGACTGTGCCACTTGTGTCCCACGGGTTTCCAGCGGTTAACTGTGGGTTAATGGCTGGCAACTCAACTGAAAATAAATTACGCCTCATGCGGGATCGGGATCGCAATATCAGCATTTCATGAAATTTAATTACGTAATTTGACCGTGGATCAAAGGTTGGCACTTGCCTTTTGGCTATGCTTGCGGCGAATTTTGAGTCGCGACTCATACCCCAACGTTTACCGCACTCTCGGTGCCAAGGTTGAGCCTATGTCCAACGAAGCCATGACTGCCGCTACCCGGCAAGCAACTACCTCCCCAACTTCTTCACAGCCCCACACTGCTATGCCCTGGACGGCGCAGGATACAACATGGATGCTCAGTCTGTTCGGCACCGCCGTAGGCGCAGGTATTTTGTTTTTGCCCATTAACGCCGGTATGGGTGGCTTTTGGCCGCTGGTGGTAATGGCATTTTTGATTGGCCCCATGACCTATCTGGCCCACCGCGGGCTGTCGCGTTTTGTGTGCTCCTCATCCATCGCCGGCAGTGATATCACCCAGGTGGTGGAAGAGCACTTCGGCAAGGGCGCAGGTAAAGCCATTACACTGCTGTATTTCTTCGCGATTTACCCGATTGTGCTTATTTATGGCGTGGGTATTACCAACGTGGTCGACAGCTTTATGGTCAACCAGCTGGGTATGGAATCGCTGCCGCGCTGGCTGCTCTCGGGTGTGCTTATTCTCGGCATGATGTCGGTGATGGTGGCCGGTGAGAAAATGATGCTCAAGGTAACCCAGTTCCTGGTGTATCCGCTGGTGGCCATCCTCGCCTTTATGTCGCTGTATATGATGCCCAACTGGAACCTGGCCGCGGTGAAAGAAGTGCCTGCCGCCGGAGACTTCCTCGGCACTATCTGGCTGACGATTCCAGTGCTGATTTTTGCCTTTAACCACTCGCCAGCTATCAGTCAGTTTGCTGTTTCCCTCAAGCGCGAACACGGCGCCAATGCGTCACGCAAGGCTGATATCATTCTGCGCAACACCGCCATGATGCTGGTGGGTTTTGTGATGCTGTTTGTGTTCTCCTGCGTGCTGTCGTTAAGCCCTGCGCAGCTGGCCGAAGCCAAGAGCCAGAACCTGCCAATTCTGTCGTACCTGGCCAACGTGTTCGACAGTGGTTTTATCAGCTACTTTGGTCCTTTCATCGCCTTTGTGGCCATTGTGTCGTCTTTCTTTGGTCACTACATGGGGGCCAGTGAAGGTATGCGCGGCATTATCGTTAAGCAGTTCGAAGGCAAGGGCAAGGCGGTTAACGAAGCCAAACTGAACCGCTTTATCCTCGGCTTTATGTTCCTGACCATCTGGGCCGTTGCGGTTATCAACCCCAGCATCCTAGGCATGATTGAAGCCCTCGGTGGCCCTATTATTGCCGCCATCCTCTACCTGATGCCTATGTACGCCGTGTATCGCGTACCAGCGCTCAAGGCCTATCGTGGCCGCATCAGCAATATCTTCGTGATAGTTGCCGGTTTGCTGTCGATGACTGCCATCCTCTACGGTCTGGCGGCCTAAGTTGATTGACGGGCGGCGCACAGCGCCGCCTCTGCGTTTTGGAGTCTTCCATGTTCAGTACCTTTGATATTTACAAAATTGGTATCGGGCCTTCGAGTTCCCATACAGTTGGGCCGATGAAGGCAGCCAAAGCCTTTGTGGATATTCTTGATAACTTAAATCTTTCCGGTCGTGTCGATAGCCTGAAAGCCGATGTGTATGGGTCACTGTCGCTCACCGGCAAGGGCCACCATACCGACATCGCCATTTTATTGGGGCTGATGGGCAACAGCCCTGAAAGCGTGGATATCGATGCGATTCCCGCAACTATTACCGCCGTCAATGAGACAGAAACCCTGTGGCTTGAAAGCGGCAGACCGGTGCGTTTTGCCCGCGACGCCATGGTGTTTCATCCCCATGCCTTGCCACTGCATGAAAACGCCATGACCTTAAGCGCCTTTGCCGGGGATGAGCTGCTGCTCTCGAAAACCTACTACTCCATCGGTGGTGGTTTTGTGGTGGAGGAGGCCGATTTTGGCAAGGTGCAGGGCGGTGAGACCCTGTTCCCCTATCCATTCGAAGATGCCGAGCGGCTGGTAGAGCTTTGTCGCGCTGAAGGGGTGAGCATTTCTACCCTGATGCTGGCCAATGAAAAGGCCTGTCACAGTGAAGAGTATATTTACCGTGGATTTCGCGACATCTGGCTGACCATGAAGCAGGCTATTGAGCGAGGTTGCCACACCGAAGGTGTGCTTGCCGGGCCTCTGCGGGTGCCGCGCCGGGCACCGGCGCTGCTGAAACAGCTTGAAAGCAACGGCCGCATCAGCGCAGATCCGATGGAAATTGTGGATTGGGTTAACCTGTTTGCATTGGCGGTCAGCGAAGAAAATGCCGCCGGCGGCCGGGTCGTCACGGCCCCGACCAATGGTGCGGCCGGGATCATTCCGGCGGTGATGGCCTACTTTGACCGCTTTATTCAGCCGCTTGGGCAAAAGGAATACAGCCGCTTCCTGCTGGCCTCCGCGGCCATTGGCAGTTTGTATAAGCGTAATGCATCTATTTCGGGTGCCGAAGTGGGTTGTCAGGGCGAAGTGGGCGTTGCCTGCTCTATGGCAGCGGCGGGGCTTGCGGAGCTCATGGGTGCCAGCCCGGCTCAGGTGTGTATGGCGGCCGAAATCGCCATGGAGCACAACCTGGGGCTGACCTGCGATCCGGTCGCGGGTCAGGTGCAGGTGCCCTGTATCGAGCGCAATGCCATTGCTGCGGTAAAAGCGGTGAATGCCGCGCGGATGGCGCTGCGGCGCACTTCAGACCCCAGAGTCAGCCTCGATAAGGTGATTGCCACCATGTACGAGACCGGCAAAGACATGCATGCCAAGTACCGTGAAACCAGCCTGGGTGGCCTCGCCATCAAGGTCACCAGCATTTGTGACTAAACTGAAAAGGCCATCGATGATGGCCTTTTTTATTTCTTAAATTAACCTGTTATCAGTTTTTCGGCTTTTCTTCGTACATCAGGTAGTAGCTCTTTTCCATGCCAAGGGCTTCGTAGGTGCGCTGGGCATTGGCGTTTTCCTGCTCCACATAGAGGCGGAAACTGGCGGCGCCACCGGACTCGGTAGCCAGGTCTTTGACGGCCTGATACAGACGGGAGTAAATGCCTTTGCGTCTGTGCTCAGGGCGAATGTACACGCTCTGGATCCAGTAATAGTCTTTGGCGCGCCAGTCACTCCACTCGAAGGTAACCATCAGCGAACCGGCAATCTCGCCGTCAATCTCGGCGACCAGATAAAAGCCTTTGGCGGGGTTTTCCAGCAGGGTAGACACGCCCTTGGAGAGGGTAGCTGTGTCGAGCTGCAGCCCTTCGGTTTCCATCGCCATGGCCTGGTTAAAGTTGACGATATCGGTTAAGTCGGCCGCCACAGCCTTGCGTATGTTCATCAAGCATTCCTGTTATTGTTTTAGAGCCGATAATCTAGCACAGCCACCCACCCGGATGCAGCCTGCGTCTGGCTTGACCTGAACGGCTTGAGGTCATGAGCCGTTGGTCTGATGTCGCTAAAATACCGCCTATGAGGTATTCGACTAAAGTCGAATGCGGCTACACTTAAAAGCAGGTTGGAGCTGGTGCTAAATTTGGGGGGATCAGATGGCCAAGCGTATTCATGTTGTGCGTCCCAAAGTTTTTTTGTCATTACATCAATCAGATAAGCCTGGTGAGCTCTTTGGAGAGGCGCAGATTAATCATCCACTGCACTTTTGTTTGACGCTGCTCACCTTAGGGCTGTGGGCGACGGTTTGGTGGTATCTCATCCTGAAGCAACAGGGTAAAAGCGACAACATGCTGGCGGGTTTTGATGATGATTACTGGAGTTATTTGATTGAGCGCGAGCAGCCTCCGGCGGCGCTCTATCCGCAGCGGTTCAGCGCTGAAAACCGCGGTTTTTTTGAGGCCTGAGTCAGAAGGCCGCACAAGTTGTGAAGCCGATCCCCACCCGGTTTCACAGCAAATGTTAATATTCGCGTTCGGCCGTCTGATGCCGAGCGCGCCGGGAAGGATGCTGAGCGTGCCCCTTTAGCAAGTCTGAAAAGGTTCTGGTATGTCTGCTACTCCTCCCGCTAGTCTGTGGCGCCGTTGGTGCGCCGTGCCCCTGTGGCTGCAAATTCTTACCGGCATGCTGCTTGGTATAGGCGTTGGCCTTGCCCTCGGCCCCGATGCCAGCGCCCTCAAACCCATAGGCACCCTGTTTGTAAACACCATCAAGATGTTGATTGTGCCGCTGGTGTTTTGCTCGCTGATTGTGGGGGTGACCTCGATGCAGGATACCGCCCGCATGGGGCGTATCGGCTTCAAATCCTTCGCGTTTTATTTGGGAACTACCGCCATTGCCATTTCGGTGGGACTGCTGGTGGGCTGGCTGTTGGAGCCAGGCGCGGGCCTTAGTCTGGAAGGGCACGACCTCAGCGCCGAGGTGAAAGCGGCCCCTTCGGTAATGGATACCCTGGTGAACATAGTGCCCACCAATCCGGTCGCCGCGCTGGCCAGTGGCCAGATTTTACAGGTGATTGTATTTGCTGTGGCCCTGGGTGTGGCGCTGGTGCTGATTGGCGACCACGGTAAGCCGGCCATTAAGGTATTCGAAAGCCTTGCCGAAGCCATGTACAAGCTTACTGACATGGTGATGAAGCTCGCCCCTTACGGGGTGTTTGGCCTGATGGCCTGGGTGGCGGGTGAATACGGCATCGACATGCTGCTGCCGCTTATCAAGGTGATTTTTGCTGTTTACCTGGGCTGCGCGCTGCATATTCTGGGCTTTTATTCGTTGGTGCTGAAACTGGTGGCCGGACTGAGCCCCATTCAGTTCTTTAAAGGTATTAGCAATGCCATGGCGGTGGCTTTCACCACCTCCAGCAGTGCCGGTACCCTGCCTGCCAGCATGAAGTGCGCCAGCGAGTATCTGGGTGTAAACAAAAAGATTTCCAGCTTTGTGCTGCCCCTTGGCACCACTATCAATATGGATGGCACCGCCCTTTACCAAGGGGTCACGGCGCTGTTTGTGGCCCAGGCTTTTGGGGTGGATTTAACCTGGGTGGATTATCTCACCATAGTGCTGACTGCAACGCTCGCTTCTATCGGCACCGCCGGGGTTCCGGGGGCTGGTCTGGTGATGCTGACTCTGGTACTCACCACAGTTGGCCTTCCTCTGGAAGGGGTAGCCATTATTGCCGGTATCGACCGGGTGCTGGATATGGCCCGCACCGTGGTCAACGTGTCCGGCGACCTGGTGGCCACCACAGTGATTGCCCGCTCTGAGGGTGAAATTGATATCGCCCACTACAATGCCGATATGGAAACCAGCGCCGAAATCGCCAGCAGCCGTGAGGCGGAGCAGAAAACCGCTACCCAGTAGTTCGTTTAAACCTGTGCGTTAAAACGTAAAAAGCCCCGACAATGCGGGGCTTTTTTGCGGTGAACTTTAGTGCTTACAGACGACTTAAGATCACCAGAGTTTGGCCCGCCTCATCGAGCAGCAGTAGCTTGCCCTGGGACTCTTTGGCCGCGTGTACCTTGGGCAGGGCGTCAGTGACTCTGGCTTCCTGATCCATCAGCGCATCGACGCAGGCTTTGCGGGTCATGCCGGCTGGCATCAGGGTCAGCTTGTCGCCATCCTGCGCGTAGGAGCCGAAGAAGTTGTTGCAACTGTTATTGCCAGTCAGCTTGCCGCTGGGCTCAAACACCAGCTTGGCCGGGCTGTAGTCGATAACCGGACGGTCGTATACCTGTTCTATGTGCCAGCTTCCCAGAAGATCCATATTGCTCACTTCAGATGTCGGGGTGGTTTGACAGCCCGCCAGGCTCAGGGTAGCGGCGGCTATCAGGGCGATTTTCTTGATCATGCAGGTTTCCATACTGTACTTTGACGGCAAATATCGCCGTCCTGAAGGCGATTATGTGGTGGAATCGATGAAAAGTGTAATGAAATTTCTGAAAATCCTGCACTGGATTGGTCTGATCATGGTGGTTACCGGTGCCTGGCTGTATTTGGGCACAGAGCTGACCAGTCAATTGGCCGGGATGATTTGGGCGGCGGTGCTTATTGGTCTGGGGCTGGTGTTTATGTCGCCTTACCCTGTGGTACTCGCAATTGAGTGGGCCAAGGGCCAGTCGGCACCTGAGCCCGGTGATGACTGACGTCTTCACTGAATAACTGCCATTAAATAAAACGGCCTGCTTGGATGCAGGCCGAATGAAAGATGGATTACCGCGCTGCTGCGCCTGGCATGTCAGTCGCTGGTTTTCTTGCGCCGTCCGCTACTTCTGGGTGTGCTTTTGCCGGCAGTGCTTTTACTCGCCGGGCCATTGTCAGCGTTGCTGTCTGCCGTGGTTTTGGCCGCTGAGCGCCTTCTGCCCGAGCTTCTGCTGCCGGTTGTATTGCCAGCGCCAGTTGCGGAGGATTTCGCCGCACTTCTGCCACGCCGCTTTGGTTTTTCTGCTGGCGTCTCTTGAGTCACTTCGCCAGAGCCTTCAGCGACTTGTTGAGAGCCTTCAGATATTTGAGAACCATCAGTGACTCGCTCCGAGCCATCGGCGGCTGCTTCTGAACTTTCATTGACGCCGGGCTGCTGAACGAGGACGTCAGCGGCTGGTGTGTTGTCTGGCTGTTCGTCTGCTTCGGCCTGAGTCACGTCCGGAGTTATATCCTCAGTTACTTCTTCAACGGGCTCAGTTATATCTTCAACGGATTCTGTCACCTCCTCAACCGGTTCGGCCGCATCCTCCACAGGCTCAGCCACATCCTCAACGGGGCTCTCGTCGGCTGCGGCTTCAGTGGCCATAAACTGTTCGCTGATATTCAGCGTTTCGTTATCCAACGGTTCAATGGGTTTGCTTATCACCGCTTTGGGATACAGGCGTGCTCGGGTAGTTTGCAGCTCATCGTTTGCCTGGGCCATCATGGGGCCGAGTTCCAGATGCGAGTCGGGGGTGAAGAAGCTGTGGCCGGTGAGTACCCGCTGCGGCTCAAGCTTGCGGGCGAACTGCTTGCGAAGCCGGGTGACCAGGGAGTCGAGGTTCGCTTCGCTGTCGACAAAGGCGAGCAGCACAATCTGGTTGCCAATCCGGGCTGCCAAATCGGCTTCACGCAGGTTATCAAACACCACCTGCGCCAGCGAGCGCAGCTTTTCTTCGGCTTCATGGCCCTGGTATTCAGTTCCGTTTTCCATCAATACCAAGCCGGCGTGGGAGCCCAGTCGGCGGCTCAGATTCAGTTGCCTGGGCGCCATCAGATTGAAACCGTGGCTGTTCAGCATCTGGGTGGCTTCGTCCTGCAGAGACAGTTGCTCCATTTGTCTTGCCTGACGGTATACCTTCAGCTCAGATTGCAGGTAATCGATGATGGGGGCGGCCAGGGTTTGGCAGCTGTCGAGGTTAGGGGGCAGTTTGTCGCATACCAGCAGTACGGCACCAAAAATGCCGCCACCGGGCCAATGCAGGGGCAGTTCAATCAGGCCATGGCGCCAGATGCCTTCGTCCGGTAATGAGGTGTTGGACAGACGCTGCTTAAGATGATCGATAGGCTCAATGGCACCCTGGGTCAGGCCAACATTTTTGTTCTGTTTGACCGAAATCAGTCTGGCATCGCCAAAGTGGTACTGCACCAGGGCACTGGCGCTGGCCTTGAAAAGCTGACAAAGAAGCTGAGTGAGCTGATGCCAACGGGGTTCATCGATGGCCGGGTGGGGATGTTCCAGCAACCATTCGGAAACAGGGTGTAAAGACATGAATGTTCACATAATGTAATTTTTGTTATTACATCATAACTTAGCCAGCAAATTGAGAAAAATCCAGCCTGACGAACGCTGTGTTCTATTCGGGGGCTGTCTCCTTGGCATTTTCTTCATTGGCAGCGGCCTTGGCGCGTTGCTCCCTTTGCCAGCTTTGCAGGTTTTCTTTTGCCAGTGTCAGCATGGGGCCAAGCTTGGTGCTGGTATCGGGCGTAAAGAAGCGGTAGCTGTGATCCAATTTCAGGTTAGGGTCCTGCTGTGCCAGCTGTTTTTCGACCCTGTGCACTATGTGGGACAGGTCGCGCTCGTTGTCCAAAAACGCCAGTACCACAAACAGGGTGTCGCTGTAGTGTGCGGCTATGTCGGCGGTGCGTATGGTGTGCTGCACTATGTTGCCCAGCAGCCGGTGATGTTTCTCGGTCAGGTCTTTTGGCTTGGCCGGGTCGTCCAGCAGTTCAAAGAAAATGATCCCGGCATGGGCACCAAAACGGCGCCCAAGGTTCAGTTGCCTTGGCGCCATCATGATAAAGCCATAGTGATTGAGCATGCCGGTTTCCCGGTCCCGCATCGACAGCGACTCAACTCTGTGACTTTGGCACAGCAGTGCCAAGTCCTGTTGCAGCAATATTTGAAACGGCTCCAGCATCAGGCTGTTGAGGCTTTGATTTTCAACTTTGCTGTGTGACAGCACACACAGGCAACCAAAAATGGACCCGTCGGGCCAGAGAATGGGGCGGGCCAACAAGCCGATGCAGTTGTCGAACTCGGCGGGCAGCTCTCCGGCAGCGTAGCGGCTCAAATCAATGGAAAGTCCGTCGGGCATGGCGTTCACCAGATCCAAAAACAGGGGGGTATCCCTGTCAAAGGTCTGTCCGGAGGTGAAATGGGGCACATCGGCGATGGCACTGACCAGAACTTCAAATCCCTGCGCAATTTTTTGTGCCACAAACACATAGTCGGCTTCGTAGTAACGCTTGATTAGCTCGCATTGATGCATCCAACGCACCAGGTTGACCTGAGGCGTGTCAGACTCGAGCAAGCTTGTGTGGGGGTTGACTGATTCTGGCAGCATAGGGGGCGGGCGCCTTATTCCTTGGGACTCAGTACAGTGTGGTTCTCAAGTCGCAAAACCGCAAATTTTCAGCAGATTTGCTCAATTCATCGTCTGGGGGAGTAACTCGGGTATAATGGCATTTTTCGCCAATCGGAGCCTTGAGTGATTAGACTGGCAACCCCCGATGATATAGCGGCGCTGGTCGCACTGGAGCGGCGCCATGGCCGCGATGAGTTAAGCTCCGACGACCCAGGGCTTGAGGCGCAGCTCTTTGATAAAAAAGCCTTTACTGAACTAATTGCTCGGGAGCTGTTACTGCTTTCGCTGCAAGGCGGCGCCATTGTCGGCTATGGGGTGGTGACATCTGAAGGCTTTTATCAGGGCTCGGCATTTTACCGGCGACTTTTTTCCCGCGCCCAATCTGTGGCAAAGGAGCTGGATATCCGTCTGCAAAGGCCTGGCTGCTATGGGCCTGTGTGGGTGGCGCCGGCGTTTCGCGGCAAGGGCGTGTTCACACCGCTGGTGAATGAAATTTTGGCGCAGGCCAAGAAACGCTTCGATGGCCTTGTCACCTTTATTGCCGAGGAAAATGAGCACTCACTCAATGTGCACGTGCAGCGGGCACAGATGCAAGTGGCTGACTTTTTTGATGACAATGGACGGGGTTTCTACTTATTGCTTAAACCGCTCTGAGCAAATTACCTGTCACGCCATGGTTTTATAGGTTAAGGTTATTTTAATGTTACTGAGTGAGTCGCAAGTGGTATGCCCGGCAGTTTTCAGTTGATCGACAGAAGCTTTCTGCTCGCAGTGCGTGAGTCCTTCATCGCGCTGCTGCCTTTTCTGCTGATCAATGCACTGCTTGCTCTCATTCCCGTGCTTGGCGATACCTTTACGCCAGAGCTTGCCAAAACTGACGCTTTTTTATGGTTTGGCGGTATCAGTGCCACACTGGGACATTTGTTCCCGCTGCTGGCCATGTTGTCGCTGTCGTATCACTTTGCCAAGTACCTCGAAATCTCTCCCATTGCCACCGCTACCCTGTCGTTGGGGATTGTGTTTTCGCTGCACGTACATGCCCAGCAAGGGCAGGTATTCAGTGACTACATGATTGAGGTGCTTAATGACCCGCGCATTGTTTTTACTCCCATTTTTGCCACCTATGTGCTGAGGCAGTTTTTACTGCTCGACTCCCTGAAGTTGGTGAGAAGCACCGAGCTCAGTAACTATTTGCAGCAGCACATTAATTTGATTGTGCCCATGGTGCTGACCTTTGTGCTGGTGTTGCTGGTGCTGCATGGGGTAACTCTGGGGATGCAGTTTGCCGGCACGCCGCTGCTTGATGCCATTGGCGAGTTCGGAGCGCTTGGGCAGGTGCTGTTTCGGGTGTTGGTGACCCATTTGCTGTGGTGTTTTGGGGTGCATGGCGATAATGCGTATCTGCTGCTGATGGGATCTGACAATGGCCAGCAGCTGATAGCTCCCGGTCTGACGCTGAGCCAGTTTATGGACCTTTTTGTGCTGCTTGGCGGCAGCGGTGCCACCATTCCATTACTTATTGCCATTTTCCTTGAAAGTCGTGATGCCCAAAGCCGAAACCTAGCCAAAATCGCGGCCCCTTTTTCGCTGGTTAATATCAACGAGCTGCTGATCTATGGCCTGCCGATTGTGTTTAACCTGCGCATGGCGGTGCCGTTCGTTGTCCTGCCTTGCCTAAACGTGCTGCTGGCCTGGTCGGTATTGCAAACCGGGCTGATGCAATTCGATGGCAGGCCATTCCCCTGGGTGACGCCGATTTTCCTCAACAGCTGGATTGCCTCCGGTGGCTTTGGGGTTATTTTGCTGCAAATTCTGTTGGTCATCATCGGGGTGTTTGTCTATCGCCCCTTTATCCGCCGCTACAGTGTGTTTACCGATACCAACAGCTTCGATAGAGAGCTGATTAAACGCGCCGAGCTGCAATATGACATTGAGCGTCTGTCTGAACGTCAGTACAGCCGTAATCAGTCGGAGACCCTGGCAGCCAGCCGCAACCTTGAAAAAACTGTCCGTGAAGTGCTGTCCGGTGAACTGCTTATCTACTATCAGCCCAAACTCAAGTTGCCGGAGAAAAAGGTTGTCGGTTTCGAGGCCTTGCTGCGGCTTAAAGATGCCCATGGTCAGATAAAAGGCCCCTGGTTTATCGATGCCTTCCAGAAGGCGGGCTTTTCCCACGTGATTGATCGCTTTGTGATAACCACGGTGGCAGAAGATTTAACTCGTTGGGAGAAAATGGGTTTTCAGCCCAAGGTGAGCATCAACCTTGACCCCAATAATCTCAACGATGTGCAAATGCTCGATCGCCTCAGAACCGCTCTTGGACGCTATGCGGCACAAATTGAGGTAGAGATCCTCGAAAGCGCCTTTATGAAGGATCTGGATGGCATCAACAAGTCGATTGAGCAATTGCAAACCCTGGGGTTCCGTTTCCTGCTGGATGACTTTGGCACCGGTTTTTCGAGCCTTAGCCTGCTGACTCAAATCGGGGTGGACGGCATTAAATTAGACCGCAGCATGCTGGCCAAGGCGCAGGAAGATAAGGGGCGGGTGCTCTATTGTCAGGTGTGCGATTTGTGTCAGAACCTGGGGTTTGCGCTGGTGGCCGAAGGGGTGGAAACCGAGGCCGAAGCCACCTTTGTGGCCAACGCCGGTGTAGGTTATGTGCAGGGGTGGCTGTATGCCAAGGCGATGCCGGCCGAGATTGCCCGCGCCTACGCCATGCTGCACAATGATGCCTCCAGCGACAGTAGTGAATACAGCGCCGACCAACAGGGAGAACCATGGCTGTAAGTCCCACCCCAATTGAATCCTTACTGGCACCCTACGCCCATCATCCGTTAAGTGCTTGGGATAAACTCAGGTTCGCCTTCAGCCTGTGTCAGCATAAAGGTCTTGAGGTCAGCGCATTTCGTGGTGGTATGCCGCGTGAAGGCTATTGGCTGCTTGCAGACGGGCAGGGGGTATTTTGTGGCGCTGTGAATCACTGGCAGGGATGCTGGGAATACCAGGAACTGCCAGCAGCTTCTGAGCTGACCGTGCTTGAAATGGTGGCCGTGCCTGAATCTCAGCTTGGTTTTATGTTGGTGGAAACCGCCCATTTCGATCACTGCTGATAGCGCTATCAAGGCCGTGCAGCCGCATCTTGATACCCAATTCAGGACAATAAAAAACCGCCTTTCGGCGGTTTTTTATGGGCAAGTGCCTGATTACAGACCTGAGTCTGCGCGCAGGGCCTCGGCCTTGTCGGTTTGCTCCCAGGGGAACTCGCTGCGGCCGAAGTGGCCGTATGCGGCAGTCGCCTGGTAGATAGGACGGGCCAGGTTCAGCATTTCGGTCAGGCCGTATGGGCGCAGGTCGAAGTGCTGACGCACCAGCTGGATGAGTTTCTCTTCAGGCAGCTTACCGGTACCGAAGGTCTCGATGCTGATGGACGTTGGCTCGGCCACGCCGATGGCGTAGGAAACCTGGATTTCACAGCGGTCAGCCAGACCGGCAGCCACGATGTTTTTGGCAACATAACGGGCAGCGTATGCGGCTGAGCGGTCAACCTTGGATGGGTCTTTACCGGAGAAAGCGCCGCCACCGTGACGGGCCATGCCGCCGTAGGTGTCAACGATGATCTTACGACCAGTCAGACCACAGTCACCCATAGGGCCACCGATAACGAAACGGCCAGTTGGGTTGATAAAGAACTTGGTGTCCTTGTTCAGCCACTGGGCAGGTAACACAGGCTTGATGATGGTTTCCATCACGCCTTCTACCAGATCAGACTGAGACACAGAGTCGCAGTGCTGGGTAGAAAGTACGATGGCATCGATGCCGATAATCTTGCCTTCATCGTAGGCGAAGGTTACCTGAGACTTGGCGTCTGGGCGCAGCCAAGGCAGGGTGCCGTCTTTACGCACTTCAGACTGACGCTTCACCAGCGCGTGGGCGTAGGTGATTGGGGCTGGCATCAGCACGTCGGTTTCGTTGCTGGCGTAGCCAAACATCAAACCCTGGTCGCCGGCGCCCTGTTCACGTGGGTCGCTGCGGTCAACACCCTGGTTGATGTCGGGAGACTGCTTACCGATGGCGCTCAGAACCGCACAGGAGTTGGCGTCGAAGCCCATGTCAGAATGAACGTAGCCAATTTCACGGACAGTGTTACGGGTCAGTTCTTCGATATCAACCCAGGCAGAGGTAGTGATTTCACCGCCCACCATTACCATACCGGTTTTTACGTAAGTTTCGCACGCAACGCGGGCCTTGGGATCCTGGGCCAGGATAGCGTCGAGTACGGCATCGGAGATCTGGTCTGCAATTTTATCGGGATGACCTTCTGAGACCGACTCAGAGGTAAACAAGTGTTTTGCCATGTTTGGAAAATCTCGTCTTTAAGCGTTAAACGTGTAGAAGCATCTACATCTAGACGGCCATTTTAGTTGAATTTCTCTCCACGATCATCCCCCGTTTGGGAAAATTTAGTGCCATTTGTGACCCAGATGCCTGACTGTCAGTGGGCTGTTTTGGCAAAGGAAATTATTAAATTCAACAAATTCAGCGTGATAAAGGGCTAAGTTGGCACGCCCTCTTGACTATAGTTTGCTGTAGCGGCCGCTGCATAAAAGCAACTGTGATTTTTCTACGACTGTGGTGGAAATTTAAATTTGCGTCCACAAGCCCTGTTAAGGGAAAATATGTGCCCACAATTGCCCGAAAAGCCTCAATACAAGCAGGAGAGAGCATGTCTCGTAAAGAACTCGCCAACGCTATCCGTGTCCTCAGCATGGACGCCGTTCAAAAGGCCAACTCCGGTCACCCCGGTGCCCCAATGGGGATGGCTGATATTGCCGAAGTCCTTTGGCGCGGTCATCTGAAGCACAACCCCACCAATCCACAGTGGGCCGATCGCGACCGTTTCATCCTCTCCAATGGCCACGGCTCCATGCTGCACTACTCGCTGCTGCACCTGGCCGGTTATGACCTGTCTATTGACGATCTAAAGCAATTCCGTCAGTTGCACTCTCGCACCCCAGGCCACCCTGAGTATGGTTATGCCCCAGGCATCGAAACCACCACGGGTCCTCTGGGTCAGGGCATCACCAACGGCGTGGGTATGGCCATTGCTGAGAAAGTGCTGGCTGCTCAGTTCAACCGTGACGGTCACGACATCGTTGACCACTTCACCTACGTGTTCATGGGTGACGGCTGCTTGATGGAAGGTATCTCCCACGAGGCTTGCTCTCTGGCAGGCACCCTGGGTCTGGGCAAACTGATTGCCTTCTGGGATGACAACGGCATCTCTATCGACGGTCACGTTGAAGGCTGGTTCACCGACGACACGCCAAAGCGTTTCGAATCTTACGGCTGGCACGTGATTGCCGGTGTTGACGGTCACGACAGCGACGCCATCGACGCTGCCATCAAGGCGGCCAAGGCTGACCCTCGTCCAACCCTTATCTGCTGTAAGACTGTGATTGGTTACGGCTCTCCAAACAAGTCCGGTTCACACGACTGTCACGGCGCGCCACTGGGCGATGCTGAAATCGCAGCCGCCCGTGAATTCCTCGGCTGGAAGCACGATCCATTCGTTATTCCTGCTGACATTTATGCCGAGTGGGATGCCAAAGAAGCCGGTATCGCTTCTGAAAAAGCCTGGGATGCCAAGTTTGCCGCTTACGCCGCTGCTTACCCAGAGCTGGCCGCAGAATACCAGCGCCGCGTGAACGGCGAACTGCCAGCCAACTTCGGCGCAGAAGCCCAGGCCTATATCGAGAAGTTGCAGAACAACCCTGCCAATATCGCTTCCCGTAAAGCCTCACAAAACGCCCTGGAAGCCTTCGGCGCCATGCTGCCTGAATTCCTCGGCGGCAGTGCCGACCTGGCCCCATCCAACCTGACCATGTACTCGGCTTCCAAGTCCATCACAGGTGACGATGCCAGCGGTAACTACCTGCACTACGGTGTGCGTGAGTTCGGTATGACCGCCATCATCAACGGTATCGCTCTGCACGGCGGCTTTGTGCCATACGGCGCTACCTTCCTGATGTTTATGGAATATGCCCGTAACGCCACGCGTATGGCTGCCTTGATGAAGGTGCAGAACATCCAGGTTTACACCCACGACTCTATCGGTCTGGGCGAAGACGGCCCGACTCACCAGCCAGTAGAGCAAATCGCTTCGCTGCGTGTGACCCCGAACATGAGCACCTGGCGCCCATGTGACCAGGTTGAGTCTGCCGTGGCCTGGAAATATGCCATCGAGCGCAAAGACGGCCCAACTTCGCTGATCTTCTCCCGTCAGAACCTGGCGCAAATGCCACGCAGCGCCGAGCAGCTGGCTAATGTCGCCAAGGGCGGCTACGTGCTGGTAGACAGCGCCGCGGCACCTGAGCTCATCATCATTGCCACCGGTTCTGAAGTTGAGCTGGCCGTGAAGGCGCAGGCCGAGCTGACCGCCAAGGGCAAGCAGGTACGCGTGGTGTCCATGCCATCTACCGATGCCTTCGACAAGCAGGATGCGGCCTATAAAGAAGCCGTTCTGCCTGCCAGCGTCACAAAACGCGTGGCCGTGGAAGCGGGTATTGCCGATTACTGGTATAAGTATGTGGGTCTGAACGGCCGCATCATCGGTATGACCAGCTTCGGCGAGTCAGCGCCAGCCAATCAGCTGTTCGAAATGTTCGGCTTCACCGTCGACAAGGTGGTTGCCGCCGCCGAAGAGCTGCTGGGTTAATACTGACGCGAGCAAGGTGGCAGCCTGGCTGCCACCGGTCTGACCGGCGTTGCCGGTCAGCCTCTGTCGGCAGGGGAGCCGACAGGGTTTTCACCCTCCCCAGAGGATTTGCTCACCACTATGATCCGTGTTGCTATCAATGGTTATGGCCGCATCGGCCGCTCCGTACTGAGGGCGCTTTATGAGTCCGGCAAACGGGGCCAGATGCAGCTGGTCGCCATTAATGAACTGGCCAAGCCCGAGGCCATAGTTCACCTGACCAATTACGACACCACCCACGGCCGTTTCCATACCCGTGCCAGCCTCAATGAAGGTATGATGCACCTTGGAGATGACGCCATCCGCTTGCTGGCCGTTGAAGATGCCGCCGCGCTGCCCTGGCGGAAGCTGGATGTGGATTTGGTGTTCGAGTGCACAGGCGCCCTCAATGACAGGCAAAGCGCCGAAGCCCATATTCATGCCGGTGCCCGCAAGGTACTGATAAGCCATCCGTCTTCTGCCGATGTCGATGCCACCATCGTTTATGGTGTCAACGATGCCAGCCTTAAAGCCACAGATACCGTAGTCTCCAATGCCTCCTGCACCACCAACTGTCTGGTGCCGGTCATCGACGTGCTCGACCGCCACTTTGGCGTGAGGAGTGGTGCAATCACCACCATCCACTCGGCCATGAACGATCAGCAGGTGATTGATGCCTACCATGACGACCTGCGCCGTACCCGTGCAGCCAGCCAGTCGATTATCCCGGTGGACACCAAGCTTGCCCGTGGGATTGAGCGCATTCTGCCGCAGATGAAAGACAAGTTTGAGGCTATCTCGGTAAGGGTGCCGACCATCAATGTCACCGCCATCGACCTCTCGGTGACCCTGGATACCCGCGTGGATATCGCCACCATCAACGCCGCACTCAAGGCCGCCGCCGATGGCAGCGCCAGTGGCATACTGGGCTATACCGACGAGCCTCTGGTATCATGTGACTTTAACCATGATCCGCGCTCCAGCGTGGTGGATGGCACCCAGACCCGTGTCAGCGCCGGACATCTGGTGAAAATGCTTTTGTGGTGCGACAACGAGTGGGGTTTTGCCAACCGCATGCTCGATACCGCCCTGGCCATGGCCGCCACACAAGCCGATTGACCCTACAGGATAATGAAGAAGAGCAGGGACAAGCTTTTCTCACAAGAATTTGTTTTTGATTAAAAATAAGGAAGCAATACCATGACAATTATCAAAATGTCAGACCTGGATCTTAACGGCAAGCGCGTGCTTATCCGTGAAGATCTGAACGTGCCTGTGGCCGATGGCGTTGTCACCAGTGACGCCCGTCTGCGCGCCTCTTTGCCCACCATTAAGCTGGCGCTGGAAAAAGGCGCTGCGGTAATGGTGATGTCTCACCTGGGCCGTCCGACCGAAGGCGAGTACAACGAAGAGTTCTCCATGAAGCCTGTGGTGAACTACCTGACAGCCGCGCTGGATTGCCCTGTGCGCCTGGTCAGCGATTACCTCGATGGCGTTGATGTTGCCGTTGGCGAAGTGGTTGTGTTCGAAAACGTGCGCTTCAACAAGGGCGAGAAGAAGAATGACGAGGCGCTGTCGAAGAAGATGGCGGCCCTGTGTGACGTTTACGTGATGGACGCCTTCGGAACCGCGCACCGCGCCGAAGCCTCCACCAACGGCGTGGGTCTCTATGCCCCTGTCGCCTGCGCAGGTCCCTTGCTTGCTGCTGAGCTTGATGCGCTCGGTAAGGCGCTGGACAACCCAGCCCGCCCGCTGGTGGCCATCGTGGGTGGCTCCAAGGTATCAACCAAGCTGACCGTGCTCGAGTCACTTTCCGGCATCGTTGACCAGCTGGTTGTCGGCGGCGGTATCGCCAACACCTTTATTGCCGCAGCCGGTAATCAGGTGGGCAAGTCGCTGTATGAAGCCGACCTGATTGATGAAGCCAAGCGTCTGGTGACCAATGCCCAGAGCCGCGGCGGCGATATCCCTGTGCCTACCGATGTGGTAGTGGGTAAAGAGTTCAGCCCAACTGCCGTGGCTACCCTGAAAGATGTGAGCGATGTTGCCGCAGACGATATGATTTTCGATATCGGCCCAGACAGCGCCGAGGCCCTGGCGGCCATCCTTAAGAACGCCGGTACCATCGTCTGGAACGGCCCTGTGGGTGTGTTCGAATTCGACCAGTTCGGTGAAGGCACCAAGCGTATCGCCCAGGCGATTGCTGAGTCTTCTGCTTTCTCTATCGCCGGTGGCGGTGACACTCTGGCGGCCGTGGATAAATACGGTATCGCCGACAAGGTGTCTTACATCTCTACCGGTGGTGGCGCCTTCCTTGAGTTCCTCGAAGGCAAGGAGCTGCCAGCCGTGGCCATGCTCACCGCCCGTGGTGCCAAGGCATAACACTGCAACAAATTACTATTATTAAAAAAACCGCCTCCCGGGAGACCGGGAGGTATAAAAATCAGTCCAAACGATAGCGACCTCGGTGACCCAAATTCAGCATGGATGTCACCCTATTAATGGAGTAAAAAATGGCCCTTATTTCCCTACGTCAACTGCTGGACCACGCTGCAGAGCATGGTTACGGTGTGCCTGCGTTCAACGTGAACAACCTTGAGCAAATGCGCGCCATCATGCAGGCGGCCGAAGCCACCGACAGCCCTGTGATTGTTCAGGCCTCTGCCGGTGCCCGCAAGTACGCCCGTCCTCAGTTCCTCAAGTACCTGATGAACGCCGCCCTCGAGCAGTATCCCGATATCCCTGTGTGTATCCACCAGGACCACGGCACCCACCCCGACGTGTGCCAGCGTTCTATCCAGCTGGGTATGAGCTCGGTGATGATGGACGGCTCTTTGATGTCAGACGGTAAAACCCCGGCTTCTTACGACTACAACGTCGACGTGACCCGCAAGACAGTGGCATTCGCCCACGCCTGTGGTGTGTCTGTTGAAGGTGAAATCGGCTGTCTGGGTAGCCTGGAAACCGGTACTGCCGGTGAAGAAGATGGTATCGGCGCTGCTGGCGTACTGAGCCACGACCAGCTGCTGACCACCGCCGAAGAAGCCGCGCGCTTTGTGGCCGACACCCACGTGGATGCCCTGGCCATTGCCATCGGTACCAGCCACGGTGCCTACAAGTTCAGCCGCAAGCCTACCGGTGACGTACTGCGTATCGACCGTATCAAAGAAATCCACGCCCGTATCCCTAACACCCACCTGGTGATGCACGGCTCGTCTTCTGTGCCCCAGTACTGGCTGGAAATCATCAACCAATACGGTGGTGAAATCCCTGAGACCTACGGTGTGCCGCTGGAAGAAATCGTTGAAGGCATCAAGCACGGCGTGCGTAAGGTGAACATCGACACCGACCTGCGTCTGGCCTCCACCGGCGCGGTACGTAAGTTCCTGGCCGAGAACCCAAGTGAGTTCGACCCACGTAAGTTCCTCAAGGCCTCCATGGAAGCCATGGCCGATATCTGTACCGAGCGCTACGAAGCCTTTGGCTGTGCCGGTATGGCATCGAAAATCAAGCCGCTGTCACTGCAGGCCATGTACAAGCGTTATCAGACCGGCGAGCTGGACCCGAAGATCAACCTCTAATCTCGCTGAATTGAAAAAGCCCGCAATTGCGGGCTTTTTTCTTTTAAGCTGAGCGAATTAACCAGAGGGAAAGCCCTCTCAGGCTCACATCGCAAGCTTTTTACGCATGGCATCGTCGCGCACATTGAGGGTGATTTCATAGGCGATGGCGCGTCTGAGTTTCACCATCCAGCCATCCACGTTTTCCTGCTTGAATTTGCAGTCGCAGCTGGCATCCACCAGTTTCAGCTTGGCCTCATCACCGACCACCGCCAGCTCGGCCTTAATCCGATAGCCCTTGTGGTTGATGGTGGCAAGGTAGAGCTGATCCGAGACCTTCTCATAGGTCCAGCCGTTACGGCTGATGCCTTTTTGCACCAGTTGATCCTTGTTGGTTAACTGGTCGCCAAAGGGCAGGGGATCGGTATAGGTCAGGGTCTGGGCAAACAGAGGGCCGGCGGCAAGGCTCAGCAGCACAGCGGTAATTAATGTTGTGATTTTCATAGTGCGCTTCCCTTAAACCTTATTGAGCTCGTTCACAATGCTGAGGCGTAAGTTTTTGATGTACTTGTAGTAACTTTTATCAGCCTTGTAGCAAATGCCATCCACCGGCTTGGTGCACACCAAATCGTTGCTGGATTTTTCGTGCTTGATTTGCACGTACTTGTCGTCGTATTCAATCCGCAGCAGTACCACGTCACCGCGGTAGTCAAAGCGGGCCATGATGTAGCCATCGCCTTCGCCGTCATACACCCAGGAAAAACCTTTGGTGTTAATCATGCCCTGCAGGATCCCAAGGCGCAGCTCTGGCGCTGAGCGGCCTTCGGCGGGGATTTCCTGATGCACAACACGAATGTATTTATCGGAGGTTTTACCGTTTATCGACTGGTCGATATTCAGCATACCGGGGGCAGCCTGAGCGGCGGCGCTTCCCAGCAAAAACAGGGCGGCAAGCCCGGACTTGAGGTTCAGGGGCAGGTTCACGGATTATTCCTTGTGGTGGTGTCCTTAAGGGCACAACTGTAACGGGATTGATGGCATTTGTTAAGCCGAAGAATGCCTTTGTCGTGCGCCTGACTGTGACAAGGCGCCGCTCTGGGTTACCATCGTGGAAATGTCTCAGATTTCACACCGCCTTGCGGTGCAGCCGGAGCCGTCCATGACGCAAGCTTTCGCCCCTTTTTCCTTTGATAACAGCTTCGTTCGCGATATGCAGGGTTTTTACGAGCCCTGGCAGGGCGCACGGGTGCCCAATCCCGCCATGGTGTGTTTTAACCTGCAGTTGGCCGATGCCCTCGGTATGGACATGAGCCTTGCCGCCGATGAGCGGCTCGCTGCCTTTTTTGCCGGCATGTTGACGGCAAAGGGCAGTGAGCCGGTGGCGCTGATCTACGCCGGTCACCAGTTTGGCGGCTTCTCTCCACGCCTGGGTGATGGCCGTGCCCTGCTGCTTGGCGAAGTGGTTGACGGCAACGGCAAGCGCTGGGATATCCATCTTAAAGGCTCGGGAAGAACCAATTTTTCCCGCGGCGGTGATGGCAAGGCTGTGCTTGGGCCTGTGCTGCGCGAATACTTGATGGGTGAAGCCATGTTCGCTCTGGGAATTCCCACCACCCGCGCCCTGGCGGCAGTCAGCACCGGAGAGGACGTGTACCGCGATGGCATTAAGCCCGGCGCTGTATTGGCTCGGGTGGCCGCAAGCCATATCCGGGTGGGCACCTTTGAGTATTTTGCTGCCCGCGGCGAACATGACGCCTTGGCGCAGTTGGTGGATTACAGCCTTCAGCGTCATTATCCGAAAGTTGCTGGGGTTGCTGGCGATGAATCACCGGCGCTGACGCTGCTCAAGGCGGTATCCCACGCTCAGGCACAGCTGGTGGCCAAGTGGATGGGCGTTGGCTTTATCCACGGGGTGATGAATACCGACAATGTGACCATTTCCGGCGAAACCATCGACTATGGCCCCTGCGCCTTTATGGACAGATACGATGCCCGCACCGTATTCAGCTCCATCGATCACGAAGGTCGCTACGCCTATGGTAATCAACCGGGTATCGCCCGCTGGAACATGGCGCGCTTTGCCGAGGCATTACTGCCGCTCTTGGCGGAGGATGAATCCGAGGGGCTGGCCCAGGCGCAGGCGGTGCTGGATGGCTACGCCGAAGTCTATACCCATGCCTGGCTTGCGGTGTTTGCTGCCAAGTTTGGCTTAAGGGAGGTTAAAGAGGGCGACCTTGACCTCTTTATGGACTTCCTGAAACTGCTGGGTGAACTCAATCTGGACTTCACCCAGGCCTTCAGAGCCCTTGGCTACAGCATTGAGCCAGGTGACGAAGCGTCGGCAAACGGGATTGCTGCCCTGGCGAGTGCAGCCGGTGTTGATACCAGTGCCCTCGGTGGCTGGCTTGGCCGCTGGCGGGCCCGTCAGGATCAGTCCGGCGCTGACACCGCCGCCATGATGGCGCAGCACAATCCGCTGTACATTCCCCGCAATCACTTGCTGCAGGCGGCACTGGACAGTGCCGAAAGTGGCGATATGCAGCCATTTGAGCAACTGCTGCAACGGGTAACCCGCCCTTACACCGAGGTGGAAGGTAAGGCGCAGTACGCCCAGCCAGCACCCGCCGATTTCGGTCCTTTCAGGACATTCTGCGGCACCTGATACTGACAAAGTCGCCAATTCAGGGCCATTCAACAGGAATGGCCTTTTTTATGTCTGACATTGGCATTTTGTGGCGGATTTCGCATTTTCATACTCAAGTGTTACCATGTGCGGCGATTTTGGGAGCGAAAACACCTGATAAGGATAAGAGAATGATGAACAAACTGCTGATTGCTGCGGCCTTGTCTGCGGCGATGCCTTTTGCGGCTGTAGCCGGTGCCGACTTTGTTGAAGGCGACAAGACCTTCGCAGGTGAAGCTGAGCTGGGTGCCACCCTGACCACAGGTAACACCGACACCACGTCGCTGAAAGGCCGTCTGGGTCTGAAGCACGAGCTGGGCAACTGGGAAAACCAGTACACTCTCGAAGCTCTTTACAAAGAAGATACTGACGAAGTGACCGCTGAGCGTTACTTTGCCGGTGCGCAGGGCAACTACAAGTTCGACGATAACGACTACCTGTTTGCCAACGCCAACTACGAGCAGGACCCGTTCACCGGTTACGACTACAAGTTCACTGCGGCAGTGGGTTATGGTCACCGCTTTATCGACACCGACAAAACCACCCTGGCAATGGAAGTGGGTCCCGGTTATCAGTATCAGCGCCTCGACGATGAGCAGGCTGCGCTGCTGGGTTACACCTCTGACGACAGCATTGTGGCCCACGGCGTGCTGAACTTTGAAACCGCCATCAGCGATTCTTCCAAGTTCAAGCAGCTGGTTGTTGCCGACTACGGTGACAAGCTGGAAGCCCGCTCTGAAACCTCGCTGACCGCCAACATCATCGGTGCCCTGGCAATGAAATTTGCCGTGATTGTGCGCTACAACAGCGAGCCGCTGGATGGCAAAAAGAGCACTGACACCGAAACCAACATGACCCTGCTGTACGCCTTCTAAGTACAGGTCATCATGCGGAAAAAAGCGCCTCAGGGCGCTTTTTTTGTTTTTTTATTACTACCTTGTAGGTAAATGTAAAAAAATACTGAAATTTTTTGTGATTCAGGCAAAGCTTATTCTAAGAAAGTTGCGCTCAATCAACATTTGCACCTCCGGCGGCGTGCTACTTTCTGCCCAGTTTCCAACGAATAAGGCGAACTATGAGAACAAGGCATTGGATGGGGGGAGTCCACCGCATTGCGGGGCTGGTGATTTCATTTTTGACCATGGCGTTGATGGCGCCGCTTGCCTGGGCCAGTGAGTCGGGCCAGGGCGAATGGCTGGATTTAACCCACTCGGGAGTGGGCTATCTGGCCATTTTTATTTTCGTGCTCGCCTATACCCTGGTGATGCTGGAAGAGAAGCTGCATCTGAGAAAATCCAAGCCGGTACTGGTGGCGGCCGGCATCATCTGGGGCATGCTGGGGTTTGTTTATTCCCAGCACGGCATGCCCCAGGTGGCGGAAGAAGCCTTCAAGCACAACCTGCTGGAATACGCCGAACTGCTGCTATTCCTGTTGGTGGCCATGACCTACATCAACGCCATGGAAGAGCGCGGCCTGTTCGATGCGCTGCGTGCCTGGATGGTCAGCCGCGGCTTCAGCCTGCGGCAGGTGTTCTGGCTTAGTGGCATTCTGGCATTCTTTATTTCGCCGGTGGCGGATAACCTGACCACAGCACTGCTGATGTGCGCCGTGGTAATGAAGGTGGGTGGCGAGAACCGCCGCTTTATCGGCCTTGCCTGTATCAATATAGTGGTGGCCGCCAACGCCGGTGGTGCCTTCAGCCCCTTCGGCGACATCACCACCCTGATGGTGTGGCAAAAAGGCATAGTGCCCTTTGGTGAGTTCTTCGATCTTTTCATTCCATCGGTGGTGAACTTTATGGTGCCGGCGTTGGTGATGAGCTTCTTTGTTGGCAATGAACGTCCTGCGGCCGTATCGGAGCGGGTGTTTATGCGCCGCGGCGCCAAGCGCATCGTCGGGCTGTTTTTGCTGACCATTGCTTCTGCTGTGATGGCCCACTCTTTCCTGGGAATGCCACCGGTGCTGGGCATGATGACCGGCCTTGGCATGCTGCAGTTCTTTGGCTTTTTCCTTCGCAAGACCTTCGACAGCTCGGTGGAAAAGGCCCGCGCCAAGGCGGAAGCCAACAAAGACAACGACCGCCTGGCCAATCTGGGCAACGTGGTGCCCTTCGATGTGTTCAGCCGTGTGGCCCGCGCCGAATGGGATACTCTGCTGTTCTTCTACGGGGTAGTGCTGTGTGTGGGTGGCCTTGGCTTTATGGGCTATCTGACCCTGGTATCGGAAGCCATGTATACCCATTGGGACCCTACCTATGCCAACGTCGCCGTGGGTTTGCTGTCGGCTGTGGTGGATAACATTCCGGTGATGTTTGCCGTGCTGACCATGAACCCGGACATGGCTCTTGGCCAGTGGCTGCTGGTGACCCTGACCGCCGGGGTCGGGGGCAGTTTGCTGTCCATCGGCAGTGCCGCCGGGGTAGCGCTGATGGGGCAGGCCCGCGGTATCTATACCTTCGGTACCCACCTCAAATGGACCCCGGTGATAGCCCTTGGCTATATCGCCAGTATTCTGGTGCATATGTGGCTGAACGCCGCCACCTTCTGATCACATGCCCTTATGCCGCGTTACCTTTGTAAGTATTTGAATCAAAGGTAATCCGGCAGGGTTCACGTTTTTGGATGATATTTCCCTTTAGGCAGCCTGGATCACAACGCCGGGTTGCCGGTCCCTTTTATACTGCCGCCCCTTTTAACGGAAGGTGGCAGTATGCAAATAGGCCCGGCGCGGTTTTCTCCCCAAGCTTTGACACTCTCTTTTGCCGATGGACGCGAGCTGGCGTTATCGGCGGCTCAGGGTGCCTTACTGCTGATGCTGGGAAGCGAGCGTGGCCGGGTGGTGTCCCGCTCCAGTTTGCTCAGTGCCCTCAAACGGGTTGGCGTGGCCGAGCCCCGACTCGACAGTGAGATGCGAAGCCTGGGGGCGCTGATGGGCAAAGACTGGCCCCGGCTGCTGGAAGTAGTAGGCGATCAGGGCTTTATTCTGCATGCACGTCCACGGCCCGGGCGTTCGCTGTTTGGCCGCCCGTTGGGGGAGATGTCCAAACCTCTTTTCCTTGGATTGATGCTACTGATTGGTGCGGCGCTGGCGCTGATGCTGCTGGCGATGCCTTCACGGGTCACACCGCCTTTCAGCAAGCTTGAGCGGCTGACAGTTGCCAACGGGCAGCAGGTTGAGCTGCGCAGATTTGGCGAACCACATGCGCTTATCGGCGAGCTTACCAGCGTGCTGGAAGGCTGCAAACCGGCGGATTGGTCGGTGATTACCGTGTCGGTGGCGACCCAGGGTGAGCTGATGCATCTGGTGCTGGAGCAGCCCGGTGCACCGCCCCGGAATCTTAAGTTGCTTGGCAGCCAGGAGGCGATGCTGGCACTTGATATGAACGCGCTGAAGGAGGCCGGTGTCTGTGACTAATTCGCCATTCTGGAGCCGGGCCCTGCTGTGGGGCGTTGCGGTGGCGCTGCCGCTGCTGGGCTTGATGCTGATGCAGCTTTTGAGTCATCAGCGCAGTGATATAGAGCTTCACTGCGATTCCAGCATGTTTGTTGCCGGGCAAAGCGATGCTAAACGAGTGCTGCTGGATGTGCGCATTCGTGAGGGTCTTGCCGAGCTTGTGTACGGCATAGAGCGGGACGGCCGCGAGCTTGGTGCAGTGCGGCTCAGCGGTCAGCTGGTGGATTGGGCTCCGGCAAACCTCTGCTATCAGTTGTCCCTCGATAGGGGCCAGGTGCTGATGGATTTTACCCAAACCCAATTGCCGGAGCATTTGCAGCAGGTACTGCTGCTTGGCCGCGAGCCCTTGCTGCGTGGTCAGTCGCTGCCGGTGAATTTTAAGATGCTGGAGCAGAGTGGCACGCGGGCGCTGCTGGGGTTTGATGACAGCAACGCCCTGTGGAGCTGTGAGGTAAAAAAGCAGGGGCCCATGGGCTAGCGACCCCCGTTGTCGCATCACGGCGCGTGTAGCAGCTTAGGGTGCTTCTGCGACAAATTGCATGTCACTGCTGGCCTTGGCGCCGTGGAAGGTGATGGCCAGTCGATAACGGGACAGGGTGCCGTCGGGGGCGTCCTGGCTCCAATCCAGCCCCTGAGCCTGGAACAGATAACGGCCTTTGGTATTGCCTTCGGTCAGTACCCCTTCACAGTCGGCGGGCACGTCGCCGCACACAAAGCTCTGGGTCACGTGCCAGCGCTTCCACGCCTTGGCATTCCTCGAGGCCTTGCCTTCGGCGGGCAGACCAAAGTAAATCAGTTCGTACTGTTTGGCTTCGGTCACCGCCAGTCCGGCGCCATCTTTCAGCACAAACTCCACTTCACCGGTTAAGGGCTCAAAGCTGACCACTTCCAGGCTCAGCGCCTCGGCTTCATCTATGTGGACAGTGTCGGCCACCGGTGGCTCTGGTGGCTCAATGTCCGGGCTGTCGTTATCGCTGCCACAGGCGCCCAGCAATAAGGTGCCCAGCAGGGGATAGAGTAGTTTTGCGTTCATGGCGCCTCCTTAATTGAAGTGGCCGGTGTGACAGGTGGTGCACTCCATGTCTGTCTTGACGCTGGCGGCCGGGCCCATGGTCTCTGTGGTGCCGTGGCAGGTCTGGCAGCGCTGGGCTTCATCGGAAGGCTTGGCTTCAGGGGTACCGGCAATAACTTCACCCTTGTGGGCGCGGTTAAGGAGTTCAACCAGATGGTAGGCCATGGAGGCCGACAGACGGTAACAGCGCTCGCCTTTCTGACTGAAGGTTTTGCCGGATGCCTTGGACCAGTTACTGATGGAGGAGTGACACAGCACGCTGTTAGCGATGGAGGAGCTGCCAACCAGGGCGGTTTTCTCGGCGGTGGAGCCAATACCAGCAATAAACTCAGGCGTTTCCAGCGGCAGCATGGTGTTTTCATACCAGCGGAAGGCGGCGCCAATCACGGCGGCGTTCTGGCCGTTGATGTCATCGAGCAGGTTGACCAGCATACCGATGGCGTTGAGGTTGCCACAGAGGGTGCCTTGTCCCACCACCCCGGCAAAACCGTATCCGGCCAGTGCGGTTGGAATGCTCTTGAACTTGTCTGCATCCACACTGGCCGAGGCGGCCAGCATGGTTACTGTGGCGTGGAATACCTGATGCATACAGCCGCCGCCGGTTTCATAGGCCAGTTTGGCGGTGGCCATGGGGTCCAGAGGTACATACTTAAGCTTTTCACCCAGCGCCAGCTGATAGTTGCCGTTTTCATCTGTGGCGGCCATCAGCGAAGTGCTGACCAGACCAAGGCCAGCTGCGCTGCCGAGGCCGATGATTTGTCCGAGCGCCTGTCGTCTGTCGATTTTCATATAGTTATTCCTCTTAGTGTGATGCCAGGGCCAAGTGGCCATGGAGCCAGTATGGCGGCCAGTAAAACGAAGACTGTGATTTATCCCCCTTGAACCCGGGGGCGGAACCGACGGTTTTTGGATAGGCGTTTTCGAACGATATGCGTTATGGCAACAGGGAAATAAGGGCGATAATCGCGTCAGATCGCGCTATTTGTAATATTCATGTGAATTCATCCACCTTCATGACGCTTCAACGCTGGACTGAAGCAGATTCAACATCCTGTGCGGATTCACAATTTTCAAAGATACCTCCTTCGAGGCAAAGAAAGACCGCGCCTTAATCCAGATCACAGTTGATTTGTGCCCGTTCCGTTACAATTGCCCCGTGCAACTGTTGAGGGTTTGGAATGCAATTGGGTGAATGCTGGTTTGATGACGCCAGGGGGGAGCTGACCAACAGCGCCTCCGGCGACGTATGGCATTTGCCCCGCGCCGAATTGCAGGTGCTGAGGTTGTTGGTGCGTCATCCCGACGAAGTGGTTTCCAAATCGGATTTACGCCGCGGCGATGAAGCCCATGACGACTTGAGCGACTCGTCCGTTGCCCGGGCGGTATTTATGATCCGCTCCTTTATCGGTCCCGGCAGCGAGCTGTTGATTGAAACCGTGAAGGGCCAGGGCTATATGCTGCGCCAGCAGGTTGTGCCCCAGGCTGCCCCCCACCAAAGCTGCCAAATTCGCCTTGGCCGCCGCTTCAGTGTAATGCCGGTGTGGCTGCTGGCCCTGCTGATGCTGCTTGCCATCAGCGCCAGTATTTACTACGCCTACCGGGTCGGCGAGCTGGCGCCGACCGCGCCGCTGCGAGTGCAAACCCTGACTCAGGCCGACGGCCAGTTGGTGAAATTGGTGCTCTATGCCCATTCCCGCAGCAACAATACGCTGCTACTGGATAAGGCCGCTATCATCGCCGGTGCCCTTGGTGATTGCCGCAAGTCGCGCTGGCGCGACGTGTTTGTGTCGTTAAGTCACGACTCAAGGGTGCTCAATATCACCATGCGTGGCGATTATCTCGGTCAGGCGGTGGTGAGAAACCTTAAAGTCAGCGATGGTCGTGAGCCCAGAGCCTTTATCAGCCCCGAGTGGCTGAAGGAGGTCGACATCTGTGACTAGGCCCTGGATTTGGGGGATTAACCTCAGTATTTTACTGCTGCTGATGCTGGCGCTCGGTACTATCTATTCGCTCACCCGCGGCGCAGAAACCACCTTGCTGAATTGCTCATCAGAACTCTATGAGCCGGGGGATGGCGGCAAGGCGCGTCAGTACCTGCTGGTGGATCTGGTGACCAAGGGCAAGCGGGCGCAGATGCATTACCGTTACTTCAACCTCGATGGCACCCAGGCGGGCAGCATCAGCATGGAGGGGAAACTCAATACTTCCCCCGGCGCCGGTAACCGCTACAACATCGCCATCCACAGCAAGGAAGAAAAGCCCGGCAAGGACGGCTCGCCAGTGCCCATGCACATGAGCTATGTTTCCTATGTCAGCGGCCTGAATCTGTCCGGCAAAGGCTTACATGAGCTGGAGCTGGAAATCCTCGAGCTGGATACTGCCCGCGACTACGCTATTGTGCTGTTTCAGCCGAGCAATACTGTCTGTGGTTGCCGGTTGATCCATTAACGCTGTCTTGGCACACTGAAGGGGAAGGCTAAGCTTATGCCTTCAATCACTTTTTTAAATCCGCTTTCTCTCTTTCCAACCCCTTCGGGAGGCTTGTGGCCAACGTTCAGTTAAAACAGGAAGACGCGCTTTCGGTTAAATTTTCCCATCAGCTCGGCACGGGCGATGCCTGCCGGTTGGATCTCTATTTTGCCCTGCCCAAAGAAATGGGCATTGGCCCCGAGAGCCTGGATGAAGAGGAATACTTCCACAGCGCCATTGTGGGGCGGCGGGCTTACTATTCCGACGGCCTGCATCTGCCGTTGGTGCAAAGCCGTTTTATCAGCCTCAACAAGCGCACTATGGAAGAGTTCAGGCTCTATCTGAACCTGTTTGCCTATCAGTTTGCGGTGGCGATGGAGAATGACACCAAGGAGCTGCTGCAACTGAAAACGGCGGAGGAATTCTTTCCTGCGCTGTCGGAGCTTGGCGAGCAGGTGGTGGGGATCTTGAAAAAATTCCGCCGCAGCGAGCCCACCGAGCCCAAGTGGAAGCCCTGGTTTGAACACGCCGACAACTATTTATCCTGGCACTGCGAGCAAAAGCTGTTGCAGCTGTTGATGCATGCCCCTGAGTTGCCGGCGGAGGAAGCTGAAAGCTTTGAGATGGTGCGCGAATCGACGCTGGCACTGTGTCGCAGTGAATCAGAGTATCGCGACTCCAGGCGCTACAACTCAGAAAAAACCAAGTCAGATCATAACCGTATCTCCAATAAGATGTTGCTGCTCAGGCGGCTTATCCAGCAAGGGGTGGTACTGAAAGAAGAGCTGAAACCCCTCGGTGTTGGCCTGAAAAAGTTTGTCACTGGCCTTGCCACCGGTTTGGTGATGTTGGTGGTGTCGGCGCTTATCATCAAGGCTCAGGGGGTATTCAGCGGCCTGACCATGAGTCTGCTGTTTACCCTGGCGGTGATTTACGGTTTTCGCGAGATTTTTAAAGAAGATATCCGCAACGTCATGTGGCGGGCCATTCAGCGCGGCCGCCCGCGCTGGAGCCGATTGCTGCGGGACACTTCCAGCCAAAAAGTCATTGCCCGCCAGCAGGTGTGGCTCGACTTTATGCGCAGTAAAGACCTGCCGACGGCGGTGACGGAAATCCTCAGCCGCCGTCACCAGCAAAACCGCATCGAGGCGGAATACCTGCATTACGGCATTTCCACCCGGGTAAACGATGAAGACTTTTTGGCGGGGTACGACACCCTGTCGGAGCAGGTGTCATTCAGTCTGGTGCCCTTTGTGCGCTATCTGGAGCGCGGCAAGGTGAGGGTGTTTCGCGAGCAGGAAGGCAATATCAGCGCCGAGACCGCCGAGCGCCGTTATCAAATCAACGTGGTGTTGGTGTACCGCGAGGGGCGCAAACCGCCCCGTTATGCCAGATACAAGATCACCTTAAACCGCTCCGGGATCATCAGTGTGAGTGAGAAATCCCTGCCGGAGCAGCTGTTGGGTGTCAGCGGGTAAAGGCCTGGCAAATCTTCTGATCGCCGGTTTGTTTGGCCCGCTTAAGGGCGATTTCGGCGTGGCTGATGTAGGCTTCCAAATCCTGACCGTCCTGATACGCGGCAATACCGATGGAAATCCCTTCGCCCAGGCCATGGGTGTTGAGTTCACCCAGCACATCCATAGCGTATTTGTGAGCCTCGTTGTTGCCGGTGGATGGCAGAATGATCACCAGTTTACCCAGTTGCCAGTGGGAGATCTGGAAGTTTGATGGCAGCTCTTTGAGCAGCAACATTTCCACTTCCTGCTGGCGCTTCTCCAGCTGGCCGATATCGCTCATATGGCTCAGCATTCCCGATGGGCTGATGTCCATCAGCATTAGGCAGGAATCACTCCGGCTGGATTCGCCCAGGGCTTCGAAGTAGCGCTGCAAATCTTCAATATTGGCCAGAATGGTGCTGCGATTGGGGATAAGGTGGCCGTTGTCTTTGCCACGGCGACTGGCGGCCTGCTCCAGGGTACACACCAGATATTCCACATCCCCTTCGTCATCGAGATGACCTTTGAGCGTGGCTTGCAAACAGGTGGAGGCATTGTTGGTGCAAAGGATTTGCCCTTGCCAGCTGCCCTGCATGGCCACCATCTGGCTGATGCGCGGCCACTGGTTGCCCAAATCGTTTTCCAGAATATCCGCCAGATTGCCACTGATGGGCTCGGCAATATCCAGCAGTTGCTCAAAGGCGCTGTTGTACTTGAGCAGGGTGCCATCGGCGCGGGTGAGGGCGGTGGCCACAGCGCTGTCGGCCAGCAGGCGATGCAGGGATTCCTGCTTGCGGCTTTGGGCCAGCTCACTGATGTCGGTCAGGCCCACCAGGAAGTAGCGCTGACGGTCGCGATTGGCGCGGGTATAGCGGATTTGCACGGTCAGCAGTGCATCCGGGGTATTGTCCAGACTCATCTCACCGCGCCATTCGCCCTTGTTCTGGGCGGTTTGAATGATGCGGGCGTAGGTGTCGTCGTCGAGCTGCAAACAGCGCTGCAAACTGCGGTCGGTAAGCTGATCGGCCGCCAGCGCCAGCAGCATACCGGCGGTAGGGTTGGCACTCAGTACCCGGCCCTTGTCGTTCACCAGCAGCATGCCTTCATCGCCACTGAACAAGTCTGCCGCCAGTTGAATACTGTTGTGGCGGGCGCGCTGCTCGAGACGATACAGGTGAGTGAGCACCACAGCCGCCGAGGCCAGCAGGGTGAGAATTACCGCGCCAACAATCAGAATGGTTTGCCAGCGGGCAAAGCGAGAGGCGATATCATCGTTGCGGATGTAGGACACCAAAAAGTATTCGCGGCGGGTTTCGTATTGGGTGGTCAAATCCACCTTGAGATACACGAAGGTGGCATCGTCGCCGTGGAACTGGCCGAAGTTGCTCATGGCCATTTGCCGCCACAGTGCCGGATAGCTCTGACGCAGGCTGGCGTTGAGGGATTCGGGCAGCCTTGGCAGCGGATTATCACTGGCACCGGCGTACATCAGGCCCTGGGTGTCGAACATCATCATCGGCGATTGGCCGGAACTGATGGCCGGTTTCACCAGCTCCAGGGTGCGCAGCATGGAGTTGTAGGTGACCAGATAGCCGCGCACTGTCTGATCCGGGTTTTCGAGCCAGGCCAACTGGTACATGTAGGGCTCGAGGCCGCCATTGATGGACAAAAACTCCATCGGCGAGCTGTAAATCTCATTGCCGCCCATATTGCGGGCACCGCCCAGCAGCGAGGGGGGCAGGGTTTGGGTGCCAAACTGGTTGGTGGAGGCAAACATAAACTCGCCCCGGGCATCAAACAGAGCTATCCCCATCAGCTCCGGCATGTTTTTCTGCAAGCTTGTCCACTGACTCAACAGCTTTTCTTTAATGGCCTCATCGCCGCTTTCCATGTATTGGCGCAGCAATTCGCCGCGGGCGAAGGTTTGGGTGCGAAACTGCTGAAAGGTCACCTTGTCGGCAATCATGGTGCCCACGGTTTGTAGTTCGCTGTATCTCTGGGTGGCCCATTCTTCCTGTAAGCGCCGCTCACCCAGGGTGATAATCACATTGGTTACCAGCACCACGCTAATCACCAACATGGCCAGCTGGCTGGCGATGGCCAGCATCCGCTGATGGGACCAGCGTACGCCCTGAGCGTCGGTCAGCAGTGAGGTCAGAGGTGAGAGTCCGGTGTTGGGTTTGAGCATGCCAAATCAGGTTGGGTCAAAAGTGGACAACATGTTAACACGAATCCCCGACCAATGAAGAGAGCATTCAAGGAGCTGCGGCATCAGCCCATGATGTCGAGCTTGCGATGCTTGAAGCGGCAACCTGCAGCCTCCACCAGGGCGCGGCAGGCATCAATATCCACGCCTTCCAGGCCCTCGATGGCTGACACTTCCACCCGCGCTATGTATTTGGGTGCCTCTTTTATAAAGGCATTGACCGCGGCAAAGGAGCCCTTGAGTTTGGGTTGGCAGTGACGCAGATAGGTGTCTTCGTCCTGGGCATTGAGGGAGACCGACAGGGCATCCACGCAGCTCGCCAGTTCAGGCAGGATATTGCGCTTATGGAACAGGTTGCCAAGGCCATCGGTGTTCACCCTGACCTTGCCGCCACGGGCTTTGATTTCCCGGGCAACCCCCAGCAGAGTTGCCAGATTTAAGGTGGGTTCGCCGTAGCCACAAAAAACATATTCATCGAACTGACTCACATCGCCAAGCAGGGGCAAAAAGTCTGCGGTGGTCGGCTGGCTGCTCAGGGCAAGCTGATACTGATGAATTTGCTTGCTGCCCTGCTGCTTGGGGCAAAAGGCGCAGCGCAGGGTGCAGCGGCCGGTGATGTTGAGATAACGGCTTTGACGGATATCGTAAACCAGCGTGGGCTGGGTCTGTTCGCTGATGGTGGTGTCTGTGTGCATGGAACTGCAGTGCCTGGGGCACGTCCTTACTCAGGATGGATGGCGGCAGTCTAACAAAGGGATGCGCCGGAAAATGTCTGCGGGATCAAAAAGGGAGAGCCTGTGCTCTCCCTTTTCCTGTTCTGGCGTCGGTATCATGGTGATAGCCGCGCGCCTGAATTACTGCCTGTGCCTCGCACCTTGTGCCTGCAGTGCCTCAGCGCTTGTCACAATGCGTCATGCTTCCCCGGCATATCGCTGTGGCCTGAGCTTGGGCTCATGTGCGCAGCTTCATGGGCGTGCTCCTGGCTTGCCGGGCGCCACCACCAGTTAAAGAAACGGCGCCACAGTTTGCTGAAATCAGCCAGAATGACGTACAGCAGCGGCACCAGGATCAGGGTCACCACGGTGGAGAACAAAATCCCGAATGCCAGCGAGGTGGCCATGGGGATCACAATCTGCGCCTGCAGGCTGCGCTCCAGAATAATCGGCACCAGACCGAAGAAGGTGGTAAGCGAGGTCAGGATAATCGCCCGGAAGCGGAAACAACCTGCATTCACTGCCGCATCTTTTATCGAGTAACCCTGCGCCCTGGCGCGGTTAACAAAGTCCACCAAAATCAGCGAGTCGTTCACCACTACCCCGGCAAGGGCGATGATGCCGCACAGGCTCAATACGCTCAGCGACAGCCCCAGTATCAGGTGGCCAATGATGGCGCCAATCATACCGAAGGGAATAACCGACATGATGATAAGCGGCTGGCTGTAGGATTTAAGCGGAATCGCCATCAGCGCATAGATGGTAAAGAGCGCGAAGAACAGCCCCTGCAGCAGGCTGAACATGGCGCTGGCTTCTTCCTGACTCTGGCCATCGAGCGCACTGGATATATGGGGGTACTTGCGCTTGAGCTGCGGCATAAAGTCTTTTTCAATCTCTGCCACCACTTTGCCGGGCTCAACCTTGTCTTTGTTGGCGGCGGCGGTGATGCTGATGGCGCGGCGACCGTCCACCCGGGTGATGGCGGAGTAGGAATCGCCCACTTCAAAATCGGCCACGGTGGCGAAGGGCACGGCATTGCCATCCGGGGTGCGGATCAGCATGTTTTCCAAATGCCCGAGGGTGCGGCGCTGCTCCAGTGGGTAGCGCACCATCACCTTCACTTCTTCTTTGTTGCGCAGGATTCGCTGGGCCTCATAGCCGTAGAAGCCGTAACGCACCTGACGCGCCAGATCCGACAGGGTCAGCCCCAGTGCCTCGGCTTCGGGGCGGATCTTCAGGCGAATTTCATGGCTGCCGGAGGAGTAGTTATCGGCAATGTCGTACAGCCCCTCGTAGGTACCAAGCTTGGCTTTAAGCTCCTTGGCGGCCAGCGCCAGTTGCTCAAGGTCGCTTGACTGCAGGCGGAAGGCCACATCGGCGCCGCCATCCCCGGTAGTGGCGTTCATCGACAGTTTTTTCACCCCGACCATTTCCGGCACCGCATCACGCCAGGCTTCGGTAATGGCATTTCCGTCCAGCTCGCGATCTTCACCCTTGGTCAGCTCGGTGAAAATAAAGGCGCTGGTGCGGGAGTTGAGGGCAAAAAAGCTGTGCTTGACCACAGGTTCACCGTACTTTTGCTCCATCTCACCGTTCATGCGGTACAGAGCATCTTCGATATCCTGCAGTGCCTTGAGGGTGGTTTCTTCCGAGGTGCCTTCTTCCATTTCCAGCTGTACCTGGACGAAATCCGACGGAATGCTGGGGAAGAACACCCAGCGCACCATGCCGCTGCCCACTAGGGCAATCGACAGGAACAAGACGCCAATAAAGCCCGCCAGCCAGCTGTATCTGTGGTAGATGGCGCGCTCAAGGAAGCCTTTGTAGCTGTGATGGATAAAGTGGGCCACTCGTTCGTTGAATCTTTGCTTCATCAGTCCCAGGCGGCTGGTGGGTGCCTTGGTGCTGACTTTCATATGGCCAAGGTGAGCCGGCAGAATGAGTTTGGATTCCACCAAAGAGAAAGCAAGACAGAGGATGACCACCATGCCGATGGATTTCCAGATGATGCCCATGGGGCCATCCACCATCAGCATAGGGATAAAGGCGGCAATGGTGGTCAACACCCCGAAGGTGGCGGGCATGGCCACCTTTTGGGCGCCGCGAATGACGTTATCCATGCTGTGGCCGTGGCGCTCCACCTCGGTGTGCACGCTCTCGCCAATCACAATGGCGTCGTCCACCAATATCCCCAACACCAAAATAAAGGCGAATAGGGTGAGCATATTGATGGTCAGCCCGAAGGGTTCCAGCGGCATCACCAACACAGTGCCGAGGAAGCACACCGGGATCCCGACCATAACCCAGAAGGCGAGTTTGAGGTCGAGGAACAAGGCCAGAATTACAAATACCAATGCGGCGCCCATCAGCATGTTCGACAACATCATGTTGAGGCGACCGTTGAGGTAGTGGGTCAAATCGCCCCAGTAGTCGAGCTCGGCGCCGGCCGGCAGGGTGAGTTTGCGCTCACCAAGGTAAGATTTCACGTCTTCGGCAATGGCAACGGCGTCCTGGCCTTTCAGGCTCAGCACTTCCACTATCACTGCGGGTTTGCCGTTAAAGCGGGTGTATTCGAGCCGCTCTTCGAAGTCATCCTTGATGGCCGCCACATCGCTCAACATTACCCGGCTGCCGTCCAAGCCGGTGGCCACCACTATGCTGGAGAAGTCATCGCCTGTGTAGGCCTGGCCCTTGGTGCGCAGCAAAATATCACCGTCTTTGGCGCGAATGGCACCGCCGGGCAGATCCAGTGAGGAGTTTTGCACCGCCATGGCCACCTGGGTGAAGGTAAGGCCGTATTCCCGCAGCTTATCTTCAGACACCTCGATGCCGATTTCATAATCCCTGGCACCAGCCACCTGAGCGCGGGTCACCGAAGGCAGCGCCGCCACTTCATCACGGATGTTTTTGGCCAGCTCCTTCATTTCGTGGGGATTGAGATCGCCGTACACCGACAGCCAGATCACATTGTTTTCAGGCTTTCGTTGATAAATGTTGGGCTTTTCAATGTTAGCCGGGAAGGTGGAAATCGCATCGATACGCAGCTTGGCTTCATCGAGTACGGTTTTGGGATCCACCCCGTCTTCAACTTCCACGGTGATGTTGCCAAAACCATCGCTGGCGACCGACGTCACCTTCTTGATGCCGGTAACATCCTGAATCGCTTCTTCGATTTTGATGTTGATCCCTTCTTCGATTTCCTGCGGCGCCGCGCCCGGATAGGCCACGGATATTTGCAGCAGGTTCATCTCGAAGCTGGGGAAAATTTCTTTATTGATGATTTGGGTGCTGAACAGACCGCCAATCAGCAGCACTATCATCAGCAGGTTTGCCGCCACACTGTTGCGGGCAAACCATGCAATTATGCCTTTGTGGGTGTCCATGGTTACTTGTCCCCTGCCTGCGCCAGACGCTCATCGGAAGGCGCTGTGTCGTCCTTGCTGCTGTCAGGTTTGTCTTCGCCCTGGATTTTCACCATCTGGCCACTGCCCATGTTGCCGATATTGGTAATGGATACACGCTCGCCGTTTTTCAGGCTGTCTTTGATGAAGGCATGCTCCACATCGGTGCGCACAACTTTGACTTCACGCAGTTCCAGGGTGTTGTCGGGAAGTACCACAGGCACTTTACTGTCGCGCACTATGTAGCGGGGCAGTTTAACAATGCCATCGACGGTGCGGCCCTTGATGATGGCATTCACGAAGGTACCAAACTTAAGTGGCAGTTCGCCGGTGCTCTTGTGCAGGCGCAGATAAGGGTCTTTCACCTCGGCAACCAGATACACCATGCGGTTGCTCTGATCTATAACGCCTTCGCTGCGCACGATTTCGCCCTGCCATACCACGTCACGACCAGCCAGGGTGGCGCTTAAGGTGACTTGGGTGTCGGGGTTATCGACCGATTCAAGGTAGGCCAAATCGGCATTGGTAATCGGCAGGCGAATTTCGGCAACGCCGGTGTCGTAAAGCTCACCAAGCTTAGTGCCAAGGGTGACATACTGGCCCAGATCCACGCTGCGTGCCTTGACGATACCGTCGAAGGGGGCGCGGATCACGGTGCGTTCCAGGTTACGTTTGGCGCGGGCAAGTGCTGCCTCGGCATATTTCACGTTGGCCTGTTCTTTTTTCAGCTGAGGGATACGCAGACCAAGCTCTGGTGGCACGCCTTTGTCGTACCCCTTGAACTCGATCTTGGCCACTTCGCCGCGGGCAATCTCTTCATTCAGCGCTGCTGTGGCCTGAGCCAGACTGGCTTCTGCCTGCATCAAATCGGCTTGATAATCTGAAGGCTCAATCACCGCCAGCTCATCGCCTTTTTTCACCACACCACCGGAGACAAAGTTTGCCGACACGCTCAGCAGGCGTCCCTGTACTTCGGCGACCAGTTGGGTCTTGTGTTTGGGGGCAACCACACCGTAGGAAGGCAGGTTGAGAGAGACGGTTTCCTGATGGACTTCAGTCACTTCAATTAACGGCAGTGGCAGCTCGTCGGCTTTCTGCTCGGGCGCTTCCTTCATGCCGAGCAATACCACGGCGGCAAATATAAACAGGAAGAGGATGATGATAGGGAGGGTTCTTCTTAACAGTGTACTCATAGCGGCCCGCTTATCCATTTTCAGGTAACGGTGCCTAAGTTACCAAATGCGGCTTGCTATACCAATCAGTTTTTGTAAAGGAAATGTATCTGATTTTGTTCCGCTAATAGGCGTTTGAGTGCTGCCAAGTCCTTGGCAAGCCTTTGATATTTGGTTGGGGCTGAATAAATGCTGCGCAAAAAGAAAGGGAGCCTGTGGGCTCCCTTAACAACAAGTTACAAAAGTGGTTATTTTTTAGCGGATTTTTTGGGCTTCTTGGCCTTGCCGTCTTTGGCTTTGACCTTCTTCTTGCCCGGTACCTTGGCTTCTTTGTGCTTGGGGCGCAGGCCTTCGATTACCCGACGCTTGAGCGACTGCTCGGTGTAGCGCTCAATCTTCCCCAGAATACGCATATCGTGGGCTTCAACCAGCGAGATGGCCGTGCCCTTGGCACCGGCACGACCGGTACGGCCAATACGGTGCACATAGGTATCGGCCGAGCGTGGCATGTCGAAGTTAATCACATGGCTGATATCGTCGATATCGATACCACGGGCGGCCACATCGGTGGCCAGCAGCACGTTCACTTCACCCTTGGTAAAGCGGCCCAGTGCCTGGAAGCGTTTCTTCTGATCCATGTCACCGCGCATAAAGGCGCAGGCAATGCCTTCCTGTTGCAACATGCCATCGAGGCTGGCAACCACTTCGCGGGTCTTACAGAACACAATGGCGCGGGTCACGTCTTCCTGCTTGAGCAGGTGACATAGCAGCGCGAACTTGTGGTTCTTGTCATCGGCAAGGTGGATCCACTGGTGGATTTTGGCCTTTTCGCTGCGTGGTGGCTCGGATTCCACAAACACAGGATCGTTCAGCAGTTCGCGGGCAAAAGCACCTACACCGCCGCCTTCGAGGGTGGCAGAGAACAGCAGGGCTTGCTTGCGGCCCTGAGCTTCAACAGCCAGGGTTTTCACCACATCGCCAAAGCCCATGTCCAGCATGCGGTCGGCTTCATCAATCACCAGGGTTTCAACCAGCTCGGCGCTGAACAGTCCCTTGTCGAGGTACTCGAGCAAGCGGCCTGGGGTGGCAACCAGAATGTCCACGTTTTGTTTCAGCATGGCTTCCTGGGGCTGGTAAGGCACACCGCCGGTGATGATCTTGATATCCAGCTCGAGGTCGGTGGCCAGATGGCAGGCGTAGCGATGCACCTGGCTTGCCAGTTCCCGGGTGGGGGTAAGGATAAGCACCCGCGCCTGACCGGGACGGCGGCGAGGGAAATCAATCAGGTGCTGCAGCGCAGGCAGCAGGAAGCTGGCGGTTTTACCTGTGCCGGTAGGGGCACGCGCCAGAATGTCCCTGGCTTCCATCGCAAGAGGGACTGTCATGCGTTGAATGGTGGTGGGGGACGTATGCCCCATGGCTTTCAGCGACTCCAGCAGGGCGGGGTCTAATTGGAAATCTTCAAATTGCATGGCGGCGTTCCTACGAAATCAGGCGCGGTATTATAGGCGCTTTGTTGGCGCTTCGATACCTTGTCTTACAGTTTCAGGTAAAAGTCTCTGGTGAGCTCAGTCATGGCCTGGGTGTAATGGCCTTGAATGTCACGGATTGCCAGCTGGGTTTCTGTGGGCTGGCAAGGTATTTTCGATATCGCTATCAATAGCCTGCGCGGCGGTTTCCCCTCAACGGTACTGACGGCCACCCGGCGGCTGACATAAAGCTCAGCGTGAGTGAGTGCTTGCAAAAAAGCCGCTTCGCTCTCGGTAGGCAGGATAACACTGGCAACGCCATTTTCGCTAAGGTGTGTTGCAAACAGCTGACACAGCGCAGTAAAACTCAGGCTGCCTGTGTGCCTTGCCTGGGCGCGGCCGGGCTTGTCGCTGAGTGGACCTGTCTCAAAATAGGGCGGGTTACACAAAATGTGAGTAAACACTTCGCCGCTAAGCGCTGTGGACGAAGTGGCATCGGCTTCAATCAAGCAAAGCCTGTCGGCCCAGGGGCTGGCGGCAAAGTTGTGGCGGCAGGCGTTGGCCGCGGCTGTGTCGATTTCGACGGCGGTAATGCTGGCATCAGAGCGCTGGGCAGCCATCAACGACAGCAAACCGCTGCCGGCACCGAGATCCAGTACTGAGTCGGCGCCGTCAAGGTCGGCCCAGGCCCCCAAAAGCACACCGTCGGTGCTCACCGGCATGCCGCAGCCCTCATCGTCGATATGAAATGCCTTGAAGCTGAACCCCATCGTTTGATTGCCCTTGTTGGTTGTCTGTTATCTGTGGTCGCCATTATCACTTGGGGCCAATATGCCTTCAGTGCCCGCGGCTGCGCATTGCCGGGCATAGTAGCAGAGCCCTTGTCCAATTGCCGGAAAATCCCAGTTCTACCTGTGAGCCCTGGTTTAGTTCTGGTCTTACCTCTAGGCGTTAAAGGTTAGGGGGATGTGACGCGCCAAGGCCCACAAACGGGCAGCTTTGTGATCCCGGGCAACATCGCGTTAGCCCCGATGTTGCATCCGCGCGCTTTTTTAGCGGATGAACGGCCGTTTCCTTGCGCTCGGGCGATGGCTTTGATAATAGTCTCTGTCCTTCCCGGGGCTTTTTACACGACTTCGGGCCCCTCGGCGGCGATTTTTAGCAAAACTTGCCTCGGGGCTGCGGTTTTTTTGGGCAGTTCACGCCAAATTTACCCATTTTTTCCTGTAAGCATGGCTTTACAAGTCCGATTGCGTCGATGCAAGCCGGTAGCCAAGCGCGGGATAATCACTTAAGTTTGTTAACAAAACACTAATAAGATGGGGCTTCTTGTGCAAAACAAGCAGATGAGTTTCTCAGACACCCTGAGTCTGGGATTTATGACCTTTGCGTTCTTTTTGGGGGCTGGCAACCTGATATTCCCGCCGTTTGCGGGCATGCTTGCCGGAGAAAACATGCCACTGGCGATGATGGGCTTCCTGGTGACGGCCGTGGGTATGCCGCTGGTGGGCCTGATTGCTGTGGCCAAAACCCAGGGTAAGGTTATGGCCTACCTGCCTGCGGTGGCTGCCACTGCGCTGGCGGTGGCTATCTATATCATTATCGGCCCTGCCTTTGCAGCGCCCCGCACCGGCCTGGTGGCGTTTGAGATTGGTGCCAAGCCCTTTCTTGGCGATACCAGCGCCGTGTGGATGCTGGGCAGTGTGAGCCTGAATGTGGCTCAGTTGCTGTTCACCCTCGGCTTTTTCACAGTAACCATGCTGCTGGCGCTGTTCCCCGGCAAGCTGATGGACAGCGTGGGTAAGGTTCTGACGCCGGTGCTGATGGTACTGCTGGTGGCGCTGGCCGTGTCGGTTATCCTGCTGCCCGGCGGTGAAACCGCTGCCCCTCAGGGTGATTACGCCGCAAGCCCACTGATCAAAGGGGTGATTGAAGGCTACAACACCATGGATACCCTGGCCTCGCTGATGTTCGGTATGCTGATTATCGACCTGCTGCGTAAAAAAGGGGTGGACGATCCCAAGGCACAGACCCATGCGCTGGTGCGCGCTGCCATTATCGCTGCATCAGGCCTGGCGTTTGTGTATATCTCGCTGTTTTTCCTCGGGGCCACTGCCGGTGATATCGCCGTTGGCGCCGACAATGGCGGCCAGATCCTGACCCGTTATGTTGACCGCGAATTCGGTACCCTCGGCGCCGCCATGCTGGCGACTGTGGTATCGCTGGCCTGTCTGACTACGGCGGTTGGCCTGGTGAGTGCCTGCTCCGATTACTTCAACGAGCTGTTTCCGCGCATCAAGTATCGCCAGTTTGTGATCCTGTTCTCCGCCATTTGTGCCTTGGTGGCCAACGTGGGGCTGGCGCAGCTTATCAGCATCAGTATTCCTGTGCTGGTGAGCATCTATCCTGTGGTGATTGCGCTGGTGGCGGTGACCTTCCTGACCGAGCGCATGCCAAACCCTGTGCTGGGCCACAGACTGGTGCTGGCGGTGGCGCTGCTGTTTGGTGCCATCGATGGCCTGAAAGCCGCCGGTGTTGATATGAGTCTGGTGGACTTTATGCCACTGTACGCCGAGGGTATGGCCTGGTTGTTGCCAACTGTGGTGACCATGGTAATCTGCCTCTTTATCGGTAATCGTCAGGCCGAGGCGGCTTAACCGACATAGATTCAGACAAAGCCGGGCCTGCCCGGCTTTTTTGTTGTTTTGAGAGGCTTCTTGCTTGCCTCAGTGATGGAGTGTGACTTGAGCGCCAACGCTGCCCCCAAATCTTCCAGCAGGAACTCCCGTAGCGGCAGATCCCGTGGTGATAAGTCCCGTAGCGATAAGCCCAGTCGCAAGACGTCCAAAACTACCGCGGCGGTGAAGCCCAGCGCCCAAGGCGCCATGCTTATCGATGCCTTTGTGGATGAGCTCTGGTCGCTGCACGGGCTGTCGGACAATACCCTCAGTGCCTATCGAACCGACCTGGCGCAGTTTGAGGTGTTTTTGGGAAGCCGGGGCATGACACTGCTGACGTTGGACACCCTGACCTTGCGGGACTATCTGGCGTTTCGGGTCGAAAAGGGCATGGCCAAAACCTCCACCGCGCGCATGCTCTCGAGTCTGAGACGCTTTTACCGCCATTTATTGGTGTCGGGGCAGATAACGGAAGATCCCACCGCGCTGGTGGAATCACCCAAGCTTGCTAAACCTTTGCCCGGCAGCCTGTCCGAGGCCGAAGTGGAACGGCTGCTGGCCGAGCCAAACAGCGAAGATCCGATAGAGTGCCGTGACAAGGCCATGCTGGAGCTGCTCTATGCCACCGGGCTGCGGGTCAGTGAGCTGGTGGGGCTGGGGATGTCCGAGCTTAGCCTGCGTCAGGGGCTGGTGCGGATTATCGGGAAAGGCGGCAAGGAGCGGCTGGTGCCTATGGGCGAGGTGGCTCAGGATGCGCTGGAGCTGTTTTTCGATGGCTCGCGTCAGCAACTGCTCAAGCAGGGTGCTTGTGATGTGGTGTTTCCATCGAGCCGTGGCCAGCAGATGACCCGCCAGACCTTTTGGCATCGCATCAAACTCTACGCCCTCAGGGCCAGTATTCACACCGAGCTGTCGCCCCATACCTTAAGGCATGCGTTTGCAACCCACCTTTTGAACCATGGCGCCGATCTGCGGGTGGTGCAGTTACTGCTGGGCCACAGTTCATTGTCGACAACCCAGATCTACACCCATGTGGCCAGGACCCGACTGGCGGATTTGCATGGTCAGCACCACCCAAGGGGCTGATGCGAAACGCCAAAAACATTATCTGATACAAAATCGACGGCACTCGATTTGCTTTTGTCGACATTAGTCGGTAACTTTTCAGGCCATTCGCGGGTCTAAGTCTTTAAGCGATATTGAACCGCCGTGCTTATCAAGGAATTCACATGAAATTGTCTCGCACCCTGACCCTTTGGGTTTCCCTCGCCCTGGCGCCATTGGCCTTTGCCAGCTCGCCAACGCCAAACGATATGCTCAAGAAAAAGGTTGAAGATACCCTGGGGCTGGAAGTGAGCTCGGTCGCCGCCGCGCCAATCTCAGGCCTGTATCAGGTGATCACCAACCGTGGCGTGCTCTATATCACCCAGGATGGCAGCAAGCTTATCCACGGCAATATCTACGACCTCGACAGCTCGATGAAAAACCTCACCGAGGCCGCGCTGGCCGGTCCGCGTCTGGAAATGCTGAAAAACTTCGAAGACAAGATGCTGGTTTACAAAGCCAAAAACGAAAAACACGTGGTGACTGTGTTTACCGACATCACCTGTGGCTACTGCCGTAAACTGCACCGCGAGATGGCCGACTACAACAAGCTTGGCATTACCGTGCGTTACCTCGCCTTCCCACGCCAGGGCGTGCCTTCACCAAACGCCGATGAGATGGAAGCCGTGTGGTGCGCCAAAGACCCACTTAAAGCCATGGACGATGCCAAAGCCGGTAACGCCATTACCGCCGCCAGATGTGACGCCGACATCGCCGGCCAGTACAATCTGGGTGGCTCTTTCGGTGTGAATGGCACCCCTGCCATTGTGCTGGAAGACGGCTCTATGATCCCGGGTTACCAGCCACCCAGTGCGCTGTTTGACCTACTGGAGCGCGTAAGCGCCCAATAAACCGAACCAGCTCGGTTTCCAAGGTGAGCCCAGGCTCACCTTTTTGTTGTCAGTCTTTTGCAAGGAGTTTCCGGCGTGAAGTACAAGCTCACCAGACGCCCTACGGTGGATGATTCCCACCTGCCTGCACACCTGCATCCGCTGCTGAAACAGCTGCTGGCCCGTCGCGGCGTGGCCGCCGAGGAATGTGAGCAGGAACTGGCCTCCTTGCTCAGGCCGGAAACCATGCTGGGATTGCCAGAGGCCGCAGCCATTCTGGCGGATGCGGCCGAAGCAGGAAAGCGGCTGCTGATTGTCGGTGACTTCGATGCCGACGGTGCCACCTCCACCTCAGTTTGCCTGTTGGCGCTGGCGATGATGGGCATAGAGGGCGCCGATTTTCTGATCCCCAACCGCTTCGATTATGGCTACGGCCTCAGCGTGCCTTTGGTGGCGCTGGCGGCGCAAAAGGGCGCCGAGGTGCTTATCACCGTGGATAACGGTATCAGCAGCATAGATGGCGTGGCCGCCGCCAAGGCCGCAGGTATGCAGGTGGTGATCACCGACCACCATTTGCCCGGACACGAGTTGCCGGTGGCCGATGCCATCGTCAATCCCAATCAGCCCGGCTGCCAGTTTGCCAGTAAGTCCATTGCCGGTGTCGGGGTTGCGTTTTACCTGATGCTCGCCCTGCGTGCAGAGCTTAGAAGCCGCGGCTGGTTTGCCCGCCTCGGCAGACCCGAGCCCAATCTTGCCACCCTGGTGGACATAGTAGCGCTGGGCACAGTGGCAGACGTGGTAAGCCTGGATGCCAATAACCGTATTCTGGTGGATGCGGGCCTTAAGCGGGTGCGGGCAGGGCGCTGCCGCCCCGGCATTACTGCGCTGCTGGAAGTGGCCAAACGTAATCCCGCCCGCGCCGTGGCTGCCGACTTCGGCTTTGCCGTAGGGCCAAGGCTCAATGCCGCCGGTCGTCTCGATGAAATGTCCCTCGGGGTCGAGACCCTGATGTGCAGCGATATCATGTACGCCCGCCGTATGGCCGCAGAGCTTGATGGTCTTAACCTCGAGCGCCGTGAGCTGGAAACCGGTATGCAGGCCGAAGCATTAAAAAGCCTCGAGCGTCTGCAGCTTAAAGAAGATGAATTGCCCTGGGGCATTGCCCTGTATCAGGACGATTGGCATCAGGGGGTGATAGGTATTCTCGCCTCGCGGATTAAAGACAGATACCACAGACCGGTTATCGCCTTCGCCGAGGCGTCAGACACTGAAATCAAAGGCTCGGCCCGCTCCATCAAGGGGCTGCATATGCGGGATCTGCTGGAGCTGATTTCAAGCCGCCATCCGGGACTTATTCTGAAGTTTGGCGGCCATGCCATGGCAGCCGGTCTGAGTCTCGGTAAAGCCGATTTCGAGCGCTTTAACGCCATCTTCGATGCTACTGTGCGGGAGATATTGGCGCCAGAGCTGCTAACCGGGGAAATCCTCTCAGACGGCGAGCTGCCGGTGGAGTTTATGACCCTGGAAACCGCTGCGCTGCTGCGTGCCAGTGGCCCCTGGGGGCAGGGATTTGAAGAGCCGCTGTTTGACGGTCATTTCCGTTTGCTGCAGCAGCGGCTGGTGGGCGAGAAGCACCTGAAAATGATGGTGGAAACCGAATGTGGCCGCCTGATGCTGGATGCCATCGCCTTTAACGTGGATCTCAAACTCTGGCCCGATGCCACTGTGCGCCACGTGCAGCTTGCCTACCGCCTCGATGTGAACGAGTTTCGCGGCAATCAAAGCCTGCAGCTGTTGGTCGAGCAGATAGAGCCTATGTAACCCTTATTCGGGGTTCATACGGTAAGCTCATAAAAATCAACAAATTGATGCGGCAGTAAACAAATTGTCTTAGGATGTTGCCAGGTCGGCGCCAGGACTGGTGCTAATCGTGGCTCGCTGCTGAAAATGATAACAACAGGCAAGCACGGGGTTGCGCGCACCTTACTTGGGTGGTGCCGACATTTTTCAAAGGAATTGAATATGTTCAAATACTCTCCCTTCGCGTTGGTCGTTGCAGTTGCTCTGGGTGGCTGTGGCGGCTCGTCAGACTCTGTTGATGACTACCGCCCCGACGTCGCTCCGCCTTCCACCTCTGAACCAGATACCTTTAAGCTGCATGCGGTTAAAGTGGATGGCTGTGGTGTTGGGGCTGATTTTACCGATGCCGGCATGCTCATTCACGATGCCAATGGCGCTGTGTTATCTGAAGTCAGTGCAGATGCCAATGGCAAATTTGAGTTTGAGCTGCCCGGAAATGCCAAACATGTCACGGTAAAGGGATATACCCGCTACATCAACTGGAATGGCTTGCTGGTGCAGGAGCCTGAATACATCAGTTTTCTCGATGTCAGCGCCCAGGATCTCGGTGAAGTTCGTTTTCTTGATATTAGTGAAGAGGCAAACTGTGGTTGCCGGACTATCACTGCCGATGTGACCGATTTAGCAGCTGTACGCACAGGCTTCATTCTGGATAGAACCGCCCTGGATGCAGCAGATACTCAAAGAAGCATGGAAGTTTGCACAGTCGATGCAGATAAGCTCAGGGTACAGCTTGGCACACCAGATGGCTCAGCAAGTCTGGCAGCCCGTATCGATGTGTATAACAAGACTGAATTCACGCTTTCATTGAATGACTTCAGCCATGCGGGTGTGAAAGTGAAACTGAGCGCTGAAGTGGCTGCCGGCAGCCGTAAAGGTGTTTCCCAGTATTTTACCAATCCCTACCATTATGGCTCCTATGATAGTACCACCAGGCTGGCATCTGAGTTTGTTTATCCATCGCTGAGCGAAGCTAACTTGTTTATTGCTAATGGTGACAACGAAGGCACTGGTTGGGGGATTTTGGCCTGGGTTGATCAAGAGGCAGATTTATCCTCCGTTAAGCCTATGGTACTTGGCGCTCAGGGGCAGGCCTTGAAGACCGAACTGACTCAGGGTGTGCTGGCTAAAAGCTACCCGCTCAGCTTTGATTTTAGTGTGGTATCTCCAACAGCAGTTAGCTCTAAGTTTTCGATTTATCACCGGAACCTTCAGGGCGACGCCACCTCTTGGCGTATTCATGGCGGTGCCAAAGGCCAGTTGCCGGATCTGGTACTGGGTGGTGGCGAGCAGTTGAGTCAGTTTTTCGGGGCTAGCGATGCGGTGTCTGTCACAGACTTGGGCAAGGCCATGGATCTGAAGAGTTATCGCGCCGAGCGAACCAAGGTGCAGAACAGCTTTTTGGATGCCAGGGACGCAATGATGGTACAAAGTACATTGTCCTTCAGCATTCGCCAATAAAACAAAAAGCCACCTTCGGGTGGCTTTTTAGTGCTGAAACGGCGGCTATCAGGCTGTAACTGTCTTCACGCCTTCCGGAGTACCTACCAGCAGTACGTCGGCGCCGCGATGGGCAAAGAGACCATTGGTCACTACGCCTACGATGCCGTTGATTTGCTGTTCAAGCTTCTTGGGCTCCATGATCTTCATGTTGTGCACATCAAGGATCACGTTGCCGTTGTCGGTGACAACCCCTTCGCGGTATACAGGGTCGCCGCCCAGTTTGACCAGCTCACGTGCTACATAAGAGCGGGCCATGGGGATGACTTCAACCGGCAACGGGAACTCGCCGAGAATCGCCACTTCCTTGGTGTTATCCACGATGCAGATAAACTTGTCGGCCACGGCAGCGACAATTTTTTCGCGGGTCAGGGCTGCACCGCCGCCTTTGATCATGTCCATCTGGCCGTTGATTTCATCGGCACCATCCACGTAAACCGACAGTCTGTCGACACTGTTCAAGTCATACACCGGAATGCCCAAGGCCTTGAGCTTGGCGGTGGAGGCTTCGGAGGATGACACAGCGCCTTCGATATCAGCCTTGATTGTACCCAGGGCATCGATAAAGTGGTTCACCGTGGAGCCGGTACCCACACCGACGATGCTGTCCTTTTCTACGTACTTGAGTGCGGCCCAGGCGGCGGCCTTTTTCATTTCGTCTTGAGTCATGGTGAGGTCCTGTAAAAGACGTTAATGCGAAAAATTGCCCTTAGTATACCTGTAACTTGTTGTGAAAGTGGTTGGGGCTTAACAAAAATCCATCCTAGGTCCTCTTTTACGGGATCTGCTGCCGGTTTGGCAAAATCGGGGCTGCGCTTTGCTGCGGCAATGGATTAGGATAGCCTTTGAAAATTCAGGATAGTTTCACAAGGAGATGTTATGGCCGGAGCCAGTTTGCTCACCTTACTCGATGATATTGCGACCATTCTTGATGATGTGTCTGTGATGAGCAAGGTTGCTGCCAAGAAGACTGCCGGGGTGCTGGGTGATGATTTGGCCCTCAATGCCCAGCAGGTTACCGGAGTGAATGCCGATCGCGAGCTGCCGGTGGTGTGGGCGGTTGCCAAAGGCTCGTTTCTCAATAAGCTGATTTTGGTACCGGCGGCACTGCTTATCAGCGCCTTCGCCCCCTGGTTGGTGACGCCTTTGTTGATGTTTGGCGGCCTGTTTTTGTGCTTCGAGGGCTTTGAGAAGCTGTGGCACAGCAAGGCCAAGCATGAGGGCACAGAGGGCGAAGATGCCCATGAGGCGCTTGTCCCCAAGGGCATGGAACCCAAAGAGTACGAAAAACAAAAGGTAAAGGGCGCGGTACGTACTGACTTTGTGCTTTCTGCCGAGATTATTGCCATTACCCTGGGAGTTGTGGCTGAGCACCCCTTTATGACACAGGTTGCCACCCTGTCGATTATTGCCGTGGTCATGACCATAGGCGTGTATGGCCTGGTGGCGGGCATAGTAAAGCTGGATGATTTGGGGCTGTGGCTGTCGAAAAAGGCGTCCGGCATTGCTCAAACCATTGGTGGCTGGATCCTGGCGGCAGCCCCCAAGCTGATGAAACTGTTATCGATTGTGGGCACTGCGGCCATGTTTATGGTGGGAGGCGGTATCCTTACCCACGGCGTGGCAGTGCTGCATCATGGTATTGAGGCTGCCGCCGAACATGTGGCTGCCATCGCAGGGATTGGCCCTGTGCTTGCATTTTTAACCCCAAGCCTGCTTAACCTGATTTTCGGCATTATTGCCGGAGCACTGGCGGTGATGCTGATGAACCTGATAGCAAGGTTCAAGGGCGCCGAGGCGCATTAAGCCAGCGTTCTGTCAGATGCTAAATCCGGCTTTAGCTCAGAGCTCAAGCCAAAACTCAGAGCCCAAGCCAAACTGGGAGCCAAATGATGAAAAAGCAGTGCCTCGGCACTGCTTTTTTGTTTATTCAGTTTGGCGAGCCCAGCAAGGGGATGTCGGTGGCAGGGGTTAAATACTCCAGACTGGGTTTGGCAAACAGGTAGCCTTGCAGGTAACGGATCCCCAAGCCGGTCAGGCACTCCAGTTCAGCAAGTGTTTCAATACCTTCAGCCAGAACCTGGGTGCCCTGCAGCGCGCAGTGAGCCATGATGTCTTTAATTTGCGCCTGTTTTTGCGGCTCCCGGTCGATATTGCGAATAAGCGACATGTCCAACTTGAGCACATTGGGCTTGAGTTCCGCCAGCCAGCTAATGTGGGTGTAACCTGCACCATAATCATCAATGGCGGTGAGAAAACCGAATTGGGCGTAACTCTGGAAAATATTTCTCAGGTGCACCTTGTCGATAATCTCTTCTCCTTCAGTCACTTCAAAGATGAGCTTCTTCAAATCGAAGCCGTAAAGATGGGCGGCTTCAATGGTTGCCCTGATACAGCTTTTGGGGTTGTAAACGGCATTGGGTAAAAAGTTGATGGTGAGGAAGGTATCGCAGCCCAGTTCGGCAGCGGTTTTAATGGCACTGACCCGGCAGGCCTGGTCGAAATAGTATTTATTGGCATCATTTATTCGCTCAAACACCCAGGCGGCGCCTTGTCCCTCAGGGCCGCGAACCAGGGCCTCATAGGCAAAAATATTGCGGCTTTGCCAGTCGATAATCGGCTGAAAAGCCATGCGGATATCAAAGCCGAGTGAGACGCCACTCAGGCAGTCTGCGCAGGTTTGTTGTTTGATTTCGCTGGGGAAGTCCACGTTTTCGTCTCAGGGAATCACTGAAAAGGGGCGTGATTTTACTGTAGACCCTGGCCTGCGGGAATTCCAAAAATCGGCGCTGCAGACATTTGATTATTGGCGATAAAAGCACACGCCAGATAAGCAAAAGACCCGCTTGGGGCGGGCCTTGGCTGAACGCTCTCGTCGCCAGCCATGTGGCGGCGAAGCCTGAGCTAAACTAAGCGATATCAGTGGCTTGGCTTGTCGTGAGCTGCAGCGTATTTCACTGCAATCACGGCAACCACCATCAGCACAAACGGCATAGGGGCGGCAACCATGCCAAGGGCGCTGACATTCAGCATAAAGCCCATTGCGATATGACCAACCAGTGCCAATACCAAACCCAGAGTCGCGAGCAGCAGTACAACCAGTTCTGATTTCATCATCGAATTCCTTTTTAAAAGCCTTTGTGCGGTGGCGAGGCTGGCTCGCCGTCTTGTTCTGTTGGGCTCAGTATGCGTTGTTGACGCAGCAGATATTTGATCGCTATCAATTTTTAGGTAGGGTTTCTTTGCTAGGGAAATAAAGTTTGCGCCAGCGCAAGCTTTGTTAAGAAATGGCGGAAAAGGTTAAAAAGTTGGCTTGGGTTATGCTTGGCTACCCATGGCCGCGGTCTGCGCTGCAGCCACAGGCCAGATACATGGCCAGAATCAGGTGAAAAACGTGGCCAGAACCAAGTGAAAACGTAGATAGAAATAAGCGACAAACGTTGAGAGCGACGATGTGGGGCTGTCGGGCGAGTCAGACGAGAGAGACGCCAAGATTTGGCTGGTTAAACCAATCGCTTGCCTAAAAGCGTTCGGCTATTCATCCGCGTCCTGATTTTCAAACTTGCCCATTTTGGCGTACCAGAGGGCGTTTTTCTCCAGCGCGGTCAGACGGGTGCGGGCACAAAACCCGGCAAGACCAATCCCAAGGGGCACCACTATCAAGTCTTCGCTGTGAAACGGCAGCAGATAGCTGAAGACCACCAGATACACCACGGCAGCCGTGGCGGCAGGAATGAGCAGCAGTTGCCACTCAAAACACTGGCCCAGCACTCTGGCACCAAGGCCAATCAGCACAGGTGGCAGTAAGTAGAGGAAAACCATGCCAAGGTCCTGCTGGGCGAGGACAGTAAAACAGCCCAATGCCACCACGGCGCCAATCAGGCTGCCAAACAAGGTTTTGTACACAGATTGCCTGGCCATCAGTGCATTGAAGGCGTTTTCCATCATGGTCATTTTGGTGCGGGCACGCTTGGCGCTGTCTATCTTGCCGGCGCGTTCGAGTCTGGGTGGCATGAATTGAGCTAATTGATTGAACCTGAATCACATCTTACCCAATTTGGCTGCCAAAAGAGAACCGCCCCGGATAAACCCCAGTGGCAGTGTTCTGAATTCAGCATGGCTGAGCTGTGGCGTTATAGTGCCTGTATTTTCTGGTTAATCAGCCGAAGCTATGTATGCGAGATGGCGTCACTATGGTTGCCAAAGGCACGTCCCAGGCTTCAACCGGCAGGGCGGGCAGGCGCTGGCAGTCGTGGGCAAGGCCTATCACCCTGGTGCTGTCAGGCAGCTGCGCCAGGGTGCGGTCATAAAAGCCGCCGCCCATGCCGAGGCGGTTGCCGGTCTCATCGAAGGCGACCAGCGGGGTAATAATGGCGTCGAGCCGATGGGCCGGGCACAGTTGATGGCAGGCCAGCACGGGCTCGGGAATACCGTAGAGGTTTTCGCGCATGTCGGTCTGGGCATCGTAGCGGATAAACAGCAAATGGCCTTCGGCGAAGGGATGCAGCACCGGCAGATAGACTTCAACTCCCAGTTGCCACAGAGCGGCGATTAAAGGGCGCGGGCTGATTTCACCGTCGTTTTCAAGATAAAGTGCGACTCGCTTGGCGCCTTTGAGCTCGGCCTGCAGACGAATGGCTGCCTGATGGGCGGCAGATGCCTGGATATCGTCCGACAGTGCGCGCCTTAGGCTGCGCACCTGTTTGCGGATGGCGCTGCGCGCCTGGAGATGTTGATGTGCTGGGGCGATGTTCGCCTTGGCGGTGACGGATGCCGTCATAAGTTGAGATGCTCCCCGGAATGCCGCTGCCGGTGTAGCCCTTGAACCGTAGGTTCAAGGCGGGCCTGCGATTACTTCCTAAGGCTTCTCGGTACGAGCCGAGCCTGCTCAATGTCGGTAAAACACCTGCCCTAAAGTCAAAAATATCGGCACAGGGACATTACCAGCTGGCGCACAACCCAGGGAGCAAATTTGGTGGTGTTACACCGGGACTGTACCCGGCGCAAAACCTGTAATCAGTTTAATCGTCCTTGTGGCTTCGCTCAACCAAAGCCTGCTCTAACGTGCGTTGCAGCAGGCGGATCCTGTCATCCATTTGCTGCATATAGTCCTGATTTTTCCTCTGTTCTTCGTAAAGTTCGTGACCAAAATTCAGGGCAGCCATAATGGCCAAATCTTCCCGACTGAGGTTATTCGAACGGCTGCGAAGCGAGGTCAGTTGCTGCTCGAGCTTATGTGCCACCGCCCTGAGTGCCGCTTCCTGTCCGGATGGACAAGCGACCGAGTAGGTGCGTCCAAGGAGGGTGATGTCTATGGCGCTGCTGCTCATGGGCTATCCCTGTGGTGGTCTTTATGTGGCGGACTATATAAGGCGGGTTTCAAAAGTGCAAGGCCAAGGCAGAGGATCCGTCGCCTGACTTATCGAGTTTGCTGCTTGCGTGAGCAAAGCTGTGATATGTCGGACAAACGTCACGCAAAATTGCCATAAATCGCGACCACTGAACTTGGTGGTGTTGGCCCCATCTGATAGCATTGCCCCAATTGGTTTGACGCCACGGACAGAAATTTATGGCAACCCCACCTTCTTTGAAAATCGAAAAACTCCTCGCCGCGCTCGAGGCTGCCGAAATCGGTCAGCATCCGGTGGAAGTCCACGGCGCTATGGTCGGCCTGATTGCCGGCGGCGTAGAGCAGGGCCGCGGCGCCTGGCTCAAACCGCTGCTTGAGCTGATGAATGATGGTCAGGCGTTGCCCGGCGACCTGCAACAGCTGGTGGAAGAACTCTTTACCGACACCCAGGCGCGTCTGGCTGAGCGGGACTTTGGCTTTACGCCGCTGCTGCCCGAAGAAGAAGAGCCGCTGTGTGACCGGGTTGAGGCCATGTCACTGTGGGTGCAAAGCTTTCTCACCGGCCTTGCCATTATCCAGCCTGGGCTGAATAAAGCGCCCCAAGACGTGCGTGAAATCGTTGCCGATCTTGCTGCCATCGCTCAGGTGGAAATCGATGTGGCCGAGGATGAAGAATCCGAAGCGGCTTACACCGAAATCGTTGAGTTTGTGCGTATGGCTGCCATTCATTGCTATCAGGAATTTGGCCCCCAAGAAGGCGAAAGTGGCGACGACGGCACAGTGTTGCACTGATTTCAGTTTCCGACCCAGCTAGAGGTTCCCATGAGCGGTGATGCAGGCAGCAATCAAGGCACTTCTCCCCTCGAGACATTTGAGACCGATATCGCCATTGTCGGTGGCGCCATGGCCGGTGCCACTCTGGCACTGGCGCTGGACAAGCTTGCCAGCGACCTTGGCAAGTCCCTTCGCATTACCCTGATTGAAGCCAGACGTCCCGGTGACGAACACCCGGGCTTCGATGGCCGCGCCATTGCCGTGGCCGAAGGCTCCATCACCGAACTTAAGCGCCTCGGCGTTTGGCGCCATTTGAGCCAGCTTGGCACCAGCATTACCGACATTCACGTATCCGATCGCAGCCATTTCGGTATGACCGAGCTTGGCAGCAAGGCCTTTGGCCTGCCGTATCTGGGGCAGGTGGTCGAGCTTGAAGCTGTGGGCAAGGCGCTGTTTGCCGCCATCGAAAAGAGCCAAATCCGCTGCTTATGCCCCGACAGCCTGCAACGCCTCGAGGCCGGACAAGACGCCCACACCCTGGTGCTTGCCAGCGGCGTCGTGCTCAAAGCCAAACTGGTTGTGGCCGCAGACGGCTTGGGCTCGGCGGTGCGCAGCCACTTCAACTTACCGCTGGAGCAGGTGGATTTTGGCCAGAGCGCCGTTATCGCCAATGTGGCGCTGGACAGGCCCCACAATCACTGGGCCTGGGAGCGCTTTACCGGTTCTGGCCCGCTGGCGCTGCTGCCGATGGCCGACATTCATGGTCAGCACAGATTATCGCTGGTGTGGGCCATGCCGCCTGAAGAGGCCGAGCACTACCATCACTGCGATGAAGCCGAGTTCGTCAGCGCGCTGCAGCAGGCCTTTGGTTACCGCGCCGGGCAGTTCACGGCCGCTGGCAGTCGTCACAGCTATGAGCTCAAACTCAGCTGGATGCCAAGGCCTATCCATCATCGCTGCGTGTTCGTTGGCAATGCCGCCCAGACACTACACCCCATTGCCGGTCAGGGCTTTAACCTGGGCCTTAGGGACATTGTCGATTTGTTGTCAGTGGTTAAAGCGGCGCTGGTGCAGGGTGAGGACATCGGCGATATCCGCCAGTTGCACGCCTATTTACGTCTGCGCGAGCAGGACAGACGCGAGACTTTGCTCGCCATCGAGTCGCTGGTGCGCGGCTTTTCCAACCAATATTGGCCGCTGGTGGCCGGACGCAGTCTTGGGCTTAGATTGCTGTCATGGTGCCCACCGCTGAAGGCGCCTTTGGCCAGCCGTGCCATGGGCTGGCGCCGCGGCGTGCGCCTGTCGACTGTTTCCCCTTGTGAGGATTGATTGATGCTCAGGACCCAAAGCTGTGATGTGGCCATCGTTGGCGGTGGCATGGTAGGGCTGGCAACGGCCATTGGCCTTGCCGAAGCCGGGCTTAAGGTGACTGTGCTGGATGCGGGCTCCCAGGCTGCGGTGGAGGGTGAGCCGCGCCTCAGAGTCAGCGCCATCAATCGCGCCAGTGAAGATTTGCTGAAGTCCCTCGGCGCCTGGCATTTGCTCGATAGAGAGCGTCTGGCGCCCTATGGCCGGATGCAGGTGTGGGACAAGGACGGCATGGGTCGTATCGGGTTTGATGCCAATGAGCTGGGTGAAGACAGCCTTGGCACCATCATCGAAAACGACAACATTGCCTTCGCGCTGGCCAAACGTGCCGCCGAGTGCGACAACCTCGATTACCGTGAAGGCGTGCGTTTAAGCAGGCTCGCCTTTGGTGAAAAGGAAGCCTGGCTGACGCTGGAAGAGGGCGACATGCTCTCGGCTGCGCTGGTGATTGCCGCCGATGGCGCCAACAGCTGGGTGCGCAGCCAGTGCAATATTCCGCTCACCTTCTGGGACTATGGCCATACTGCCATTGTTGCCACCATAGAAACCGCTGAGCCCCATCAGGACTGTGCCCGCCAGGTGTTCCTGCCGGACGGTCCGCTGGCGTTTTTGCCGCTGTATCAGTCAAACCTGTGCTCTATCGTCTGGTCAGTGACCGAGCCCAAGGCGCAGGCGCTGCTGGCGATGGATGATGAAAATTTTTCAAAGTCGCTCACTGCCGCCTTCGATGCCCGCCTCGGGCTTTGCCGCGTGGCCAGCGAGCGTATCGGCTTTAATCTGCGGATGCGTTATGCCCGCCACTTTGCCCGTCACCGCCTGCTGCTGGCGGGGGATGCGGCCCACACTATACATCCGTTGGCGGGGCAGGGGGTAAACCTCGGCTTTCAGGATGCCGCCGCGATTATCGACACCGTTGCGCGCCTGAAAGACGACGGTAAAGACATAGGTGATTACCGTCTGCTTCGGCCGCTGGAGCGTGAACGCAAGGCTGCCGCCCAGGAAATGATTGCCACCATGGAAGGCTTTAAGCGCCTGTTTGAAGGCAATAATCCCATTAAACAGGCGGTACGGGATCTGGGGCTGAACCTGGTTGATAAGTTGCCTGGGCTGAAAACAGTGTTCATCAAACAGGCCATGGGCAGATAAGCAAACAAGCTTGCGAAAAACCGTCTGCGGCAGGGGGAAGTCAGTGCCGCGCGCTGATGATTTTTGCAGCAAATATCAAACAATTGGCGCAGTTTTCGGCCAGTGAAGAATTTTAACGTTAGTTTTTCGAATGTAACTCATGAGAAAAACTAATGATTTGACTGTTCGGATTAGAAAATTCTCTTGTATACAAATTTGTGACGCAAGGTATAATTTCGCCGCATTTTAACCAGGTGCCGTTTCTATTTTTGGCACCAAAGCCCCGGATAGAAGGGATAACAATGGCTAATAAAACTGTACTCTTTAGCAAGCACCTGGAATCAAACGCCAAGATGGTGGATTTCCACGGCTGGGATATGCCCCTGAACTACGGTTCGCAAATCGAAGAGCACCACGCGGTGCGCCGCGACGCCGGTATGTTCGATGTGTCCCACATGACTGTGGTTGACGTTGAGGGTGCCGATGCCCGTGCCTTCCTGCGCAAACTGCTGGCTAACGACATTGCCAAGCTGACCGTTCCCGGCAAAGCCCTTTACGGCGGCATGCTGAACCACGAAGCCGGCGTGATTGACGACCTCATCACCTATTTCCTGAGCGATACCCACTACCGCGTGGTAGTGAACTCCGCCACCCGCGAAAAAGATCTGGCCTGGATTGGCGAGCAAGCCAAAGCCTTCGAGGTGACCATCACCGAGCGCCCTGAACTGGCCATGATTGCCGTGCAGGGTCCTAACGCCAAAGCCAAAGCCGCTACCGTATTCAGCGCCGAGCAAAACGCCGCCGTTGAAGGCATGAAGCCTTTCTTTGGCAAGCAGGCCGGCAGCCTCTTTATTGCCACCACAGGTTACACAGGTGAAGCCGGTTACGAGATCATCGTACCCGAAGCTGAGGCCGAAGCCCTGTGGCAAGCTCTGCTGGATGCCGGTGTGCAGCCATGTGGCCTGGGTGCCCGTGACACCCTGCGTCTGGAAGCCGGTATGAACCTCTACGGCCAGGACATGGACGAGAGCGTTAACCCACTGGCGGCCAACATGGGCTGGACCATCGCCTGGGAACCAAGCGATCGCGACTTTATCGGCCGCGAGGCCCTGGAAGCCATCAAGGCCAAGGGCACCGACAAATTGGTCGGTCTGGTGATGGAAGAAAAAGGCGTTCTGCGTCATGATATGGCGGTGTTTTTCACCGACGCTGACGGCAACGAGCAGCAGGGCGTGATCACCAGCGGTACTTTCTCACCCACTTTGGGCTATTCTATCGCGATGGCGCGTGTACCCGGCTCCGTTGGCGATACCGCCGAAGTGGAAATGCGCAAGAAGCGTGTGCCTGTGCGTGTTATCGCACCCAGCTTCGTACGCAACGGCAAACAAGCATTTTAAAAGACCCGATTAAGGAACAAGAACAATGAGCAATATCCCGTCTGAACTCAAGTATGCTTCTTCCCACGAATGGATCCGCAAGGAAGAAGACGGCACCTACACCGTAGGTATCACTGAGCATGCTCAGGAGCTGCTGGGTGACATGGTGTTCGTTGAGCTGCCTGAAGTGGGCGACACCGTATCTGCCGGCGAAGATTGTGCCGTTGCCGAGTCTGTAAAGGCCGCTTCTGACATCTACGCCCCTATCTCCGGTGAAGTGGTAGCCGTGAACGAGTCTCTGGAAGATTCTCCTGAACTGGTAAACAGCGATGCTTACGGTGACGGTTGGTTCTTCCGCGTGAAGCCTTCTGACGAGTCTGAGCTGGACAGCCTGCTGGACGCCGAAGGTTATCAAGCAGTTATCGACGAGGAATAATCCTCGCCAGGAAAAACGAAGCCCCCCGGGGCTTCGTTTGTTTTATCCGACATAAAGCAGATCGGTCGCTTACCAGACCGGCGTAATTTGAAAGGTTTATCATGACCAAGCAAACCCTCACAGAGCTGGAACAGCACGAGCTGTTTCTGACCCGTCACATAGGTCCCGATGCCGACGAGCAGCAAGCCATGCTGAACTACGTTGGTGCCGAGTCACTGGAAGATCTGACCAAGCAAATCGTACCCGAGTCTATCCGCCTGGGTCGTGAGCTGAACGTGGGTCCATCCAACGCCGAAGCCGAAGGTCTGGCCTATATACGTAAGCTGGCCGACAAAAACCAGGTGTTCAAGAGCTACATCGGCATGGGTTACCACGGCACCGAAGTGCCAAACGTTATCCTGCGTAACGTGCTGGAAAATCCAGGTTGGTACACAGCTTACACCCCTTACCAGCCAGAAATCGCCCAGGGCCGACTTGAAGCCATCCTGAACTTCCAGCAGTTGTCCATCGACCTGACCGGTCTGGACCTGGCCTCAGCCTCCTTACTGGACGAAGCCACTGCCGCTGCCGAAGCCATGGCGCTGGCCAAGCGTGTATCCAAGGCCAAGAAAGCCAACCGCTTCTTCGTAGCCGACGACGTATTCCCACAAACACTGGACGTGGTAAAGACCCGCGCCGAGTGTTTTGGCTTTGAGATTGTGACCGGTCCAGCTGCTGATGCCGCTAACCATGAAGACCTCTTTGGTGCCCTGTTCCAGTACACCAACCGTCTGGGTCAACTGACCGATTTCACCGAGCTGTTTGCCAAGCTGCGTGAAAAGAACGTAATTGTGACCGTGGGCGCCGACATCATGTCGCTGGTGCTGCTGAAGACCCCGGGTGCCATGGGCGCCGACGTGGTATTCGGCTCTGCCCAGCGCTTTGGCGTGCCAATGGGCTTTGGTGGCCCACACGCTGCCTTCTTTGTGTCCAAAGACGAGCACAAGCGCTCTATGCCAGGCCGTATCATCGGCGTGTCCAAAGACACCCGTGGCAACACCGCCCTGCGTATGGCCATGCAAACCCGCGAGCAGCACATCCGCCGCGAAAAGGCTAACTCTAACATCTGTACCGCACAGGTGCTGCTGGCCAACATGGCGTCTTTCTACGCCGTATTCCACGGCCCACAAGGTCTGAAGGTTATTGCCTCACGCATTAACCGTCTGGCCGACATCCTGGCCGCCGGTCTGGCTGCCAAGGGTGTGACTGTACTGAACACCCAGTGGTTCGATACCATCAGCTTCAAGGCCGATGTGGACGCCGTACGCGCCCGCGCCCTGGCTGCCGGTGTGAACCTGCGCTATGACGCCGACGGCGTGATGGGCGTAAGCATTGCCGAAACCACCACCCGCGCCGACCTTGCCGAGCTGTTCGATGTGATCCTGGGCGCCGGTCATGGTCTGGATGTAGCGGCGCTCGATGCCGATATCCTGGCCAGGGGTTCAAGCTCTATTCCTGCGGCCCTGGTGCGTGAAGAAGCTTTCCTGACTCACCCAACCTTCAACAGCTACCACAGCGAAACCGAAATGATGCGCTACATCAAGCGCCTCGAGAACAAGGATCTGGCACTGAACCACTCCATGATCTCGCTGGGTTCCTGCACCATGAAGCTCAACGCTGCCGTTGAGATGATCCCGGTGAGCTGGCCTGAATTTGCCAACATGCACCCATTCTGCCCATCTGAGCAGGCCGAGGGTTACACTCAGCTGATTGGTGAACTGTCTGACTGGCTGGTGGACATCACTGGCTACGATGCCGTGTGCATGCAGCCTAACTCAGGTGCTCAGGGCGAATACGCAGGTCTGCTGGCCATCCGCAAGTACCACGAGTCCCGTGGCGAAGGCCACCGCAATGTGTGTCTCATTCCTCAGTCTGCCCACGGCACCAACCCGGCTTCTGCCCAGCTCGCTGGCATGAAAGTGGTGGTTACCGCCTGTGATAAAGAAGGTAACGTGGATCTGGACGACCTGCGCGCCAAGGCTGCCGAAGTGGCCGAGAACCTGTCGTGCATCATGATCACCTATCCTTCTACCCACGGTGTGTACGAAGAAACCGTGCGTGAAATCTGTGACATCATTCACCAGCACGGCGGCCAGGTATACCTGGACGGTGCCAACATGAATGCTCAGGTAGGCCTGACCGCCCCTGGCTTTATCGGTGCCGACGTATCGCACCTGAACCTGCACAAAACCTTCGCCATCCCTCACGGCGGCGGTGGTCCAGGCATGGGCCCAATCGGCGTGAAGAAGCACCTGGCGCCTTTCGTAGCCGGTCACGCTGTGGTTAAGCAAGGTATCGAGAGCGACAACAATGGCGCCGTATCTGCCGCACCATTTGGCAGCGCCGGTATCCTGCCAATCAGCTGGATGTACATCAAGCTGCTGGGCAGCAAGGGTTTGAAGCAATCTACCCAGACCGCCATGCTGAACGCCAACTACGTTACCAAGAAGCTGTCTGAGCACTATCCGGTGCTGTTCCGTGGCCGTAACGATCGTATTGCCCACGAGTGCATCATCGACATGCGTCCGCTGAAAGAAGCCTCTGGTGTAACCGAGATGGACGTGGCCAAGCGTCTGAACGACTACGGTTTCCACGCCCCAACCATGAGCTTCCCGGTTGCCGGCACCCTGATGATCGAGCCAACTGAGTCTGAATCCAAGGCCGAGCTGGACCGCTTCATCGAGGCCATGGTTGCCATTCGCGGCGAAATCGCCCGTGTTGAGAGCGGCGAGTGGCCGGTTGACAACAACCCACTGGCCAACGCCCCGCACACCATGGCTGACATCATGGACCCGGCCTTCGATGCCCGCCCATACAGCCGTGAACTGGCGGTGTTCCCAACCGAGTCAGTGCGTGCCAACAAGTTCTGGCCAACGGTGAACCGTATCGATGACGTTTATGGCGATCGCAATCTGTTCTGTGCTTGTGTGCCGATGAGCGACTACGAGTAAAAATTGCTGCCTGGACTTGCTCCTGCGGCGTTAAATCTCGGTTCCAGTGCTCATTTACAAAAGTAAACTGCGCGCTGGAACCATCGATTTGCCTTGCATGAGCGGCGTCGGCAACGCAATTTTGGCCTTGTTGCCCCTTGGCTAGACTGACAAATAAAAAACGAGTGCTTCGGCACTCGTTTTTTTTATGGGCTAACAAAAGCCCATTTTTGTCCGCTGTTGTTGAAACCCTGTCGGCTTTTACCGCTGTGCCAGCAGCAGAAAGTTGTGGGTCTCAAACCGGGAGCGCCGAGCCCACACCCGGGGAAAGTGCGAAAGCGTGCCATTGGGCAAGCGACAGAATTAATTTTGTCGTTTAGCCGGAGCCGAAAGCTTTTCTGTCACCAGAGCTTGGTCTTGCTACAGCTTCGGTATCCTGACCCAGACTACGCGCCCAAGCTTATCGTCCTTGGCACTTCTCAGGAGGGAGCAATAGGTCATCTCTTGGCAATTCATTGCTGTGCAGCGCCGAGGATCCTGTAGGCCGCTTCAACCCTGGCGGGGATTGGGTAGTTTTTATTTGCCAGCATGACTATCGCCAGTCTCCTGCTTGGCACATAAGCCACATAGGCACCAAAGCCGCCGGTAGAGCCGGTTTTATTGATGAATACCTCATCCTGGGAATTGGCGCCAGTAGCGGGTGTTACTGGATTAGGCTTGGTTATTACATCCTTTGAGTTGCCCGCCAGCAAGGTGTCCAGCGTCGTTGGGTAAGGGTAGATTTCCCAGCCCAGCGCCTGGGTAAAATGGGTGGTTTGGTAGCGGCCTTTGTGGGTTTCTTCGATGGCGGCGCTTATCTCGGGCGATAATGGCGTAAGCCCCATATTGGCTTCGAGATACTTGAGCATGTTGCTGGCGGAGGACTTGATGCCATAGGCCTCAGCATCGAACATACCGGTCGACAGCCGTATTGCCTTGCCCTTGGCATTGTAGCCAAACGAATATTGCCCAAGCTTGGCTTCAGGCACCTTGATAAAGGTATTGTCCAGTTTCAGCTGGGGCAAAATAGTCTTTTCCATCAAGGTGGTAAAGTCAGCTTTGGCACTCAGGGCCGCAAGGTATCCGTACAGGCCTATGCTGGGGTTGGAATACATTCTGTGACTGCCCGGGGCAAACGCCGGTTGCCAGGCTTTGTAGTAGGCCAGCATCTCGTCATGGGTGCGGACGTTATTCGGGAACTGCAGTGGCAGCCCGCCGGCGCTGTATGTCGCAAGCTCAAGCAATGTGGCGTTGCCAATAGGCGTGCTTTGCCAGGCGCTGACAAAGCTCGCGGCTGTGTCATCAAGCTTGAATGCCCCCTGATGCTGCACATAGCTGCCCAGGGTGGCGGTAAAGGTTTTGCTGATGGAGCCAAGTTCAAACAAGGTGTCGCGGGTAACCTCTTTGCCCGCGGCGACATCGGCAAGGCCATACTGATAAAAATGCTGCTGACCATCCATGCTTATCGCAATCGCCATGCCGGGGATTGCGTAGTCTGTCATCAGCTGATTGGCTTGCTTGTCGACTTCCTGGGTCAGTGCCTGAAGCCTGGCATCCGTGGTTTCTGCCGTGGCCAAATGAGCGGATAAGCCGATTACCAGGGTGATGGCGCAGGTTGCGCTTTGCCTTATATTCATTCGGTTCATAGCATTCGCTCCATTCGCTCCATTCGTTCCATTCGTTCCATTCGCTCCATTCGTTCCATTCGTTCCATTCGCGCCATTCGTTCCATTCGTTCCACTCGTTCTATTGGGTTCAGCCCAGCCCGCTCAGTGCCAGCTCAGCTTAGCCCAGCTCAGTGTTAGCTCAGTATGGATTTATTCAATCCCGCTCTGCTGTCAGCCTGATGGCAGGCATGCAGCACAAGCCGTTGCCGCGAAACTGTGGATTCCATTCAACGCTAATCCAGTAACCAGTAAAGATAGTCAGAATCGGCACTCGGAAACAGTTAATAAAGCTTCATAAATACATTTGTTTCAATGCCGCGTTGGCAGGCATTGGCTGGCGTTGGCGCCGTGTTCAGCGCTGACGGAGTATTCCGTATTGGCGAGGATTAATTTTCCAAACTTGATGGCCTGAAACAGTAGTTTTGTTAAAAACTATCGGTTAATGTAGCCTGTTGACGTATTGGGTTTTCCCCTGAGAACGGATATGGAAATCTCTTGGTTGAACAAGCCTTTCAAGCTGTTGCTTTAAAAGAGTTTTCGCCCCCATACGCCATAAACAACTTACGCAGGACGCGCCACTTGCCCGCTCTGCCATCTGCCTGAAAACGATAATGAGTAGTTCAAACACTATTAAAGGGTAAGAGTTGACCTATGAAAGAGTGGTATTTCTCCCATAACGGTGAAGTCAGCGGGCCGCTGGGCCTTGCTGAATCAAACCTGTTTATTGCAAACAACCCAAATAGTTACGCCTGGCACCCGTCCTTTGCGCAGTGGATGCCGGTGAGTCACATCGACGAGTTTGATATTGCCATCACGCCACCACCGCCACCCAAGGCCATTCCCAAAGAGCTGATTGCTCACTTCATTGCCAAAGAGCAGGAGCTGAACAAATCGCTTGGGCGTATCGAAGATACCTTAAGGTCGATAGACAATTCGCGTGCCGAGTTGGAGCGCGACATTAACGAGACCAAGGGCGTGACGCAAACCTTGAATCAGGAAGTGAACACCACCCTGCGCAGTATCAACGAACAATACGAAGCGCTGCAGAAAAAACTGGCGGGATTCAAGTCCAAGCAGTCCTGAACCGCACCCTGATAACAGTTAACGGCGAATAAGAATAATGACGATGAAAAAATGGTTTCTATCCCAGGATGGCGAACTCACAGGGCCATTAACCGAAGCTGAGGCTATCGCCTATTTACAGGACAAACCCAATTGCTATGGCTGGCATCCCACCTTCAGCCAGTGGCTGCCGGTGAGTCACATTGCCGAATTTGTTGGCCGTGTGCCTGCGGTTGAGTCGCCTGCCAAAATTCCCAAAGAGCTGATTGACGGGTTCAATACCAAGCGCACCGAGCTGCAGCACACCTTCGGCGCTATGGATGAGTCTATTAAGTACACCAAGACTTATCTCTATGAGCTTGAACAGGAAATCAACATCTACAAGCGTCTCACCAATAAGCTAAGCGACGAAGTAAAGCAGGGTATTGGCGGCATTGAGTCCACCTATCAGGGCTATCAGAAGGTGCTGGAAGATTTGGTTTATGCGGTCAGCATGGCCAAGGTGGAAATGGAAGAGGTCACCGCCGAGTTCGATCAGCGCCTGTTTGAGCGCGAAAAGGACCTGGCTTCGGCGCCTGCTGCGCCCCAGGCTGTGCTGAACACCGCTGCCAGCCTCGGACTCGCCCTCGACCCGGTGGCAGTAAAGGCGGCCGCCGCGCCTGTTATTCCGGCGCCGGTTATGTCTGAGCCAAAGACAGTACAAAAGGACCCCTTGGCCAGCGCTGCCAAAGACGCCGCCGAGGCGCTGAAGCTATCCCAGTCAGCAGCCATCGAATTCGATATCGAGCCACCGGCTGCAGAGCCAGAAGTTGTGGCCGAGCTTGCTGAACCAGAGCTGGTTGAACCAGAGGCAGTTGTTTCTGCGCCAATCGAGCCCGAGACAATTGAACTCGAAGCCATTGAGCCTGACCCAGTTGAGGCTGAGCCAGTTGAGCCCGAAACCGTTGAAGTTGAAACAATCGAGCTTGAAGCCATCGAGCTAGAGCCTGTCGCCCCCGCTGCGCCAGCCAAGGCTGAGTTGGAACTGGTCGCCGACCCGGTGGCAACTTCAGTTACCCCTGATGCCGCCCAAGAACTGGTGGCCCAGCTTGAGCCTGTGGCGGATATTCAGGCTGAGATTAAGCCAGAGCCCAAGCTGCAGGTGGTGCAGGATGCGGTAGCCAGTAAGCCTGCTGCGGCGGAAACTGTCTCCCTGGATCCCGTGGCTGCCAAACCTGCTGCTATCAGCAAGATTGCACCGCCGCTGGATATCGACCCAGTAGCGGCGCAGCCAGCCAAGCCTGCTCAGTTGGACCCGATTGCCATGCCAGTTGATCCGATTGCTGCGGCAGTTGATCCAGTAGCCGCGGCAGTTGATCCAGTAGCCGCACCTGCCAAAGCAGCGGCCGTATCGCTCGACCCGGTTGCCACCAAGGCCGACCCCAATGATTTTTTTGCTGAATTAACCCAGCGCTCCCAGTCCCTCGACCCTGTGGCCAGCAGGCCGCCTGCGGGTATGGACAAGCTGCTGTTTGGTTTCAGCCCGGAAGAGTTTGGCGCAGCCAGCGGCGATGCCAAGCCTGCACCTCTGGCCGAAGTGCCCAAGGCTGAGCTGCCTGCCGATGCAGAGCCCTTAGCCAGTGCCGATAAGCAGGCCGATAACAAGGCTGATAGCAAGGCCGATAACAAGGTGAAGTTCAGCGAACAGCCAGAAGGCGATGAGGACGGTAAGAACGATAAGGGCGAACCCCTTGCCAAGTTGCAGGCAGTCACCAGCATCTTCAAGTCGGTATTCAAGGGCGAGAAGAAGGATGAGATCCGCTTCCTGTCTGAATCAGAGGCTGGCCCGGGCGCTGCCCAGGCAGAGGACGCCGCCGAGCCAGAATTGGCAGAGGCAACCGCTGACAAGCCCAAAGAGACTCAGCCAAAGGAAGTGAAGAACGACATCGAAGGCCGGATGCGCCGCCGTAGCAGAAGGCGCGGTTAACTTCCGCAGTCTCTTCTGCTCATGCAAACAAAACGCCCGAACCTTGAGTCGGGCGTTTTTGTAGCTGCTTTCAGCCTGGGTCAGCTGCCGGCGCTGCGGCGCTTGAGCCAGCAGCCAAAGGGGTACCACAGCTGGCCTAAGAAGGAACGGGGCAGCGGCTTGGTGGTGCCGTAGTGGGCGGGCCAATGTTTGGATGGCACATGCAAAGTACCAAACAGCCAGTCGTATATTGGCGTGTGGGCGCCGTAGTTGGTATCTATCGCCGGTTTTTCTGAGCTGTGATGCCAGTGATGGAACCAGGGGGTCACCAACAGATATTTCAGTGGTCCAAAATGCAGCCGGGTGTTGCAATGGATAAGCACCGCCTGCAGGGCGGCGAAGGCCACATAGATATCCAGCGCAGCCTTGTCGGGGCCAAGCAGATACAGGGGCACCATCACCATGGCGCGCTCAGAGAACATCTGAATAAAATGGCCGCGGGAGCCTGCCAGCCAGTCGAGATCTTCTACCGAGTGATGCACCGCATGAATGGGCCACAAAAAGCCCACTTCGTGAAACAGCCTGTGTTCCCAATAGAGCACAAAGTCGGCAGCGAGGATAATGGCCACCACCTGCACCCACAGCGGCAGTGCCTGCACCCAGGCCTGCACATCGTCACTCACAGCCCAGTGGAAGTGGCTCACATGGTAGTTGGCGTAAAGCAGGATGGCGGAAATCGCCAGATGGTTAAACACAAAGTACCACAGATCCAGCCCCCAGCCGGGTCGCAGGATCACCTGATCCCTGTACCTTGGCAGCAGCTTCTCGAGGGTCATAAAAATAAAAACCGAGCCGAGAAACGCCAGGATCAGCCAGTCGACACCGAGGGACAGCTGTTTTGGTGCCACTGGCCCCACAGGAATTTGCCAGCCGCCCAACAGAAATGCGATGCTGGTCAGGGTGATACCCGTTATCCCCAGACGGCGATAGCCCCCAAGCACAAAGGTCAGCAAGCCAAAAAACAGTGAAAAATACATGCCGTATTTCAGCACCTGCTGCAGCTCTTTGGCGTCATAAACCGCCCGAAGCTCGGTGGTGGTCAGGTAAGAGGGGTACAGGTAGGCAAGCACGGCCAGCAGCGACAGCGCGCCCAGAAACACGCTGGCGTAACCGCTGATCTTGCCTTCGCCGATGCGAAAGGCTTTATGAGGGCGCGACGGCACCTCGCGTTGCTGATATTGATACTGCTCGTTCATGGTCACATCCTTGTTTTGCCCGCCAGTTCAGCGTTGTGGGGCAGGGTAACTGGCCCTTGGTTGGCGCGTTGGCGTGCCGCTATTCTAACAGGGTGCAATACTTTTAACAGAGCAGGCGTACGGCATCAGCTTGTATACATGGGTTAAGCCGAAAGCCTGGGCAGTGACTGAGTAAATAATTTAATGAATCAATGGGATATAACATGAGTCGAGCCCAGTGCCCGCAAGATATGCCAATCAGCGCCAGGCCCGGCCGCGCAAACTTTGGGTTGGTGTTTAGCCACGGTTTGAACTACCTTGCCGCCGCGCTCGGGGCCTTGCTGTTGGCGGGCCAGAGCCTGGCTGCGCCGCTGCGCTCAGCCGACGCCAATTACCTCAATACTGCCTTTATCGCCAATGCCTTTACCGCCGTGGTGCATGGGCGGGAATATGAAGCCGGCAGCTTTGTCCTGTCCCGTTGGCCGGGGGAGATTAAGTTCCATATCCATGAAGGGATACAGGATCCCCAGGCTGTCTCGCTAATCGAGATGCACCTGAGCCAGCTTGGTGACATCAGTGGCCGCCGCTTTACCAAGGCACCCGCCGCTGAGGCCAGGCTGGAGATTTTTCTTACCCGTCAGCGGGACTGGCAGACACTGGTGACTGACCGTCTCGGTGCCAGGGCCGCGGCAAACCTGCATGGCGCCGTGTGTCTGGCCAATTACAGTGCTCCCGGGGGCGTGATAACGGCGGCGCAGGTGTTTATTCCGGTGGATCAGGCCAGGATGCAGGGCAAGCTGGTGTCCTGCGTGGTGGAAGAAATCACCCAGATCATGGGCCTGCCCAACGACAGCGAGGCGGTGTTCCCATCGATTTTCAACGACAGAACCCCGGACGACCTGTTAACACCGCTGGACTGGGTGCTGATAAAGCTGTTGTATCACCCCGATTTGGCGCCGGGGATGACAGCAAGCCAGAGCGCGGTTGCGGTGAAAACCCTGCTGCGCCAATGGCAGGCTGACGGCACCCTGCAAGGTGCTCCGGCGCAGGTAAAGCAGGGAGAACTCTACCGTATTCTGGGTCGGCGATGATGGGCCCTGTGTGTTCACACTGGTGCAACAACCGCCTTTAAGGTATCTTGGGGCGGAGTTTTCAGGCCTTATGGAATAGCCAAATAGAATCATGGAATTACCTGCATCGCTTAACAGTTTTCGCGCCCGTGTTACAGGGGCATTTCGTCGCCCGGCCAACAATTCTCTTTCCCGCGCGCTGGTGAGTTTGCGTCAGTTCTGGCACAGCCTGAATTTTGCTCAGCGCAGCTATTTGATGGCGACCCTGCTGTTGATTGGCGAAACAGTGTTGATGTTGGATTTGGGCACCTGGTTTATCAGTTTGCTAACGCTGATGGTGCTTGCAGCCCTGGCCAGCGAATTCTGGCCGCGCTTTTTGCATGTGTGGCACAGTCTGCCAGGTAAGGCATTGATTTTGCTGTTTTACGCGCTGGTGGCTAACTTTGCCCTGGGGAATGCTGCTGGTATGGTGAATGAGGTGACCGGCGTCTCGGCCGCAAGCCTGCCATACAGCCACAACTTTGCGATTTTGCTGAGTTTACCCGGCTGGTTTTTTATGACCTCCGTTATGATGCTGCTGCTCGCACAAGTGGCCATGCCCTTTTATCTGCTACTGTTGCTACTGCTTAAACCCTTTGGTATTCATGCTCTTTGGCATCCTCCCCATTATCGTTTTGTGTTTACCACCGCCTTGGTACGTTGGTTTTGGAGTATTGCGCTGCTGGTGCAACTGTTGATGTTTGGCGCCTTCACCGGCGTCGGCTCCGACTCAGGTACTTTAACGTCCAAGCTGTATGATGGCTTCATGGAGGCGGAAAAAGAGCTGGTAAACGAATTGCCGCTTAAGCAGACTGACGCTGATGAAAACGAGGTGATTGCAGCCGCTGCGCCGGTCGAGCCCGGGGCGGATGAGGCCCTGGTTGATGAGGCCCTGATTGATGATGCTCTGGTTGATGACGTGAATACGCCGGATGCTGAGTTCGGTATTCATTTATCCACAAATGGTGAGCGGCGCTCGTTGGCGTCGATGCCGATGCAGGAAATGCGCGCCAGAGCCTCGCGCTACCACAGCTTAAGGCAGTCGATGCTGGAATATTTTATCTATCACTATGAGGCCGATAGCCGTTCCCGCTGCGAGCACGAGGACGGCAGCAAGGTGGTGGAATTGAACGACTACGAAATCCTTGAAATCCTCGATCATGAGGCCGGGGACGTCCGTTACAGCTATAAGGTGAAAACCTGTGTGTCACCGGCCTTTGGTCACTGAACACAGCTATTGACCATGCTGCAAAACAAAAAAGCTGCCAGGGGCAGCTTTTTTTATGGGTGGCTTTTTTATGGAAGGCCTTTCTTATTCGAGGCTCAGGCGCCTGGTTTGTCAGTTATGCCGCTTCAGCGAGCGCTTTGCGGCGTGACTCCAGCCGAACTTCATACAGCGCCGCTTCGGTTTCAGTGAATGCCTGCTTCAGTGAGTGCAGGGTGGCCTCTGCCTTGCCGCTACTGAGCAGAAAACCATGGATTTCAGTCATCAGCTTGGCCCATACAGCGGCATCCACCTTATGCCCCTGCTCGAGGCAGGTTTCATAGAGCATATCAAGGGCAAAGGTGTTACCGCCGATCACCGCCCGCTCCAGCAGTTCTATAGCCCGTTCCGGGTCGCGCTTACCCTGCTCGCCGTCCTGCAGCAGGCGTATGGCATGGTTCTGATCCATATCGGCCTGGGCACTTTGGCTGATGGGGAAGCGGCTTAGGAAGTCCTGATAGCTGTTTTCGGCCTCAGTTTTTTCGTACTGCCCCAGGCGTTTGGTTAAGTCTTCCAGCGCCTGCACATGCTCGGGGGCACGGTCGGTGGCCGCCAATTTGTAATATTGCCGGGCGGTGGGCAGGTGTCGGCGTACTCCCAAACCCCGCTCGTGGGCCTGTGCCAGCAAGAACTGGGCGTGGGTCCACCAGGCCTCGGCCATCGGCGTCAATATCGCCACGGCTTCGGTGTGGGCGTCGTTGCTGTGCTTATGCAACAGCAACAGCTCGGCCAGGGTGAAGGCGGCACTGAGGTTATCGCTGTCGTCTTCCATGGCCTGGCGCAGCAAAGCCTCAGCCTTGTGCAGATCCCGCGCAAGCAGATTGCCGTTCAGGTACATCATCCCCAGCTCTACCCGGGTGTATTGGTCGTCCACTGCCAGCTCTTCAAGCAGGGCGGCGCCCTGGCGGATGTCATCGCGGTTATGCTCGTTTTGCAACAGTAACCAGGCGAGTTCCCGCTTGGCGCTGCTATCGCCGCCGGCGCTTGCCAGTTCAAACTGCTCCCGAGCCTTGGCGGCGTCGTTGCCATGCTCTGCGGACTGATAGTATCTGCCCAGCTTGAAGTGGGCTTCAGCGTGGCCTTTTTCGGCGGCTTTTTGCAGCCAATACAGGGCTTTGCTTCCATCCGGGTCGGTAAGTGGATTATCGAAATACATGGCGCCCAACTGGGTCTGCAAATCCACATCACCGGCCTCGGCGCCGGGACGCAGCAGCGACTCCAACTGCTGCTTATCGCCACCCAATACCGGGTGTACATTGAAGCTCAGCAAGGTGCGTTGTTTGGCGGCAAGGAGCGGGTCCAGCTCGGCGGCTTTGGCGTACCAGTGGCGGGCCTTGGCGTCATCGAGCATGCCGAACTCTTCCAGGCTGTATAGCTCAGCCAGCATTTGTGCGGCTATGCCATTGCCTTGTTCGGCCTTGTCCTGCAACAGGGCGGCGAGTTCGTCATATTTGTTTTGTCCCATCAGGCGCATGGCAGCTTTGATGATGGCGTCGGTGTCACCGTCTTTAAGGCGTTGGCGCTGGCGCCAACGGGAGAAAACGACAAACAGGGTAACGATAAACAGAATGGCAACTAACAGCTTCATAGCGATCCTTCACTGTTTCAAAGCATGGGCTCGCAGAGCGCGGGCCGGTTAATGAAATGTCTTACAAAGGTTGCCACGATGAAAAGAAGTCAAAGGAATTCATGTACATCCCTGCTGCAACCTTGGCTTCTTGGGGTCAGTGTGCATGGATTGAGCTGCAAGCGCAAGGCGATGTGAAGGCCATGTGCCAGGCAGCATGGCCATGCCAGAGGGGGAGTGTTGGCCGCAGCCCTTACTGCGCTTCAGCCTTTTGGGGCAAAAAGCGGAAACGACCTGTGATGGGGTAGTCGAACAGCATGTCTTCCAGCACCGGGCCCTGACCTATGTTGTGCACTATCAGCGGCCGCTTGCCATCGGTGGAGCGCTTGTCGGTGACTATGCCAATATGGGGCAGGCTGGCCGATACTGTCCAGGTCACCAGATCGCCGGGTTGGTAGTCGTCGCCACTGGCGCTGACCTTAAGTCGCTCACCATGGCGGCTGAAAAAGGTTTGCAGATTGGGCACCCGCCGGTGATCTATGTTGCTGTCTGGCTTGGATAAACCCCAAATGCGTTTGGATGGGTATTGGCTGAAATTGGCGCTGATGTCTTCGTGCACCAATGCCTGCAAATCCAATCCCAGGGCACGGTAACTGCGAATGACCACATCGGTGCAAACACCGATATCGGCCGGAACGTCGCCCATGGGGTAGGGAATGCGGTGGTAGCTGCCATCGTAGCGCACCTGATGTTGGGTGCGCTCAAGGGCCGCAGCAACCAGCTCGTCGGCGGTGATGGCGCTGGCAAGCCCTGGGGAGAGCAGCAACAGCAGCCAGAATGCGCATGTGAACTGACCTTTCACTTGAGTCTCCCTTTCACTTGAGTCTCCCTTTCGGTTTAGTGTTTGAAGCCGTGGGCTCAGTGCAGTCGAATGGCGTTGATGATGACCGGTGTTTTTGGCTCATGGAAGGCAATTTTTTTGTCATCATCGTAATATTTTTCAATTACTTCCGTATTGGCGATGGCATCCAGAACGGCTTGACCTTCAACCAGTTGCCCAAACACTGTGTAGCGGCCATCAAGATGGGGCCTGGCTTCATGGCAGATGTAAAATTCGGTGGAGCCTGAATTGGGGTCTTCATCCCTGGCCAATCCAAGTGTGCCCTTGATATGGGGATGGCTGTTGAATTCCGCCTCCACCATGGGCTCGCTGTTTTCATCCAGGCTGCCCGCCTGGATCACATGGCCCTTTACTACCCGATAAAACTGCTTGCCGTTGTACCAGCCACTGGCCGCCAGCCGCTGGAAGTTGGCTACGGTTTTGGGCGCCTCGTTGGGGAAGAACTCAAAGGTCATTTCCCCCATATTGGTTTCTATGGTGGCCAGGTTGTCGGCGCGCCCCTCGGGGCTCAGCAGCACAAAGGCAGCAGCGGCAATGCAAAGCAGGTAACGGGCAGGGTTCATGGGTTATTCCTTTTATATTATTGAGTTATGTTTTGATTTTCTTGATGTGTTGTCCGGTTAAATGTGGATTTGCCCCACCAGATAATCGGCGGCCTTACCTTCCAGGCTGACCCGTTCGCCCTGCAAATGGCACATCACAGTGCCGGGGCGTGACGATATTTGCCTGCCGATAAGCTCGCGCTTGCCGAGCCGCGCAGCCCAGTATGGCGCAAGCTCGCAGTGGGCCGAGCCTGTGACCGGATCTTCATCCACCTTGAGCGCCGGAAAAAAACAGCGGCTGACAAAGTCCACTTCATCTCCGGGAGCGGTAACCACCACGCCTCTGAGGGGCAGGTTCAGCCAGTGCGACAGCGTGGGCGTTAGATTCTTGAGGGTGGCTTCATCCTTTACCCGAATGAGGTAATCGAACCCCGCCAGCACCTCTAAAGGCTCAGCATTCAGGCCGTGAAGCAGCGCCGCAGGCACCTCACAGGGGGTGGGCATGGTTGCAGGGAAGTCGAGTCGGTAGCCATACTGGGTGCGTGCCACCCTGAGTGTGCCGCTGCGGGTAAAAAAGGCCACTGAGGCGGATTGCCAGCCCAAATGGGTAAATATTACATGGGCCGCGGCGAGGGTGGCATGGCCGCACAGGTCAACCTCCTCCCCGGGGGTGAACCAACGCAGGGCAAAGCCGTCGGCTTCGGGGATAAAAAATGCGGTCTCGGACAGGTTGTTCTCGGCTGCGATCTGTTGCAGCAGGGTATCGTCCAACCACTGCTGCAGAGGGCACACGGCGGCAGGGTTGCCTTCAAATACCCGTTCGGCAAAAGCATCCACCTGATAAATGTCGAGTTTCATTCACATTCCTTATGTTGATATCAGCTTTGTTTGTCACAGATTTAACCAAGAAGGTCAATCCTTGTTCGCAGTAGCGACCATTCGTCAGCCGCAGGTCGTTGCGGATTGTGCACTTAATTGGTGCACGCTTTTGGTGCGAAGGCACCAATTGAGTGCGCTGCCAAGTGATTTTTTATGCACTTTATTTGCGCGTGGCTGCACTGCAATGGCGCGTGGGCGGGGCTGATGCCCCAAGGCATAAGGCGCTGCCAGTCTGGCCTGCTTTTTGAATTCTGCCATTCATTAACATTTTGGCATCAATTGGTGCCCGACTTTGGGGGATACAAGGTGGAGTCATTGAAAGCGGGCACAGATGTGCTGTTTATTCTGCTGGGGGCCATCATGATTTTGGCCATGCACGCCGGGTTTGCGTTTTTGGAGCTGGGTACGGTGCGGCGTAAAAATCAGGTCAATGCGCTGGTGAAAATTCTCACCGACTTCTGTGTCTCAGCCATGGCGTACTTCTTTATTGGCTACGGCATTGCCTACGGGGTGAATTTTTATGCGCCTGTGTCTGAGCTGTCGCTGGATAATGGCTATGAGATGGTGAAGTTCTTCTTTCTGCTGACCTTCGCTGCCGCCATCCCGGCCATTGTGTCCGGCGGCATTGCCGAGCGTGCCAGATTCAAGCCGCAACTGCTGGCGACCTTTTTGCTGGTGGGCTTTGTGTACCCACTGTTTGAAGGCATGATTTGGAACAACAACTACGGCGTACAGGACAGCCTGAGTCAGTGGTTTGGCGCGCCATTCCACGACTTTGCCGGATCAGTGGTGGTGCACTCGGTGGGGGGCTGGATTGGTCTTGCCGCAGTGCTGATGCTGGGTGCCCGCAAGGGGCGCTATCACAAAGACGGTTTGATGACTGCCTTCCCGCCGTCCAGCATCCCTTTTCTGGCCCTGGGTGCCTGGATTTTGATTGTGGGCTGGTTTGGTTTTAACGTGATGAGCGCGCAAAAAGTGGAAGGGATTTCCGGACTGGTGGCGCTTAACTCGCTGATGGCCATGGTGGGCGGCACTCTCACCGCCATGCTGTTTGGCCGCAACGACCCCGGCTTCATTCATAACGGCCCGCTGGCGGGCCTGGTGGCGGTGTGCGCCGGCTCTGACATCATGCATCCACTCGGCAGCCTGGTGGTGGGCGCTGTGGCTGGCGCCCTGTTTGTGTGGCTGTTTACTGCCACCCAAAACCGCTGGAAGATTGATGATGTGCTTGGGGTGTGGCCACTGCATGGCCTCTGTGGTGCCTGGGGCGGCATAGCGGCGGGGATTTTTGGTCTGGAGGCGCTGGGCGGTGCTGGCGGCGTATCCCTGGTGACTCAGGTGGTTGGCACCCTGATGGGGATTGCGGTGGCGCTGCTGGGCGGCCTTGTAGTCTACGGCGCGCTGAAAAAGCTCACCGGCATTCGCCTCGATGAGGAGCAGGAATACATAGGCGCTGACCTCGCCATTCATAAGATAAGCGCATCCCCCGAGCGGGAGTCATTTCGCTGAGTGGGCTGTGATTATCATGCGGCAGGCAAAGGCAAGGGCTTCCCTTGCCTTTTTGCTTTTCGGCTTAGTCGAAGATATCCAGGCGCTGCCGCGCTAATTCAGGCGAGGCGGTATTCAATCACATACAGCGAATCGATACCGGGGTAAATCTCACGGATAAGCGGCTTTAACGCGTCCAGTGTCAGGTACTCCTGACGGGCGTGTTCTTCGGTCAGCTCATCGAAGCTCACCGGCGTGACCGAGATAATGTCGATATCACAAAACCAGCGGTCCGTTTCCAGTGTGTGCACCGCCACCCGGGTGCCGGGTACGTAGTGGCTCTCGGCTTGATCGCGGATGGTGATGGTCTTGTCGCCACTCAGAATAATCGGCTCGAACCGCTCGAAAAAGGTGATTTTGGTTAGGGGCATTCAAAACTTCTCCATGTTAAGGATCTGTTTTACCGTACATCACGCCCCATCTGAGCCCTCACTTAAAAAAGTGAGGGCAAATTTACCTTTTTACTTGTAAGCCCATGCGGTGCATTGCCACCCAGGACCAACGTGCATGTTATAGCAGCTTGATATTCCATAGGCTGTAGCATCTGGCCTTGCATATTTTGCTGCACCAAGAGCATTACTTCTGGCTTGGCTTTCAGAAGTTCCGTATGCCGAGTGGTATGTTGTTCCATAAGTTGTGCCAGCATAAGCTGCGGCGGAGGCGAAAGCACCAACAGTAATCAGGGTCAATAAAGCTTTTTTCATTGTAAATATCCTTTTAATAGTCATCCTGCGGATTTGCAGGAAGCGGGTACATCCTTATCCCGCAGGTTATTATTTGCACATTTATGACAGCGTTGTCAATTGAGGTGTGAGTCATTAATAAGTCTGATTTTTTGCTTTGAATTATTATTATCGGGATTGAAAAATTAGCTTGCGTCTCACGTTACGTGAGGCTCAAGACTCGCTGTGGTGTTCGGTTAGAACACGGATGTATGGACGGTTTTTAAGGAGAGCGTGTGGCGCAGTACAGTGTCAGTGATCTGGCCAGATTGGCCGGGGTGAGTGTGCGAACCCTGCATCACTATGATGAAACAGGGCTATTGTGCCCCAGTGGTCGCAGTGCCGGAGGCTACCGGATTTACGGTGACAGGGAGCTTATCCAACTTCAGCAAATCCTGATGTATCGGGAGCTGGGGCTCAAACTCGCCGATATCAAAGCGCTGATGCACAGCCCTGGGAATAGCCCTCAGCAGGGCACAGATCAACAGATGCTCGCCTGCCTTAAAGAACAATATCAACAGCTTGGCGGCCGCATCGCCCACTTTGAAAAACTGCGGGGCATGCTGGCATTGGCCATCGACAGGCTCGAGAACGGGCCGCAGGAGTCTTGGATGACAGATAAACATGCAGCAACGGCGCTTTTCAGCGACTTCAGTGACAAGGCGCGCAGCGAAGAAACCCTGCGTAAAGAAGCGGTAGCAAAGTGGGGTGAGGAAGCTGTTGCCAAAGGCGGCAGCGGCAGGGATGGGCTGACGCCATCGCAAAAGGCGGTGCTGGACGCAGAAGGTGAAGCCATTGCCATGGCGCTTGCCGGCTTATTGGGGGAGTCGCCCGGATCTGAGAAGGTGCAGGCGCTGATGCAGCGTCAGCATCGTTGGCTCAGTGCCAATGGTGAGTGCCCCAAAGCGCGGCTTCCCATGCTGGCGGCTATGTACCTTGCCGACGACAGGTTCAGGCAATTTTACGACCGCTTCGGTGAAGGCACCGCAGCGCTGATGCACGATGGTCTGCTGGCCTACGCGGCAAACGATTGAGCTTACACAGTGTCAGAAAAAAACCGGCGTAATGCCGGTTTTTATTTGCTAATCAATAGCTTCATATTCACGGCAGATAAGCCGGGTATCCGCCTCAGACAGTGCATCACCGGTCAGGCCGCATTGGAAATGCCCTTCTGTTGGGCTTTGGTTGTAGCGGCACTGGCGGCACACACCAAAGGCGCGGCCACCATTGGCCTGTTGCAGCTGCTTTAACAGCTCAGTGAGGGCGCCTTGCAGCCGGCTGTCGACTCCATGCTCTGTGTGCAAGGCACAAAGCAGAGGAGACTGGGTCAGCTCGCTGAGCAGTGCCAATCCGGCGTCCGAGGGTTTGAGGTGCACCACCCGCTTGTCTTTGGCGTCGGCCTGGCGCTCAATCAGCCCCTTTTTCTCCAATACTTTCAGGGTTTGCGACACGGTTCCCTTGGTCTGGCCCAGGTACTCACACAGGGCCATCAGGGTGTCCGAGTAGCGGTTGCTCTCTCCCAGATAGCACAGGGCATCGAACTGCACCGGAAGCAGCCCCAACTCGACTAATTTGTTTCGCCTTTCGCCGCGCAGCAGCGCCGCAATGCGTTCCAGCAACTGCTGGATCTGGATGGTTTCTGAGGTCATGAAATAATTGTATCGCCTCGAAACTATATTGACAAGGCTGGATCATTTTGGTTTTAATTGTTTCGACTCAAAACAATCAAGGAGATCCACCATGAAACCATCACAACTCGCCATTGCAACCCTGTCAGGTTTGCTGTTCAGCGCAGCCGCCATTGGCCACGGCGCCCATCAGGGCGGCATTCAGGCCAAAACCGATAAGGCGATAGAATCCGCCTTTGACTTAGTGCATGCCAAAATCACCACCAAGGGCAATGTGGCTACCTTCCACATGGGGGTTGCCGGTGAAGCAGGTAGCCTTATTCCCAAGGCCGGTGGCAAGCTCGCGGGCGCTTCGGCCTTTGCCTACGTATGGCCGACCAGTATCGACAGTGGTGAAGTGGGCTTTGACGCCGGGGCTGGCATTCTGGCGCTGGCGGTGGCGAGCCACCCGGACTTTGACGATACGCCGCTGTTCGATGAAAACGGCGATAACAACACCGACAACGATGGCGACCTGTGGCACAGCCACTGGGTGGTATTGGTAGCCGATGACGTGTGCGGCCCCGGCAAGCTCAAGGTGAAGGATATACCCGAAGGAGCGCGCCCCAAGCTACCCAAAACCTGGCCCGGTTTACCCCTGTATATCGACAGCCCCGGTTTTGACCCGCTGCTGAGCGGCGACAGAGTCGAGGTGAAGGTGCCATTTGACAATATCGATGTTGTGACGTCCGCCAGCTTTGATGGGGTGACGTCGGGGCTTAGAGTCAGCGCCAATCTGCATGCGCCGCTGTTTTGCGTGGTGGATGTGTTCGATGTGGCCTCTGGCGACCTGAGTCTGCCGGGTAAGGTAAATCATTAAGGAGCCGTTTATGTCGCACATCGAATTTCCACTCGCTCCAGAGCTTGCAGTCAGTGGCTGGCTGAATACGCCAAAACCCTTAAGCCTTGAGGATTTTCGTGGCAAGCCTCTGCTGATTTACGTCTTTCAGATGCTGTGCCCCGCCTGCATCAGCCATGGTCTGCCGCAACTTGCCCGGGTGGCGAATACCTTCGGTGATGACATTGCCATTATTGGGCTGCACTCGGTGTTTGAGCACCATGGGGTGATGGGGCCGGAGGCGCTGCAGGCCTTTGTGCATGAGTATCGGCTCAGGTTTCCCATCGCCATCGACCGTCCGGCCGGGCGCATTCCCGAGACTATGGCCCGCTGGGGATTTCAGGGCACGCCGACCCTGGTGCTGCTGGATGCAGACGGGCGGGTGCGGATGCAACATCTTGGGCCGCTGGAAGATATGAAGCTCGGTAAGGCGATAGGTGCCCTGCTGATGCAAGAGGCTCTGCTGGGAGGGAAGGTTAATAGGCGTGAGGCTTCAGACTCTGGCATGTCAGCCGATTCAGGTGCTGAGTTATGTAACGACAGGCTCTGCCAGTTATAACAAGCGGCCTTGGTGACTCTTCCCTCAAACAAAAAACCGGCCATTGGCCGGTTTTTTATGGTCTCGCCCGGGCAAAGATCAGCCCTGATTGCGATCGCCAACTTTGGCATTGCTGCGCGGGCGCTGCTGGCCTTGTGAGTGCTGGCCTTGAGCTCGATTGCCGCTGCGGGGTTTGCTGTTTGCCGCTCTGTCTGTATTCGAGCGGTCATTGCGAGCGCCGCTTTGACGGTTGCTGTCGCTACGGGAACTGTCATTGCGGGGACTACCGTTACGGAAACTGTCGCTACGAGCTTTGTCGCTGCTGCCATGCTCAGCACGGGAGCGATCGCTGCGGGGCTTGTCTGTGCGCGGCTTGTCACTTCTCGGCTTGTCACTTCGCGGCTTATCACTTCTCGGCTTGTCAGTGCGAGCCTGGTCGTTACCGCCTCTTTCGCGGCGTTGCTGTTCGCTGCGGGATTGGCTTCTGTCCTGCTGGTTGCGCTCTTCCTGCGCTCGGCTGCCCTGACGCTGCTTGGGCTGAGCATTGCGGCCCTGGCCCTGAGGTTTGCGGCCCTGGCTGTTATTGCCGGGCTTGCCACCCTGCTTATTGCCTGGCTTGGACTTGCCCTGATTTTCGCTGGCGGGCAGGCCGTGAACCGGCTCAAAACCCACAAATTCTTTGCGTGGCAGCGACTGCTTGATCAGTCGTTCGATATCCCTTAATTGCTTGGCTTCTTCACTGGATACCAGTGACGCGGCTTCACCGCTGGCACCGGCGCGGCCGGTACGGCCGATGCGGTGCACATAGTCTTCCGGCACGTGGGGCAGTTCGAAGTTCACCACGTTGGGCAGTTCGTTAATGTCGATACCACGGGCGGCGATGTCGGTGGCAATCAGCATCCGAATGGCGCCGCGCTTAAAGTCGGCCAGCGCCTGGGTACGGGCGTTCTGGCTCTTGTTGCCGTGAATGGCAGCGGCCTTAATGCCTTCTGCGTCCATCTGGCGTACCAGACGGTTGGCGCCGTGTTTGGTGCGGCAAAATACCAGTACCTGCTGCCAGCGATAGAAGCGGGTCAGCTCGGCCAGCAGTGCGGGCTTCTTGGTTTTGTCCACCGGCACAATCCACTGCTTGACGGTTTCGGCGGCGCTGTTTTTCGGCGTAACAGACACCTCGGCTGGGTTGTGCAGCAGTCCGTGGGCCAGGGTGCGGATTTCTTCCGAAAAGGTGGCGGAGAACAGCAGGTTCTGACGTTTGGCCGGTAGCAGCTTGAGGATGCGGCGAATGTCGTGAATAAAGCCCATGTCCAGCATGCGGTCGGCTTCATCCAGAACCAGAATATCCAGTCCGGAAAAGCTCACCACACCTTGCTGGTGCAAGTCGAGCAAGCGTCCGGGGGTGGCCACCAGAATGTCTACACCGCGGCGCAGGGTGGTGATCTGCGGGCTAATGCCCACGCCACCGAATACTACTGTGCTCTTGAGTGGCAAGAACTTGCTGTAAGCGTGGATGTTTTCACCGATTTGCGCAGCCAGTTCGCGGGTTGGCGTCAGAATAAGCGCTCGAACCTGCTTGGGGCCGGCCTTTTGGGTTTGAGACAGTAATTCCAGCAAGGGCAGGGTAAAGCCGGCAGTCTTGCCGGTGCCTGTTTGGGCTGCGGCAAGCAGATCCCGTCCTTTCAGTACCACAGGAATTGCCTGCGCCTGAATGGGAGAGGGGGTTTTATAGCCCTTATGATCGAGGGCTTTGAGGATGGGAGCCGACAGTCCCAGAGAGGCAAAACTCATGCAGTGTACTCTTGCTGGCAGGAAAAGTGCCCGCTGCAAAGGCCAGTCTTTGCGCGGGGGCGCAAGCTTACCAAAGCATAGGCCTTACCGCCATCGCAGGGAGGGAATTTTGCGATTGTTCAGTGCCTTTTCAGTTTCATCCCCGTTTAATGGGGATCTGAAACACTGATTGGCAATGGCAACTGACTGTCAGCAACAAAGGATGAAACATGAAATATCACCTAATGACTGCCGCCGCTGCGGCTCTGGCGTTGTCGGGCTGTGGCTGGTTCGGTGGCGATGAAAAAGCGGCATTGGAGCAGGCCTGGCTTAACAAGGATGTGGAAATAAAACAGGCGGTTGAGCAAATTCGTACCCAGGGGCTGGAGGCGGTGGCGAGCAGCGCTCAGGCCGGGTCAGTGGCCGCCTGTGTGGCCGACCGACTGGCGAAAGACCCGCTTGGGGAACTCGCCACTGTAGAGGGCGCGCTGGCTGAGTCTGCCAAGGTGGCAGAGCTGTTGGCTGAGCTTGAGAACCTGATGTCGCAGGAATTCAGTTTCGACAGCGCTGCCAGCTTGCTGCAAAAGGGCGCCGATATGGCCGCCTATGCCAAGGTGCTGATTGAAGAGCAAGGACTGGAGGGCGCTTCCAAGAGCCTCGCCGCCATGGCCACTCAGGCAGAATCTTTTTCCCAGCAAGACCTTGGCGCTCATTTCCAAACCCTTATCGAAGGCTGTAAAACCAGCACCAACTGAGTCATTCGGCCTTGGTGGGAATGGTGCTTTGGCGTCTGGGCTCCCTCGCCATCGCCATGGGGCAGCGACCACAACTGCTGCTGGCGGGCTGCTGAATATTGGCGTAAAGCTTGGCCAGATCGGGAATATTGATAAGCCCTCTGGACTCTTCGATGATGCCTTCGCTGTTCATCTTTTTAATCAGCCGGGAGAAGGTTTCCGGCTGAATCGATAGCCGTGACGCCAGGGTTCGCTTGGGCACATCCAGCGTCAGCTCACCGCTGTTGGCGCCGGAGCGCTTGCTGTGGCGCACCAAAAACAGCATCAGTCGGTTTTCGGCATTTTGCAGGGTCAGGTTTTCGATTTCCTGCAAATCCTTGTGCAGGCGCATGCTCATGGTTGCCATCACCGCCAGGCAGGCTTCGGAGTTTTGCTTCAGCAGCCCCAGATAGGTTTCGGCATCGAAGCTGATAAGCTCGCAGCCCTGCACCGCCTGGGCCGACACCGGATAAAACGCCTGCTGGTTGAATATCAGCGCTTCGGCAAAGGTGTTGTGGGGACGAACCACCTCCAGCACCTTGAGTTGCCCCTGGCTGCTGGTAATGTACAGCTGCAGATTGCCTTCCATCACCAGATAAAAGCGCCGCGCCTCGTCCTGGCGATGAAACAGATGTTGCTGCGGCGCCAGATGAATACGGCTGGCGCTGCTCATCAGCACCGCCAGCTCGTGGCTGTTGAAGGAAGAAAACAGGTGGTGCGCCTGGATCCTTTGGCTGGTTTTGGTATCGGTGATCATCTTGCTCCCCCGGTGATTCGCGAAAAGTTGCGCTGCTGCACACCGTGGAAACGGGTATCTATTAGATAAAGCGATACGGGTATCCATCTGGTAAAGCAGGGTTTTATTTGCATCTTTCCCTTTGGGCAAGCTAAGTCACATTTTGATTTGATTCCTTGATCTGGATCGCCTGTAGCGCGATAGCAGCGTTGGCATCCTTATTGGTTGCCGTTTGCTGTCAGTGATGATGCTCATGCCCGCTTGCACCCGAGGCATCTGCCGCAGGCCCTTTGATGACTTTGGCTTCAATCTGTCGTTCACTGCCATCATCGAAGTGGGCGGTAAACTGCAGGGATTCGCCCTCGGCGGGCACCCGTGACATCGCCATAATCATGCCGTGCAGCCCAATGGGCGCCAGGCTGACCATGGCATGGGGCGCAATGTCTATCTGCTCGACCCGCTGCATTTTGATGCTGCCGCCCTGATGCACACTTTGGTGCAGTTCAACCCGACCATCGGCAGAGGTGATGGCGGTGAGCGCAACTGGCGTGTCGGCGCCGTTGTGCAGGGTGAGATACAGTGGCAAAGCCCTAGCAGATGGCGGCATGGCACGCACCCAGGCGTCATGCACCATCACATCGGCGGCCATGGCGGATGTGGTGAACAGCAAGGCGGCGAGGCATCCAAGGTTGAACAGTTTTGCAGGAATAGTCAGCTTTAAAGACATAATCAGCTCCGTTTGTAAAAGTTATCCGGCGGCAGGGGCGGCAAGCAGCGCCGAAAGTTCGGTCTGCATTTCATCCAGCGGGGTGCCGGTGTAGAAAAAACCTCTGACCCGCCCTTTGGGGTCGAGCACAAAAATCTTGGCGGTGTGGGAGTAGAGATATCCCTTAGCCCCGGCGTCTTTGGCTTCCAGGCTGAGTTTTTTGTACTCGGTGGTCACCTTATCGTCGGCAAGTTTGCTGTAATCGGCGTGGTACAGGGCTGCCACTTGGTCGATTTTGGCGCGCTCGTCCACCAGACCGATAAAGCTTGGGTCGAAGTAGCTCAGGTATTTGTTCAGGTGCGCCGGGGTGTCGTAGTCGCTGTCGATACTGACAAACAGCACCTGGATCCGGCTGCGCTCATCATCGGGCATGCGCTGCATCAATTGGCTGACATGGGCCATGGTGGTGGGGCAGATGTCGGCGCAGTTGGTGTAGCCGAAGAACATCATGACCACCTTGCCGCGAAAGTCGGTCAGCGAGACGGTATCGCCTCTGCTGCTTTGCATACTGAAATCACCGCCTATGCCCTTGAGTACCGGCATCCCGGCGAGCGCGGCTGAACTTGCCAGCCCCAGCGCTGCTGCCAGGGGGATGAGAATGCGAAGTTTCATCTTTGGTCTCCTTTGAAAATTAACAGCGGATTTCGGCGCCAAGGTCGGTTACCGGTGGCAGATAGGTTTCGCGGTACTCCAGCACCTGCGCCTCGCTATGCTCGATAACCACGGTCATTTGCACCTCAATCTGAGCCAGCTCTTCTTCACCTTCGGCGTTCCACGCCCGCCATTGATACTCAAATCCAACCCGATACACGCCGGGCTGCTCTGAGGGTTGCAGGTTGAGGTTCTTGATTTCGCGCCGACTCCTGACGTAGTGCAGCGACTGCAAAAAGCCGAGGTAGCCTGCTGCGTCCGCCGGGTCTTTCTCGGCCACCACAAAGTTCTGCGTGCCTATCTGCTTTACGACCGGGGTGATTGTTGCTGGATTATCGAGCTGCTCAGTCCAGCGAAACACCAGTGCCTTTATGAGGTTGGTCTCACTGGCGCTGCGGTAGCGGGAATCGAAGTCGTCAATTTCATGCACCTGAGGGGTAAGGGAGCTGAGTTTCAACGTTTGGCTGTCGAACACAAGCTCGGCCTCCAGATAATGCCCGCGGGTTTCGCCGCTGTTGCTGCGGGGCAGGAATTCCAGCGTTACCGCGACCCGCTGCTGATGGCTGCCATCAGGGCTCTCGTCACTGTCTTCGAGGGTTACCGACAACAGGTGATGGGCGCCGCCAGCGGGGCTTTGTGCATACTCCGGCAGTGAAATCTCGGCGTTGGTGTTGGTCAGCGTGGCAGGGATCTGCCCCTGATCCAACTTGCCATACCACAGATACACGGCAGCATTGATGGCGTAATCACGGCCATTTTCTTCGGCGGCATGGGCGACGCTTATTAAACACAGCAGGGGCAAAAATAGCAGCGACAAATACAGCCCTAGCAAACGCAGCCGTGACAAACACAGCCGGGACGAATACTGTCGTAGCAAATACAGCAGCGATAAGCCCGGTATTGCCAGGGGCCGCCGAATTTCTGGCAAAGCACTCAGGAGTCTGACCATAACGCCTCCTTCATTTTGCGGCTGAATGCGCCGGGCCGAAGTTGGCCCGGCGATGGCGGGTAACGCCCTTTACTCAGGCGATGGCGGAAGGCTTTCTCACCTGCACCATCAGGTTGTCATCCCACTCCCCATCCACCTTGATGTGGGCGGCGGCGCCTTTCATGATGGCTTCAATCAGGTTGTGGTTAACGTAGGCATGCAGCCCGGGTTGACGGAAGGTATAGAGGGCGGCGGCCGCGCTGCCACCTGCGACCATCCAGGTTTCCAGATCCCGTTGAGGCCGGTCACTGAAGGAGCCCGCTGCCCACACATAATCGCCATGGCCGCCGATGATATGGGGACGGGTGTCGCGGTTGGCCTGGGAGTGAATAAACAGCACAGACTCGCCGACCTTGGCTGGCATGGCATTCTTGCCGGTGAGGGCGCCCACGGCGCCGTTGAACACGATATGGGACGGCGTCAGGGTCTTCATGGCAGCCAGCACTTCTTCCATGCTTTCCATCAGCAGCTTGTATTGCTTGTATTGACCTTTTTCATCCCTGGGCACGTAAAAGTCGGCTTCGCCAATGTAGTAAGCGCGGTCGTAGTGCAGAGGGTTGCCGTCGCCATCGCTCAGGCCTTCCCGAGGTAATACCATGATGGCGCCGTGCATGCCCATGGCCACGTGCCAGGGGATCATGATGCCGCCGGGGGCGCAGTGATACACAAAGGTGCCGGCCTTGGTGGCCTTGAAGCGGAAACATACTTCCTGACCGGGCGCGACCAGAGTCAGCTCGCCGCCACCCAAGGCGCCTGTGGCGCTGTGTAAATCAATATTGTGGGACAACACATTGGTCTTGGGATTGACCAGCGTCAGCTCTACATAGTCGTGCTGATGGCACACAATCAGCGGGCCGGGCACGCTGCCATTGAAGGCGCATACCCAGGCTTTTACGCCATTTTCGAGCTCAATTTGCTTCTCTTCGACTTCGAGCCGCACCTCAATGACCTTGGGTTTACCGGTGGCCACCTGATCATGTTTGGGCACCATTGGCGGCGGCACCAGTTCCTGCTTTACCCTTTCCAGTTGATCGGCGGTGTAATTGGCCATGCGATCGCTTTTGGCCTTTGCGCTGGCCGTTGCCGCCTGCGCGCCTGAGTTCATCAAACCCGATGCCAGCCCCAGCCCTACCACTCCTGCACCCACTGAACCGCCGAGGAACTGGCGGCGCTGTTGATTGAATTCGGCAGGCTGCTGCTCTGTTTTGTCTTTCATAAATGACTCCACTCGATTATGTCGCTTATTGTGTGGGCCTGGGGCCCTTGTGATGGTGAAATTTACATCGATTGGTGTCTAAATTAGCGCCGCCATGGCAAAAGCAATTGATGCAAGTCAACTGGCGAAAAAAACTTTCCCCTGACGTTAGCGGTAGCGCTAAGTGGATGAGCTAAATGAATAAAATTAAAAGGATTAAACTCCTTTAATATTCATGGAGCTTAGGGCCATCCTTTGCTATCTTGGCGGTAATTCTCATCGCCAACGGGCATGTCCCGGGAAGTACTGCAATGCCCACGGCCCGCGCGCGCCATTTTGCCGCCATCGATAATCTCAGCCACTACGCCCGCAGTCGTCGGGACGGGGCGCTGGCGATTATTCGCAATGTGCTGCAGATGTCGGATATTTCCCCCGCCCGCTTTAATGCCGCCATGCAGGCCATTGCCAGCCACGGTCAGGTGGCGCTGCATTTTCATCCCGACAGGTTCGACAGCCGTGGCCTGATGGTGGCTGAGGGCCTGGCGCAGGACGGCCGTTACCGCTGTCAATTCGAGACCCGGGTTTCCAGCGGTTTGTTATCACCGGAAATTGGTGGTGCCCGCGATCACTGGGAGCGCAGCTTTTTTGGTGAGGTAAGTAACGAGTTAACCGCACGCCCCAAATATGGCGCGCTGGATCTACTGCGAGCCCCCAACGGCCCGGCACCCCGATTCGGCAGTTGCTATCTGTTGACCAAGCCGGAAGTGCTTGAAAGAGCGACATTTTGCTTTCACGACTCCTATCGCAACCCCTGTGACAAGGGCACCGCCGAGGCGTTTGAGCTGGTGATGGCAGCGCTTTTGACCGAGAGTTTTGAGCGCCGTTATGCCCTGGGGGAATACGGTCTGTCGCCGGGCAAATTGATAGAAAGGTTGCTGATTACCCTGAATGAGGATGCGCAGCATCGCTTCATGCGGCCGCTGGCGGGCAATCTGGATCATTACATCGAAGCGCAAATTCATGGGCCTGTGCTGCTTGGCAATGATATCGACGCATTGGTGGCCGATCCGAGTTTCAGGGGTACCGAAATTGAGCCGCTGCTCAATGCCCTGGCGAGCCGTTATGACATTAATCTGATGTGGCATCGCGGGCTGTCGCTGGCGGTTGAGGATGTGGTAAGCGATTTTCGTGGCCCGTCTATGCCAACATTGGCCAGGCGGGTCGCGATTGACGGTCAAATCAATGCGTATGCCATCGGCGTTGCCGCAAGAGAAGTGAGCCGTTTCCCCACCCGCTGGCGCGACCGGGGGCATCAGGCCGATGTGCTCAGTGAGCTTAAATGGCTGTGGCATCTGCTGGTACGCTACGGCTCCACCACTGACTGCTGCGCCCCTGAGCCTGATGGGTATGGCGCTGACATTGACCTGGCACCGGAGCTGGAAGCTGGTGGGGAAAGTGGTGCCGGGGAAAGTCGTGTCGTGGGAAGTCGCGTCGGGGACACAGCAGAGCCGCAAGCCGTTACTGACACCCGTGCCATGGCAGATGAAGCCGCTTGCCTTAAAGCAGAACCATCAAAGCCGGACTCAAAAGACGCGCCAGGCTCCAAGCCCAGCACGGCCGACTGACGGCGCGAAGCCGCAAAAGCCTTAACCCAGACTTAAGGCTTTTTTTGATCTGGCGCAAATTTTGTGAATCCCTTAACAAATCAGTCTGCTCGGGTTTATTCGTTAAGAAAACGCTGAGATACTGCCTCCCTGCCGTCGTTTCCGGTCCAGTTGTTGGGCCCAGGTGCAGGGCCCCAATAGTGGGCTTGGATGCAGGATATTCATGGACAAATCCCTCGAAAAACAACTTTCCCAGTGGCTAAAGAGTCGCAAAGGCGCCTGCGGTCCCTTTTTGGCATTCAGCGTCGCCCTCGGTGTGCTTGGTGGCGTGCTGCTGATAGCGCAGGCTTTTGTTATCGCAAGCATTCTTTCGGCCGTGGTTATGGAAGCCGCAGCACCATCTTCCTTTATCAGCGAGTTTGCCGCCCTGGCGGCATTGATTGTGGCCAGGGCCTTATGTGCCTGGGGCCGTGAGCGGCTGGGGTTTGAGGCCGGGCGCCGACTGCGACTTGGTTTACGTCAGCAGGTGCTCACCCGGCTGACCGAACTGGGGCCCGCCTTTGTCAAGGGCAAGCCCCTTGGCAGCTGGGGCGCTGTGGTGATTGAGCAAATCGAAGATTTACACGACTTTTACGCCCGCTACCTGCCGCAGCTGTCGATTGCGGCGCTGATCCCGCTGATTATTCTTGCCTGCGTATTTCCGATGAACTGGGCGGCAGGCCTTATTCTGCTCGGCACTGCGCCGCTTATTCCACTGTTTATGATCCTGGTGGGTATGGGCGCCGCCGATGCCAATCGCAAGCATTTCTCGGCGCTGCAAAGGCTCTCCGGCCACTTTATGGACCGGCTAAAAGGGCTGGTAACACTGCGGCTGTTTCACCGCGCCGACGCCGAAGGCAAGGCCATCGAAAAGGCCTCGGATGAGTTTCGAAGCCGCACCATGGCGGTGCTTAGGATGGCGTTTTTAAGCTCGGCAGTGCTGGAGTTTTTTGCCGCTATCAGTATTGCGCTGGTGGCGGTGTACTTTGGTTTCAGTTATCTCGGTCATCTGGATTTTGGCCACTATGACCTCGGGATAAGCCTGTTTACCGGCCTGTTTGTGCTGATGCTGGCGCCCGAATTTTATCAGCCGCTTCGGGACATGGGCACCCACTATCATGCCAAGGCGCAGGCGGTGGCGGCGGCCGAAGCGCTGTCTGAACTGTTAAGCCTTGAAAACAGCGCCCATCAGGGCAAGCAGCCATTGCCGCAGCAGCGCGAGATTGTGGCAAAGGACCTGATTATCTACAGCCATCAGGGCGCAAAGTTGGCTGGCCCCTTAAGCTTTAGCCTTAACCCAGGGGAGCGGCTTGCCATAGTCGGGCCTTCTGGCTCGGGCAAAACCAGTTTACTCAATGCGTTACTGGGCTTTTTGCCCATCAGCGGTGAGTTTTGTGTGGGCGGGGTAAACATCCATGAACTGGACATGGGCGACTGGCGCCGAACCATCGCCTGGCTTGGGCAGGAGCCGCATTTGTTCCACGGCAGCTTAAAGGACAATATCGCCATGGGCCGCAGCCTTGATGAAAAGGCGCTGCTGGCGCTGTGCGACAAGGCGCAGATTGGCGATTTTGTTGCGTCATTGCCAAAGGGGCTTGAGCATCCCATCGGCGAAGGCGGTGGCGGTCTGTCGGTTGGGCAGGCCCAGCGATTCGCGCTGGCGCGGGCGCTTGCCGGTGAGCCTGAGCTCTTTTTGCTGGATGAACCCGGTGCCAGTCTGGATGTGGACAGTGAGCAGCGGGTAATGGCGGCGATTCATGCCGAAAGTCAGGGTAAGAGCCTGCTCATGGTTAGCCACCGACTGGATGAGCTGGAGCGCCTCGATGGGGTGCTGGTGATGGATGCCGGCCGCATTGTTGAACGTGGCACCGTGGCTGAGCTCAGTGCATCAGGGGGGCTTTTTGCATCCCTGTTGGCCGAGTCAGGATTGGCCGAGTCAGGGTTGGCCGCAGCAGGATTAGCACAACCAGATTCAGAGCTCGAAGAACAGGCACAGGAACCGCGACTGGGAGGGGATGCATCATGAGTCTGTTCAAGCTCTTCTTGCCGCTGCTGAAACGCCAATGGCTGATGATGTTCACCGGGCTGCTGCTTGCCATCACCACGCTGTTGGCGGGAATTGGACTGCTGTCGCTTTCCGGCTGGTTTTTATCGGCCACGGCGGTGGCGGGGCTCAGTGTGGCCACAGCTCAGGCGTTTAACTTCTTTACCCCCGCCGGAGGGGTGCGTTTCTTATCCATTGCCCGTACTGCCAGCCGATACGGCGAGCGGTTGGCGACCCACGAGGCCACCTTCCGCCTGCTGACTGAGCTTAGGGTAAAGGTGTGGCGCGCGCTCATGCCACTTGGCGATCGTGAGCTGAGTCACTTTCGCCGTGGTGAGCTTTTGAATCGGCTGGTGGCCGATATCGATACCCTGGATCACTTTTATCTGCGATTGATGGTGCCGATGGGCGCCTTTTTGGCTGTGTTGCTGGCGCTGTTTGCCTTTATTGGCTGGTTCGATACCAAGCTTGCAATGGTGCTTTGCGGCGGCTTGCTCGCCTGTTTGCTGCTGATCCCGGTCACCTTCTATCTGCTCGGGCGAAACAGTGCCGCTGCCGTGGTGAACGGCAAGCGCCGCTACCGGGTGCTGACCATGGAGTACCTTGGCGGTATTGCCGAGCTGTCGCTGTTTGGCGCTTTGGTGGGTTATCGCAATAGTCTCGATGGCGCTGAGACCGACTGGCAAAAAGCCCAGGCGCGGATGGCGAGTTTGCAGGGGCTGTCCCAGGCGGCAATTATTCTCGCCCACGGCGCGCTGGTGCTGACCATTCTGTATCTGGCTGCATCCGGTGTGGGTGAGCGAGTGCCACCGGGGCCGCTGGCGGCTATGGTGCTGTTTGCCTCGCTGGCGGTAATGGAAATGATGATGCCGCTGGCTGGCGCCTTTACCCAGCTATCGGGCTGTCTCGCTGCCAGCGATCGGGTGAAGGCACTGATAGATACCGAGTCTTCGATTTGCTTTGGGCCACAGCTTCAAGCCGCCCGCGGTGACCTGCGCTTCGATGCAGTGCATTTTGGCTATGATGCCAATACCCAGGTGCTCAGCGGTCTTGAGCTGACTGTTCCAGCGGGCGCACGAGTGGCAATTCTGGGTAAAACCGGTGTGGGCAAGTCCAGTCTATTTACCCTGCTGACCCGGGGCTACGATGCCGACAGTGGTCGCATTTCCATCGGTAATACGGATATTGGGCAGCTCTCGGAAGCGGCGCTGCGGGCATCAATGACAGTCGTCAGTCAGCGGGTGCATCTGTTCGCAGGCTCACTTCGGGATAACCTTGCCATCGCCTGTGAGCACAAACCAAGCGATGAGGCGCTGCTTGAGGTACTCGCCAGGGTGGATTTAGCCTATCTTGCCGAGGGTGAAGAAGGGCTTAAAGTCTGGATAGGTGAGGGCGGCCGTATGCTCTCTGGCGGTGAGCAGCGACGGATTGGTATTGCCAGGGCACTACTGAGGGACACGCCCTTGCTGCTGCTTGATGAGCCCACCGAAGGTCTCGACAGACGCACTGAGCTGCGGATGCTGGCGCAGCTGTTTGCCCACGCAGAAGGCAAAACACTTGTCATGATCAGCCACCGCCTGACTGCCATGGCACAGATGGACGCGATTCATTTGCTGGAAAATGGCCGGATTGTTGCCAGTGGCAGCCATGATGAGCTGCTTGGCAGTCATCCGGAGTATCGGGCGCTTTCCCTCGCCAAGGGCTAAAAGGCGGTTAATTCAGTAATAAAAAACAGGGCCTTTGCCCTGTTTTTTGCCTTCTGGTTAGTCCAAACCGGGTTAATCCAAACCGGGTTAACCAAGTCTTTTTGAAAACTCCAGGTAGCGCATTACTTCGTCTTCTTTGAACATCAAATCATCACCTTCTCCCTGAGCCGAGAGCAGGTTTTCCCGTGCATAACGCTTGATGGTGATGGGTTTTTGATCGAGGATTTTTGCGACCTCGTCCAATGTCAGCATTTTATCGCTCATCTGGCCTGTCCTGTGTGGGTTGCTACTGGGGATTTTTCAAGTATAGACAAAGTCTGCTTAAGGCAAGAAAAACAAAAAGCCGGGCATCAGCCCGGCTTTCTTTTACGCGAAATGCGTTATCAATCAGCGTCACCCAGCGACAGCAGGGTAGCGTTGCCGCCGATGGCGGTGATGTTGTTGGTGCGGGTCTTTTCGGTCACGAAACGGGTCAGGTAGTGTGGACCACCGGCCTTGGGACCGGTACCAGACAGGCCCTGACCACCGAATGGCTGCACGCCAACCACGGCACCGATCTGGTTGCGGTTGATGTACACGTTACCCACGTTCACCTTGTCGGCAACTTCCAGGGCATGGCCTTCGTTGCGGCTGTGGATCCCCAGGGTCAGACCGAAACCGGTAGAGTTGATTTCGTCGATAACCTTGCCAAGGTCGGCAGCCTTGTAACGCACTACGTGCAGGATAGGACCGAAGTTCTCTTTGCTCAGCACCTTGATGGAGTCAATTTCCACCGCGGTTGGCGCCACGAAGTGACCGTTCTCGGTGCCTTGTGGCAGACGCAGCTGGTGAATAGGACGACCCACCTGGTTGATGTGGTCGATGTGCGCGTTCAGGTTGGCCTTGGCGGCGGCATCGATAACCGGGCCCACGTCGGTTTTCACCGAGTTGGGGTTACCCACGGTCAGCTCGTCCATGGCGCCTTTGAGCACCTCAAGTACGCGCTCGGCAATGTCTTCCTGCATGTACAGTACCCGCAGCGCCGAGCAGCGCTGACCGGCGCTGGTGAAGGCAGAAGAAACAACGTCATTCACAACCTGCTCAGGCTGGCTGGTGGAGTCAACCACCATGGCGTTCTGACCACCGGTCTCGGCAATCAGCGGGATGATGGCGCCTTCGCGGCCGGCCAGGGCGCGGTTGATCACCTTGGCAGTCACGGTAGAACCGGTAAAGCACACGCCGCCGATACGCTCATCAGCGGTCAGCTTGGCGCCTACAAGGGCACCGGTGCCTGGCAGGAATTGCAGCACATCTTTTGGAATACCGGCTTCGTGGGCCAGCTGTACGGCGCGGAAACCAACCAGACAGGTCTGCTCGGCAGGCTTGGCGATAACTGTGTTACCGGTTGCCAGCGCGGCAGCCACCTGGCCGAGGAAGATGGCCAGCGGGAAGTTCCATGGGCTGATACACACGAAGGGGCCACGGCCCTGGAGGAACAGCTCGTTCAGCTCGCCTGTAGGGCCAGGCAGCAGTTCGGGCTTGCTCATCATCTTCTTGGCCTGAACGGCGTAGTAGCGGCAGAAGTCCACGGCTTCGCGCACTTCATCGATACCGTCCTGAATGCTCTTACCGGCTTCACGGGTACACAGGGCAATCAGTTCTTCGCGGTTTTCTTCCAGCAGGTCTGCCAGCTTTTGCAGGGCATTGGCGCGGGTTTCAACCGGAGTACGGCACCAGGACGCGAACGCGCGGTCGGCACCGGCCAGGGCCTGTTCGATGGCAGTCTCGTCGGCAAAGGCAACCTGACCCACCTTCTGGGTGGTGTCGTATGGGCTTAACACGTCACGCAGTTCGCCTGACAGGGTTTCACCGTTTACCAGCGGGCCTGCGGTCCACTGGGTGTCCTTGAACTTCTCCAGGGCGGCGAAGAAAGGCTCGGATTCGGAAATGATGTTCATATTGAGTCCCTTGGAGTTTTTGCGCTCAGCACCGAAGATGTCGGCGGGCTGTACTATCTTGTTGTTTGCCAGGGTCTTGTAGCCTTGCAGGGTTTTCAGCGGGTGGGTCACCAGCGACTCGATTGGGGTCTTGGGATCAACCAGCTTGTGTACAAATGAGGTGTTGGCACCGTTTTCCAGCAGACGACGCACAAGGTAAGGCAGCAGGTCTTTGTGGGCACCGATAGGGGCGTAGATACGCACTGTGGGTACGGCGGCTTCGGCCAGCAGGGTGTCGTACAGCTCCTGACCCATACCGTGCAGACGCTGGAACTCGTACTTGCGATCGCCAACCATGGAGGTGATGGCGGCCACAGTTTGCGCGTTGTGGCTGGCAAACTGCGGATAGATCACGCCGCGGGTAGCCTCAGACAGCAGATAACGGGCACAGGCGAGGTAAGACACGTCGGTAGCGGCCTTGCGGGTAAACAGCGGATAGCCGCCTTCACCGGCCTGCTGAGCCCACTTGAGTTCGCTGTCCCAGTATGCGCCTTTCACCAGACGCAGTGGGATTTCATCACCCTGTTCTTTGGCAAGGCGAGTCAGCCACATCAGCACTGGCAGGGCGCGCTTGGAGTAAGCCTGCACCACGATACCCAGCTGACCCCAGCCTTTTGAGGCATCGGATTGATACAGCTTCTTGAACAGCTTCAGGGACAGCTCGAGACGGTCAACCTCTTCGGCGTCAATCTGGATACCGACATTGAGGCTGCGAGCCTGCTGCACCAGCTTAACCAGGGTGTCGTACAGCTCGGTCATTACCCGGTCTTCGTTGGCCACTTCGTAGCGTGGGTGCAGCGCAGACAGCTTGATGGAGATGGTTGGACGCGGGGCTTCGGTCTCATCGAACTGGCCTGTGCCCAGCGCCTGAATGGCGTTGGAGTAGTCGCGGAAGTACTTTTCAGCGTCCTTGGTGGTCAGGGCGGCTTCACCCAGCATGTCGTAGGAGTGGGTGTAACCCAGCTTGCGCTTGTCGACCGCGTTTTTCAGACCTTCTTCGATGGTGCGGCCCAGTACGAACTGCTTGCCCATGATCTTCATGGCGGCGTACATGGCCTGACGAATTACAGGTTCGCCCAGACGGTTAACCAGACGGCTCAGCAGGTTGCTTGGCGTGCCGTCCATGTTTTTGTCGAGTTTGACAATCTTGCCGGTCAGCATCAGACCCCAGGTAGACGCGTTTACCAGCACAGAGTCACTCTTGGACATGTGCTCGTCCCACTTGGCGCCAGAGAGCTTGTCCGCGATCAGGGCATCGGCGGTCTCGGCATCGGGAATACGCAGCAGGGCTTCGGCCAGACACATGAGAATAATGCCTTCCTGGGTTTCCAGGGAGTACTGCTGCAGGAAGGCATCGATGCCGACCATCAGGCCTTTCTTCTCGTACTGACGTACTTTGGCCACCAGATCGTGGGCACGACTGGTGACGCGTGTGATCTCTTCGTCGCTCGACGGAACCAGCGCGATCAGCTCCTTGAGGTAGGCTTCCTCATCAACGATGTAGTTATGACTGATCAGACTGAACAATTCGTCGAGATTGGCGTTGTCGTAACGACCTGCCAGTACTTCACTCGCTTTGAACATAGTTATCTTTCCATCTGGGCCGGTTAAGGGGTAATCGGGTAGTACGGCTCGGCTTCACCCGAAGCTCCGGCGGACGTCTTTTTCATTTTGTATACAATTTGACGCCTCGGGCGCGTGAATTATACATGCAAAATGTGATCGGTGACACTGGACGGCGAACTAATGTGAAGATTGTTTGATTTGGATTAATCGAGGCGGGCGTAACGCACAATTGACAAGGCCCGGTCGTTTGAAACTGGCCGGGCCTTGGGGATTTTTAAGGGGATTTCGCGGTTAATTCATCCAGCGACCGGCGCGTTTGCGCTGGGGTCTTGGCAGGTAAACCAGAATCACACCAAGGAACAAACCGATAGCGGCAATAATGCCCCCTTCCTGCCAGTGACGGATGCGCTCGTTGTCACGCAGGGACTCGGCTTCGGCCTGGGCTTTGTCGCGGGCTTCTTCGGCGCTGGCCTTGTCGGCGGTGGCGGCGCGTACCAGCTCATCGGCACGGGCCAGCTGTTCACGCAGGTTGCCAATGGTACCGGCGCTGTCTTTGAATTCTTCGCGAACCGATGCCAGCTCAGCCTTGCTGTCACTGAGGGCCTGCTCGGCTTCTTCCAGCTTTTGTCTCAGGCTCTTGTCGCTGCTCAGAGCATCGGCACGTACCCAACCTTCGCGGCCGCGGTGGTCGACGATTTTGGCGTAGTCGTTGGAGGTTTCGCCGGTGAAGGTGACTGGCGTACCGGCGCTGACACTGCCCAGAATACGGAAGCTGGTGCCCGGGCCATTGTGCAGATAGACGTAGATATCATCGGAGATTACACGGGACTGGCCGTCGGCCATCAGCGCGGGAGAAAGGAGCAGGGCTCCGGCAAGAAAAAGGGGTCTGAGCACAGATAACATCTCATCAGCAAAAGTGTGCCACCATGCTAGGGATTTGGGGCGCTCAATGCAAGAGGGAAGTCTTGCGACTTCCCTCTTGATTTTGGCTCTTGTTCAGTGATTTAAACTGAATGTTCAGCCGCCGAAAATACCGCGGATGATATAGAAGAACACGATGGACAGACCGGCGCCCGCAGGCAGGGTAACAACCCAGCTCACTACGATATTGCGCACCACGCCCAGGTTGATAGCCGCAATACCACGGGCCATACCTACACCCAGTACCGCACCTACCAGAGTCTGAGTGGTAGAGATTGGCAGACCGGTACCCGAGGCGATAACCACGGTAGAGGCTGCAGCCAGCTCGGCGGCAAAACCACGGCTTGGGGTCAGGTGAGTGATGTTCTTGCCGATGGTTTGCATTACGCGCTTACCAAAGATGGCCAGACCAAACACGATACCGAAGGCGCCCAGAGGCAGAATCCACCAAACCAGTGCGGACTTGGAAGCAATTTCACCACCGCTGTTTACCACAGATACTACAGCAGCCAGAGGGCCGATGGCGTTGGCTACGTCGTTGGAGCCGTGGGCGAAAGCCATACAGCACGCAGACACAACCATCAGCACGGCAAACACTTTTTCCACGTTAGCAAACTGAGTGTGGCGGTCGGCTTTATCGGCCATTTTCAGGCGGCTGATAAAGATTTTACCCACGATAGCCACGGCAATACCGATGGCGATGGCCAGCGCATAAGCCTCAACGGCAGAGAAGTGCAGACCAACGTGCTTCAGGCCTTTCTTGATGGTCACCAGTGACATCACAAAACCAGCCAGTGCCATGTAGAAGGGCACGAAACGCTTGGCGTTGTCGAGCGGATTATCTGTGTTGAAAATCAGCTTCTGCGCACTTTGGAAAATCAGGAAGGCGATAAAACCAGAGATGGCCGGGGTGACAATCCAGGAACCCACGATGCCGGTAACCTTACCCCAGGCTACCGCTTCGGTGCCCACACCCACAGCGGCAAAGCCGATGATGGCGCCCACAATAGAGTGGGTGGTAGATACAGGCCAGCCCAGAGCGGATGCCACAACCAACCAGATCCCGGCTGCCAGCAGCGCCGAAATCATGCCGTATACCAGCAAATGTGGCACTTCGGCAAAATATCCGGCATCGATAATGCCGTTACGGATGGTGCTGGTTACTTCGCCGCCAGCCAGATAGGCGCCGGAGAATTCAAAGATCATCGCAATGATGATCGCCTGCTTGATGGTAATGGCGTTGGAACCTACAGAGGTACCCATGGCGTTGGCTACGTCGTTCGCGCCAATACCCCAAGCCATCAAGAAACCGAATGCAGCCGCAATGCCAATAAGCCACGGGCCATAGGTGACAAAAATATCAACCATAATAGAAAACCTTCGTTATACGCGAGCCAACATCAGCTCTAAACGGGAACCGACTCGCTCGGCCAGGTCAGCCAGATCGCCAACCCATTCGATGATTTTATAGAGGAACATCACGTCAACGGCGCTCATGCCTTCTTCGATGGCATACAGGCCGCGGCGGACGGCGATTTGCAGATCGTCAGTGTCTTCTTCGATAGCATCGAGTTCACGGACCATCTTCTCAACCAGGGCCACTTCACGACCACGGAAACCGGCTTCAAGCAGTTCGTCGAGTTCGTTGATGGCTTCTTTGGCCAGAGCTACCGCGTCCAGACAACGCTTGAGGTAGGCCATAAAAGGTTCCTGGATCGGGGCAGGGATAACCAGATTGCGGCCGATAATACGACCAGAGATGTCTTTTGTTTTATTGGCAATCTTGTCTTGCTGGGTCAAAAGCTCCAGCAGATCGGTTCGTTCAACGGGCATGAACAGACCGCCAGGCAAGGTCAGACGGATTTCACGCTTCAATGCGTCCGCTTCTTTTTCTGCCTTGTTGATTTGCTTGCGAAGTTCGGTTGCTTTATCCCAGTCGCCTGAGGTTGTGGCTTCAAAGAAGGGAACCAGGATATTGGCACACTCGTGCACTTTGTCGATGTGCTCTTGCAGAGGCTTGATTGGCGATTTTGCAAACACGCCCAAAATGGAGTTTACTGGCATAGCCGTTTACCTATGTAGGTTATTCCACTATTGGAAAATTGCGGGCGCATGGTAACTCATGCGTCCCCGTATTGAAACTGTGTTTTTACCTAAAAAACGTCAGTCTTTATACTATCGGGTTATAACCTAACCCGCGGCGCAAATCATACTGACGAATTATGACAGCTATGTGACATTATGACGCCAAGGTGTCAGTTCGATGAATTTTTGATGACGCAGTAAGGCCTTGACCCCATGGATGCCGAGATAGAACTCAAGCTTTTTTTCCTTCCTGAATTTAAAGATACCCTCATTACTGAGATCAATCACCTGTTTGTAGAGACTTTTCAGACAGATGTCATGCTCAGTAATGGTTATTTCGATACAGACGCACTGCAACTGCGCAGCTGGGACATGGGATTGCGGGTCCGCGGCCGAAACGGCAAGCGGGAGCAAACCATCAAAACGGCCGGAAAAGTGGTCGGCGGCATTCACAGCCGTCCCGAATATAATGTCGATATCGACGCAGATAACCCGGATCTTACGCTGTTTCCGGCTCATATCTGGCCTGAGGGCGCAGACCTTGCCGATACCCAGGCCAAGCTCAATTGCGTCTTTCACACCGACTTTCGCCGTCTCACCTGGCTGGTGACCGAGGGGGCAAGCCAAGTCGAGATTGCCCTCGATGAAGGCATTATTCGCAGTGGGAATCGTGAAGAGTCCTTATGCGAGCTCGAATTTGAACTCATGTCAGGTCAGGCCGCCGATCTGCTGACGTTGGCTGAAAAACTGATGGCCAGGGTGCCGCTGCGACTGGGTAAGGCCAGTAAGGCGCAGCGTGGCTACCGTTTGGCCGGACTGGGTGCCAAACCCATACTGGCGCAGCTCGATACTGTGCCGCTGCCGCCGGATTGCCACGCGGCCCAGGCTTTTGCGGCAACGCTTGAAACCGCGCTTGAGCGTTGGCAACTGCTGGAAGATGCCATAGCTCAATCGGCTGCCGATCCGCAAAGTGCGGCGCCGCTGTGGGCAAGGCTGCGCACCTGCATTGGTTTGCTGGAGGCCGGTTGCCGCCAATTTGGTGCCTTGAGTGACAGCCTGAAAAGCGGCTTTGGTCAGGTTCGCCGCGCACTTGCCTTTGTGGATGATGCCGTAGCGCTCTCGGCCATTGCCGAAAACCGTGATTCCCTGTTTGGTCGTCGTCCCGATGCGCAGCGCTGGCAAACCGAAGCGCAAAACTGGATGGCTCAGGAGAGTGTCCAGGCCAGGCTGGAGTCGCTGTGGCGCCTGCCGGCCTATGGTAAGGTGCAGCTCGAGCTGGTGACCTTGCTGTTTGGCAAGCCGGTTGAAAATCAAATGGCGCTCAAACAGGTGGCGGATCAGCTGCAACAGGTCTCGTGGGAGGGCATTCAGCAACTGATGCCCACCAAACCGTCCACCACTGACTTTTTGGCGCTGGGCGCTGCGCTTGATGATGCGCTGCTGGTTGGTCTTGCCTACGGCGAGCTCTACAGCGCCGATGCCCGCAGGCAGTACCGCGCGCCATGGCAGGATCTGCGCCGGGGCATAGATGCACTGCGCGCCTATGTGCTTCTTGGCGATATGGCGGGCCCCGATGCCGAAATGCAGGACTGGCTCGAAGACAAGGCGCTGAGTTTGATGCATGCCCTTGAGCAGAGCCATAAGAGTGCGCTGGCGCAGTCGCCCTATTGGCGTTAAGCACAGCAGCTGGCTAACCCGGTAAAGTGCTTAAAAACAAAGCCCGCCTAATTTCGGCGGGCTTTATTATTAGTGCAGATCAGGGCGTTTGCGGTTCGTCATCGTCATCGGCCTGTGCATCTTTCAGTGCCCGGCGCAGCGCCGCCATTTCCCTTAGCATAATTGCCTGATTTTCTTCCATACGTTTCAGCGCCTGCTCCATATCGTGACGCAGGTTCTCGGCGTGAGCTTCCTGACGCTCTTCCTCGTCCGGCGCTACAAACACAGAGGCCATATAACCCGAGATGATACCGAAGAAGCTGACGCCGCAGACAATCACCATGGAGCCGACGATGTGGCCAGCGGTGGTCACCGGGTAATGGTCGCCGTAGCCCACGGTGGAAATCGTGACCATGGCCCACCAGATGGCTTGCTCGGCGGTGAGGATGTTGGAGCCCTCGGCGGGGGATTCAACCAGCAAAATCGCCACCGATGACAGGGTGAGTATGGTGACCAGGGCCACCAACAGGCTGGCGAGGGTGGCTTGTTTGCGCTGACGCAATACCTGCGACAGCAGCGAGCGGCTCATTCGGATCAGCCGGACAACCCGCAAAATCTGGAATAGCCTGGCAAAGCGCAGCGCTTCAATCGCGGGAATACTGGCGACAAAATCAATCCAGTGATGGCGGATAAAAAACAGCTTGTCTTTGGCGCGGAACAGACCGGTGAAGAAGTTCAGCATAAAGATGCTGCAAATCCCGGTGTCTATCATAAACAGCAGTCGGTAGGTTTCTTCATCGAGCCGACCAAAGGTCATGACCAGCACCACGATAACGGCCAGCAGTGACAGCAGCATCATCGCCAGTTCAATGGGCGCTGGCGCCTTGATGCGTTTCACGTGGCCGTGTGTTGGTTCAGACATCTGACTCCCCCAAGTCATGGTGATGGTGTGTTCAGTCCTCGGAAACGAACTGAACCAGGTCTTCCAGTACCCGTTTTTTTATCTCAAGCTGTGCATCGGCGCTGAGGCCGTATTTCTCGGCCAGTGCCACATAATCCTCAGGGCTCAAAGATACAGTCAGTCTGGGCCGGGTAGGGCGCTTGGCCACCGGCAGCCCCAGAATGGCGCGAATTTGATCCGAGGGGCTGCGGTTGGCATCCAGTGCTGCCTTACGGATTTCGTATTGGAACTTTTCATCCAAATCAAAGGCCACTTGGGTCGCCTTGGCGGCCTTTTGGTTTTGCAGCCAGGTTTCCGGCAGCGGGTGTTTGGTCTTGGTCATGGGTGATTTCCTGGCCAGTACTCGCGAATAAGGCTGAGCGGTTTTGTCAGGCCGACGAGAACATCCGTTTCGCCGCCTTCAAACACTTCCACTTCGAGGCTGAATTGTTCGCCGTCGTCTTCCAGCTCGTAACGCTCAAAGGGCTCGCCGGTGGCGCCATTGGCATCCTGGGGCGGTTTGAGGCCGCGATAATCCTCGCGGTGAAAATAGCCAAACAAGGCGAAGCTCACTTCATGGTATTGATTTCCAAGCCACTGCTCAAGCCTCTGCGGAACGGTTTGGACGGTGAGACTCGCTTGGCTGTCTTCGTCAAAAATCTCACCAAAGGCGTCGAGTCCAAACAGGGATTCCACTTCGGGGCGGCTGATTTTGAGGCTGAAATGTACATGGGGTTCATCGTCATCAACCAGGGTCATAAACAGGGTATCGCCGCCAGCGCCCTTAAGTTGCCACTCGATTTCCTGGCTGCGCTCAAACTCGTAGGTGTTGATGGCAATGACTTCCAGCGACTGACCACGAAGCTGCGCAGGCAAACCAAAGTCATTGTCCAGGCTGATGATATCGCCTTTTGTCAACTCTTTGGGGTGCTTGATTACTCTGGGAGGGACGGACTTGTCACCGAAGAGGCTTTTAAAAAAACTCATGCTTGCTCTCCCGCGTCAGCGGTTTGATTTTCATAGTCAGGCTTAAGACTCAACAATAAGAGATAGAGAAACAATACTGGAGGTAAAGCGAGTAAGCAGGTCGCGATAACAGCGGTTTTTCTGGGCGTTGAGGTTTTGCGCTTTCCCAGAGAATAGCTCCAGGAATAGATTCCCCATACAAACAATGAAAATACGCCGAACGCCATTATCTGCCCGATTAAGGTCGTTGAGAACATAAACTCTTACTCCCCTTGAAATGCAGTAAAGGCCGAGCGTTGGGTAACGTTCGGCCAGTGGTGACGCTGTTATAATTGTCCGGTTAGCCCTTACGGGACTTGAGTCTTTCGAGTACCGCGTTGGCATCACTCTTTTGCTCACCAATGCCGGCTTCGGCCAGTTTGGCGGCAAGCGACTTGTCGCTGTCCTCGGCTTCCAGGGTCTCAGCGGCCTTCATGCGGTCGTCAAACTGCTGCTGACGGGCCTTGATGCGTTCAAGCGATTCTTTGGCATTCAGCAGCTTGGAGTTGCTGGAAGCAAAGGAGTCGGTGATGGATGCCGTGGCTTTCTGCACGCTTTCGGTGGTTTTGACCATCGACAGCTGACGCTGATAATCGGCCAACTGACGTTCGGTCTTTTTCACCAGGTCTTTCAGCTTGGCGGCGTTGTTGGAGAAAGCTTCGTTGGAAGACTGCTGCTCGGCCAGCTCCATTTCCAGCTGGGCGATTTTCTCAGCCACTTCCAGCGCCAGCGCTTCGTTGCCTTTTTCCAGCGCCTGGGTGGCATAGCCTTCGTGTTCGCTAATGGCGCGCTTGAGGCGATCCACTTCGCGGGCGGCGGCCATTTCTTTGGCCATCACTTCGGTCAGGTCGCGCTTGGCTTTGGTCAGGTGTTTTTCGGCGTCACGGATTTCCTGCTCGAAAATGCGTGTGGCATTGGCGTCGACAATGCTTTGGCCTACTTCGTTGGCACCACCGCGAAAGGCGGTCAGGATCTTGTTGAGAATGCCCATAATGCAGCTCCTTAGTTCAGGTAATCGGCCATTTCGGCAATAACTTCGAGACAGTTATCGGACAGGACGCTGAGCTCCTGCTCGATTTCGGCCATGCTGGATTTGAGTGACAGTGCGCCATACACCACATATTTGTCGTCGATTTTGGCAAAGGCCGACAGTGGCATGGGAATGTTCAGCTCCAACATGGTTTCAAACATATCGGCACGGGTTTCGGGTTTGACTTCGTCTTCGCCCCACAGATAGCTGATGCACAGCACCTGGTTATCGGTAACCGACACAAAAATCGGGATCTCCTCCCGTCCTACGATATTGACCTGCAACACCTCCACGTCACCTTCGATGGGATAGCAGTCAAACCGGAAACCGGTCTGGCTGTTGTCACCCAGTCCGTTAAGGTGATTGGCGATAGCGTGGATATTCATAGTCGTCCTCTCTGACATATTATGTCTGTGTTTCAAGATAACACCGGGACATAATATGTCAAGTGTTATCTTGGCCGAAATTTCGCCGCCTTGGCGAGTCCCTAAAAAAGGTTGATACCGCTCTCTTCTTTCCAGGCTTCCAGGTGGTATTGATAAATCACCTGGGTGCCGAAATGGTTGATGTCCACCTCTTGCTCGCGCAGCAGAAACCCGGGCGGGAAGGCAAAGGCTGCGCCAATCATCTCTTTGTTCACCCAGGGGTGAGTCGGTGCAGTGCCGTCCAGAATCCGCTGCTCTGGTGAGCCATTGAGGGTGCCCAGGGTCCAGCCCCATTCGCCGAAGCTGGGCACATTCTGATGATATCTTGCCACCTTAAAACCCGCCGATTCGAGGGTTTTGCCAATGCTCAAAAAGGCGCGGGTGGCGTGCCATGGCGAGGTGGACTGAATGGCAATGGCGCCATCGTGGCTGAGCACTTCTTTGAGTTTGCGATAAAACAAATCTGAATAGAGTTTGGATAAGTCCGGATGATTGGGGTCCGGCAAGTCCACCAAAATCACATCGAAGTGTTCACCGGCTGCAATCAGGCGGTCGATGCCGTTAAAGGCATCATCAAAGATAAGCCGCACCCGCGGGTCGTTGAGGGCATTGGCATTCTGGCGGAGTAGCCGCTCGGCCAGGCGTCTTGGCATGGTCTGCGGCGGCGATTGAAACAGCTTCACCAGCCGTTCGTCCAAATCCATCAATACCACTTCCTGCGGGTTCCAGCGCAGAGCATCCCGTGCCGCCAGACCGTCACCGCCGCCAACAATCAAAATCCGCTGCTGACGCGCCGCCGCCATCATTGGCGGCCACACCAAAAAGCCGTGGTAGATATGCTCATCCTGGGTGGAAAACTGCAAGCGACCATTGAGGTACAAAGCATACACAGGCTCTGCCTGTCCCCGTGGGCGTTCAGTAAACACCAACTGCTGAAAGCGGGTGGCCTCGGTGTAGATAACCTTGTCCTTGTAGAGCAGATTATTGAAGTCCTGCTCCAGTGGCGGCCCTTTTACCGCGAGCAGCACTAAGGCAAAGGATGCCAGAATATGCCCGGCAAGCAGCCAGCCAAACCCTTTCAGGCGCGCTCGGAAACGGAAGATAAAGGCAAAGCCCGCCAACAGGTTAACGCTGGCGGTGAGCGCTGCGGCTAGCTGAATATCCATTGCCAGCATCAGCCCGACCCAGATGGCTGCGCCTGCGCCTGCACCTATGTAGTCGGCGCCGTAAATGGTGCCGGCGTTATGCAACAGGTGCTCATCTGACAGCGCCTGACGCACCCGGGCAATCAGCGGAATTTCCATGCCAATCATCAGCCCCAGCAATGTGCCTACCACATAGGGCAGATACTGGGCAGCTTTTTGCAGCGCGCCCAACAGGCCGCCATTTGGCATCAGATCCGGCGGCAGGCCAAAGGTATCGGCAAGCAGTTGTGGCAGGGTTTGGGTGAGGCCAATGGCTGCGGCGCACAGCAGTACGCTGCCGGCCCCAAGCAGCGCTACTGCCAGTTCCAGCAGGGCAAAGCCAATGAAAGGATTGCGAATGGCTCTGGCGGCAAAGGCGCCCACACCCATGGCCACAATCATCAGACCAATCATGGTATAGATGGCCGCTTCCATGGCGCCAAGGATGCGCCCGGCATAGTGGCTCAGCAGATACTCGTAAATCAGGCCGCAGCCTGCGAGCGCCGCCATAATGCCAAGCAGCAGCGCGTCATCGGCCCGGCCAAGGTGTTTGGCCGGGCTCTGGGCGTCGGCTGTAGCCGACGCGCTTTGCGTCTGATTACTCACTTCAGGCCATCAGCCCGGTGAGGATAAGGGCAATCGCAATGCTGATGGCCACTTCCACTGCGGCAAGACCCACGTTGTGCTGGCGCTCTACTTCATCGGCAAGGTTAATACGTGCCAGCACCAGCAGCTTCACCAGCTTAAGCAGCAGGCTAAGTACCAGCAGCATTACCACTGAGAAGCACAGCCAGCCAAGCAGGTTAACCACATAGGCCGTGGGCTCGAACACAATAAAGTGGCTGGCGGCATTGAAGGTGAGTGCCATGGCGAGCATATGGCCTGAGTGACGGATAGCAAGGGCCGTGTGGCCTTTGGCCAGCGCTTCTTGCATACAGGCGCCCTGATTGCGGGCGCTGTAGCGGTTTTCACGCATCCGTGTCAGCAGAACCAGCATCAGCTGCGAGACCACAAAGGCGGTGGTGATGGCGATAAAGGTGTTGATGGTCAAATCGTCCACCCACAGCAGGCTGGCGCGGATGATGATGGCGGTGGCCACAGCCGCGGCGGCATCCACCAGCGCCACAGACACATTGCCTTTGAGGATGTGGGCGTTTTTGTCGATGTTGTTGAGGGCGATTTTGTCGTGCATCACCCGGCCAACTTTAATCAGCAGCATGCCAAACAGGCCATAGGTACCCATGCCAATGGCTTCGGTGACATAGTTGGGGGCCGCTGCGCCTGTGATGGCACCGGTCAGCACTATCCCCAGTGCCAGCACGGCGCCGGCTGTGCTGATCCCGAAGGCGAAATTGTCTTTTTCGGCCAGTTCCTTGCTGCTGTTTACCTTGACGCTCCAGCCCTGCAGATAGCGCATGGCGGTGAGCAGCAGAACAGCGATGGCCAGATCGATGGCCAATATGATCAGCAGTTCCTGAGTCAGGCCATAGTCTTGTAACAGTGTCATCTTTCAATCCTTATTCTGTTCTCACTTGCCACGGCGGGAGCTGCGGCTGGTGCGGTTTCCGGAATCGCGGAAACTGCTGTCCTTGGCGTAGTTGGAGCGAAACTTCTGCCTTTCGGTGCGGGCCTTGCTGGCCTGAGCCACGCTGGGGGCCTGCTGGCTCTGACGGGACAGTCCGGTCGCGCCGCTGCGGGTCTTGGCGTAGGGGCTGTCGAAGCGTTTGCCCTGATTGTCGAAGCGCTTCTTGGTCTGGGTAAATACCTGTTGCTGCTTGAGCACATCTCTGGGTGAGCTGTAACGGTAACGGCCGACATCGTGGTAGTAGCTGTAATGACGACGGCTGGACCAGTTGTCGTAATACACAGGGCGATGGAACAGGTTGGAGAACATGGCGTACATGCCATACCAGGCCCAGAAAGAGGTGCCGTTGCTGCCGGTCTGCCACTCGCCGTAGGCGGGGTTGCCAATCAGTTGGCTGCCGGGGCCAAAGTCGTCACCCAGGCTTGCCAGCTCTGATTCACGGCTCACCGCATTCACCCGCGGCAGGCTGCCACCGGACATGTCGGCGAGGGTGTTTAACGGGTCAGACAACATGTCGTTGTAGAGCGCCGGGTCGGCGGCCTGATAGAGGTTTTCAAGCTCATCGAGGCGCATGGCTTCATCAACAAAGTTGGCGGGATTGTTGGCCTCATCGAGGCGGCGTTTCAGGCTCTCGAACAAGGGGCCTTTGCCTGCGTCGGTGGCCAGCGCCGAGACAATCGGCGCCAGAGACGGGTCCTGTTGATTCAAGCGCTCGGCATAGTGCCCGATAAGGGTGGCGTTACGGATTTCGCCCTTATCCAGCATGGTACCGAGGGTTGCCAGACGGCCTGCGTCCAGTTCAAGGTATTTTTCAATTTGCCTCGCTTGTTCGGCCGCCCCGTTATCGGAACAGCCGCTCAGCGCCAGCATCAGCATCACGGCTCCCAGCGGGAGCAGTATGCGGCTAAGCCATCCTGCCATTTTATCTCCATCTTTCCTGCCATTTACCGGCGGGAACCTGACTAAAATTCAGGGAATATTATCGGTCTAGGTCATCCCCGGCGGTTTATAGTAACCTTAACCGGGCACCGGCGTCCCGGGTTTATCCCAAGGCCGGAAATGCATTACCTATATCATTCTTGACATAATATGTCGATACTCGGTCGCCAGGGATTAGTATGTCGCAAACGCAGCAGCTGGAAACACCACAGGAAATTCTCGAACAGGGCAACAAATGGCTGGCATCGCTGGCAATTCAGTGGCCCGATGGCCTGGCGGCGCTGAGTGCCGGGCAGAAACAGGAGCTGTGTCAGGTGGCCGGGCTGAGTGATTTTATTGCCCGTGAATTGCTGCGTCACCCCGAGCGCATCAGCGCGCTGTTTGCCGGTTTGCTTGATACTGTAGACAGGGCCAGTTTCGACCGGGAGTTGCACGCCGAACTTAACGACGTCAGCAATGAAGAAGAGGCCAAAGCGGTGCTGCGCCGTTATCGCAACTTCCAGATGGCCCGGCTTGCCTGGCGCGATTTTATGGGCAAGGTGGCATTGAAAGAATCGCTGCTGGATATCTCGGCCCTCGCCGAAGCGCTGATTGTGGCCGGTCGCGACTGGCTGTACCGCGACATGTGCCAAAGCCTGGGCACGCCCTGCGACAACGAAGGCAAACCGCAGCCGCTGATGATCCTCGGCATGGGGAAGCTGGGTGGCCGCGAGCTTAATTTCTCCTCCGATATCGACCTGATTTTTACCTTCCCCGAGCATGGAGAAACCCACGGCGGCCGCCGGGCGCTGGATAATCAGCAGTTCTTTATCCGCATGGGCCAGCGGCTGGTAAACCTGCTGGCGCAGGTCACCATGGATGGCTTTGTGTTCAGGGTCGATATGCGCCTTCGCCCCTACGGCGACAGCGGCCCGCTGGTGGTCAGCTACAGCGCCCTTGAAGATTATTATCAGGAGCAGGGCCGTGACTGGGAGCGTTACGCCATGGTCAAGGCCCGCGCGCTTGGCCCCTGGTGCGGTTACAGCGATGAGCTGCACAGTTTGCTGCGCCCCTTTGTGTATCGCCGCTACATCGACTTTTCGGCCATCGAATCCTTACGGCGGATGAAACAGCAAATTGCCCAGGAAGTGCGCCGCAGGCAGCTGACTGACAATATCAAGCTTGGCGCCGGCGGCATTCGCGAAGTGGAGTTCGTGGTGCAGAGTTTCCAGCTTATCCGTGGCGGCCGCGAGCCAAGCCTGCGCACCCAAAGTCTGTTTGGTGCCATCGACACCCTCTACAGCCTGGGGCAGCTCGAATACCTGGCGGTGGATGAGCTGAAAAATGCCTATGTGCTGCTAAGAAGGGTGGAAAACCTGTTGCAGGCCATCGACGATAAGCAAACCCAGACTCTGCCGGACAATCGTCTCGATTGGCAGCGACTGTGTGCGCCGCTGGGCATGGCCAATGAGATTGACCTTCGCACCCATATCGAGGCGGCCATGGGCAAAATCCACCGCCATTTCCGCGACACAGTCGGCGGTGAAGAAACCGAAGAAAATCATGAGCATTGGACCTGGCAGTTCTGGAATGTGCAGGAAGAAGATCACGCCGAGGCGCTGCTGAAAGATCAGCAAATCGATGATGATGAGTTTTGGCCATTACTGAAGGGCTGGCGCGAAACCATGGCTAGGCGCCCCATAGGTCCCCGTGGCCGCGAAACCCTCGACCGGCTGATGCCCAAACTGCTTGGCGAACTGGTGGCCATGCCCCGGCCGTCGGCGGCGTTTGCGCCCGTGTTCAATGTGGTCGAGCAGGTGCTGACCCGCACCACCTACCTTGAGCTTTTGTGTGAAAACCCCGGCGCCCGCGCCCAACTGGTCAGCCTTTGCTGCGCCAGCCCCTGGATTGCCGATCAGCTGGCCAAGTTCCCCATGCTGCTGGATGAGCTTATCGACCCGGCGGCGCTGTACGACATTACCTCGCTGGATGATTACGGCAGCGAGCTGCGTCAATATCTGTTACGGGTACCGGAAGACGATATGGAGCAGCAAATGGAGGCGCTGCGCCAGTTCAAACTGACTCAGCAGCTGAAAATTGCCGCCGCCGATGTGACCGGGGTGCTGCCGATTATGCAGGTAAGTGATCACCTGACCTTCCTCGCCGAAGCCATTATCGAGCAGGTAGTGCATCAGGCCTGGGGACAGGTGGCGGCCCGACACGGCGTACCATCGCACCTGGAGCCGGGCGAGATGGGCTTTGCAGTCATCGCTTACGGTAAGCTGGGCGGCATTGAGCTTGGCTATGGCTCGGATCTGGATTTGGTGTTTTTGCACAATCATCAGGGCAGTGGCGTTACCAATGGGGATCGCCAAATCGACATTGGCCACTTTTACGTCAAGCTTGCCCAGCGGATCTTGCACCTGTTTTCAACCCGCACCACATCGGGCGAGCTGTATGAAGTGGATATGCGTCTGCGGCCATCCGGCGCCTCAGGTTTGTTGGTCAGTGAGATTGAACGCTTTGGCGAGTATCAGCGCGATGAGGCCTGGACCTGGGAGCATCAGGCGCTGGTGCGCTCGCGGTTTGTGTTTGGCGACAATCAGTTAGCGGGGCAATTCAGCCGTATTCGCGCCCAGGTGCTGGGGCAGCAGCGCGACGCTGGCAAATTGCAGCAAGAGGTGAGGGAGATGCGCACCAAGATGCGCGAGCACCTGCTGAAGGTGGACGAGGGCATGTTCGATTTGAAGCAAAGCCCAGGTGGTATCGCCGATATCGAGTTTATCGCCCAGTATCTGGTTTTGAAAAACAGCTTCGAGCACGATGAGTTAACCGTTTGGTCTGACAATGTGCGGATTTTCCAGACTGCCGCCGAACTCGACATTCTGCCGCTGAATCTGGCCCAGCAGCTGATTGCGGCTTACTGCACCCTGAGGGATGAAAACCACCGCCTGACGCTGCAGCGGGAGGCCGGTCAGCTGCCGTTTATTGCGGTATCGGATCACAGTGAACGGGTACTGTCGATTTATCGGGACATTCTGGGCGACGAGCAGCCTGGCCAGTCGGAGAGCGGCGAGTGAGCTGTGGGTTGGGAGACTGCCAGTATCTGATTGCGGCCTGTATCGATAAGCGTCCGACCTTTATGCACCTTGAGCAGCTTGAGGGCTGGCAGGGCATGGTGGATGGGGAGATTGCGGCCATCGGCAATGCCTGTGGTAACGGCTGGCGCAAGGTCTTTAATGTGTACGCCAAGCTGCTGTGGGCGCTGGCAAAAGACCCCGTGATTGCCAAGGCGCTGCGTCCGGCATTATCGTCCGTTGCCAGTTTTGACCGTTGGCAGGATTACCGCGACGCTTGCCTGCTGCGTTCTGACTCGGGTACGGCGCTGCTGTTTTCCGAGCCCTGTTTTTCGGAGCCCATCTCGTCAGGCTCAGTTTTGAGCGAGGCAGGTTCAGCCTTGAAAGTTCCGGGCGAGAGGGCGGAAACCCAACCCCTGCACATCATCATGGGCAGGGGGTATGGCAAGGCGCTGGCCTGCAAAGCCGAGGCACCCTTTAGCCTGGAGTGGCTCAATGACGCCTTTGCCATCGACCGCCATCGGCGGGTTATTGTCTGCCCCTATTTTGATTATCGTCAGCTCAGTGATGCCCGTATCGACACCCTGGTAGGCCTGGTGAAAAGCCTGTTGGTCCAGAATAGTGGTCGCTGAGAAAAGGATGTGCGCGCGGACTTATCTGAATCTATCCAACATTTTCATCTGGCATTATTTACCCTGGATTGTCAGACGCCATTCAGCTTGAATGTGTTACTTACAAAGGTTAATGGTAACAAGTGTATTTGCGGCGCGGGGTTGTCTGTGATGACCCGGGCGAAGATGCCAGTAAATGATGTAACAAACGACAGGAGTTGAAGCGTGAAAAAAGCAGTGGTACTCATGGGTGTGTGTCTGGCGAGCCTGGGGCTCGGCGGCTGCGAGAACCTCACCTGGGTGGAACCCAAACCGGCAAAGGAAGTCAATCAGCCACAGATCCCCGAACAGGATGGCATGGTGCAGGACAACGAGCGCATTCTGGAAGAGGCTCGCCGCGACGGCAGGCTTAATCGCTGACTGGCTCGTTTGGCGCCGCCGGGCTTAAGCCTGGCTTGGCGGCCCGGCGACCAGGTTTCGCCTGGGCCGCGCGAAGATGTCCGGCGCGAATTTGATGACCCCGAACCCAATGCCATACAAAGCTTAGCGACAGCCCCAACCCCAGCAGCGAGTGCAGCACGCTGGCCACCAACTGGCTGTCGCTGCTGCTGAGATAATAGAGTCCAATCCCGGTTAACATCAGCAAAAGCAGCGCCAGCGCCATAAAGATGCCGCTGAGATGGTTTTCCCTTCTGCGCCATCCGGCGCGAATATGCACCTGCCACAGGGCGCCAAGCAACATCAGCAGCACAGATGCCGCCAGGGTGTGGGTGCTTACAATTCCGAGCCTGAGGCTGCCCGGCAGGTTGAAGTCCAGTTCCCACTCCAGTTTGAATTCCATCACCCAGGGGTACATGGCAATCCCGGTGAGGCTGCAGGCAAACATGGCCGCAAGCAGTAAATAGAAGAACCCGTCCGGGTAGCCATTCAGACGTTTCATGCTGTGTTTCTCGCGATTATTTCCGTTGGTAATTGGCCGCCCAGAGCGCGGACAAGGCCGGGCTCACCAAAGGCGGCTATCTTGGTCAGGGCGTCGGCGCGCCAGGCGAAAGGGGCAATCACAGTGTGCAATTCTGCCTTGCCGGGCGCCGGGCGGTCGGTAAGCACCAGTGCCGGATAGGCGGGCGTTGGCGCAGCGCCGTGGCGAGAGCTTGCCAACGCCTGATTGCAAAGGTAGAGACTGACGCCAAAGCCTTCATCGGAGCGAAGTTGCACCCGGGTGGGTATATCGCCAAAGGCTTTCAGATCGCCGCCAGCGTTGACTGAACCAGACCGAATGCCGCAGTGCTTAAGGCAGGCAACCGCCAAATCCACCGCATAACCTTTGGCGATACCATCCAGAGTAAGTAGTACCGGGCGTTTGAGCCGGGCTTTATTCGATGCAAGTTCAATGTCTTGCCAGTTGCCCCGTGGCAAAAAGTGGCCGTGCTGATGCTGGGGCAGAGCGCCGCGACTGACCAGCTCAGCGCCAAGGGTCACGTTAAAGCGATTGGCGCTTAATTTGCCAAGGCCTTTGGCTAGCCTCAGCAGCCGCATGCTGTGACGACTGAGTTCAACCCAGTTGCCGGTACCTGCGTTCAGGCGCGACAGTTCGCTGTCCGGCCGGTGAAATGACAAGCCTTCATCGATTTGTTTTATAACGGCAAAAGCCGCCTCAATGGCGGCTTGGGGGCTGGCATTGCCTGCGTCGCTGATGCAAATTTCGCAGAAGGTGCCAAGCAGTGGCCGGGCGCGCCTGATGTTCATGGCGTCAGGCTTGCTGGCTTAAAAACAGTTGATGGATCACCAGCAGTCGTTTGACCCCGTCGAGCAGATTACGACAGCTCAGGGTGGCGCCACTGATGTTGGGCACATCTTCTTCCAGCTTGAAGGGATCCTTCAGTGTCTTGCCCTGAAAATTAGCGCGCCAGCTGGCTTCACGCACCTCGCCGCCGTGGGTTTCACGGTAGCTCAGCACTTCAATGCCAAGCACTTCGCCACTGGGGCTGATGGCGGTGGCATAGGTGATGTACTCATGCTTGCCAATCACATCATCGACAATAAACCAGCCTTGTAGCTGGCCGTCTTTTTCTGCCCGCCAGATTGGCTGGCTGTCCTGGCGCTGGCGAGTGCCTGCGTGGGACTTAATGGCGCTGCGGGCGTCGCTGTCAAACAGGGTCGGGCGCTCGACAAAGTTGCTGGCGGCGGGGAACAGCAGCTGCTGCGCCTGGGGGATGCTCAGGTAATCGGCGGCCACGGCGGGCGCCGCCACAAAAGCCATGGGGATAAACCACAGGCTGTTATTGAATAGGGAATTTGACATGGAAGGCTCCGATAGGGGGCATGGCGGCCATGCCCCGGTCAGCATCAGAAGTTATAGGCAACCTTAAAGCGCCATTCCTGCTCGGTTTTTTCAATCAGGTGCAGGCTGGTGTCCTGGCCATCAAACTGTTCGCCGCCACCGGCAAGCTGCGGGAACCAGGTGAGGGTTGCCCACCAGTTGGCGCTGCCGTAGTGGATAGATGGACCGGCAAACCAGGACCAACGCTCCTGACCCACTTCGGTTTCAAACTCGGTTTCGTACAGCACTTCGGCGCTGACAAACCAATTGGGCGCGAAGCGGTAACTCAGACCCGTGCCGAATTTAAGCTCGATTTCCATTTCAGGGTCGGTCGGCCAGTCGAAGTCTTCAGGCAGATTGTCGATAGGGGCGCGATCGGCGTAGGTGGTTTCCACCGCCAGGTTGCCAAGCCACACCAGTTCGCCTTCGAGCAGGTACTTCTGGGTTTGCAGACCAAGCTCCAGCGACAGGGTGTCTTTGTCATAGCCCGAGTGCTTGTCAATCCAGTCATAATCCAGTGACAGGCTGGCCTGCAGGCCCAGCGTCTCCATGGCGGGGCTCAGGAACATGTAAGCCATGCCCACTTCCACGCCAGAGGCTTTGACACCTATATCCTTGGCGCCGGGCAGATAGCCGTCAACCGACAGGCCGTCGGTGTCGAGCGACATAAACTTGGCCGATACCGAGGAAGAAAACTTGCTGGATACGCCGTATTCGTATTCGGTTTCGAAATCGATGCCCTGATACGAACCCTGACTCTTGCCATCACGCACAGTGACTTTCTGATACAACTCGGAAGCGCCTTTTGGCAGAGCTTCGGCGCCTTTGAGGTAGCCAAACAGATCTTCACCGGCAACGCTTTGCTGGCTGACAGCAGCGGTCAGCAGGGCAAGTGTGCACAGCCCAAGTTTTGTTGCTTTCATGTTCATTCCCATCTTGATGTTATGTCCAAACTGCTGCGCATTTTAGATAGTAAAGATATAAATGAAAATAGTTTGCATTAAACTTTGGCGTGGTTTTTGTGGTATGCCTTTGATAAATAAGGCTAATAAATTTTAAGTTTATTTTAAGCTTGTTGGCTTGATACCGCCTGGCTGAGAATTTCCCTTAACCAGCGGTGGGCTGGTTGGTTGTCGACCCGCCGTGGCCAAACCATGTAAACCGGAATGGGGCGGCTCTTGAAGGGGAAGGGCAGTACCTGCAATTGCAATAAAGGGGCATAGGCGCGGGCCAGTCTGGAGGGGGCGATCCCAATGGCTTCGCTGCGGGCAACACTTGCCATCATGCTGATTTCACTGCTGTTCTCACTGTATAGGCGCCGCTGGGGCAAGGGCTCTTCGCAGAAGATCTCGCCCAGACTCTGGCCGTGGCGGCTCAGATTGAGCACGCAGTGGCGCTCTGCGGCAAATTGCCCGGCCGAGAGACTGCCACGAATGCGGGGGTGCTTGCCGGCGGCCACGCAGACAAAGTGCTCTTCAATCAGCAGTTGGCTTTTAGTGCTGTTACCAGAGGGGGGGAGTATATCTATCACCATGTCGGCGCTGCCACTGTAAAGCGCCTGATAGACGCCTTCGGGATCGGCGGTCATGTCTTTAAACACTATGCCGAGCTTAAGGCCGCACAGCAGCGGCTCAAGCAGGGGTTGCAATGTATGGGTAGCCGCTTCATAGGTATATACAGTGAATTGGCGGGTGCTGGTGGCCGGGTCAAAAGCCTTGAAGGCATCCAGGGTGGCGGCTATGTCTTCCATGGCGACGGATAAGCCCTGATACAGCTGATGGCCTGCGGCGGTGGGGGTGATGCCGCGTCCGGCGCGCACAAACAGCTCTTCACCTATCTGGGTTTTGAGTCTGGCAATGGCGTTGCTGACCGACGATTGGGTCAGCCCCAGAATATCCGCCGCCCGGGTGAAGGAGCTGTGCTGATAAACGCACAGAAACACCCGTAGCAGATTGAGGTCCAGTTTACCGTAGTCGCCCATGTAACCCTGTATTTGTTTCAGGTAAAACAATAAGGTAACTCCAATAGTGGCATAAAAAAAGAGGCAGCTGCTGCTGCCTCAATGGGAGATTTTTAGTTATTGCTGATGCCTGCGGCCCCAGTGTTTGTCGCTGTGTGCCGGACTGGCCTGATAGTAGATGCTGCGATTGGCTTCGGCGGCGGCTTCGTTTGGCAGCGGTACAATCTCAAACCTTGGGTCGAAATCCACCATCAGGCTTTTCAGGGTTGCCAGTACCTGGGTATTACCCTCTGAGCTGGCTTTGCCGGTCTCAAACAGTTGCTTGAGGCTGACCTGGCCCAGATTCATGGCGATGGCATCGCGATTATTGAGGGTCAGTGTAAGGTCGGCACCAGCTTTGGGCTTCTCAACCCGGATGTTGTTCAGGTTGCCGTTGGCAAGCTCGACATAATAGGTTTCACCGATGTCCGGCAGCACCAGATTCATGCCAAAGCTGTGATGCTGCGCCTTGAGTGAGTCAATCCTGGTCGCCATGTAGTCGAGCAGGCTGCCGATGGGCAGGTTGGCAATCACATCGGCGGAGGCCGATTTCAGCTCACCATCCTGAATACCGACCCTGAGCTCCTGGGCCCCGGACAGATACACGTTGCGCCAGCCCGCGCCTTCGGATTGATAGCCAAGCTGCTCGTAAGTATCGGCCAGCAGATTGCGGGCCTCGAGATTCCCAGGTTCAGCAATCACTACCTTATTCAGCGCAGTGGCGACAAAGTTGTATTCACCCTGACTGTAATCCTTTTTGGCTTTTTTCAGCACCGACTTGGCGCCGCCCATGTATTCCACAAATTTGGCCGCTTCTGCCTCGGTAGGTAAGGGGTTCAGGTTGGCCGGATTCATGTCGAAATAGCCAAGGTACATGTTGTACACCGCGCGGGCATTGTGGCTGTAAGTGCCATGGTAGCCATTGGTATGCCAGGCTTTCTGGATGCTGTCAGGCAGCACTTTTTCGATTTCCCAGCCGATGTCCTGCATCACCACGCCCGAGTTGGCCAGTCGCAGCGATTGGTTATGCACAAAGCCGTAGTTGTCGCGCTGCAGCTTCATATAGGCCTGAATATTGTCCTTGTCCCATACCGGGGCACTGTGGGCCGAGAACAGAAACTCGGCATTGTCGCCCCAGGCTTCCAACATCTGGTTAATGGTCTTGGACCACTTGAGCGCATCGCGCACCTTGGCACCGCGCAGGGTGTAGATATTGTGCATGCCGTGGTACATCACCTCGGCGCCCCAAATAGTTTGCATCGATGGAATGTAGGCCACCGCCTCTGACGGTGCTTCGGTGCCTGAGGCGTCCATAAAGATGATGTCGAGGCCGTCGATGTTTATCTTCTCGAACTTCTGGCCCTGCGCGTTGGTTTCAAAGTGCGGCACTATGTAAGTGATTTCGCCCTTGGCGATGCCGTTGGAAAGCGCTGCATCCACTATGCCGGTGTCGTTATAGGACAAGGTGGCACCGTACTGATACGAGGCCCTGCGCGCCATGGCGTTACCAGCTAGCACATTCTCATTGACCATTTCCGAGGTAATGTTGTGGGAGCCGTAAATTTTCACCTGTGGAAAGCGCTCGGCCACGGCCCGTGAGCCGCCAAAGTGATCGGCGTGGGAGTGGGAATACACCATGGCGACTACCGGCTTATCACCGCTGGGCAGGTGTTTAAGGGCAAAGTCCAGGGATGCCTTGGCCGACTCATAGGTGGTCAGCGGATCGAACACAATCCAGCCATTGTCGGTACGGACAAAACTCATGTTGGCAAGGTCGGTACCACGCACCTGATAGATGCCGTCTCTGACTTCATACAGACCATAGGCTTCGTTGTTGAGCTGGGCCTGACGGTAGAGTGACGGATTCACGGTTTCCGGCGTTTTGTCACCGATAAATTCAAACTTGTCAGCCAGTTGTGCGGCGCTGACGTCGTCGAGTTTGGCAATCAGCTTGGCGCGGGTGTTGTTAAAGGCGGCTTGGTCGGCAAAGTTGAGTTTGGCCTCAACGGCGGCGTTGTGGGTTCGGGTGGCCTCGGTGGCTGGCTTGCCCTTGTAGCTAAAGCTGGTGGTCAGGGCATGCTCATCCTGCCCATCGCCATGGCCTGTATCCGCCTGTACGGCAGGGGTTGATAAGATTGCAATGACAGCCACAGAGACAACGGAAAGTTTCAGCATCTTGGTGCTCCTTGTGAAATTGGCATTTGCCGATAGCACCGAGTTTAGAAAGACTGCATATTTCAATAAATGCAGGTAACTATGGTTTTGTTATTTATATTGTGAATGTGTTGTGGGCCGTGAATGTGTTGAAGAGAGTCTCGCTGGGTGAACTGCGCTCCCGGATTGGTGCAGAGGATACGACCGCAACCTTGTTAAAACGCACCTCAGGCAACGACGCTGGCAGAAAAACGAAAACGCCGACCCTAAGGTCGGCGTAATGGCCGTGATTCTATTAAGCGTGTCAGAGGCTTTGTTTGCTGTGGTCGACCGATTTACGATCGTACAGCTCAAACGGAAACAGATTGCGGATCCGCTGGGCAACGCTGTCGGCCACGTTAGCTGAGATGTGCAGTCGCACATCGCCGGCGCGCTCGGCCCTGATGGTGCCGGTAAGTTTTTCAGACTTGGCCAGCTGACGGCATTCCCGCTCGAACTTCTCCGGGATCTTGCCCTTGTGGCTGGTCATACGGCCATCTTTGAAATGGATTTCAAAGAGTGTCAGGCCTTTTTTATTGCTGAACACCAGTCGATACAGAATATAGATACCAATAGCAATAAACAAAATTTTCAGGAGGTTAGCGGTCATATCATCTTCCCTTGCCGTTTTTGTTTAAGATACGCCTTAAGTTATCGTCTGAAAAGTGGCCCAGATCGCATTTGTCAGCTTGAGAAAAGCAGGCTTGGGCACTACATTTTGCTGTAGGAACACTGCCCGTTAAGGATGACGATATGCCGCTTACCAACGCCCGCGATTGGTCACTGATGTGTGACAAACAAGCCAAACTGATTGAAAGCATGCGCAGCCATTTTCCAGAGCGCCATGAGCCGCTGACTGAACTCAGTCGTCATTGGCGGGAACTTAAGCAGCTGCTCGACAGTGGTGCCATTCCACGGATGACGGATGTGAAATAGCGCCAATCCGATACAGGCAATAAAAAACCGCCAATAAAGGCGGTTTTTTTGTGGCGGGAAGGGAGAAAGACCGGGGCTTAGAAAGCGTAGCTTACGCTTGCCAGCACAGTGCCTTCACTGTTGAACAGGTCATCTTTGATGGTCACGTCACTGTCGATGTTGTTGTCCAGCCAGGCCAGAGACAGACCAAAGCCAGCCACTTCGGTGGACACACCGATGGAGTAATCGATAAAGCTGTCACCGAAGCCGAAATCTTCATCTTCAATGGCATCGCCGAAGTTGTTACCTACGTGCAGATCCAGGCTCCAGTTCTCGGCAAATTCCCAGCTATAGTTCAGCTCGAGGTAGTGGTAATCGTAGTCTGAACCACTGTAGTCATTGGTGTACCAGTAGGCCGCACGGAAACCGTGGAAATCGGCGCCTATGGTGCCTTCAAAGTAGTCGTAGTCGCTGGTTTCACCGAAGTAGTTGTAGCGATACAGGGTCACATCAAATGACAGATCGTCATTTACTTCGTGGTAGTAACCGGCGTAGATATCCAGTTCGATGTTGGTGTCATCATCGGGACCGAAGTCAACGTTACTGGCCCAGGCACCAACAAAGAAACCTGAGTCTGCGGAGTAGTCGATGCCACCGGAAACCTGCAAACCGCTGTCGGTTTGAGAGATGCCACGGAAGCGGTAGTCGTTGGCAATGCCCACTTCACCGGTCAGTTCGCCGGCATTGGCCAGGGGTGACAGCAGCGCACCTGTCAGAAGGATCCCAGTCAGCTGTGCAAGCTTGTTTTTATTGAAATATTTATCCACGCTTGATTCTCCATTTTACTTTTGTTGACAGGGACGACGCCGAGGCGTCCGTCCTCATTGATTGCCAAACATCAGCACAGGGCTGCGACCTCATGGCGGGTTTTACAAATCAGTTTTGCTCAAAAATTACATAGACCTTTTTGCAATGTTCAACCACTTCCCATGTGCCTTGAAAACCGGCGGGGATAACGAACTTGTCTCCAGCCTCCACGGTCAGACTGTTACCGTCTGCGTCGCGGATGATGCTGCACCCCTCGAGGATGTCACAATATTCGTGTTCAGTATAGTTGACATTCCATTTGCCGCCAGCACTTTGCCAAATCCCCACATGAAACTGGCTGCAATCACTGGAATAATGATTGGTAAGTGCTTGTTCAGGATTGCCCTCTATTCGCTTTTCTTCGGCGAGAAAGTAGCGCTCCGTTTCGGTTTTTGCATTGGAAAAGTGTTGAATATCTTTGACCGAGATAGCCATTTTTGACTCCAAAAGGGGCGCACAGGCGCCCCATCGGGTTTTACTTCATGGTTGGCATAACAAACTCTGCGGCGAGTTGTTTGCCCTGAGGCCAACGTGCGGTGATGGCCTTGCGCTTGGTATAGAAGCGCACGCCATCCGGGCCATGCATATGCAGCGGGCCAAACAGTGAACGCTTCCAGCCGCCGAAGCTGTGGAATGCCATTGGCACGGGAATGGGCACGTTTACCCCTACCATGCCTACCTGAACGTGATGGCAGAAGTGGCGTGCTGCTTCGCCGCTCTGGGTGAAGATGGCCGTGCCGTTACCAAACTCATGCTCGTTTACCAGTTGCAGGGCGCTGGCGTAGTCTGGCACTCGCACGATACAGAGCACTGGGCCGAAGATTTCTTCTTTATAGATAGTCATCTCGGGAGTGACCCCATCGAACAGGCAGGCGCCGAGGAAGTAGCCATTGGCCTTGTCTTCCATCGACAGCGTACGGCCATCGACCAACAGCTTGGCACCTTCACGGACGCCCGCTTCCACATAGCCTGAAACCTTGTCCAGATGCTGGGCCGAGATCAGCGGACCCATTTCCATTTCAGGAGTCAGACCATTGCCCACCTTGAGGGCTGCAATCTTGGGCAGCAGTTTTTCCACCAGGGCATCACCCACGTCGCCCACAGCCAGTACCACAGAAATCGCCATACAGCGCTCACCGGCTGAGCCGTAGGCGGCGCCCATCAGCGCATTGACCGCCTGATCCAGATCCGCATCCGGCATTACCAGCATATGGTTCTTGGCGCCGCCAAGGGCCTGCACCCGCTTGCCGTGGGCGGAGGCGGTGGCATAGATATACTCGGCGATAGGCGTGGAGCCGACGAAGCTCACCGCCTGCACATCTTTATGGGTCAGCAGGGTATCCACGGCTTCTTTGTCGCCGTTAACCACGTTGAACACACCATCTGGCAGACCGGCTTCTTTGAGCAGCTCGGCAATGCGCATCACTGAGCTTGGGTCTTTTTCAGACGGCTTCATGATAAAGGTGTTGCCGCAGGCGATGGCGATGGGGAACATCCACATGGGTACCATCACCGGGAAGTTGAACGGGGCAATACCGGCCACCACACCCAGCGCCTGATTCACGGCCCAGGCGTCTACGCCGGTGCCCACCTGAGCTGTGTGCTCGCCCTTGAGCAAATGCGGAATACCGCAGGCAAACTCCACCACTTCTAGGCCACGGATAAGCTCGCCCTTGGCATCATCCAGCACCTTGCCGTGCTCGCGGGTGATAAGCTCGGCCAGTTCATCCATATTGGCTTCAACCAGCGCCTTGAACTTGAACAGAATGCGGGCGCGGTTAAGCGGGGTCATCTGTGACCAGCTCTCGAACGCGGCCTTGGCGACGGCGATGGCGTCGCTCACTTCCTGGGCACTGGCCAGTGATACTTCGGCGCGTGCTTCACCGGTGGCGGGTTCAAATACTGATTGGGTACGGGCGCTCTTGGCAGTGTGCTGACCGTTTACAAAATGAGTAATGCTTTGCATGGTTATCTTTGGCTACCTATTAATTCTGTTTTTCAGCCGATGGCCTTGATGGCATCTGCCAGGGTATTGATCATCTGGTCGATATGTTGCTTTTCGACAATCAGTGGTGGAGACATGGCGATGATGTCGCCGGTCACACGCACCAGGGTGCCGTTCTTAAAGCAGTGCTCGAACACCTTGTAGCCGCGACGGCCAGGGCCTTCGGCGTTGGGGGCGAGCTGCACGCCAGCCACCAGACCTATGTTGCGGATGTCAATCACATTGGGCAGATCTCTGAGGCTGTGGACGGCATCTTCCCAGTAGCCTTCCAGCTCTTTGGTGCGCTCAAACAGTTGCTCTTCTTTATAGATATCCAGGGTGGCCAGCGCGGCGGCGGCGGCTACCGGGTGTCCCGAATAGGTGTAACCGTGGAAGAATTCAATCAGCTCTTCGGGGCCGGTCATGCAGGCATCATGTACATCCTGACTCACGAACACAGCGCCCATGGGGATGGCACCGTTGTTCAGCGCCTTGGCGGTGGTCATCAGATCCGGTGTTACTCCCCAGCGCTGGGAAGCAAAGGCGTCGCCCACACGGCCAAAGCCGGTAATAACTTCGTCGAAAATCAGCAGGATGCCGTACTTCTGTGTGATGTCACGCAGACGCTTGAGGTAGCCAGCAGGAGGCAGAATTACGCCGGCGGAGCCTGACATGGGTTCCACAATCACCGCGGCGATGTTCTCTGGGCCGTGGAGAGTGATCAGCTGCTCAAGCACTTCGGCCTTTTCCAGACCATGGGCCGGGAAGCCGCGCGAGAACGCGTTCTTGGCAATGTCCAGCGTATGGGGCAGGTGATCCACACCCTGCAGCAACTGCTGGCTGAAGGTGCGGCGGTTGTTGCCGATACCGCCAACGGAGATGCCACCAAAGCCTACGCCGTGGTAGCCGAGTTCGCGGCCAATGAAACGGGTACGGGTGGGTTGGCCATTGGCTCTGTGGTAGGCCAGGGCCATTTTCAGCGCTGTATCGACAGACTCACTGCCAGAGTTGGTAAAGAAGATGCGGTTCAGACCAGCCGGGGCTATCTCGGCGAGGCGGCTCGCCAGCTCAAACGCGAGCGGGTGGCCCATTTGGAAAGACGGCGCATAGTCGAGCTCGCGGATTTGGCGGCTGACCGCTTCGCTGATCTTCTGTCTGCCGTGGCCTGCGTTGCAGCACCAGAGGCCGGCAGTGGAGTCGAGTACGGGCTTGCCGTCAACGTCTTTATAAAACATCCCTTCGGCACCAGCCAGCAGTCGTGGGCTGGCCTTAAACTGGCGGTTTGCCGTGAACGGCATCCAGTAATGCTCAAGGGATGGTGTGTCGTGTCCTGTAGATGCGCTGATGTCGATCATACATTTACCTTGATCCTGATGATTATATGGGTTTTGGGGTGGTTAATATTCGCTATGCTATGTCAGAAATAATGAACATGGAATACCTTTGTGCATTTATTTGTGCCAAAAAAGCTGCTTTTGTAAAAAATATTGAAATAAGTAAGGGCTGCGCGTAATCTGGCACCAAAGGCTTTTGCGCCTCCCTTTTGAGAGGGGATCCGGCGCAGGGGCGTAAATCCCCGCACTTTTACTGCTGTTTGGTTGCAGTTCCTCTATAAATAGCTGCAACGCCACTTATATAGAGCACAAGACATAAGTGCTCCGCCGGTGGGCAGCAGCTGGCGTAGGGTGGCGAGCCAACGCCTTGGGCGGAACGCAGACGTGATGCCGCGTCTGACAATCGGTAAACATTAATAAACATAATAATCAAGTGGATACGAGGTCATCATGAGTACACCCCAGAGCCGCAGCGAGTGGGAAGCACTGGCACAGCGTCTTGAGATCAATGGCAAAGCCTTTATTAACGGCCAGTATTGCGATGCCGTGGGCCAGGAAACCTTCGAGTGCATCAGTCCGGTTGATGGCCGGGTGCTGACTCAGGTTGCCAGCTGCCAGCAGGCCGACGCGGATCTTGCCGTGGCCAATGCCCGAGCGACCTTTGAGTCGGGCGTGTGGTCACAGCAGTCGCCGGTGAAGCGCAAGCAGGTGATGATCCGCTTTGCCGATTTGCTGGAAGCCAACGCCGATGAGCTGGCACTGCTCGAAACCCTCGATATGGGTAAGCCCATTGCCCATTCCAAAGCCGTGGATGTGGCTGGAGCCGCCCGCGCCATTCGCTGGTCCGGCGAGGCTATCGACAAGATTTATGATGAGCTGGCGCCAACCCCCCATAACGAAATCGGCATGATCACCCGGGAGCCCGTGGGTGTGGTGGCCGCTATCGTGCCCTGGAACTTCCCAATGCTGATGGCCTGCTGGAAGCTAGGCCCTGCGCTGGCTACCGGTAACAGCGTGGTGCTAAAGCCATCTGAAAAGTCGCCGCTGACCGCCATTCGCATGGCGCAGCTCGCCAAAGAAGCCGGTATTCCCGATGGGGTGCTGAACGTGCTGCCGGGCTTTGGCCATACCGTGGGGCAGGCGCTGGCGCTGCACATGGATGTGGATACTCTGGTGTTTACCGGCTCAACCAAGATTGCCAAGCAGCTGATGGTGTATGCCGGTCAATCGAACATGAAGCGCGTGTGGCTGGAAGCGGGCGGCAAGAGCCCCAACATAGTGTTTAACGATGCGCCGGATCTGCAGGCCGCCGCCGAAGCCGCAGCGTCTGCCATTGCCTTTAACCAGGGTGAAGTGTGTACCGCCGGTTCCCGTCTGCTGGTGGAGTCAGGGGTGAAGGATGAGCTGCTCAAACTTATCGTCAAAGAAATGGAAGCCTGGCAGCCGGGTCATCCGCTGGACCCTGCCACCACTTGCGGTGCCGTGGTGGACAAGCAGCAGCTCGATACCGTGCTCAGCTATATTAAGGCTGGCCACGATGAAGGTGCCAAGCTGGTCTGTGGCGGTGAGCGCAAGCTTGAGGAAACCGGTGGCGTGTATGTGGCGCCCACGGTATTCGATGGTGTGACCAACCAGATGAAAATCGCCCGTGAGGAGATCTTCGGCCCTGTGATGTCGGTGATTACCTTCGATGGCATGGATGAAGCCGTTGCCATTGCCAACGACACCATCTATGGCTTGGCCGCCGGTGTCTGGACTTCGGATATCAGCAAGGCCCACAAGACCGCCAAAGCGCTGCGCAGCGGCATGGTGTGGATTAACCACTATGATGGCGGCGATATGACAGCACCATTCGGTGGCTATAAGCAGTCCGGTAACGGCCGTGACAAGTCGCTGCATGCCTTTGAAAAGTACACCGAAGTCAAAGCGACCTGGATAGCGCTGTAACACGGCTGACTTTCAGACATAAAGAAACCCGCCAATCGGCGGGTTTCTTTTTAGTTACGCATTGATATGGAAGCTAATCAGAAGATGTCCATAAAGCGGTGGTACAACATGCCAGCCGCCAGCAGCGGTGAGCGCAGCGCTGGGCCACCCGGGAAGGTCATGTGCTTTACCTTGGCAAACACATCGAAGCGCTCTGTATTGCCGGCGATTGCTTCAGCCAGCAAACGTGCCGCCATATGGGTAGCATTCACGCCATGGCCGGAATAGGCCTGGGCAAAATAGATGTTGGGCGCATCCGGCAGGGTACCAAGCTGAGGCAGACGGTTGGCGCCAATGCCAATCATACCGCCCCATTGATAATCGATACGCACACCTTTGAGCTGCGGGAAAACCTTTTCGAGATTGGGGCGCAGTGCCGCCTCAATATCGGCAGGATCTTTGCCTGAATAGGTGCACAGGCCGCCAAACAGCAAGCGACCGTCGCTGGAGAGGCGGAAGTAGTCCAGGGCGATACGCATGTCGGCGAATGACATATTTTTCGGAATGATTTGCTGGCACATCTCCGGCGACAGTGGCTCGGTGGCGAGCAAATAGCTGCCTGCGGGCAGTACCTTACCGCCCACGTATGGCTCAAGCTTGTGACCAATGTAGGCGTTACCCGCCAGCACCAGTTGGTTGCAGCTGACTTCGCCGCGCTCGGTCAGTACCTTGGGCTTATCGCCCTTGATGATTTTGGTGGCGGCGCTGTATTCAAAAATCTGCACACCCAGTTCGCGGGCCACTCTGGCTTCACCCAGGGCAAGGTTCAATGGATGTAAATGGCCGCTGCCCATGTCCATCAGTGCGCCCTGATAGCAATCAGAGCCTATCACTTCACCTATGTCAGCCTTCTCCAGCAGCTTGAGTTCGTGGCGATAACCTACCGATTGAAGATGCTCCAGCTCTTCAGCCAACTCCTTCATATGGCGGGGTTTTACCGCCAAATCACAGTAGCCCATGGTCAGGTCGCAGTCGATGTTGTGGGCCGCAACCCGTTCACGCACAATATCCACCGCCTCAAAGCCCATCTGGGTGATGGCGTCCACGCCTTCCTGGCCGATATCGTTTTTAAACTGCTCCAGCCCATGGCCAATGCCGCGGATAAGCTCGCCGCCGTTGCGGCCAGAGGCGCCCCAGCCGACCCGTTTGGCTTCCAGCAGAGCTACGCTGAACCCTTTTTGCGCCAGTTCAATGGCCGTATTCAGGCCACTGAATCCACCACCCACAATGCAAACGTCCACCTCCAGTGCACCGTCCAATACAGGATACTGATATATCTCTTTGGCGGTCGCAAAATAGAAGGATTCCGGGTACTTGTCGCTGTGTATGGGTGAATTGTTTGCCATAAGGGCTCCGACACTGGTTTTTATTGTAAATTGGACTTGTCTCTGTATACTCATCACACTTTTTGCGGATTAATTTACAGTGTTCGTTTTATTTAACATGCAATGCCGCTAGAATACAATCTGTATCTGCGCCTTCCTTTCGGAGACGCTTGTGCCTATAGGTAGCTCAGATACTTGAGTTTGCTTGATAAATTACAGTTTTCGAACATGGGGTTTCTTGGCAGAGCTCAGGTTCGGAATACACAATTTGCACTTTATCTGCTGTGCAGATAACTGAACCTGTTTGGGGGGTGACAAATTTGGATATCGGAGCCAGTCTCAAAGCTGTTCGAAAAATGAAAGGCTTGTCCCAGCGTGAGCTGGCCAAGCGTGCCGGTGTAACCAACAGCACCATCTCAATGATTGAGAAAAACAGTGTGAGCCCTTCTGTCAGCTCGCTGAAAAAAGTGTTGTCAGGCATACCCATGTCGCTGGTTGAGTTCTTCTCGATTGGTGATTCGGCATCGGCAGAACAAAAAATCGTATACCGCGCCAACGAGCTGTTGGATATAGGTACCGGACCACTGGAGTTTAAACTCATTGGACGGGACTATCCCAATCGCGCCATGTCAGTGATGAGCGAAACCTATCCGCCAGGCGCGGATACCGGTGAAGAGATGCTTAAGCACGTGGGCGAAGAAGCGGCGCTGGTCATTTCGGGCAAGTTTGAACTGACTGTCGGCGACGATGTATTTGTCCTCGAAGCAGGCGACAGTTATTACTTCAACAGCGAACTGCCACACAGATTCAGAAATCCCTTCGACGAACCCTGTCAGCTGGTGAGTGCCACTACCCCGGCAAACTTCTGATGTGATTATCCACTGCGGCCCTTACCGGGCCGCAGTCGTTTCTGCCTTCCGTTAATCTTCCCCCAGCCCGCGATTTGGCTGCATTTTAAACATCAATGTAAATAATTTTAACCAATCTGAGCCCAAAGCCTCGCCACGCCTGAGCCCCGCTCGCCGTCATGCTCCCGCCTCGTATCAAGGTCAATTTGTATCAATATTTTCAACAAATCTAACTGCTACTTATTCTAAGTTTATGAATTTGCTTGGTTAAAAATTTGTTGGATTAAAAGTGGTTCGAACTGAGGGAACGGCTATTGCCTCGTTCAATATTTCGGTGTACTGTGTGAAAAAATGAACGCCATGTTTGAGGGCGATCACAAAACTCAAACATTGACCCACATGCAAGGTGAAGTATGTCTGACGCCACGATACCCGTGATTGGTGTCTCTGCCTGCAATGCCCCACTGGGATTGCAAACTTTCAATATCGTAGGAGAAAAGTATTTATTGGGTGTGATCAACGGGACAGGCGGTTGGCCTCTGATCATTCCCTCCGTCGGTGAAGGTATACCGATGTCGGTGATACTGGAACGCCTGGACGGCATTCTTTTTACCGGTTCGCCCTCCAATGTAGAGCCCCATCATTATGCGGGGACTGCGAGCGAGCCGGGTACTCACCACGATCCTCGTCGTGACGCCACCACACTGCCACTGATCAGAGCGGCGATTGCCGCCGGTGTGCCAGTGCTGGGAATTTGTCGCGGCTTTCAGGAAATGAATGTGGCCTTCGGTGGCAGCCTGTATCAAAAGCTCCACGAAACAGGCAAATACATGGAGCACAGGGAAGACAAACAAGCACCGCTTGAGGTGCAGTATGGTCTGGCCCATACGGTTACCCTGGAGCCCGGGGGGGTGATTTTTGAAGCCTGGGGCCGCAGCTCGGCGGAAGTTAATTCCGTCCACACTCAAGGCGTTGAGCGCCTTGGAAACGGGTTGCGGCCAGAAGCGTATGCTCCGGATGGCTTGATTGAAGCCTTTTCCGTAAAAGAAGCCACAAATTTCGCCCTTGGCGTGCAGTTTCACCCTGAATGGAAGGTAGCCGACAATGCATTTTATCTGTCGATTTTCAAAGCCTTCGGTGACGCGTGCCGACGCAGGGCCCAAGACCGAGTGAGATAACAAGATGGAAAAGCTAATCGCGTTTTTGAAAGAAAAGAAAATTACCGAAGTGGAATGCGTCATCAGCGATATGACCGGCATTGCCCGTGGCAAAATCGCCCCGGTAGACAAGTTTATTGCTGAGCAGGGCATGCGTCTGCCTGAAAGCGTGCTGCTGCAGACAGTGACCGGCGACTATGTTGACGACGACACCTACTATGAATTGCTGAACGAAGCCGACGTCGACTTTTTGTGTGTACCCGATGAAAACGCCGTGTTCGAACTGCCTTGGTGTGTGGAAGCCACCGCTCAGGTGATCCACGACGTGTACGATCGCATGGGGAATCCCATCGAACTGTCGCCACGTAACGTACTGAAAAAAGTGCTTAAGCTTTATGAGGACAAAGGCTGGGAGCCTGTGATTGCCCCCGAGATGGAATTCTATCTGGTGGCGCGCAATGGGGATCCTGATCTGCCGTTGAATCCGCCTCTGGGACGTTCCGGCCTTCCGGAAGCCGGTCGTCAGTCGTTCTCTATCGATGCTGCCAACGAATACGACCCGCTGTTTGAAGACATGTATGAGTGGTGTGAGGCCCAGGGCCTGTTTATCGACACCCTGATCCACGAAGACGGCCCGGCGCAGATGGAAATCAACTTCAGCCACGGCAATGCGCTGTCGCTGGCCGACCAGGTGTTTGTGTTTAAGCGTACCCTGCGTGAAGCGGCGCTCAAGCACAATGTATGTGCCACCTTTATGGCCAAGCCGGTGACCAACGAGCCAGGCAGCGCCATGCACATTCACCAGAGCGTAGTGGATAAAAAGACCGGCAAGAACATCTTCACCAAAGAAGACGGCACCAAGAGCGCCAACTTCCTCGGTTTCATCGCCGGTCTGCAGCGCTACATTCCCGAGTTTCTGCCATTGATGGCGCCCAGCGTGAACTCGTTCCGCCGCTTCCTGCCCGGCACTTCTGCGCCGGTAAACCTGGAGTGGGGCGAAGAGAACCGCACCTGTGGTCTGCGTATTCCTGAATCATCGCCGCAGAACCGCCGCATCGAAAACCGTATTCCAGGCGCCGATGCCAACTGTTATCTGGCCATTGCCGCGAGCTTGCTGGCCGGTTACATCGGTATGGTGGAAGGCCTTAAGCCAACCAATCCTGCCCTTGGCCGCGCTAACGAGAGCCGTACTGCTGAAGCTAACCACCTGCCACTGACTTTGGAAGAGGCACTGGTGGCGCTGGGTGAGAGCGATGCAGCACGTAAATATCTGGGTGATGCCTTCACCACCGGCTTTGTGGCGGTGAAGCAGGCGGAACTGGAAAACTTCAGGCGCGTGGTCAGTGCCTGGGAGCGTGAATTCCTGCTGTTGACGGTATAACAAGCACAACGAGCCGGGGCTTGCCCCGGCATTGAAAGGGGAAGGGCGAAGATGCAACAACAAAAGCAACATCACATCGGCGCACTGCAGGAGATGGATGCCAACCATCATCTGCATCCATTCACAGACACAGCCGATTTGGCGCAGCGTGGCACCCGCATTATCGAGCGTGCCGATGGCGTCTATATCTGGGATGCCGAAGGCAACAAACTGCTCGACGGTATGGCCGGTCTCTGGTGTGTGAATGTGGGCTATGGCCGTGAAAGCATTGCCAAAGCTGCCTTTACCCAGCTCAAAACCCTTCCTTTTTACAACAACTTCTTTCAGTGCACCCACGAACCGGCCATCAAGCTGGCGGCCAAGATTGCCGATCTGGCACCTGGGCACATGAACCGGGTGTTCTTTACCGGCTCGGGCTCCGAAGCCAACGACACCAATCTGCGGATGGTGCGCCGTTACTGGGATCTCAAAGGCAAGCCCGGCAAGAAAACCATCATCAGCCGCAAAAATGCCTATCACGGCTCCACCGTTGCCGGTGCCAGCCTTGGCGGCATGGGGTTTATGCATCAACAGGGCGACCTGCCCATTCCCGGCATAGTACATATCGACCAGCCTTACTGGTTTGGCGAAGGCCGTGATATGTCACCCGAGGATTTTGGCATCAAAACGGCCCGGGCACTGGAGGCCAAAATCCTTGAGCTTGGCGAAGACAAGGTTGCAGCCTTTATTGCCGAGCCATTCCAGGGGGCCGGTGGCGTAATCATTCCGCCAGCAAGCTACTGGAATGAAATAAAAAGCATTTTGGCAAAGTACGATATTCTGTTTATTCTGGACGAAGTGATCAGCGGCTTCGGCCGAACCGGTAACTGGTTCGCGGCGCAAACGCTGGATCTCAAACCCGATTTAATCACCATCGCCAAAGGCATGACCTCAGGGTATATCCCCATGGGCGGGGTGATTGTGTCCGATCGGGTGGCCGATGTGCTCGTCACTGAGGGCGGTGAATTTGCCCACGGCTTTACCTACTCGGGCCATCCGGTTGCCGCTGCGGCGGCGCTGGAAAATATCCGCATTCTCGAAGAAGAAGGCTTGGTGGACAAAGTAAGACAGGATACCGGCCCCTACCTGCAGGACAAGCTGCAGACACTGGCGGCTCATCCTTTGGTGGGCGAAGTGCGCGGCATGGGCATGGTGGGGGCTATCGAACTGGTGGCAAATAAGGACACCCTGGCCAGATTTGATAACGAAATCGGTGCCGGAATGCTGTGCCGTGAGGCCTGTATTGCCAAGGGTTTGGTTATGCGTGCTGTGGGTGACACCATGATAATTTCGCCGCCACTTTGCATCAGCCGCGATGAGATTGACGAACTGATTTTTAAAGCAAGTCAGGCACTTTCACTGACGCTTGAGAAGATTGCAGCTCAGGGTAACTGAGTGCATATTAAAAGCCTGCCAATGAGGTAAAAGAGGTACTGGGCAGCAGCAACTGCCGATGCAGTTTTTCAGGTTGTAGCATTGGTCCTAACAATAAAACTAAAGCCGGCCGCGCCGGCGACACAATCAGAGTAATTGGCTTTCAATTACGGCTACCTGCAAAAGGAGATAGCATGAAGTTATTACAAAAAATGACCGCTCTGGCATTGGCGACCGCCGGAATTATGGGCAGCGCTGTGGTATCGGCCGAAGAAGTGGTTCGGGTGTACAACTGGTCTGATTATATTGCCGAAGACACCCTGGAAAACTTCCAGAAGGAAACCGGCATTCGCGTGATCTACGATGTGTTTGACACCAACGAAGTGCTGGAAGCCAAGCTGCTCTCCGGTCGCAGTGGTTATGATCTGGTGGTGCCTTCTGCGCACTTCCTCGCCAAGCAGATCAAAGCCGGCGCCTTTATGAAGCTGGACAAGTCCAAGCTGCCAAACGAAAAGTACCTCAACAAAAACCTGATGACCCAGCTGCAAAAGAGCGATCCGGGTAACGAGCACGCTGTGCCTTACCTGTGGGGCACCACCGGCATCGGTTTCAACGTGGCCAAGGTAAAAGAAGTACTGGGCGAAGATGCGCCAGTGGATTCATGGGAACTGATTTTCAACCCAGCCAACGCCGAGAAACTGGCCAAGTGCGGTATCGCAGTGCTGGATTCTCCTGATGAAATCCTGCCACCTGCACTGAACTATCTGGGTCTGAACCCTAACAGCACCGACCCTGCCGACTATGAAAAAGCCGGTGAAGTTCTGCTGAAAATTCGTCCATATTTGAAGTATTTCCACTCTTCACGCTACATCTCAGATCTCGCCAACGGCGAAATCTGTGCTGCTATCGGCTGGTCCGGTGACGTGCTGCAGGCTCAGGCCCGCGCCGAAGAAGCCGGTAACGGTCAGGAAGTGGATTACCGTATCCCTAAAGAAGGTGCACCACTGTGGTTCGACATGATGGCGATTCCAGCCGATGCCGCTAACCCAGGCAATGCGCACGCCTTCATCAACTACCTGATGCGTCCTGAAGTGATTGCTTCCATCAGTAACTACGTGGCTTATGCCAACGCCAACGATGGTTCAACCCCTATGCTGGACGAAGAAGTGGCCAAGAACCCTGCTGTGTACCCATCAGAAGAAACACTCGCCAAGCTGTACCTGGGTGAAGTGCGTCCAATGAAGACCCAGCGTGCCATGACCCGCATCTGGACCAAGATCAAGTCTGGTCAGTAATCGACATTTGGGGCAGCGGATGGCTGCCCCACCTTTGACTCTATATTGCACAAGTAAACCGAGTTCCAGAAGGCCGGAGGCTCGTTCTGGCGCAGTTTGGAATGGAGAAGTATTATGGCTATGACCTCGGGCGTCACCAACAAACCAACGACAAAGACGCAGGAAGAAGTACTGCTCAAAATTGAGCGGGTAAGCAAGCTGTTTGACGATGTTCGCGCCGTAGATGACGTGTCGCTGACCATCAATAAAGGAGAGATTTTTGCATTGCTCGGCGGCTCAGGCTCGGGCAAATCCACCTTGCTGCGGATGCTGGCAGGCTTTGAAAGACCCACCGAAGGACGCATTTTCCTCGACGGTCAGGACATTACCGACCTGCCGCCCTACGAGCGTCCCATCAACATGATGTTCCAGTCTTATGCGCTGTTCCCTCACATGACTGTGGAGCAGAACATTGCCTTTGGTCTGAAGCAGGACAAGCTGCCAAAGGACGAAATTGCCCAGCGGGTGCAGGAAATGCTCAAGATTGTGCATATGGAGCAATATGCCAAGCGTAAGCCGCACCAGCTTTCCGGTGGCCAGCGTCAGCGTGTGGCTTTGGCCCGTTCTCTTGCCAAGCGCCCCAAACTGCTGCTGCTCGACGAGCCCATGGGCGCTCTGGATAAGAAACTCCGTACCCAGATGCAGCTCGAAGTGGTTGAAATTCTTGAGCGTGTAGGCGTGACCTGTGTGATGGTTACCCACGATCAGGAAGAAGCCATGACCATGGCGGGCCGTATCGCCATCATGAGCGACGGCTGGATTGCCCAGGTAGGCAGCCCCATGGACATCTATGAGAGCCCCAACAGCCGCATGATTGCCGAATTTATCGGTACCGTGAACCTGTTTGATTGCGAAATCATCGAGGATGAGGCAGACCACGCCATTTTGCAGTCGCCCACCTTGCCGCAGCCGTTCCTGATTGGCCACGGTGTAACCACCAGTCTGGAAGACAAGCATGTGTGGCTGGCGGTTCGCCCCGAGAAGACCCACATCAGCCGCGAGCAGCCTGAAGGTCAGTACAACTGGGCCAAGGGCAAGGTACATGACATTGCCTATCTTGGCGGTCTGTCGGTGTATTACATCAAGCTGGAAGACGGCAAAATCATCCAGTGCTCCATGACCAACACCGAGCGCCGTGCGGATCATCCCACCTGGGAAGATGAAGTCTACATCAGCTGGGAGGCCACCAGTGGCGTGGTATTGAGATCATGAGCAAACGAAAGAAAGGTTTTCGCTTTGCCATTCGTGGCAGGCACTTTACCCTCGGCTTTCCCTTCCTGTGGCTGACTCTGTTCTTTGCACTGCCATTTGCGATTGTGCTCAAGATCAGTTTCTCCACCGCAGCGATTGCCATTCCGCCCTACGAGCCCACGTTCACCTATGCGGATCAACTGCTGAATGTGGCGCTGAACCTCGGCAACTATTTGTTGCTGTTGGATGACGCGCTCTATTACACGGCATATCTTGGCTCGCTGAAAATGGCATTAGTGGCAACCCTCGGCTGTTTGCTGCTGGGCTACCCCATGGCCTATGCCATCGCCCGGGCGCCGGTGAAGATGCAGACGGTATTGCTGCTGCTTATCATGCTGCCGTCATGGACCTCGTTCCTTATCCGTGTGTACGCCTGGATGGGCCTGCTGGCTGACACCGGCCTTATCAACAACGTGCTCTTGTGGCTTGGGGTGATTAGCGAGCCGCTGAAGATAATGAACACCAACATCGCAGTATACATAGGCCTTATCTACGCCTACCTGCCGTTTATGGTGCTGCCGCTGTACGCCAACCTGGTGAAGATGGACGTGAGCCTGCTGGAAGCTGCGGCGGATCTCGGTTCCCGAAGCATTAACACCTTCTGGCAGATCACCTTGCCACTGTCCAAAGGCGGTGTGATTGCCGGCTCCATGCTGGTGTTTATTCCGTCTGTGGGTGAGTTCGTTATCCCTGAGCTGCTCGGCGGCCCGGACTCGCTGATGATAGGTAAGGTGTTGTGGCAGGAGTTCTTCAACAACCGTGACTGGCCGGTCGCCTCGGCGCTGGCGATAGTGATGCTGGGACTTTTGATTATCCCCATTACCCTGTTCCATCATTATCAGGCCCGTGATTTGGAGAAAGAGGCATGAAAAAGCTGAGTTTTTCTACCGTGATGTTGTGGTTGGGGCTCATCTTCCTTTATGCCCCTATGTTTATCCTGATTTTCTACTCCTTCAACGCGTCCAAGCTGGTGACCGTGTGGGGCGGATTTTCGGCCAAATGGTATGTGGAGCTGTTTAAGGATCAGCAAATTCTCGATGCGGTTTGGACCAGCCTTGAGATTGCCTTCCTGTCGGCCTCCATGGCGGTGGTGCTGGGCACTATGGCGGCGTTCGTGATGACCCGTTTTCGCCGCAGCTGGGCCAAGTTGTCACTGTCGAACATGATCACAGCGCCACTGGTAATGCCAGAGGTGATCACAGGTCTGTCGCTGCTGCTGTTGTTTGTGCACATGGCCGACCTTATCGGCTGGCCTGCCGAGCGTGGCAGACTCACCATTTGGCTGGCGCACTCTACCTTCTGTGCCGCCTATGTGGCCGTGGTGGTGTCGTCCCGCCTGCGTGAACTGGACATGTCGATAGAGGAAGCGGCAATGGATTTGGGGGCTACGCCACTCAAGACCTTCTTCCTGATCACTGTGCCCATGATTGCGCCAGCGCTGACCGCAGGCTGGCTGTTGTCCTTCAGCCTGTCACTGGACGACCTGGTTATCGCAAGCTTCGCCTCCGGCCCTGGTGCGACCACGTTGCCGATGGTGGTGTTCTCCTCGGTGCGTCTGGGGGTATCGCCCAAGATCAACGCCTTGGCGACCCTGATCATCCTTGCGGTATCGCTGATGGCTTTCCTGTCCTGGTACTTTGCCCGCCGGGCGGAGAAAAAGGCCAAGGCCGCCATGGAATAGTGCCTGGAGGCGCTTGGATTAACCTGCAAACGGTCGCTTCGGCGGCCGTTTTTATTTGTTTAATATATTCAACAAATATGCAAAATATTCGGCAAATACGGCTAGAGTTTCCCTTGTCGAAGGTGTAGGATGGTTCCGTTGTTTAAAATAATGAACATAAGAAAGAAGGAAGCATCATGTCTGCTACACCTCATACCGAGTCCTACTATGCCGCTTCCGCCAATGACACCCGCATTCGTCCTCGTCTTGAGGAGCATCTTGAAACCGACGTGTGTGTTATAGGCGCAGGCTATACGGGTCTGTCCTCGGCATTGCATTTGCTTGAAAGTGGTTTCAAGGTCGTGGTTTTGGAGGCCGCCCGAATTGGTTGGGGCGCCTCGGGTCGCAATGGCGGCCAAATCGTTAACAGCTATAGCCGAGACATTGATGTCATTGAAAAAACTGTTGGCAAGGAAAAGGGCAAGCTGTTCGGTGAGATGGCATTTGAAGGCGGTCGCATCATTCGCGAGCGCATCGAAAAATACAATATCGACTGCGATTTGAAAAACGGTGGCGTGTTTGCCGCACTGAACCAAAAACAGATGGGCCACCTCAAGGCGCAAAAGGCGCTGTGGGAAGCTCACGGCCACACTGAACAGCTGGAAATTCTCGACGAAGCCGGTATTCGTAATGTGGTAAATACTGAGCGCTACGTCGGCGGTATGCTGGACAAGAGCGGTGGTCACATTCATCCGCTGAACCTGGCCCTCGGCGAAGCTCGTGCGGTGGAAAGCCTCGGCGGTAAAATCTTTGAAGACTCAGCTGTGCTGGATGTGGTGGAAGGTGAGCCTGCCATCGTTAAAACCGAGTTCGGTCAGGTAAAGGCCCGCTTTGTGGTGGTGGCCGGTAACGCCTATCTGGGCAAACTGATGCCTGAGCTGATGGCCAAATCCATGCCGTGTGGTACCCAGGTGATCACCACCGAACCCCTGAGCGATGAGATGGCAAAGAGCCTGCTGCCTCAGGATTACTGCGTTGAAGACTGTAACTACCTGCTGGACTATTTCCGTCTCTCCGGCGACAAGCGTCTGATTTACGGTGGCGGCGTGGTATACGGTGCCCGCGACCCGGACAACATCAAGTCCATCATTCTGCCGAAGATGCTGCAAACCTTCCCGCAGCTGAAGGATGTGCGTATCGACTTTACCTGGACAGGTAACTTCCTGCTGACGCTATCGCGTCTGCCTCAGGTAGGCCGTATCGGCAAGAACATTTATTACTCCCAGGGCTGCAGTGGCCATGGTGTGACCTACACCCACTTGGCCGGCAAGCTGATTGCCGAAGTGCTGAACGGTCAGGCGACCCGCTTCGATGCCTTTGCCGCGCTGCCCCATTATCCGTTCCCCGGCGGCCACGCGCTGCGGGTACCTTTCAGCGCCCTGGGCGCCTGGTACTACACGGTTCGCGATAAGCTGGGTATCTAACAGCATTAACGGCGCAAGCGCCCAGTAACAAGTATCAAGGAGTCAGCTGTGCAGCTCAAACGTCCTTCACTTTTGAAAACTCAGTGTTATCTCAATGGCGAGTGGCGCGATGCCCTGTCGGGCGAGACGGTAACCATTGCCAATCCGGCTACCAACGAGGCTATCGCCGATGTGCCCGTGATGGGCCGCGATGAAACCCGTGAGGCCATCGCTGCTGCCGAAGCTGCGCTGCCGGCCTGGCGCGCGCTCACCGCCAAAGAGCGCGGTGCCAAATTGCGCCGCTGGTATGAGCTGATGCTGGAAAACGCCGACGATCTGGCGCTGATGATGACCACGGAGCAGGGCAAGCCGCTTGCTGAAGCAAAGGGTGAGGTGGTGTATGCCGCATCCTTTATCGAGTGGTTTGCCGAAGAGGCCAAGCGCCTTTACGGCGATACCATCCCGGGTCACCAGGGCGACAAGCGCATCATGGTGATTAAGCAGGGCGTGGGTGTTACTGCGGCCATTACCCCGTGGAACTTCCCGGCAGCGATGATAACCCGTAAGGCGGGCCCTGCGCTGGCTGCGGGCTGCACCATGATTGTGAAGCCTGCGCCGCAGACGCCGTTCACCGCGCTGGCGCTGGCTGAGCTTGCTGAAGAAGCGGGTATTCCACCAGGGGTATTCAGTGTGGTTACCGGCGATGCGGTGGCCATCGGTAACGAGCTTTGCGAAAGCCCTGTGGTGCGCAAGCTGTCGTTTACCGGTTCAACCGGTGTTGGCATCAAGCTGATGCAGCAGTGCGCGCCAACCTTGAAGAAAGTCTCGCTGGAGCTTGGTGGCAACGCGCCCTTTATCGTGTTTAACGATGCGGATCTGGATGCAGCCGTTGAAGGCGCCATGATTTCCAAATACCGCAACGCCGGTCAAACCTGCGTTTGTGCCAACCGTCTCTATGTGCAGGACGGTGTGTACGATGCCTTCGCCGAGAAGCTCGCCGCTGCTGTGGCCAAGCTCAAGGTCGGCAATGGCGCCGAGCCTGGCGTGACCACAGGCCCGCTTATCAACGCAGCCGCACTTGAGAAGGTGCAGGGCCATCTGCAGGATGCGCTGGATAAGGGCGCGACCCTGGTTGCCGGTGGCAAGCCGCTGGGTGGCAACTTTATGGAACCTGCGATTGTGACCAACGTGGATGCCAGCATGAAGGTGGCCCGCGAGGAAACCTTTGGCCCTCTGGCACCGCTGTTCCGTTTCAGCGATGTAGACGATGTGATTCGTCAGGCTAACGACACCGAGTTTGGCCTTGCAGCCTACTTCTATGGCCGTGATATCTCCCTTATCTGGAAGGTGGCCGAGGCGCTGGAATACGGCATGGTGGGCGTGAACACCGGGCTTATTTCCACCGAAGTGGCCCCCTTTGGCGGCATGAAATCATCGGGTCTGGGCCGCGAAGGCTCCAAGTACGGCATCGATGAGTATGTAGAAATCAAATATATCTGTCTGTCGGTGTGACCGGCGAAACAGGAGTACCCTATGAGCTTGACCAATGATTCATTGATGGTTCGTCGCCGCGCTGCTGTAGCCGGTGGCGTTGGCCAAATCCACCCTGTGTTTACCGAGCGTGCCGAAAACGCCACCGTGTGGGACGTGGAAGGTCGTGAGTATATCGACTTTGCCGGCGGCATTGCGGTGCTGAACACAGGCCACCTGCATCCCAAAGTGAAGGCCGCCGTGGCCGAGCAGCTGGATAAGTTTTCTCACACCTGTTTTATGGTGCTGGGCTATGAAAGCTACGTGTCAGTATGTGAAAAGCTGAACCAGCTGGTGCCCGGTGACTTCGCCAAGAAGTCGGCCCTGTTCACCAGTGGCTCGGAAGCCGTGGAAAACGCCATTAAGGTGGCCCGCGCCTACACCAAGCGTGCCGGTGTGATTGCCTTTACCTCCGGCTACCATGGCCGCACCATGGCGGCGCTGGCGCTGACCGGCAAAGTGGCGCCATACAGCAAGGGCATGGGGCTGATGCAGGCCAACGTGTTTCGCGCCGAATACCCCTGTGAACTGCACGGGGTGAGCGAAGACGATGCCATGGCGTCTATTGGGCGTATTTTTAAGAACGACGCCGAGCCAAGCGACATTGCCGCTATCATCCTCGAGCCTGTCCAGGGCGAGGGCGGTTTCTACGCCGCAACCCCAAGCTTTATGAAACGTCTGCGCGAGCTGTGTGACCGCGAAGGCATTATGCTGATTGCCGACGAAGTGCAAACAGGCGCTGGCCGTACCGGCACCTTCTTTGCCATGGAGCAAATGGGCGTTGCTGCGGACATCACCACCTTCGCCAAGTCGATTGCCGGTGGCTTCCCGCTTTCTGGTATTACCGGCCGCGCCGAGGTGATGGATGCCATTGGCCCCGGTGGCCTTGGCGGCACCTACGGCGGCAGCCCACTGGCCTGCGCCGCAGCGCTTGCTGTGATTGAAGTCTTTGAAGAAGAAAAACTGCTGGAGCGCGCCAACGCCATTGGCCAGACCATCAAGTCTGCCATCGGTGAGCTCGCCAGCCGTTATTCGCAAATCGCCGAGGTGCGTGGTCTGGGTTCCATGATTGCCATTGAGCTGATGGAAAACGGCAAGCCTGCCCCTGAGTATTGCCCGCAGGTACTCACCGAGGCCCGTAATCGCGGCCTTATCCTGCTGTCGTGCGGTACCTACGGTAACGTGCTGCGGATTTTGGTGCCCATCACGGCGCCGGATGAGCAAATTCAGCGCGGGCTGGAGATCATGGCTGAGTGTTTCGAGGCCGTACTCGGCAAATAATCTCAGCAACAAAGGCGGCCCATCAGGGGCCGCCTTTTTGTTGGATTAAATGATGTTATTGCGCAAGGTGTTACAGGGCAGGGAAGCTCATACCGACTATACTCAGACATGCCTTTTTTGGATTTTTGGGGAAAACCATGAAAAGACTTCCTTTGCGTCAGAAGCTGCTTTGGATGACCTCGGCACTGTTTCTGGCCACAGTGGCGATTATGTCCGTCAGCCTCTGGACCACATTGTCTGCCGATACCGAGGCACTTTCCAGTGAGGTCGACGATGCCCTCAATAATGAAATTCGTGCCAAGCTGACCGCCAGCGCCGGTCGCTACGGCGAGAAAGTAGCCGCCTTTATCAACGAGGCCTACCGCATTCCCTATTCGTTTTCCGCGATGATGGAAGACAGTGCCCTGAGTCAGGGTATGAGCCGTGAAGCAGTGCAGTCGGCAGTGGGCGCCATTTTGCAAAAAAACCAGCAGATATCGTCCATGTATTCCCAGTTTGAGCCCAATGGGTTTGACGGCCGAGACAGCGACTTTACCGCCCCGGGGCTGATGCACTCGGTGGCGGATGTGGGCACGCTGGAAGTGTATTTTTACCGCAATGACGATGGCAGCATTACCCAGCAGCAAGTGGAAGATGCCAGCGAAAAATACGTCGATACCCTCAATGAGTTTGGTCTGCGCGAGGCCGAGTGGTACCTGTGTGCCAAAGACACCGGCAAGCCCTGCCTGATGGAGCCCTACCTCTACGAAATCTCACCCGGCAACAATATGCTGATGACGTCGCTCACAGTGCCTATCATGCGCAGTGGCCGTTTCCAGGGCGTGGTTGGGGTTGACCTTAACCTGCCGGTGTTTCAAAAGCTGATTGAGGAGCTGTCTGCCAGTCTCTATCAGGGCAAGGCCAAGGTGACTTTGCTGTCCGGCAAAGGGCTGGTTGTGGCGGCGAGCCACTATGACAAAAAAGCGCGGCCGCTGTCGGAGTCCATCGACAATGCGCTGGCACAGCAGATCCTGGCGCTCGGCAAGGGAAGTGGTTACTTACTGAATGACACCAGTCTGATAGTGGGTTACCCCATTGAGATCCCACTGTCGGGCAGCCAGTGGCTGCTCAGCATTGAGGTGCCCCGCGAGATTGCCTTTGCCAGTGCCGACAAGGTCCACGACAGCATGGAGGCCATGGCATCGGGTATGGGCCGGTTCGTGTTGCTGCTGGGTATTGCGGTGGCGGCCGTGGCCGTGGTGCTGATAGCCCTGTTTATTCGCAGCATTGTGGCGCCTATTCAGCAAATTCAGCAGCGGGTAAGCCAGCTTGCCAGCGCCGAAGGGGATTTGACCCAGACGCTGAAAGTGGAGGAGCATGCCGAGCTGATTGCCCTTGGCGATGGCTTTAACGCCTTTATCGGCAAGCTTCACGGGCTTATCAGTGACCTTAAGTCGGTAGCCACTGAATCGCGCCATGAGAGTGAGGCAACCGCCCGTATTGCCGATGAAACCAAGCAAAGCGTAAACCGTCAGTACAGCGAAATCGAAAGCGTGGTCACCGCGGTAAACGAGATGAGCCACACCGCCCATGAGGTGGCCAAGGCGTCTGAGCAAACTGCGTCTGAGTCGTCGGCAATGGCATCGCAGGTGAAGCAGAGTCAGGATAGTCTCACCGAAGCGGTGAAACTGGTTTCCACCATGGCCAATGAGTCTCAGCAGGCGAAAATTGCTGTGGGCAAGGTGGCCGACAGCAGTACCAATATCAGTAAGATTTTGGAAGTGATCAGTGCGATTGCGGCGCAAACCAACCTGCTGGCGCTGAACGCGGCTATTGAAGCGGCCCGCGCCGGAGAGCAGGGAAGGGGCTTTGCGGTGGTGGCCGATGAGGTTCGTTCGCTGGCATCCAAAACCCAGGCTTCAACCGATGATATTGGCCGCTTGATTGATGCGCTGCAACAAGAGGTCAGTGGTGCCACCAACATTATTGACAATGGGGTGGAGTTGGCCGAACAGGCCACGGCACAAACCGAGCGGGCATTTGAAGCGCTGTCATCCATGGTGGAGCGGATTAATGAAATCTCCAATCAGGTGACTCAAATTGCCACCGCAGCCGAAGAGCAAAGCTCAGTCACCGAAGAGGTTAGCCGTAACATTACCGGCATTTCCGACTCGGCAGCCGAACTGATGCAGCTTGCCGAACGAGCCCGTGAAAGCAGTGAAAGCCTGGCCAAACTGGTGGGGCGCCAGGATAGTGAACTGGCCAAACTTCGTACCTGACGTCATTGTGCACAAAAAAGGCAGCCACCGGGCTGCCTTTTTCAATTGGCGTTTGCACTTAACTTAAGCTGATGTCCACATCGTCCACCGGCACAGCGCAGCAGGCCAGAATCAGCCCCGCGTTTTGCTCGGCTTCCGATAAGGCTTCGGCTTTGTGCTGCACCACCTCGCCACTGACGAGCCTGCATTTACAGCTGCCGCAGATCCCGGCGCGGCAAGACCAGGGGATGCTGATGCCCTGCGACTCGGCCTGAGCCAGCAGGCTGGTTTGGTTGTTGCCTTGAAACGCCTTGCCCGCGATGCGAATGCTGACGGATTTCTCTTCTCTGGCAGCAGGAGCTGCCAGGCCGCCAAAGCTTTCGGTGTGGATTTGGGTCTGGGATATTCCCACTGCCTGCAACTGGGCTTCCACATGTTGCATAAAGCCAACGGGCCCGCAAATATAGGCTTCGGTGATGGTGAGTTGATGCTCAAGCCTGGCGATGCTGTCTGACTCGTGAGCAAACCAGCGACCACGATTCCCTTGCCAGCTGTCATCAGCCTTGGTCAGCCAAATTTCCAGCGTCATGCCACTGGCGGCGAGTTCCTCTAACGCTTCGGCTTCCGGGATGTCCTCCTGGCTGCGGCATTGATGGATAAAATGGATATGAGACAGTGGCTTGGCATCAGTTGTTGCGCCGCCTTGTTGAGTGGCCTTCAGCAGTGCGGTGCGGGCCATGGCCAGCATGGGGGTGATCCCTGAGCCTGCGCTGATAAGCAGCAGTGTTGTGCCAGCCCTGGGGCTGAAACGCCCTTCGGGGCGTCCGCAGAGCAGAGTGCCCCCAATCGCCAATTCGTCATGCAGCCAGTTGGAAATATGCCCGCCTTCGGTGCGTTTTACTGCGATATGATACAGGCCGTCCCCCGGTGCATGGGTCAGGCTGTAGCGGCGGATGTGGCGCTCACCATCGATGTCCACGGCAAACACCAAATGCTGGCCCGGCAGGAATCCCGGCAGTGGCTTTTCATCGGCGGCTTTGAAGGAGAAGGCACAGAAATCACGGGCAATGACGCGTTTCTCGGTGAGGATTAGCGCGCGTTTTGCCGGGGCCAGATTGCGATAGTGTTCACTCTCCTGGGTTTCCAGTACCTCAATAACATCGTCTTCGTGGATGGTGCCTTCGTTCAGGGCTATCAAATTCTGGCCAAAGTTGACATCGCCATTGGCACTTTTGCGAAACTTGCTCAGGGTCGAGAGTGGTTCACCCTGGGGATGGAAGCGGGCGGTGCCGGGCTGCACCGTGGTCATTACGCAGCGACCACAGGGCTTGGCCACATCGAACTCGACCTCGCCAATACGAATACGCTTCCAGCTGTCTTCTTCGAAGGCGCTGGTGCCACTGACCACCAGATTGGTGCGAAACTGGCTCATCTGGCTGATGGCGTCGGACCGTAAATTGAGATCGTCAAGCGAGGCTTCACTGATAAGCAGCAGTGGATAGCCGTCGGCAAAGCTGACTCGGGTGCCGAGCTTTTCGCGGTAGCGGTCGGAGGTTTCGCCAAGCCATAAAAGCTGTGCACTTTCGCCTAAAATGGAGGACACCCAGGCATCGGCAAGTGGATGGGTGGCCAGGCCATTGAAGCTGTCCTTCCAGACCTGGGTTGCTACCTGGGTGCGTTGAAAGGCCGATGCCTGCAAACGCAGATCCGGCTTGCCGGTAAACCTGAGCCAGAGCTCGCCGGACTGAATGGCCTCGTCGGTTCCAAGGGGCTGGATCTGTTGCAGTAACGGATGAGTACGGGCGGTAATGAACTCACCATTTGGCCGCACCACCATAAAGCGGCGATCCCCGGCCAGGCCTTCTTTGCAGACCCGCGCCTGAGACAGCCGCTGCGCGGCCATGGACTTGACCGGATAGATATGGATTTCACTGAGTTTCGCCATTGGCCTTCTCCCTGCATCGGCGGCAAAAGGCTCACTATATACGTTTCGCGGGCAAAACAGCAGCCGTGAAGCGGGGTTTGAGGACGTGGTCGGGCAGCGTGTGTTATAGCTTGCAGCAAAAAAGGGGCTCAGGGCCCCTTTGGCGTCGTTAAGGCGTTCTCAGGGAGTGATGACGAAACTGCCCTGCATGATGGCCCAGTGGCCGGGGAAAGAGCAGAAGAAGCGGTAGGCCTCAGCGGGCGCCAGGCCTTCCAGGCTGAAACTGACAGAAGTGGACTCGCCGCCGCCCACCAATGCCGTGTGAGCCAGCACCCGGGTATCATCGGCCTTGATGTAAGCCGCGTCGGGGCCAGCTGCCATGCCGTCGGTAGCGACCGCCTGTACATCGGCAGCTTTGGTTAGCACCCAGTTATGGCCCATGGCTGTTTTGGGCAGGGTACCTGTGTGGGTCAGGGTCAGAGTGACTTGTTTGCAGCTGGCCGGAACCGTCAGCTCCTGTGCACTGAATTGCATGGCGTCGTTGGCGCTGATGCTGAGTTCGCAGTCGGAGGCAAAAGCCGGTGCTGCCAGGGTGCTGCTGCCAAGCAGCAAAGCCAGAGTGAAGTGTCGCATACGCTTATCCTTTTTTGAGTTATCGGTAGGATAATAGCAATTGACCTCATGCAAATGGGAATTATTTACATTTGTTATCTGAGCTGGTACGACCTTGGTTCGCCTTAATCGTTAAGCGGACTTTTGATGCTTTGAAAATGTGCGGCCTATGTTAAAGTATCGCCACCTGCCAACAGCAGGTGAATGAATCATAAGGATAAAGCCGTATTTTGTGCGGTAACTTGGGGCGAGATTGCCCGTTTTTAAGGAGAAACCATGGAATACTTTATTGGTGCACTGAAAAAGTACGCTGATTTCACAGGTCGCGCCCGTCGCAAAGAATACTGGATGTTCGTCCTGTTCTACTTGATTTTTTATGTTGTGACCATTGGCATTGATGTGGCTTTGGGCACGACATTTATCGCCGCAATTTTCTCGCTTGGTTTGTTGCTACCTTCGCTGGCCATCGGTGCCCGCCGTCTGCACGACACGGGTCGTAGCGGTTGGTGGCAGTTAATCGGGTTTATCCCATTGATTGGCGCTATCGTACTGATAGTTTTCTGGTGCCAGGACAGCCAGGACGAAAACGATTACGGTGCCAACCCTAAGGCGTTGGCCTGATACATCCGGGGGAGGCATTGCCTCCCCTTGTCTTTCAGCCGTTTCAGGATGAAACGGCATCGACTATCACGGAAGCTGATGATGACCCGATATTTGCTCCCTCTGTTCGCCCTGTTTGCGGCGGCGAATGTCCAGGCCCAAACCCAGGAGTTATCTCTGTTTGGTGCCCCTTTCTCATTTGAATTGCCGGACGGCTGGAAACAGGCGGCACAGGACAGCCGCGCCGACATGGTCAGTGCCGAGTTTGTGCCTGCGAGCGAAAACCTCAATCAATGGGGCGGGCTCATCTGTATTCAAAGCTTTAAGCTGGGCGGTGAAGCGCCGTCGCCGGAGGTGTTCCTCGATAGCCTGGCGAGCCAGTATCAACGCAGCTGTGAAGGTGAGTCGTCTTACCACAAGTTGGGCGAAACCCAGCTCGATGGCCATCAGGGCTTTCATGGCATTTTGGGGTGCAGCCGGATGCCCAATCAGCACCAGTCCATGGAAAATCAGCGGCCGTTTTTCAGCGAGCCGGAAGGTGAGGTGGGCTACTACACGGTTTTCCAGCGCCCTGGGCAATTGCTGCTGATGCACAAATCCATGCGAGGCCAGGTGTTTGGCGCGCAGAATATTCCGCTGACACCCGCTAACCATACTGAATTTATTGCCTCTATGTTGCCACTCAGGCTGAAGTGAAACGCCAGAAAGGCAATACAAAGGTATTAGACATTTATACGTATAGACGTCTATAATGCGCCGCCCGCCGAGTTCGGGCGGTTATTTTTTAAGTCAACCCTTTGGGTGCCCGCATTAGCGGGAGAATCGGGAAGTCGGTGCAAATCCGACACTGCCCCCGCAACGGTAATGGCGTTTTGCCTGAGTCCGGAGACCGGCCCAAAAGAGGTTTTGCTGTGGATTTCGGTGGGCAGATCCGCACATGTGGCTCCCTTTGGGCCGCCGACAACCTGCCCCGTTTCCCTTGAAGGAGAAAAAGGAAAATGGGAACCAAACCTTCTTTTATCGCACTGACTGTGGGCGCTTTGCTTGCTCCTGCTGCTTTTGCCGGGTCCTCTGCCGATGTGGCAACCCTTGATGCTGCCAACGCCAAAACCGTTGCCGACGAACACCTGGTGGTGATTGGTCGCCAGCTCGACACCCCGCTGAATATTGCCGCTAATGTGGCAGTGATTACCGCTGAAGAGATAGCCCTCAGTGGTGCCACCGACCTTGCTGGCGTGCTGCGCGGTCAAAGTGGCATTCAGGTGAGTGATAACGGGGTAGGCCCCGTGTTCGCCATGCGAGGCTTCGCTGCCGGCCAGGCCGCCAACAACACCTTGATTCTGGTCGATGGCCGTCGTCTGAATAACATCGATATCGCTGCGCCGAGTTTGTCGGCGGTTTCTGTCAGCCAGATTGAACGAATTGAGATCCTCTCCGGCAGCGCCGGTGTGCTCTACGGCGACCAGGCCGTTGGCGGGGTGATTAACATCATCACCAAGCGTCCGGAAGGTCAGAGCGGCGGCGCCAGCATTGGTGGCGGCAGTTTTAACAGCCTCAATGCCTCGGCCGATTTTGCCACCGAAATCGGTGCCGGCTGGCATGCCTTCTTTGGTGGCCATTTCGATAAGAGCGATAACTACCGCGATCACGCCAAGAGCGAGACCGGCAGCCTGCTGGGCCGCCTTGAGTACCGTGGTGATACCAATCAGTTTTTTGCTGAAACCTCGTATTTCGACAACGACAGACTGCTGGCAGGCTCGCTGAATGAAGCGCAGCTAAACGACAATCCGCGCCAGGCCAATGAATACAATGCCACTGATTATCAGCATGAAATCACCAAAGCGGTCCGCAGTGGTTATCAGCATCAGTTGAACGGGAACTGGGCCCTGGGCGCCGATGTGGATTACAGCGACACCCGGGTGAACTACATCAGCTGGGGTGGTCAGGGCACCACAGAGCGCTCACTGCTGGCATTCTCGCCCAAGGCCATCGGTAAATATCAGACCCGTGCCGGAGAGCTGAAGCTTATCACCGGCTTTGACCTGTCCCGCGGCGAGTCGGAATTTGAATCTGCTTACATGAGCCGGGGCAACACCCAAAAGCTGTGGGCGGGTTTTGTGCAGGCCAGCGTGCCGCTGACCGAGCATTTCAGCTATGTGGTGGGTGGCCGTTACGCCGAAGTGACCGATGACATTCGTGATGGCAATACCTTCCCCAATGGCGGCGAGCTTGACAACGATGCCCACGCGCTGGAGCTTGGCGTCAATTATCGCCCTTCCGATGCAAGCCGCTTTTATCTGCGTGCAGAAGACAACTTCCGCTTTGCCAAAGTCGATGAACAGGCCTACACCTCCCAGGGCAGCTTAAGACCCCAAACCGGCCGCAGCTATGAAGCGGGCTGGGATTATCTGGGCAACGCCCAGGCGCTGCGTCTGAGCCTGTATCGCCTGTCGCTGGAAGATGAAATCGTATTTGACCCCAGCGCCGAAACCCCAACCGGCGGTTTCTTCCAGGGCTCCAACGTCAACGCCGATGAGTCGCGCCGCTATGGCGCCATGCTGGATTGGGACTGGCAAATCAGCGATGTCGTTAAAGTGGGGCTGGACTACCAGTACACTGATGCCGAATTTACCAAAGGCCCCAACGACGGCAAGGCGCTGTCCTGGGTGGCCAGACACAGCGGCCGCGCCTTTGCAGGTGTGAACCTTGCAGAGCACTGGCAGCTGTATCTGGACGCCAGCTACACCGGCAGTCGTTTTGTTGAGGGTGACAATGCCAACGCGGGCAACCAGTTGGATGCATTCTGGCTTGCCAATGCGGCACTGAACTTCAACATCGACGCTATCAATGCCAGTCTGCGGGTGGATAACCTGTTCGATGAGCAATACGCCGCCTCTGGCTATTACAGCGAGTGGGGCAATGGCTACTATCCCGGTGAAGGCCGCAAGATCAGTCTGACACTGGGCGTGCGCTACTGATAAATGCCTGAAAACAAAAAGCCGGACTTGTGTCCGGCTTTTTTTTCGGCGATAACAGGTGGACTGAAAGGGAGACTGCTGTGCGACTGAGATATTGTTTGGCCATCATATTGATGCTGAGCGCCTGTGGCGGTCCGCGTTTGCCTTATTTGGGTGAGAATGCCCGGCTGCTGGCCTTTGGCGACAGTCTCACCGTAGGTGTTGGCGCCCCGGATGACGGCGATTATCCGGCGCACCTGGCCCGTCTGTGTGACTGTGAAGTCATCAATGGCGGGATCTCCGGTGAAACCACCGCCGAAGGGCTTGCCCGTTTTGCCGAGGTGCTGGAAGAATCCCATCCCGATATGGTGATCTTACTCGAAGGTGGTAATGATATTCTCAGAAACCTCGACAAGGTCGCCCTCAAAGCCAATTTGGCGGCTATGATTAGGGAAGCTCAGGGCAGGCAAATTCCGGTGCTGTTGGTGGCCGTACCCGACAGGCAATTGTTTTTATCGCCACCGGCCCTTTATGCCGAACTTGCCGATGAGTATTCGTTGCCGCTGCTGGAAAACACCCTGTCCAAGCTCCTGGCTGACAGCGCCATGAAATCGGACACTGTTCATTTAAATGACGCTGGTTACCGGGTTTTGGCCGACGATATTTACCGTTTGGCGAGCCAAAGTGGTGCCTTTTGATGACATGTGGCTAAAAAAGTGCAAACCCCGGGAAATCAACTTGACCGAGAACAGGATTTTATGGGTAAATTCCCCGATAATAATAACCAGGGCGGGTGTTGGTCAGGTCTTTTTTCGTTGCCCGGACAAGAATAGGTTAGTTTCATGACTGAGCTTGAGCATCAGGTTTTTTCTCAAATCAGGGCGATCATTGCCAATGAAGAACAGGTCATTGGTCGTCGCGGGATCCTTATCCCGCTGAAAAAGGCCATCATCGCAGACGGTGATGTGCGTAATGTGGTGGACATAGTGTCCAGCGATCCCGCGTTGGCGGCACATTTGTTGTGGCGCTCAACCACTGCCCATGCCGGTGGTGTGGCCAATAACAGCAAAAACCGCAGCCTCAAGGATGCGCTTATTCGCTTGGGTCAGGTCAACATTTACCGCTATGCCTTCAGTTTTTACCTCAAAGAGCGCCTCGATGAGCTGCCCCAGCCGTACAAAAAGTTGGTGCAGGGCTACTGGCGTCTGACCGAAAGCATTGCCGCCTCTGCCGTCGACAGCTTAAAGGATGTCGGCAGCCATATAGACCCGGATGAAGTGCAAACCCTGGCGCTGTTCAGCGTGTTCGGCCAAATCATTGCGCTGACTGCATTTGCCTATCTCAATGCTGAGTCGGAAGAGTCGTTCCCGCTCAGCATCATCAAGCAAATCATAGATACCCAACAGCAGACGCTGACGCTGGAAGCCTTTGATTCACTGGGGCTGGATGAGGAGCTTAAAGAAGAGTTTATGATTGCTCACAATCTGCGTCAGACCCGTAACCCCAACTCAGCCGGTCTGGTGCTGCGCCGGGTGTTGTCGATGCGTGGGTTGCTGCTGAATCCACTGTAAGAATGCTAAAAAAACGCCTGCAAATGCAGGCGTTTTTTTATGGGTTCTTTTCTATAAGTCGGCTGTTATCGCGGCTGACGGGCAATGCCTTCGGCGGCAACCAGTTCCAGATAACGTTGCAGCTGACTTGAGTTGGCACTGCCACGGCGGTAGGCGCCAAACAGGGGGCGTTTTAAGCCCTCAGCGCCGAGACGCACGCTGGTCAGGCTGAGTCCCTGGGCTTCGCTGATGGACCAGCTTGGCAGGGCGGCAATACCATCCTGGCAGGCGATGCGTTGCAGCAGTACCGAGGTGAGGTCGCAGGTTTTCTGCACCCCTGGGGTAACGCCAGCAGGCTCCAGAAACAGCCTGAACAAGTCCAGGCGCTCCAATGGTACCGGATAGCTGATAATCGGCAGTCCTTCCAGATCCCGTGGCAGCACCTGTGGTTTGCTGGCCAACGGATGTTCGTTGGCAACAGCCAGACGCACTTCAAAATCAAACAGATGCTGATAAGCCAGTTGGTGGCCGGGCACAGGATCGGACGTCAGCACTATGTCCAGCTCGCCGGATTCCAGCGCGTTGAGGGAGTCGAACAGGTGACGACTGGAGAGATCCAGATCTGAGTCAGGAAACTCTGCCCGGAAGGCTTCCATCACAGGCATCAACCAGCGAAAGCAGCTGTGGCACTCAATCCCAACCCGAATAAGGTTGGCATCACTCTCCAGCCCCTTTTTCAGTACAGATTCGGTTTCCATCACCCGCGGCAGAATTTCTTCGGCCAGATTCAGCAATCTGGCACCTTCCTGGGTAAAGGACAGGGGTTTACTTTTTCTCACAAACACAGGCGAGTTGATGCGGGTTTCCAGCTCTTTGATCTGATGAGACAAGGCAGACTGGGTGACAAAGCGTTTTTTGGCCGCGGCCGCGAGGCTGCCACTCTCTTTCAGTGCCATCAGGGTGCGAAGGTGTCTTAGCTCTATCATCTCTACTCCACATGAAGTTTGTTCATGTTGCCCGTGAATGCAATTCGTTTGCTTGCCAGAAGACTACCACAATAAACTTCTAGACGTCCAGACGCCTATTAAAATTTGTTTAACAGGGGTCCCTCTTTGAATTGTGTTCATATTAAACCAAGAAGGTATACAGTATGCAATTAAATAGTCTTGGCTTCCCACGGATAGGACGTCGCCGTGAGCTGAAGTTCGCCCTCGAGCAATACTGGCGTGGAGAGTTGTCCCAGAGTGAGCTGCTGGCACAGGCCAAGGCTCTGCGGCAAACCCACTGGCAGTGGCAGGCTGATGCTGGGGTAGAACGTTTGCCGGTGGGGGATTTTGCCTATTACGATCAGGTGCTGACCCTGGCGGCGACCTTAAATGCTATTCCTTTGCGACACCGTGATGGCGATAAGGTGGATCTGGATACCCTGTTCAGGGTTGCCCGTGGCCGTGCACCAAGTGGCAAAGCCGCTGCGGCGGCGGAAATGACCAAGTATTTCAATACCAATTACCACTACATAGTGCCCGAGCTTCACGCCGACCAAACCTTTTCCATCGCCTGGACTCAGGTATTTGATGAGGTTGAGGAGGTCAAAGCGCTGGGCTACGACCCCAAACCCTGCATTCTGGGCCCCGTGTCTTTCCTGTTTTTGTCGAAAGCCTATGGCAGTGAGTTTGATAAATTAAGCCTGTTGCCTCAGCTGCTGGCTACCTATGCTGAGCTGCTGGCGCGTTTTGCCGCTCAGGGCGTGACCTGGGTACAAATTGAAGAGCCTGTGCTGGCGCTGGATCTGGAGGAAAGCTGGCAGGCAGCCTTTGCCACGGCGTACCAGGCTTTTACCTGTGTGTCGGTTAAACTGCTGCTGACCAGCTACTACGGCTCAGTGGCCCATCATGCCGACACCATCGGTGCGCTGCCGGTGGCGGGGCTGCATCTGGATCTGGTGTCTGCGCCGGAGCAGCTTGAGGTCTTTTTGCCCAAGCTTGGACAGCAACAGGTGCTGAGTGTGGGGCTTATCAATGGCCGCAACGTGTGGGCCGCCGATCTTGATGTGATTGCCGAGCGTATTGCCCCGCTTGCCAGAGATCTTGGCGATCGCCTGTGGCTGGCAACTTCCTGCTCGCTGCTGCACACACCGGTTGATCTCGATGTGGAAACCACCCTTAAGCCCGAACTTAAGCGTCAGCTCGCCTTTGCCAGGCAAAAGCTGTTGGAGCTGAGAAGTCTCGATACCCTGCTGACCGTCCCCAATAGCGCTGAGGCTGCGGCGATTGTCGCCGAATGTGCGGTGCGCCGCGCCGAGCGCGCCCAGGCCGCCGATGCCGCGGTGGCCGCCAGGCTGGATGCACTCACCAGCGCCGATTTTGAGCGTCAAAGTGCGTTTGCTGCCCGTCAGCAACAGCAGCAACAGCGGCTTAAGCTGCCACTTTTGCCAACCACTACCATTGGTTCTTTCCCGCAGACCCCGGCCATTCGCGCCCTGAGAAGCCGTTTGCGCAAAGGTGAAATCAGCACCCTTGAGTACGATAGCCAACTCAAGCAGGTGTGCCGCGATACCATCGACCGTCAGCTGAAACTCGGTATCGATGTGCTGGTGCACGGCGAAGCTGAGCGCAACGACATGGTGGAATACTTTGGTGAGCAGCTCGACGGTGTTGGCTTTACCAAAAACGGCTGGGTGCAAAGCTACGGCAGCCGCTGCGTAAAACCGCCGTTGATTTACGGCGATGTATCGCGACCCAGGCCGATGACACTCGAGTGGGCCGAGTACGCCCAGAGCCTGACAGACAAGCCGGTGAAAGGCATGCTGACCGGACCTGTGACCATTCTGCATTGGTCGTTTGCCAGGGAAGATATCAGCCGCGAGACTATCTGTAAGCAGATTGCACTGGCGATCCGCGATGAAGTGGCGGATCTGGAGCGCTCGGGTATTGCCATCATTCAGATTGACGAGCCGGCCTTCCGCGAAGGGTTGCCACTGCGCCGCGCTGACTGGCAGGCGTATCTCGACTGGGCGGTGGACTCCTTCAAACTGAGTGCTGCCTGCGTGCGGGATAACACCCAAATCCACACTCACATGTGCTACAGCGAGTTTAACGACACCATAGCAGCCATTGCCGCCATGGATGCTGATGTGATCACCATCGAAACCAGCCGCTCGGCCATGGAACTGCTGCGCGCCTTCGAAGACTTTGAATATCCAGCCGAAATTGGCCCGGGTGTGTACGACATCCACTCGCCCAATACACCGGATGTTGAGGCCATGGTGGCGCTGATGGAAAGGGCAGCCAAGCGCATTCCGCTGCGGCAGCTTTGGGTTAACCCGGACTGCGGCCTTAAAACCCGTACCTGGGATGAGGTGGAGCCGGCGCTGCGTAATATGGTGGATGCCACCCGCGAGCTGCGTCGCCGCCTGGGCTGAGGCTTGCCGCTGAAATCAGCGACTATACTGAGGTAACAGTATCGGGGTAGCAGTTTAAGGCTGCTTCCCCGCCCCAAGGAGGCTTGCCATGAATCATGTCTACAAGATAGTTGAAGTCACAGGTTCCTCTACCCTCAGCAGCGACGATGCCATACGTAATGCAGTGGCTGCCGCGGCGCAGTCACTGCATCATTTACGTTGGTTCGAAGTGATAGAAACCCGCGGCCACCTTGAAGCGGGTGTGATAGCCCATTGGCAGGTAACGGTGAAAATCGGTTTTACCCTGGATACGCCTTAGGCGTCTCTGGGCATACCTTTTTCGATGGCGCGCACCAGTCGCGCCGTCTTGCGACTCTCTGTAGTGAGGCCACTTTGCTGACGGGCGATAGCCCAGTGAATGTGCTCAGCTACCATCTCATCGATATTTTCATCCATGAGCCGTGTGTTCAGGGCGCTCAGCACTTCTTCGCTTGCCGGCGCATTCCCAAGTGCCACCGCAATGTTTCTAAGCCACCTCTTATGGCCAATGCGGCGGATGGCGCTGCCCTCGGTCTCGCGCAAAAAAGTGGCTTCATCCCAGGCGAATAAGCTAAGCAGCGACGGCAGCTTGAGTGGCTGGCGGGTTTGAAAGTCGGCTTCAGCAGACAGCGGCGAGCCACTGTTGACCGGGCAGGCCAGCTGGCAGTCATCGCAGCCGTAAATGCGATTGCCCATCAAGGGGCGGAATTCTTCCGGAATGGCGCCCTGCAACTCAATGGTGAGGTAGGAGATGCAACGCCTGCCGTCCACCACATAGGGCGCGACTATGGCGTCCGTCGGGCAACTTTTGATGCAGGCGACGCAGGTATTGCAATCCTCGGCGATGGGAATGTCGATGGGCAGTGGCAGGTTAACCAGCAGCTCGCCCAAAAAGAACCAGCTGCCCGCCTGATGATTAAGAATAAGCGAGTGCTTACCGGTCCAGCCAACGCCTGCTTTTTCCGCCAACGGCCGCTCCAAAATGGGCGCCGAGTCGACAAAGGGGCGAAAGTTTGACGACGCAAAGCCTCGTTCTGCAAGCCAGGCATCGATTTGCTCGCCAAGCTTTTTCAGTCGATTGCGGATCAGTTTGTGATAATCACGGCCCCCGGCGTAACGGGATATGTAGCCAAGGTTGGGGTCGCGCAGGTTAGTGGCAAAACCGGCGTTTTCGGGCAGATAATCCATACGTGCGGCAATCACCCGAATGGTGCCGGGGTGCAGCTCCTGCGGGCGGGCACGCATCAGGCCATGGGTTTCCATGTAAGCCATCTCGCCATGGTAGCCCTTGGCGAGCCAGTCGAGGAATCTGGGTTCTTCGGCCGATAAGTCGGTATCCGTGATCCCAAGCTCAGCAAAGCCGAGTGTCTTGCCCCAGATTTTTATCTGGCTGGCAAGCTCTCGAAGATCGGCGGCACAAGGGAGGGATTCGGACATGAGATTAGGCTGGCTGGCTGAAAACCCCGACATCTTAGCAGCTTTTGCCACCATCGTCAGGCCAGTGCTGGAGTGGTGTGGCAATGACCGCTATGCTGTAACTATGATTTATCCGCACTTGGATGCTTAAGGCGTCAAACGCTTCAGCATCCGTGGGCGAGATATTTGACGCTTCGCTGCCGCAAGGACTCGCCATGCGCCGATTAGGCCTCACCTGCTTTGCTTTGATGTTGCCATTGCTGCTGACATCGGGTTGGGCTTTGGCCGATGAGGTATCGCCTGCACCGCCGCAACTGCGGCTACTCACCGAGCCGCTGCCGCCTTTAAGTTACATGGAGCAGTCGCGGATGACCGGTTTTTCGGTTGAGCTGGTTGAGCGGCTGAAGCCAAAGGTTGAGGTTAGCGCCGACATCGAGATGTTGCCTTGGGCGCGGGCCTTTAATATTGCCTCTCACACCCCCAATGTGATGTTGTTTTCCACTGCGCTGCGGGACAGCCGCCGCAGCCAGTTCGACTTTGTCGGCCCCATCGCCACCGCCAGAATCATGCTTTACAAGCTCACATCCGATGAAGCCCTGCCGACGGATATCACCGAGGCATCGAAACTGGGCAGCCTCGGGGTTTACCGTGGCTCACCCGCCGAGCGTATTTTAAAGCAGGCAGGGGTGCAGAATTTTGAAGTCTCAAGCTATCCCTTGCAGTCACTGCGCCAATTGCTGGCGGGCAGAGTGCGTTTCTGGTGCCAGGTTGATTTGACCGTGGGCCGGTTGCTGACGCAGGCCGGTACCAGTGAGCAGGCCTTAACCCCGCTTGCCGAGCTTGAGCGGATTGAGCTGTATCTTGCGTTTTCACGGGGCACGTCAAAGGAGATGGTGGAGCGCTGGCAGCAGGCGTTGATGGCTTATCAGGAAGAGGGCGGATTTGCCGAACTGTACGAGTATTGGTTCAGGTTGCCGCCTGAGTCTGACCGCAGCCATATTCTTTGGCGACTGACGCCAGAGGGTTAAGCGTCTTTCTCTACCCGATTGCGGCCGTTGTGCTTGGCGCGGTACAGCGCGTGATCGGCGCGGTTGAGCAGCGCCGAGAAGTTCTTGTCTTTTTCCGCATCAAAAGCGGCCACCCCGGCACTGATACTCATGCCCAGACCTTCGGCCACCTTGGACAGGTCAGTGCGCTCTATATTGCTGCGAAGACGCTCAGCAATTTCAACCGCTTGCTCAAGCGTGGTATTGGGCAGCAGCGCCAAAAACTCTTCGCCGCCAATCCGGCCGACCAAATCTCCCCGACGCATCTGGCTGCCAGAGCAGCTGGCCATGGCCATCAATACCTTGTCGCCAATATCGTGACCGAAGTGGTCGTTGATTTTCTTGAAGTGATCGGCATCGAACAGGATAACCGACAGGGGTTGCCCCTGTTTGGCACTGCGGAATAAAGCGTCGCCCTCATGATAGGTGTGGCGACGGTTTGCCAGTTGGGTCAAATGGTCGGTCAGCGCCAGCCGCTCCATCAGCCGCGAACGCTGGGCCTGCTTGAAGGCAAATACCGACACTATGCTGAGAATGATGATACCCATGACGATAATGGTCAGCTGCAGAAACTTGTTTTCCTGCAGTATGGTCATCTCTTTTTCTCTGAGCCTTTGATACTCAATCAGTTGCTTGTTTTGGTTCTCAATACGGTCAGTGTCAAAACGGGTGCGCATTTCGGTGGTGCGCTGGGACTGCAGCTGATTATCCAGCTCGGCATGAATGGCGTTTTGAATTTCCAGCGCATAAAAGGCATTAGCCCAGTCTTCCAGCGCGACATAGGCTTGGCTCTTGGTGAGATACAGCTCGGCAAGCCCGCGTTTATTCTGAATTTGCTGAAAGCTTTCTTCGCCGATTTCAAGCAGCGGCAGCGCCTCGTTGGCCTTGCCTTCCGCCAGCAGAATTTGCGCCATAAACAGATGCTCGTAAGCATAAAAACCAACGTGCTCGGGCTTAATTAGCGGGAATGCCAGTTCGAGGTTGGCTTTGGCTTCTTTGAGTCTGGCGAGCTTTATCAGGCTGCCGCTCATGTTCACCCGGGTAGTGGCGACACTGATGTCGTCGTTCCGCTCCTGCCAGGCTTGCAGCACCTCCTGATACATCTTCAGTGCCTGCTCCTGATCGTTCATGGTCTCGTAGGCCATGGCGATTTCGGCCTTAACGCCGATAACCCCGAATTCATCCCCCAAGTCCCGATACATCTCTTCCAGCTCTTCGTAGTAACGAATCGCGGTAGCCGGATCGCCAAAACGACGATAGCTGGTGGCAAGTTCCATCAGGTTGAAACGGGCCCAATACTGCAGGTTGAGGTTTTCGTAGAGGTGCTGCGCCGTGATGAGATCTTCCAGCGCGTCGGCAAAGTTGCCCTGATAAGAAAGGAGAGCGCCGCGCACACCGCGGGTGTCGGCGATAAGCCGTGGCTCTTCAGCCTGATATGCCAGCGCCACCGACTTGTTGAAGTCATGCATCGCCTCGTTGACCAGACCTTTTTGCTGCAGCATCCAGCCACGGCACAAAATAAGATCAGCACTGGTTGCTGTATCTGATTGCACCGACGGCAGCGCCAGTTGTTCGTTCGCAAAATCAATCGCTTTGTCAGGCTCGCCTTCCTTACTCAGGTCAAATGTCCAGCATTGGAGCCGCTTGAGTTTCAGATTGCGCAGCAGATCATCGGGGGAGATATTGGCTGCGATTTGATTGACTTTGCTTTGGATGACTTCGAAATCGACCAAGTCGCCGCTCTCGATCTCTTTGATAAGATTATCGATTTCTTCCAGCGATAAATCTCCCGCCAAAGCAGGAGATGTAGGGCCAAGCAGAGCTGCGGCCAAAAGCACAGAAGTGAGCAACACTCGGATCATGAAGATTTGGCGTCGTTTGTTATTATCTTTATTTAGGATAAATCATAACCGTATGTTGTGGCGTTTCCCAACAAATTATTGATAGGTTCAGCAAATTTACCTGTTTCATTCTGCTGGATTTTTGCACCGTTTTGCATTTATCCGGCGGAATGTGTATAAGTCGGCCTCGGTTTTTTAACGAGTGAAGCAAATGAAACACTGGATACTGCTGAGCCTGTGTTTGTTGTCCTTTGTCACTCAGGCCAAGGACAGCCTGGAAACATCCGGTGATGCACTGCATTACCTGCTACCCGCAACCGCGCTGGGCGCCACTTTGTTTTATGAAGAAGGCAACGAAGGCTCGTGGCAACTTATCAAAGCTGCCGTGGCAGGTCGGGTCATTACCGAGGGGCTTAAATACACGGTGGAAAAAGAGCGCCCTGATGGTTCAGGGGATGATGCCTTTCCATCGGGTCATACCGCAGATACCTTTATGGCAGCTACCTTTATTCACCAGCGATATGGCTGGGAATATGGGGTACCGGCCTACGCGTTGGCAAGCTATGTGGGCTATACCCGGATTGAGAGTGACCGGCACGAGATTGAAGATGTGCTGGCCGGTGCTGCCATTGGGGTGCTGGTGGGTTGGTACTTTACCGAACCCTATGAAGGGGTAAACATAGTGCCTGTGGTGGCAGACAATCATGTTGGCCTTTACATCAGTGGCCGTTTTTAAGGACGTAATATGTTTGAGTTAACCGATACTTACCGCGCCGAAGCCCAGGCTGTGGCCGACAGTGTGGCCGGACGGGTGGTCGCTCTTGAGCGTCTGCCTGAGCCTTTAATCGCGGCTTACCGAAATCTGTGCAATGAGCTGCTGGCTGATGAAAGCAGCCGCTTCACAAACGCCTGGGATGCCTTACCCTCAAGCGCCAAAGCCTTGTTTGAGCGCAGCCGCTTTCACGGCTTTTACATTGCCAATGCCTGGATCCAATTGAGTATTCTGGCCCAGGACATTGTTGAGCGTCAGGACACTGACGAAGCCATTGCCGAGCAGGAATACAGTGGCCTGTATGCTCGCCTTGCCGACGAGTCACTCAAGGAGAGCGTGAAAAAACTGAAAAAGGCCAGAACCGATCGCAGTATGTTAAACAGCATGCGCGAGGTGATGGGGCTGTAAGTTTGCTCTGGAATAAAAAACGCCCGGCTAAGACCGGGCGTTTTTTTATGGTGGGCAGCAATCAGAACGAGGTGCGCTTGTAGCGACGGTATTCCGGATACCAGAAGTTCGCCTCAATCGACTGCTCCAGCAGTTCGTCTGTGGTATCCAGCGCATGGCCCTGGGCAATCGCTACCTTGGCAACGGCAAAGGCGATGTGCTTGCTTACCTTGTGGATTTCTTCCAGCGGCGGCAGCAGTGCGCCCGTGCCATTGATGGCAAGCGGCGAGCACTCGGCCAGCGCACGGCTTGAAGCCATCAGCATCTCATCGGATACCCGCTTGGCGCCGCAGGCCAGCACGCCAAGGCCAATGCCGGGGAAGATGTAGCTGTTGTTGCACTGTGCAATATCGTAAGTGACATCGTCCACTACCACAGGCTCGAACGGGCTGCCGGTGGCCACCAGTGCCTGACCGTTGGTCCAGTGCAGAATATCCTTCGGTGTGGCTTCAACCCGGCTGGTGGGGTTGGACAGCGGGAACACGATAGGGCGCTCACAGTGGCTGTGCATGGCGCGGATGATTTCTTCGGTAAAGAGCCCCGGAGCACCGGATACCCCAATCAGCACCGTCGGCTTGGCGTTGTTGACCACATTGAGCAGCGACATATTGTCGCTGAAGTCTTGCCATTGGTTCACTGTATCGACTTTCTGCGCCAGCTTTTGCTGGAATGGCAGCAGGTTTGGCATGTTGTCCAGCAACAGTCCCCAGCGGTCGACCATAAACACCTGGCTGCGGGCCTGCTCGTCGCTGATCCCTTCGGACACCATTTGCGCCACTATGGCTTCGGCAATACCACAGCCTGCGCTACCGGCACCGAGGAAGGCAATGCGTTGGGCGCTGAGCTGAGTGTTGGCGGCTTTACAGGCGGCGAGCAGGGAGCCGACGGTCACGGCCGCAGTGCCCTGAATGTCATCGTTGAAGCAGCAGTACTTGTCTTTGTACCTGTCCAGCAGCGGCATGGCATTTTTCTGGGCAAAGTCTTCAAACTGGATCAGCACATCCGGCCAGCGGCGATGCACGGCTTCCATAAAGGCTTCGATAAATTCTGCGTACTCGTCACCGCCAATGCGCGGATGGCGCCAGCCCATGTACATGGGGTCTTCCAGCAGGTGTGGATTGTCGGTACCCACATCCAGGGTGATCGGCAGGGTATAGGCCGGACTGATGCCGCCACAGCTGGTATAGAGTGACAGTTTTCCGATGGGGATCCCCATGCCGCCAATGCCCTGATCGCCCAGACCCAAAATACGCTCGCCGTCGGTCACAACGATAATTTTTACCTTGTGACGGGTGGAGTTGTTGAGGATGTCGTCAATCCTGTCCTTGTTGGGATAGGAGATAAACAGACCCCGATTGCGGCGGTAATTCTTGGAGAAGCGCTCACAGGCCAGACCCACAGTTGGGGTGTAGATGATGGGCATCATCTCGGCGATGTGGTTTTGCACCAGACGATAGAACAGGGTTTCGTTGGTGTCCTGGATATTGCGCAGATAAATGTGCTTATCCAGATCGTTACTGAAACTCTTGAACTGATCGTAAGCGCGGGACGCCTGCTCTTCGATGGTTTCGATGGCGTAAGGTAACAGGCCTTCGAGGTTGAAAAATATGCGCTCTTCTTCGGTAAAGGCACTGCCTTTGTTAATGAGCGGGGCCTCAAGAATGGCGGGACCGGCGAACGGTAAATATAGCGGGCGTTTGTTATCGTCCATGGGCTACCTTTTGATTGCTTTTTTGGGTATGAGCGGTTGGCTGTCAATAACAGTAAAGATTATCACGAAATGTGATCTTTGTAGCTTTGGCGGGAAAGTAAATTGCGGATTTTTTCACAAATAAGCGTTTTAAACACATGTGCTTATGTGTCGAAAACGTTAAAAAATACGCGTGTATGGCGACACGCGTATTTTAAAGGCTGTTTAATCGGCCCGAAACGGCCTAGCGGATGGCGTTAACGGCCGCGATGATGCCTGGACAATCCTTTGAGGAAATTGCGCAGCAGCTGATTGCCGCAGGGACGATAGTGCTTGTGGTCTGGGTTGCGGAAAATGGCGCCAAGTTCCGACTTGGATAAATCAAACCCAGCCTTGGTCAGCAGCGCGAGAATGTCATCCTCTTTGAGCTCCAGTGCAATGCGGATTTTTTTGAAAATCAGATTGTTGTCGAGCGGCGTGGGCTTGGGAATGTCACTGCCGGGCTTCAGACCACGGCGGCTTATGATCAGCCCATCGAGGAACTGACACAGTTCTTTATCGGTGCAGGGACGAAAACCCGGCTCATCGTCTTTTTTCAGCATGGCCAGCAGCGCATCTTCGGTGATGGGCTGATGCACCAGGGCAAACAATTGCACCATCCCGGCATCGTTAATATCCAAGGCGAAGCGCAGACGGCGCAAAATATCGTTGTTGGTCATAGTTGTCCAGATTGAGGAGCTGATTTGGCGGCAAATGCCGAATGCAGCAATTATACCCAAGGCAGGCCCTGGGTGCGACTGTCCACTCGGCTTTCAGAGGCTATTGGCATACTCGCGAACCAGTTGTCTGAGTTTGTCCATTCTGGCAAAGGCGCGCTCCATATCGGCAAGATCCCGCGAGACATTGTCCAGCATCACCAGTTGCAGGCCGCTTTTGGGGTAATAAAGCATCAGGCTCATATAACCGGGCACATAGCCGCTATGGCTGTACTCCAGAGGGGCATCGACGATTTGAAGCCCGAGTCCATAGCTCATGGGGCCCCATCTATGCTCGCGTCTGGTCCATGGGGTGGTCATCGAATCAAGCGCCTGGGGTGAGAGCAATTTGCCGCCAAACAGCCGGTCCTGAAAATCTGCCATGCCGTCCACTGAGGCAATCAGGAACCCGGAAGCAAGTTCAGGCTCGGCAATCGTGAGTTCAGTGGCGGTAAGCCTGGGGCCATTTTCTGTTAGCTGCTCCTCAAAGCCTGACTTGAGTCTGGGCTGACGGGCTGTTATCTGACCGAGTTCACCGGTTTGTGCCTGGATATCCCATCGCTGGCGGCTGAAAAAGTCATTCAGCGCCGCTTGGAGCCCTGGCTTGTTATCTTGCTGAATGTTTGAACGGACAGTGGACTCAGTGCTGGAAGGGGCGGGGAATAGCAATCTCGCCAGCAGCTGATAATTGGCATTGCTGTAGACAAATGCGGCTTTATCTCCCTGTTTCTTGTCATGTAAACCACTGCCATTTCGATTAATTCCCGAGGTGTGGCTGAGCAGCATCAAGGGTGTCAGCGGCGCAGGTCGTCGCAATATCGCCGGCAGGGCATTCTGATCCAGCGGCTGATGTAACTGCGCTTCATGCTGCGCCAGATAGAAAGCGGCAAACACGGTTTTTGACATGGAACCAATCACATAAAGATTGCCTTTGGGGGCTTCGGTCTCATCTGATGTTGCCCGTGAGCTTTGGTACAGCGGGCGACCGTGCCGGCGCAGCAGCACCTCGCCCTGAAAGTCTGTCACCAGCTCTTCATCGATTGCCTTTGTCAGAGTTAGTGTCTTCTGAGCAAGTTTTTGCCCCTCCGTGGTGTCATCTGCTTTCGCTGCCAGGCCTGTGAGAGACCACAGTGCGAAAGTACACAAGAGCCATGGGAGCGACCACTCCATCCTTTTTACGACAGACATAAGTTTCCTTCAGAAAAATGTGCGCAATTGTTTCCGTATTGTTGACATTGTTAATGGTTTGATTAGCTTGGAAGCGTACATCAGTAATTACTCATCGATGGAAGTGTGCGGTCGCCGATGGGAAAAAACAACAATCCACACAATTGGGGAATGACTATGAAAGCTCAAAAATGGATCCCGAGCGCTTGCGCTCTGGCGGTGGCTCTGGCGTTGCCATCCATCGCATCAGCGGAAGATGGTGCAAAGGTTGAACGTATTGAAGTGACAGGCTCGCGCATTAAGCGTACAGATATTGAAGGGCCTTCACCAATCCAATCCATCGGCAAAGACGACATTGCCAATATGGGGTTTGATAACCTGCAGCAATTGCTTGAAAAGATCCCCGCCAACGGAGCCGGTGCCTTCTCAACCCGTGGCAACAGTCAGGACTCTACCGCCAATGGTGCAGCTTCTATCAGCCTTCGCGGAATGGGACCCGATGCAACCCTGGTGCTTATCAACGGTCGCCGCGTGGCCATCAGCTCCTTTGCTGAAGGCGTCAGCAACTCCTTCGTAGATATCAACAACATTCCCGTATCGGCCATTGAGCGCATTGATATTCTCAAAGATGGTGCCTCAGCTATTTATGGCTCTGATGCCATTGCCGGTGTAGTCAACATTGTGCTGAAAAAAGACATCGAAGGCATCGAAGTTAATCTGGGCTACGGCACAGCAACCGGCCCAAGCTACGATGAGCAAACTGCCAGTCTGGTGTGGGGAACCAAGGGCGAGAAGGGTAACGCATCCATCATCCTCGATTACTTCAAAAATGGCACCCTGAGCGCCGATGAAATGGGCCGCTTTGGTACGGCGAATCAGGAGCCCTATGGCGGTGAAGATTTCCGTTCATCCCGCGGTTATCCTGGCTATTTTTATGTGGATGGCGTGAAAACCATCGACCCCGACTGCCCACCTGAAAACGCAACGTCCGGCGGCAGCTGTCTGTTTGACTATGGTCCATATAACCTGACAATTCCCGGTGCTGAGCGCGTTGGCGCCATAGGTCAGTTCGAATACTTTCTCAATGATGATTTGACTGCCTTCCTCGAATTTGCGGTGCAGCATAACACCTCTGAAGCCGGTGGTGCTGCTACGCCACTGGATGAGTCTGCAGGCCTTACCGTTCCCGGCTCGCATCCAAACAACCCTTGGGGTAAAGACATTGAAATTGGCCGTTATCGTCCGGTGGATGCCGGAGCGCGCCGCTGGGATATTGAATCTGACAGCATGCGTTTGGTGGCGGGTCTACGCGGCACGATCAAAGAGTGGGACTGGGAGGTGACTGCTCAGAAAGGTCGCAGTGAGTCAACCCAAACCGGTGATCGTACTCAGGGCTGGGTGCGGGTGGATTATCTGCAGCGTGAAATCGATGCCGGTCGCTACAACCCCTTTGGTGCGGCGGTTAACTCACCGGAAGTAATCGATTCCATTACCACCAGTCTGGTGCGTCAGGGCGTATCACACATGACAGCCTATGATGCCAGCGTGACAGGTCAGGCATTCACTCTGGGTGACCGTGATGTGATGATGGCTGCGGGTGTGGAATACCGTGAAGAAGATGTCAGTGACGTGCCTGATGAGCAGTTCCAGCGTGGTCTGATTTTTGGTACCGAGTCAGTTTCAGCTTCGGCCAACAGGGATCAGTGGGCCGCTTATGTGGAGTTCTCTATTCCTTTGGCGGATAACTTTGAATTGCAACTTGCCGGCCGTTACGACCACTACAGTGACTTTGGTTCCACCACCAATCCCAAAGTGGCCTTCCAGTGGGGGATTACTGACGAGCTGACTGCCCGGGGTTCCTGGGCTACCGGCTTCCGCGCCCCATCTCTGGCGCAGATTGGCTTGGGCCCTTCAGAAGAAAGTAGCTTCTTTATCGATAACTACCGCTGCACAGCGGATGGTGTGGATTGTACTGCTCTCGATTACAACACCGAGTTTGCCGGTAACCCAGAGCTGGATGCCGAAGAGTCTGAAACCTGGAACGTGGGGATGATCTGGGCACCGTCTCAAGCATTTGACGTCGGTTTTGATATCTTCAGCATTACTCAGGATAACAAGATTGATAAGCAGCCTCTGGGTGAAATCTACAATGCCAACTGTAATGACCAAAGCAGCACCATCTGTGAACGTCTGACACCACAGCCTGGTCAGTCACTGGGCCCCATCGATGTGATCCACTCAAGCTTTATCAACCTGAGCTCGCAGGAAGTACAGGGGATGGATCTGTCGAGCCATTACACCATGGCGATGGATAGCTATGGCGACCTGAAGTTTGGCTTGGAGATGAGCTATCTGCACAACTTCGAAAAGGATGGTCGCGACTGGACCGGTGAATACCGCTATCCGCAGTATCGTTGGCTGGCCACCACTAACTGGACCATGGACAACTTTGCCGCCAACCTGAACCTTACCTATATCGGTGAGTTTGAAGATACGCCTGATATCGATTTTGATGGTGAGCTGGACTTCGACAAGAACCAGTCCCGTACCGTCGATTCGCAGATCCTGGTTGATATGTCAGCATCTTACCGCTTCAGTGAAACCTTCAAGTGGACTGTGGGTGTAAACAACGTGCTGGATGAAGAGCCGCCATTCGCCATCGGCGATGGTGACTCCGACCTCTATGGTTATGTGATGTCAATTCACAACCCATTGGGCCGTTACGTGTACACCAAGGTAACCATGAACTTCTGATAACCGCATCAGCAACAAAAACGGCATCCAGAGGATGCCGTTTTTTATGTACTGCAATTTATATACAGTAATAATATCAGAGGCTTATTTCAGTTGGGCTGCGGCCCACTTGGCGCGGCTTTCGCGGCTTTCGCCCAGGCTATTTTGCTCGCGGAAGGCTTTGTAGCTCTCCACATCCAGTGGCACCAGGGTCACTTCGACTTCCAGCATCAGTTGGCATTCTTTTTTGATGCGCCAGGCGGAAGTGTTATACAGCTCGGCCAGTGGCAGCGAGCTTAAAAACTCCGGGTTGTACTGGGCATACACAGCTTGCGTGGGGTAAACCACGAAGGCCAGGCGGCGCTTGGGCTCTTTCTTGAACATGGCTTCGATGCCGTCTGAAGTGTTCAGCACCTGCATCTCAATCACTTCGTCGATATCCAGCAGCTTTTTCTGTGCCAGACCGGGCGCTTCAGTGCTGCCGGCTTCCCAGGCAATCACCTCATCTTCGCTGTGGCCGGTGACTGTGCCCGCCTGCGCAGGGCTCAGGCCCAGTGACAGCCTCAGGTACTGCATTTCGATGCCGTTGAGGCCAATCTCTTTTGCCATGATGGTTTCCGTAATTAACTGTTCATCCAGACGTCTTCGGCCCATTCCCAGAAGGAGTCCCACTGGTCTTCGGTGAAGTCGCCAAAGGCCCAGTAGTGTACCTGACCTTCCTGATCGATACAGTAAAAGTTATCGCCGTTCTGACAGATGGGGATCATGGCGCGGGGCAGGCCGATGGACCAGGCATAAGCAGCCACTTCCGGTAAGAAGGTGTGGCTTTGACGGTCGGCGGCGGTGACTGGCTCCAGGCTGCCCACAATCACGTCACTGGCATGCAGTAGGTATTCTTTCAGCTCAGATGGCAGAGGGATCAGTATCTCTTCTTCCACGTCAATCAATTGATCAAATGAAGGCAGTTCCAGCGGTACCGGAACCTGTTCACTCATTTCTTGTAGTTGTTCGATGAGTTCGTGCATGGTGATTACTCCTTGGAATTAGCCGAGTATAACCATGGCCTGATATAAAAAAAAGGGCGCCCTGAGGCACCCTTGATTTGTATCAGTTTTTACTGATTTTTACCCTTGCGGGCGCGTCTGGATTACCAGATTTTCACGCGCTTTTCAGGGGCCAGATACATGGCGTCGCCTTCTTTCACATCGAAGGTGCTGTAGAACTCAGGCATGTTCGACAGGGCACCCAGGGCGCGGAACTTGGCCGGTGAGTGTGGGTCGGTGGCCACGCGGTTACGCAGTGCTTCTTCTTTCATCTTGGCGCGCCAGATTTGGGCAAAGCCGATGAAGAAGCGCTCGTCGCCGGTCAGACCGTCGATAACCGGCGCTTCTTTGCCGTTGAGTGACATCTTGTAGGCCTTGTAGGCGATGGTCACGCCAGACAGGTCACCGATGTTTTCGCCGAGGGTCAGCTCGCCGTTCACGTGCAGGTCGTCGAACACCTGATAGCCGTTGTACTGCTCAACCAGGGCCTTACCACGGGCAGCAAACTCCTGCAGATCTTGCTCGGTCCACCAGTCACGCAGGTTACCTTCGCCGTCGAACTTGGCACCCTGGTCGTCGAAGCCGTGGCCCATTTCGTGGCCGATAACCGCACCGATACCACCGTAGTTTACGGCATCATCGGCTTCCATGTTGAAGAAAGGTGGCTGCAAAATAGCGGCAGGGAACACGATTTCGTTCATGGTTGGGTTGTAGTAGGCGTTCACGGTTTGTGGGGTCATGTGCCACTCGTCGCGATCGATTGGGGCGCCCAGCTTGGCCAGCTCTTTTTCGTGCTCCTGAGTAGACGCGCGCTTGGCGTTGCCAATCAGGTCATCGGCCTTGATGGTCAGCTTGCTGTAGTCTTCCCACTTGTTGGGGTAGCCAATTTTTGGATTGAACTTGGCCAGCTTGTCTTTGGCGGCCACCTTGGTGTCGGCGCTCATCCAGGACAGCTCTTCAATGCTCTTACCGTAGGCACCGCGCAGGTTTTCAACCAGTTCCTGCATACGGGCTTTGGCTTCTGGTGTGAAGTGACGCTTCACGTACACTTTACCCACTACTTCGCCGAGCATGCCGTTTACCGAGGCTACACCGCGCTTCCAGCGTGGTTGCTGTTCGGCCTGGCCGTTCAGGGTCTTGGAGAAAAACTCAAAGTTTTCTTTGTCCAGCGCTTCGGTGAGGTAACCGGCTGCGTGGGTCAGAGTTTGCCACTGCAGGTAAGTCTTCCAGCTGTCGAGCGACTCACTCTTCACCAGGGCGTTCAGGCCTTCAACAAAGCTTGGCTGGTTGATGATGATATCGGTTTGCTTATCTGCACCCAGGGCCGCCAGATACACGCCCCAGTTGATGTCTGGCGCCAGCTTTGGCAGGTCGGCAACCAGGTACTTGTTGTAGGTCTTGGTGCTGTCGCGAACGTCAACCACGTTCCAGTGGGCGTTGGCGATGGCAGTTTCCAGCTTAAGTACGGTCTCAGCTGCTTCTTTACCGCCGCTCAGGCCAGCCAGTTCGTACATTTTTTCGATGTGGGCCTTGAAGGCGTCACGAATTTTCACGAAGCGCTCGTCTTCGTTGAAGTAGTAATCTTTCTCAGGCAGGCTCAGGCCGTATTGCCAGATGTGAGTGGCATAGCGGCTGGAGTCTTTGGCATCCACACCAATGTAAAATGCCATTGGGGTGCCGCCGCCAACGATTTGGCTGTGGGCGAAGAATTTCACCAGATCGTCAGTGTTGGCAATGCCCTTGATGGCATCCAGCTCTGGCTGAATAGGGGTGATGCCCAGCTTGTTGAGGGTTTCCACATCCATGAAGGAACGGTACAGATCGGCAACTTTCTGCTCGTCTGTGCCTTCTTTCAGGTTCGGGGTTGCAGCTACTTCGTCGATGATGGCTTTTACGTCGTCACGTGACTTTTCACGCAAATCGTAGAAGGCGCCGGTGCTGGTGCGATCGCCAGGGATCTCGGTGTTCTTGTTCCAGGTGCCGTTCACATAGTCGTAGAAGTCATCCTGTGGGCGGACGCTCTTGTCGAAATTGGCAAAATCAATACCTGAGCCCAGGGCTTTGGCTACGGCTTCTGCGGCTGCGGTTTTGGCGACTTCAGGCGCTTTGGTTTCTGCAGCTTTTTCTTGATTGCACGCGGCCAGACCCATGATGAGCGAGGCACACAATCCCCCGATGAGTACTTTTCTCATTGCTTTTCCTTGGTTGTTTCGCCTCCGTTCGATACCTTTTTAAGTATTTCGTCCGGTTAACAGGCGGTTACTGTGCTTGTGTCCGGCCGATATGTTAAGGCTTTTGCAGGAATGTAAACAAGGGCGGGGCAACAATAGTTTGTTAGGGGTTGTAAGCAAAACTGTCGACATTGCCTTTTAGTGTCGCCGCGGCATAATGGCGGCGCAAATTCACTGTGGGATATATGATTGTGAGACTGGATAAATTTCTGGCGGAAACCACCGACCTTAGCCGTGGTCTGGCAAAAAAGGCCATTAGCGGCGGCGATGTCACCTGCAACGGTGAGGTGGTGACGAATTCGGCCTTTAAAGTGCCGGAGGGCGCGCGCGTCTGTCTTGAAGGTGAACACCTTGAGCTGGTGGGCATTCGCTATCTGATGCTGAACAAGCCGGTGGACACCATTTGCTCCACCCTGGATGAATACTATCCGTCGGTGATTTCGCTGCTCGATATTGCCCGTGCCGACAAGCTGCACATTGCCGGGCGTCTCGATGCCGATACCACAGGGCTTGTGCTTATTACTGACGATGGTCAGTGGTCGCACAAGATCACCTCCCCAAAGCGCGATTGCGCCAAGCGGTATCGGGTACAACTGGCTGACCCGCTTACCCCGGATCTGATTGATACCTTTGCCGGCGGGCTGCAGCTCAATGGTGAAGAGGGGCTGACCAAGCCCGCAGTGCTTGAGATCCTGGCTGACACCGAAGCCCTGCTCAGCATTACCGAGGGGAAATATCATCAGGTGAAGCGGATGTTTGCTGCGGTGGGAAATAAAGTGGTTGGCCTGCACCGCGAGGCGGTGGGGGCCATTGAGCTTGACCCGGCGCTTGAGCCCGGAGAGTGGCGTTACCTGACCGAGGCCGAAATAGCCTCCGTTAAATAGCGTGTGAAATAGCTTGTGAAATCTCTTGTTGAATCGCTTGTGAAATAGCGCGGCGAACTCGCCTCCAGCAAGCGGTTAGCGGCGCCGCTGTGCAAGTGCACCACTTGATGCAGAGTATAAAAAAGGCCTTCAATAGAGGCCTTTGTTGTTTTTCACCGAGTGTATGGCTCACTCCAGTGACAGGGTGCCGCTCAGGGTCGAGAGTTCAATAACTCCCTTACCATTGCCAAGCTGCATATTCAGGCTGCTGCCAGGGCCATACTTGGGCTTTTTGGGCGACTCACTGGAAAGGCCGTTGCTAATTTTGCCTCCCGGGCCACCATTGATGGCGACGCGGGCGTCGGCATTACTGAGCAGCTTAATCATGATATCGCCACTGACGGACTCCCCAGATACCTTCACATCACCTTTGAGTGCGAGCTCGGCATCGCCACTGACGGCGTTGTACTGCAGCGCGCGGGCATTGGCGAGCCTGGCTTCGGTATCGCCCGATACCTGTTCGATATGCACCACCTGAGCCTCGGTATCGAGCTTGATATCACCGCTCACCGACTTGTAGCTGGCATCCGGGCTGCTGGAGTCCTTGTCCTTGATGGCGCCGGAGACGGTTTCCATGCTCACTTTGCCGCTCAGTCCTGTGGCGTCAATTTCACCGGAAACCGTGTTGAAGTTGACTCTGCCGCCAAGTGCCCCTGCCTTGATGTCGCCGGAGACAGTACCCAGGTCCAGCTCGCCATTGAGGCCATTGACCTGATAGTCGGCCGACACGCCTTCGGCTTTCAAGGTCAATGCGCTCGGCACCTTAATGACCAGATTTGAGCCCTGATTGCTTTTACCCTGATAGCTTTTGGGCATCTTGTCTTCCAGCAGAATACGGCCGTCCTGGCTTTCGAAAATCAGACCTTTACTGAGTTCATCCAGAGTGCCCTGCACCTGAATTTTGTTCTGATCCCAGGGGCTTAATTCAACGTTGCCGCGTTGAACCCGGATTTCCAGCACCGACTGGGCACCAACGTCCAGGCTTTGGTCCACTTTTTCGGCGGCAAATAATGGGCTTGCGAGCAGGCACAGCAGCGACAGTGAATGCAGTGTCTTCATAGGGTGTCTCCTTGTGTGGCGCCGGCAGGCAACCTTTGTCCCTGGGTAAGAAGTTCAATTTCGCGGCGCTGGACCCAGAGCCAGAGCTGCCAAAGTTGTTTGTCATTCGGATTGGATTTGAGCGAGACAAGGATAAGCCGCGCGGCTTCCCGAAGCTCTTTAAGGCCGGCGTCCACCGGTTCCTGAAAACCCACCCGTTGCCAGCCGTGGTTGGATGACTCGGCAAGGGAAGCCACTTCCTGGCGGTGAGCAAGCTCGATGCTTTCAATCAGCGGCAACAGGCTGGTATCCACTTCGGGTGCATTGCCATTGGGCGTCAGCGGCGTCAGCGGCATCAGCGGTATCAGGGCCAGCAGCAGCGCTGCAGCCACCGCGGTGGGCACATACCAGGGCAGCCTTGTGGGCCGTGCTTGTTTCCGGTCTTCTTCGGCCCGGGTTGGCTGCGGGCGGTCGAGTCTTGCGGCAATTGCATCCCAGTTGGCCGCGGGCGGCGTCAACTCTTTGGGGGCATTGGCTATCAGTTGGTCGAGGCGTTTGTCGGCTGTATTGGTCATGACAGCATCTCCTTCATCAGTTCCCGCGCCCTGTGGTAGTGGGCTTTGCTGGTGCCGGCCGAGATACCAAGCACTTTGGCTACTTCCTCGTGGGAGAAGCCTTCAACGGCAAAGAGTACGAACACCAGCCGCGCACGCTCCGGCAGTCGCAGAATTAAACGGTCGAGCAGGAGGCTATCGTCCTGTGACGATGACTGCGGCGCGTCCTGTAACTGCCAGTCGGGGATGAAACGTGCCCAAAAGCTGCGGTGTTGCTTGAGAGTATTCAGCGCCTGATTGAGTGCCAGTGAATAAAACCAGGTGCCAAACTGGCTCTCACCGCGAAACTGCGGCAGCTTGTGCCACAGGCGCACAAAACTTTCCTGCAGAATTTCATCGGCAAGGCTGGGCTCGCCGCCAAGGCGCAGCGCCAGGGCATAAATCCGTTTATGATGCCGTTGATACAGCTGTTCAAAGGCGAGCTTATCGCCGTCAGCGGCCAGCTGAGCCAAATGGCTGTCGCTGACGTCTGCTTGCTGTGTACTGGCCTGCTTGAAGATGGGGAGCACCTTGGGTTCCATCGGTCTTTGTTTGCTATTTAAGACAGATGCCCAAGATAGAAAGGTTTAGTCGGGATGCCAATTTTTTTACATCCCGGCGGTTAAATGCAGTCAAACGGATGTGAAAACGCTTATATCGGGTCGCGATTGGTTTGGTTAAGACGCTGATATACAAGCCTTGCTCCGGCCAAATCGGCAAGGGCAGAGCCTACACTTTTAAACAGGGTGATGTCGTCATCCGATTGTCTGCCGCCAACTTCGCCGCTGCAAAGCTGTGAAAGTTCGGCCCTGACCGAAGACAGGGCAAAACGGCCTTCGGCTACCGGCAGCAGCAGTTCTCCGGCTTCGTTAAATACATTCAGGCGTGAATCGACGAAAACCTGAGCATTTATCACCAGTTCTGTATCACACTCCCTACAGTTTTTATGGTGATTGCCGACAAAGTCGGTATGGGTACCTGGCGTGACCCAGGCGCCGCTGAAAAGTGGCTCCGGGCTGCCGGTGGCGCAGCTGATGATATCGGCCCAGGGCACATCCTGTTCGAGCGCCTGGCTGATGGTCACTGTCATATCTGGTCTTGCCGCCTGAATTTGCCGGCACAGCTGCTCGCATTTGGCAGCGCTTCGCCCCCATATTCTGATCTCACGGATGGGTCTGACACTGGCATGCGCCAGGGCCATGAAAGGCGCCAGATTCCCCGTGCCAATCACCAGCAGCCGGGAGCTGTCCTTTCTTGCCAGGTAATCGGCCGCCAGCGCTGAAACCGCCGCGGTGCGCCAGTAGGTAACACTGGTGCCATCCACCAATGCCTGCGGGGCACCGGTTTGACGATCGAACAACAGAATTTGTGAGTAAAGGCTCTGAAACCCAGGATTTTTAGCAGGATTATCAGGAAGGTAAGTAAAGGCTTTCACGCCTATACTGTCATTGTCCCAGGCTGGCAGAACCGCAAAGGCGTCGTGGCTGTCGGCGGCCAGCGGGTACACCTGTCGCTGTGGAATGGAAGAGGGGCGGGCGAATTGTTGCCGCAGGGCAGCAATCAGGGCATCAAAAGTCAGTGACTGATGCACCTGGTGGGCGTCGATAACATTCATGGGCAGCACCTGTGTGGGCACGTAAAGCAAAACGTGCAGAGAAGAATTTAAGAATATTGTATGCAATCTTGCTTGGCGTTGTAAATGTGCTATTTTTCCGCGCCGGTGTGAATGCTGGCTTGGTTAGTGTGTGGCTGTAAAATCTACAGCAATTGAATAATTTAGTGGTAAAAATTGCTTTTCATTTGCAAAATTGCAACAGAAAATATTGGTGACATTTTCGTGACAGGGATGCGTCCGTATACCAATTTCGAACTTAGGGTCTACAGTTAATAAGAGCGGGCAACCGGGGAGAGTAACATGCTCATTCGTCAAAAATTAATGCTCAGTGCAGCCCTGTCTATCGGTGCACTGGTCGCCATGTTTGGCCTTCAGCTCTACTCGGGGAAAACTCAGGTGGAATTAGCCCTTGCCGCCCAAACCGTGGTGGAGCTTGAACGGGATATGCTCGAGCTGAGAAAGGATGAAAAAGACTTTCTCGACCGCAAAGAAATGGAGTACGTCGCAGACCATAAAAAACACGCTGATGCCTTGCAAACCAAGCTTGTCTACATCCAGCAAGTGTTTGCCGAATATGATATCCCTCCTACGGCGCTTAACCGCTTTGAAGTGCTGGTGAATCAGTATCTGGCTTTGTTTGCCGATGTTGTGGTGCTTGAACAGCAAATTGGTTTAAACCCCAAAGCAGGCCTTTATGGGGCACTGCGCGAAGCTGTGCATAACGTTGAGACCCTGCTTAAGCAATACGATGAGGCCGAGATTGCGGTGCAAATGCTGCAACTGCGTCGTAATGAAAAGGACTTTATGCTCCGCCGTGATGCCAGCTACATGGACAAATTCCATAAGACGCTGGCTAACTTCAATACGGTTCTGGATGGCGCCGACCTGGATGAGTCTGTCAAAGGGCAAATCCGCCAGTTGATGACGGACTATAAAAACAACTTTGAAGCGCTGGTCAATAAAGAGAAGGAGTTTGGCCTGGCCAAAGAAGAAGGCAAGCTCGGTGAACTGCGCAAAGTGGTGGATGAAATCGATCTGATGACACTTGAGCTGCGTGAGCTGGCGCTGGCCGAGATCCACGACGAAGAGTCAGACAGTGTCTTTATGGCCACCACCCTGTTTGCAGTGATTGCCGCGCTGGTGGCCATTGTCACCCTGATGATCATCCGCGCCATTATTCGCCCCATCAACAATATTAATCAGGTGATTTCCCAGGTTGGCCGTGAAAAGGATTTGACCCTCAGATGCGATACCACCAGTGAGGATGAAATTGCTGAAGTCGGGCTGCACTTTAATCAGATGGTGGAGAGTTTCCAGGCACTGATCCAACAAGTGAATGAAGCCGTCGCCGTGATGCACGAGTCGTGCAGCGAGCTGTCTGAAAACGCCACCCGCACCTCTGATGGCGTGATGCGCCAACTTAACGAAACCGATATGGTCGCCACCGCCATTACTGAAATGGGCGCCACTATCGATGAGATTGCCAAGAACACCGAACTTGCCGCCGAGCGCGCCAATCAAACCCACACCAATGCCCAGAATGGTCAGTTGGGCGTGGAGCAGACCATCGAAAAAATCCAGTCGCTGGCACAGCAGCTCAACAGCTCTGCCACTGTGGTTTCTGAACTTGAGCGCGACAGCGGCACCATCGGCAGTGTGTTGGATGTTATTCGTGGTATTGCCGAGCAAACCAACCTGCTGGCGCTGAACGCCGCTATCGAAGCGGCTCGCGCCGGTGAGCAGGGGCGGGGTTTTGCGGTGGTGGCCGACGAGGTTCGCTCTCTGGCCATGCGTACCCAGGAGTCCACCGAAGAGATTGCCGGCATTATTCAAACCCTGCAAAGCCGCACCCGCTCCATTGTGCAACTGATGGAAGCCAGTCAGCGTCAGGGCGGTGAAAGTGCCGAGCAGGCGGCCAGTGCCGGTACCTTGCTGGCGCAGATCAACGCCGATGTGACCAACATTATGGACATGAGCACCCAGATTGCCGCTGCCATTGAAGAGCAAAGCTCGGTGGCCGCCGAGGTGAACAAGAACGTGGTGATCATCCGTGATATTGCCGATGAGTCTTCCCATGCTGCGCTGGCCAATGCCAAGGCATCGGACGATGTGCGTGAGCGGGCGGAGTACCTCAAAAACGCCGTGAGTCAGTTCCGGATTGTGTAGCGATTCAACATCGCCTAGATCTTGAAAAGTCAAATAAAAGCCGCCATTGAGCGGCTTTTATTTTTTCAGCAAATTCTGTGTCGCTGGCTAAGCTTAAAGTATGAATGGCTGGGGCTGGGACTATGAGGCTAAATCACTTTACCTTGCTGCTTGGCGGTGGACTCACCCTGATAGCGTTTGTTACTTCTTTTCTGCTCTATGGCCTGTTTCTGCGGCCAAGTCTGTTGCATGAGCTTAAAGATCAGCAAGTGATGGAGGTTCGTGCCCTGCAGGCCGGGATGGATTTCTTTCGTCAGCCACTGACCACCTTCAGTTTTGATTATGCCGTGTGGGACGACATGGTCGAATTTGTCCTGAGTCCTACCGATGAGTTTGTCGAATCCAATCTGTATGACGAGGCCTTTGTAGCCGCCGAAATGGACGGCGCCTTCCTGTTTGATACCAAAGGCAAACTGATCTGGGCCTATCAGTCTCAGCCCGGACTGCTGCCGGAGGACATTAAGAATCAACCCATTTGGTTTGGCCGGGTGCTGCCGGGGGAGGATGAGCTTGCCAACGACAGACCAAGCAGTCGTTCAGGGATCCTGAGGCACGGCGCCAAGGTGATGTTTTTCAGTAACAGCACAGTGTTGCCAAGTAAGGGGGTGGGCAAGATTGTCGGCAGCTTTATGGTGGTGCGCATAGTGGATGTGGCACTGACCGAGAAGCTTAAGCAGCTTACGCTGGTAGAATCCAGCATGGCGCTGGCGAACCCAAGGCTTCACGGCAGCCTGCCCACCCTGCATGGACAAATCACTATTCAGGATGTGCTGCAAACCCATCAGTGGCTTTTGGAAGATGTGTTCCAATCTCCTGCTTTGGTGCTGACGGTCAGGCATCAAAAGGGCGAATTGCCTTCCTTTATTTCCCGTGAGTCGGGGCTGATATTTATTACCTTTATGGTGGTTTTGCTGATTGGCACTGTGCCAATTTCGCTGCTGGTGTTAACGCCCCTTGGCAACATCAATCGGGTGCTGATGAAGATGACCTCGCGAGGGCGGATGATAAAGATAAATCAGCGCTTCTTTTTGGATGAGCTCGACCGTCTGACCTTATCCTTTAATCAACTTGCCGAAATGCTCGAGCGGCACCAGAACTACCTTGAATCACTGTCATTGAAAGATCCACTCACAGGTATTGCCAATCGGCGGGGGCTAGAGGCATTCGCCGAGCGGGCCCACAAGGAGTGGCGCGAAGGCAAAGGGGCGTTGGGCTTTTTGATGGTGGATGTGGATGAATTTAAAAAGTTCAACGACACCCAGGGCCACAGTGCCGGCGATAAGGCACTGCTCGCGATTGCTCAGGCGCTGCTGATTGAATGTCGCCGCCGTGGTGAGTTGGTTACCCGCTTCGGCGGCGAAGAGTTCTGTGTGGTTATCCATGGTGATAATGTTACCCAAATCGAGCGTCTGGCCGAGCGGATGTTGGTGCGGATCCGCTCCATGGCGATTCCTCATCCGGCAGGACAATTTGGCTGCGTCACCATCAGTATCGGTGGCATTTTGTTTGAGCGCTACGACCGACAGTTTGATGACACCTCTTGGCAGGATATGTTGGTGATGGCCGATAAGCAGCTGTATCTTGCCAAGTCGGAAGGCAGAAATCGTGTTTGCCTGCGCTTTATGCAGGCGGCCAAGTTGGTAAAAACCGTCGGTTGATGCAGTGCCTGCTGTTTTGAATGCCTGCCGTTTTGAGTGCTTGCTGTTTTGAATGCCTGACGTTTCGAGTGTCTAGGTGCGATAGCTTGCTTTTGCTCGCTTTCCTTCATGGTTTTAGCATCCCTTTATCTCCCCTTAGGTTACTTGCATTGTTGACCACAGTTGATATCAGCTGCGGCGAACATCATCGCATTTAAAACACCTGGAATAGTGTTCAGGATGCCTGAAGTCGTTGGTGTCCTGAACCTTGGATAATGGCTTGAGGGGTCAGCGGCAGAGGGGAGGTGATAAGCTCGCAGCCAGACTTTGGAACACGGGCTCAGGCAGAGAGCTGAATGCTCATCCCAAAACGCGGCAAATAGGCTTCGAGGTGACCAATTGACGAGGCAAATAAGCGGCAGACAAGTAAGCGACGAGGCGAATACGTGGTGAGACAAATAAGCGGCGAGACAAATAAGTGGCGAGACAGGTAAGTGGCAAACAAACACTGGATGGGAGTGGTTTCTTGCTGGTGCCAATAAAAAGACCGCCGTGGCGGTCTTTTCAGGGCGTATCTTAGTCTCAGTCTTAGTCTTAGGTTACTCAACGCGGCGCCATCCGCTCACGCTGGGTATCCGGACTTTGCAGTAACAGCAGCAAAGGCAACGGCCGTAAAAGCCGCGGCTAATCCAGTACAGCCGAGCCATCCCGGCGGCTTACAGGGTGAAGGTACCCACCTGTTTGCGCATTTGTCCTGCCAGGCTTGCAAGCTTAGCCACTGCATTGGTCATGTCGTTTGACGCCTGGGTTGAGGTCTGGGCGATATCACTGATGGCGATAATGCTGCGATTGATGCTCTCGGCCACGCTGCTTTGCTCCTCCGCCGCCGTCGCAATATGGGTGTTGAGCTGGGTGATGCTGTCCACTGCGGTGACGATTTCCCTAAGGGCGACACCAGCTTCATTGGTACTGCGGTTGGCTTCATCTACCTGATTTATGCCTTGCTCCATGGAGCTGACGGCACTTTTAACCCCTTGTTGCAGTGACTCAATCATCGACTCAATTTCCTGAGTCGATTCACTGGTGCGCTGAGCCAGGGTTCGCACTTCATCCGCGACCACCGCAAAACCGCGTCCCTGCTCACCGGCACGGGCTGCTTCGATGGCGGCATTCAGCGCCAGCAGGTTAGTTTGCTCGGCGATACTCTTAATCACATCCAGCACCCGACCAATGTTCTGGCTCTCGGTTGCGAGCTGGCCAATCACTGAGGCTGTGCTTTGGATTTGATTGGCCAGTGCCGACATGCTGGAAATGGACTGCTGGACAATATTGTCGCCCTTGGTTGCGCTGTCGTCGGCGCTTTTGGCCGATTGAGCGGCTGAGTTACTGCTTTGGGCAACTTCGGCCACGGTTGCTGTCATTTGATTCATGGCCGTGGCAGTCTGCTCGGTTTCCGACTGCTGCTGATACATGCGCTCGTTGGCTTGCTGGGTAAATTCATTCAACTCATCAGCGGCATCACCCAGGGTGCCAGCGGCATCGGCAATACTCTTTAAAATGCCCTGCAGATGCTCCACCACGCCGTTCAGATCTTTGCTGATATGTCCAAGCTCGTCTTCATGGAATACGTCAAAGCTGACTGTCATGTCGGATTGCTCGCGAATAAGCCTGAGCTTTCTGCGTATTTCGGTTACCGGCAGCATTACCCCACGATTGACCCAATAGCCGAATAGTGAGGTAACCACCACCGCGAATACTGCCAGAACGGAAAACCAGACAACAGAGCTTGAGTGGAGCGACTCTACCTTGGCACGCTCTTCACCGGCTATCTTGATTTGCAAAGTAACCAGTTCGGCGATTTTGCCACTGATGGGGTCTATCACATTGTAAAGCGGCATGATGTCGTTTGAGAGTTGGCCGCTGATATTGCCGGAAAGGCCGTTCAGCTTGTTTTGCAACTTGCCGATTTGCTCGTTGGCCGGGCCAAACAGCCCCTCGGCTTCACTGGCGAGCACGCGCTCCTCGTCGGTCAGTTCGGTGGCCATGTATTTGCGCCAGCGCTTGTCGATGCTCTGGCTGGCATCCACCAGGCCGCTTCTTGCTTCTTCCGCGCTGAATCCGCCGGCATTGGCCTTGTTGATGGCATCAATAACAAATACTGCATAGTCATCGCCAATCAGTTTGAGATCTTCCAGCGGTACCACACGATCGTTATAGATGCTGAGCACGCCATCTTCGATTTTCGACATGATGGTCAGCGACGCGCCGCACAGTATGATCAGTAAGGACACGGGAAGAAAGAAGCCAAGCAGCATTTTGTGCTTGATCTGCAACTGGTTCATCACACACCCCCAAACAGGGAAATGACGCTTCCTTGATGACGACTCAGTCATGCCTTTGGTTGAGCCATAACTATAGGTATAGCAAAAGGAGGGGTATTTAGGGGAAGAAGGGGAATTTCAGGCACAAAAAAACCTCGCCTGAGCGAGGTTAATTTGTTGGTACAGGTGAGAAGACTTGAACTTCCACGCTCGTAAGAGCACCAGCACCTGAAGCTGGCGTGTCTACCAATTCCACCACACCTGCACTGTATTGTTAAAGACTCTTTGTGTTAATTGGTACAGGTGAGAAGACTTGAACTTCCACGCCCGTAAGGGCACCAGCACCTGAAGCTGGCGTGTCTACCAATTCCACCACACCTGCACAATGAGTCTTTGTACAGCTAACTATAATCGCAAAGTGGTACAGGTGAGAAGACTTGAACTTCCACGCCCGTGAGGGCACCAGCACCTGAAGCTGGCGTGTCTACCAATTCCACCACACCTGCACTGTACTGCTTTGCAATTTTTCTCAGTCGCCTGAGCACCTTAAGTTGAAGGTGGTGCCCGAACCCGGAATCGAACCAGGGACACGCGGATTTTCAATCCGCTGCTCTACCAACTGAGCTATTCGGGCGACGGGGTGCATTAAATAGCTTTTGGGGTTTTGAGTCAACTCTTTTCTTAGGAATATTTCAAAAATATGTGTGTTTGGATAAGTTTTGCCCAAAAACGCCTGAAAGCGGTGTTTTTGTGTATTTTTCTTGTGCAACCCGGTCAGGTTCATCGTTTTTAAGAAGGGGTTTTGCCGGACGGCAATTTGGCTGTAGCGCCCATGTAGAAGGCGAAAAGGAAAATCAAAGCGTAGATTTTCAGGCTTGGGTGGGTAAAAAAACAACGCCCGGCGATTTGCCGGGCGTTATAAAAGGGAGGAATGCTCAGTCTTGCAGCATTTCATTGTTGGGATAATTCTCCCGCATCACCATCAGTACGTGGGACTTAAGCTGTTCCTGGCCCAGCTCATCATAAGCTTCGGCCATGATTTCCAGCGCCCGTTCAGTAGAAGGGGTACCCGGGAAGGACTCCATCACAGATTGAGCACGCACAGCGGCGGCACTCCAGGCGTTCATCTTTACATAGTACTCGGCTACCTGAATTGAGTAGCGTGCCAGACGATTCTTCAAATATTGCATCCGCTGACGGGCATCGGCGGCATACTTGCTGTTGGGGAAGGTCTTCAGCAGCCGGTCGAAATCCTTGAAGGCATCCATGGCGTTCTTGGGATCCCTGTCTGTACGGTCGATGTTCATCATCTCGTGGAACAGATAGCTGTCGGCCTGCATGTTTACCAGACCCCGCATATATTGCACATAGTCAACATCGGGGTGGGTGGGGTTCAAACGCAGAAAGCGGTCAATGTTGGCAATCGCCTGTGGCGTATCGTCCAACTTATAGTAGGCGTAGATCAGATCCAGTTGCACCTGAGTCTTGTGCGGGCCAAAGGGAAAACGGGAGTCCAGGGCCTCCAGGCTCTTGACTGCTTTGGAGAAATTACCCAGCTCCATGGAGGTTCGGGCCTGGGCATAAAGCGCGTCAGGCGACTTCTGGCTCAGTACAACATCTTCCTGACTACCCGAGCTGCTACAAGCGCTCAGAACCAGGGCTAACAAGGCAACGGCCGAGCCTTTGGCAAATTTTGACATACGCGAATTCAATTCTTTTGAAGTTGTAGTTAAGAATTCTTCCATTTCACGATAAAATGGAGAACATCCGATTGTAACAGATAGCACACCAATTTGGACCCCAATGCAGGGGTACGGTTCCCATGACCCAAGAGATTAATCTAAAAAGCGAGATTTCAGCAACACAAACGGGGCTGAGACTCGATCAGGCCGTCGCGGAATTATTTCCCGACTATTCACGCACCCGCATCAAGGAGTGGATCCTGGCGGGCAACGTCTATATAGATGGCGTTGCCGTGACCAAGCCCCGTGAAAAGGTGCTGGAATCCCAGGTGATCGAAATCGAAGCCTTCCTCGAAGAAGAGGTTGTGGCTGAGGCTCAGGCCATCGATTTGGATATCGTCTATGAAGATGATGACATTCTGGTGATTAATAAGCAGGCGGGCCTGGTGGTTCATCCGGGGGCTGGCAATGCCGATGGCACCCTGATGAATGCACTCTTGCACCATTGCCCCGAAATCGAGCATGTGCCCAGAGCCGGTATCATCCATCGTCTGGATAAAGACACCACAGGTTTGATGGTGGTGGCCAAAACCGTGGAGGCCCAGACACATTTGGTGGCCGCATTGCAAGCCCGTGAAATCACCCGTGAGTACGAAGCCATAGTGCTTGGCACCATGACCGCTGGCGGCACAGTCGATGCGCCTATCGGCCGTCACCCGACCAAGCGTACCCATATGGCGGTGCATCACAGTGGTCGTCCTTCGGTGACTCATTACCGGGTGGCTGAAAAATTCCGTGCCCACACCCGCTTGCGCCTGCGTCTGGAAACAGGCCGTACCCACCAAATTCGTGTCCACATGGCCCATATTGGTCATGTACTGGTGGGCGACCCTGTATATGGTGGCCGTCCAAAACCACCAAAAAATGCCAGCCCGGAGTTTTTTGAAATCCTGAAAGCCTTCACCCGCCAGGCGCTGCACGCGGTAAGGCTGGAGCTTGCGCACCCGGTCACCATGGAAATTATGACCTTTAATGCGCCTATTCCTGAGGATATGGTGCAGCTGACCAAGGCGCTTCGCAAAGACACCGAAGCCAACCCACAGGATCACCTGTAACATGCCCATCGGCGACTGGCCCATCCCTCAGGGGGTACACTTGGCGTTTACCTCCCGTAATGGTGGTGTAAGCCAGGCTCCATACAGCAGCCTCAATCTGGGGCTGCATGTGGGGGATGATGCCGGCTGCGTGCTTCAAAACCGTGACATCCTGTTTGATAAGCTTGGGTTGAAATCTCAACCTGTGTGGCTCAATCAGGTGCATGGCATAGAGGTGCATGAGGTGCATGAAAACAGTTGCGATGTGCTGACTGCCTTGTCATCAGCAACTGACTCTACTTACGCAGACACTCAAGTCGATGTTCAAGCTGATGTTATTGATGCCGATGCCAGTTATAGCCGGGAGTCCGGCGCCGTCTGTGTGGTGATGACTGCCGACTGTCTGCCGGTGCTGTTTGCCTCCAAAGATGGCCGCGAAGTAGCAGCGGCGCACGCAGGCTGGCGAGGCCTGTGTGACGGTGTGCTTGAAGCCACGCTGGCAAAGTTTGAATCACCCACAACAGAGATATACGCCTATCTTGGTCCTGCAATAGGACCAAAAGCCTTTGAAGTGGGCGCTGAGGTTCGCGCGGCGTTCATAGCGCAAGATGCCGACGCCGAAAGCTGTTTTGAAGACATTGGTGGCGGAAAGTTCCTGGCCGATATTTTTGCCCTAGCCCGCCAGCGTCTTGGCCGTGCAGGTATTAAACACTGTTTTGGCGAGAATATTTGTACCTATTCCAACCCTGCGGACTATTTTTCTTATCGCCGCGACCGGGTAACTGGCCGCATGGCTGCGCTTATCTGGCGAGATTGATTCACTTTTTTGCAGTGGGTGAATTTTACCCACTTGAAAAATCCCTAATCAGCCCCATCTTTTAGCTAACCCAGGAATTCCTGCAGTTCGTGTTTCAGGAGGCTGTATGCGACTCGATCGTATGACCAATAAATTCCAGATAGCTATATCCGATGCGCAGTCTCTGGCGCTTGGCAGAGATCATCAATTTATCGAACCCGTGCACCTGATGATGGCATTGCTGAATCAGGATGGCGGCTCTATTCATCCTTTATTAACTCAGGCCGGCATTCGGGTGAGTAACCTGCGCTCGCTGCTGTCTCAGGAGCTTGAGCGACAACCTCAGGTGGAAGGTACCGGCGGCGATGTGCAGTTGTCGCAGGCGCTCATTCGTTTGCTTAACCTGTGTGACAAGCTGTCGCAAAAACGCAAAGACAAATACATCTCCAGCGAGCTGTTTGTGCTGGCGGCGCTGGAAGGTAACGACACCCTGGCGCAAATCCTTAAGCAGGCTGGCGCCACCAAAGAGCGGCTGGAGCAAACCATTGAGGATATCCGTGCAGGCCAGAAGGTGGACGACCCCAACGCCGAGGACAATCGTCAGGCACTGAAAAAGTACACGGTCGACCTGACCGAGCGCGCCGAGCAGGGCAAGCTTGATCCCGTAATTGGCCGTGACGATGAAATTCGCCGCACCATTCAGGTGTTGCAGCGCCGCAGTAAAAATAACCCTGTGCTCATCGGTGAGCCCGGCGTGGGTAAAACCGCCATCGTCGAAGGGCTTGCCCAGCGTATCGTTAATGGCGAAGTGCCTGAAGGCATCAAGAATAAGCGGGTGTTGTCGCTGGATATGGGCGCGCTGGTAGCCGGTGCCAAGTATCGCGGTGAGTTTGAAGAGCGCTTGAAAGCCGTGCTCAATGAGCTTGCCCAGGAAGAAGGCCAGGTCATTCTCTTTATCGATGAGCTGCACACTATGGTGGGCGCCGGTAAGAGCGATGGCGCCATGGATGCCGGTAATATGCTTAAGCCTGCGCTGGCCCGCGGCGAGCTGCACTGTGTTGGCGCCACGACTCTGGATGAATATCGTCAATATGTGGAAAAAGATGCCGCCCTTGAGCGCCGTTTCCAAAAAGTGCTGGTGGACGAGCCCACTGTAGAAGACACCATTGCCATTTTGCGTGGTCTTAAAGAACGTTACGAGCTGCACCACCATGTGGAAATTACCGATCCGGCCATTGTGGCGGCGGCAAGTATGTCGCACCGCTATGTATCCGACCGTAAACTGCCCGATAAAGCCATCGACCTGATTGATGAAGCCGCATCCAGCATCCGGATGCAGATTGACTCCAAGCCGGAATCGCTTGACCGTCTCGAGCGCCGCGCTATTCAGCTTAAGCTGGAAGAGCAGGCGCTGGCGAAAGAAAACGATGAGGCGAGTCGAAAACGTCTGGAGCATTTGCGCCATGAGCTGAAAGACGTGGAAGCCAAGGCCAATGAGCTCAATGAAATTTGGCGCACCGAAAAAGCGGCTTTGGCTGGCACTCAGCATATTAAGGCCGATTTAGAGCAGGCGCGGATGGATCTGGAAGTGGCCCGCCGGGCTGGGGATTTGACCCGCATGTCTGAGCTGCAATATGGCCGCATACCCGAGCTTGAAAAGCAGCTCGATTTGGCCGCCCAGGCGGAAATGCAGGACATGAAACTGCTGCGCAACAAGGTTACCGATGTGGAAATTGCCGAGGTGTTGTCCAAGGCAACCGGTATTCCTGTGGCCAAGATGCTTGAAGGTGAACGTGAAAAGCTGCTGCAAATGGAGCATGCGCTGCATGAGCGGGTGATAGGTCAGAACGAGGCGGTGGATGCGGTGGCCAATGCCATTCGCAGAAGTCGAGCGGGACTTGCCGATCCTAACCGCCCCATCGGCTCATTCCTGTTCCTCGGCCCTACCGGGGTGGGTAAAACTGAGCTGTGTAAATCGCTGGCAAAATTCCTGTTCGACACCGAATCGGCGTTGGTACGCATCGATATGTCGGAGTTTATGGAGAAGCACTCGGTTTCCCGTTTGGTGGGGGCGCCTCCTGGCTATGTGGGTTACGAAGAGGGCGGTTACCTTACCGAAGCCGTGCGCCGCAAGCCTTATTCGGTGATTTTGCTCGACGAGGTGGAAAAAGCGCATCCCGACGTGTTCAACATCCTGCTGCAGGTGCTGGATGATGGTCGCCTGACCGATGGCCAGGGTCGCACTGTGGATTTTCGTAACACAGTAGTGATCATGACCTCGAACCTTGGCTCTGACATTATTCAGGAACGTTTCGGTACCCTGGATTATGCCCAGATGAAGCAAGAGGTCATGAATGTAGTGGTGCACAGTTTCCGGCCGGAGTTTTTAAACCGGATTGACGAGACCGTGGTGTTCCACCCACTGGATGCTGAGCACATTAAGAACATTGCTTCCATCCAAATCGAGTCACTGCGTAAGCGTCTGGCCGAGCGTGAGTTTGAGCTTGAACTCAGTGATGAGGCGCTGGCTTTTATCGCCAGAGCCGGCTTTGATCCTGTTTATGGTGCGCGGCCGCTGAAACGGGCGCTGCAACAAGAGGTGGAAAATCCGCTGGCGCAGAAACTGCTGCGGGGTGAGTTTATCCCCGGCAAGCCGATCCGGGTCGACTGCCAAGATGCAGAGTTGGTATTTGCTCAGTAACAAAGACGGGCCCGAAGCCTCAGGCATTCGGCGAGTTATTAGTTGATGCAGTAAAAAGGGAGCCAATCGGCTCCCTTTCTTTTTTCATCATCAGATGCTGGATGGTCCTTGGGTTACTTGTCCTTACAGAACAGTTCAACCCGTTTCTTTGAGTCGGCGAGGGCGGCTTCACGGTCATCGTCAGACATCACCACAGGCTCGTTGGTGGTCGGATCGGTTTTGGTTACCCGGTTGAAATTGGAGAGCACTTCAAGATTCTGTTTAGCTTGCTCACAGATAGCATCGGCCTGCTGGGCGTTTTGCTGACGTATAAGGTCTGCATTCTTTTGCTCTTCACTTGCCTCGGCATCCTGCTTGGTGGCCACCTTCGGGGAGTCAAAGCCAATCCGCTTGGGTTCAATTTTTTTGGCATCCAGGGTTTGCGCCTGGGCATCTTCTGCTGGGGGCTGCTCGCTGTAGTGGGTCACGCCATTCTTATCGACCCACTTATATATAGTAGAAGCGCCAGCCATGCCACTTGCCAGCAGCAGTGACACCAATAACACCTGGTATCTGGTTCCCATATAACCTGTCTCCAAAAGCGCTCGCCAGAGGCGGGCGAAAGTGTGATATCTTGGTAAGGATGTTAATCAATGATACTCAGTGTATGCAAAATAT